>NZ_CP015992.1:1248801-1873202 GCF_001708505.1 Pseudomonas sp. TCU-HL1
CGCCGGTGTTGCAGGTCGGGGCCGATGTCTATTGCGATACCGCGCTGATCGCTCGCCGGCTGGAAGCGGAAAAGGCGACGCCGGCGTTCTTCCCGGAAGGCCAGGAACTCAACGTTGCCAGCTTTGCCCTGTGGGTGGACTCGGTGGTGTTCCAGCACGCCGTGTCCCTGGTGTTCCAGCCGGAATCGGCGGCGGTACGTTTTGGCAGGCTGCCACCGGAAGCCGTAAAAGCCTTCATGGCCGACCGCGCCGGGTTGTTCAGTGGCGGCAGCCTGACGCGCCTGCCGTTGGAGCAGGCCAGGCACAACTGGCCGGCCATCATGGCGCGTGCCGAACAGCAACTGGCGCGCAGCGAGGGCGATTTCCTCTTCGGTGAAGCGTCCATCGCCGACTTTTCCCTGGCGCACTGTCTGTGGTTCCTCAAGGGCACCCCGGTGACCGCACCGCTGGTGGACAACTACCCGGAGGTGACCGCCTGGCTGGGACGCGTGCTGGGCTTCGGTCATGGTGCACCGTGCGAGCTGGCTTCCAGCGAAGCGGTGGAGATCGCGCGCAACTCCGCTCCGGCGGCGCTGCCCGTTGAAGACTTCGTCGACCCCAACGGCTTCGCGCCTGGCCAGAAGGTGGCGGTGGCGGCCACGGACTATGGCGTCGATCCGGTGGAAGGTGAGCTGGTGTTCGTTGGTTGCGAGGAGATCATCCTGTGCCGCCAGGACGAGCGCGTCGGCGTGGTGCATGTGCACTTCCCGCGACTGGGATTCCGCATCGAAGCGCGTTGAGAGACGCCCACACGAAAAACAAAACCCGGCATCTGCCGGGTATTGCCATTCTCAGTCCTTGCGCCGTTTCAGCTGATCCTTCAGCTGGGTCGGCAACTGGCGGATGATCAGCATGTCGCGGCTTTCGTCGTACTCGATCTTCGAGCCCAGCAGGTGCGCCTCGAAGCTGATCGACAGGCCTTCGGCTCGGCCGGTGAAACGCTGGAACTGGCTGAGGGTGCGCTTGTCCGGCGGAATTTCCGGAGACAGGCCGTAATCCTTGTTGCGGATGTGTTCGTAGAAGGCGCGCGGACGGTCTTCGTCGATCAGGCCAGACAGCTCGTCCAGGGTAATCGGCTCGCCCATCTTGGCCTGGGTGGTGGCGTAGTCGACCAGCGTCTTGGTCTTCTCGCGGGCTTGCTCCTCGGCCAGGTCCTCGCTTTCCACGAAGTCGCTGAAGGCCTTGAGCAGGGTGCGGGTTTCGCTCGGCGGGTCGACGCCTTCCTGGCAGCCGATGAAGTCGCGGAAGTAATCCGACACCTTCTTGCCGTTCTTGCCCTTGATGAAGGAGATGTACTGCCTGGACTGCTGGTTGTTCTGCCATTCGGACAGGTTGATGCGCGCGGCCAGGTGCAGCTGACCCAGGTCCAGGTGCTTGGCCGGGGCTACTTCCAGCGAGTCGGTCACGGCGACGCCTTCGCTATGGTGCAGCAGGGCAATGGCCAGGTAATCGGTCATACCTTGCTGGTAGTGGGCGAGGAGCACATGGCCGCCTGTGGAGAGGTTGGACTCTTCCATCAGTTTCTGCAGGTGCTCGACGGCCTGACGGCTGAAGGCGGTGAAGTCGCGGGCGCCATCCTGGTATTCCTTCAACCAGCCGCTGAAGGGATAGGCGCCGGATTCTTCATGGAAGAAACCCCAGGCCTTGCCTTGCTTGGCGTTGTAGCTGTCGTTGAGGTCGGCCAGGAGGTTTTCCATGGCCTGGGACTCGCCCAGTTCGCTATCCCGGGCATGCAGCGCGGCGGCGCTGCCGTCGGGCTTCTTGTCGATGAAGTGAACGATGCAGTGGCGGATGGGCATGGATCTTCGCTCTCAGGGGCACATCCGGCGCGTGGCGCGCCGGCAGGAAAAGTGCGCCAGTTTACCCGACCTGCTCCTCGGCTGCCTGCCGTCTCTGTACCGCCTGCAGCCGTTCGATCACATAACGCAGGTGCATATGCAGGTCGTACAGCTCGTTGGAGTAAGAGAGCGGCACCTCCACCCTGGCCAGGCGCTGCTCGAGTTTCTCCAGTTGCTCGATCTCGGCGGCGAGTTGCTCCGGCGGAGTGTCCTTGCCCAGCTTGCGATCGATCTCGCGCAGGTCTTTGTACCAGCGGTAGATGCGCGCGCGGATGCGCCAGCGGTAGATGGGGCCCACCGCCTTGGACAGCGGAATCATGATCACCAGCAGCGGGATCAGCAGGATGATGTAACGGTCCGCCAGGGAGGCGATGCGGAAGGGCAGGTAGCGCTGCAGGATCGGCAGGCCCTTCTCGTAGTAGTAGTCGGCTTCGTCCAGGGTCGAGAGGGTTTGCGGCTTGGCGCTGGGGTAGATGCCGGGTGGGTCGAGCAGTGTGCCGTTCTTCATCACCTCGCGGGCGGCTTCGAGTATCAGCGGCGTGAGCGAGGGGTGGAATTCGTCATTGGCCACCAGGGTCGCCACCGGCGCCAGGGTGCGGATGTCCTGGGAGGGGCTGTTGCTGGCCAGGTTGAGCAAGCCTTCGCCGACTTCGAGTCTGGTCAGATAGGGCAGGCGCGCACGGTAGGCCGCACTGCGGCGCAGGCTGAACAGGTCCAGTTCGGGGCTGGCCGCCAGGCGTTGCACGACGGCACTTTCCGCTGGCCCGAGGAAGAATCCCGCATCCAGTTCGCCGGTCAGCAGGGCGCTGGCGGCCGGGGTGCCGCTCACGGGTTGCCATTGCGGCGGGTAGCGTTCGGAGGTGATCTGGTTGGCGCCGAGGATCGCATCGCTGACCGAGCGGGTGCCGCTGTTTTCCGCGCCGATGGCCACTCGCAGCGGCAGCAGGTCGGCCATGCTGTCGATCTGCAGTTCCTTGCGTTTGAACAACCAGAGCGGCTCCTGATACATGACGCCCAGGCCATGCAGTCGCTCGCGTGCCTTCTGGTTCAGGGTGAGTTCCTGGCCGCTCTGCACCAGGGCGATTTCCACCGTGCCGCTCTGCAGCTTGGCCAGGTTGTCCCGAGAGCCAGTGCTGCGCACCAGCTCCAGCTCGAACCCCCGCTTGGCCAGTTCCGCCTTGAGCTTCTCGCCGAAGGCGTGGTAACCGCCGGACGGGCTGCCGGTGGCCAGCCGCGCGTGCATGGGCGGCGGCGGGGCGACGAAGTAGAAGAGGGCGCCCACCAGGGCCGCCATCACCGGGATCAGCCAGAGGTTGGCCAGCAGCATGATCTTGATGTCGCGAAAGAGGCGTTGCATGTCAGTCCTTGTCTGCAGCGAATGCTGGGAAGGATAGCGGCTCTGCGGTTGCCAGGCCGTCCAGGAAATGACAGGGTTGCCGGCATTTCCGTTCCGCCGATGTGGTTCCCGATGCGCATTCTCCATACCTCCGACTGGCACCTGGGCCAGCACTTCATGGGCAAGACCCGCCAGGCCGAGCACCAGGCCTTCTGCCGCTGGCTGATCGAACAGGTGCGCGAGCGGCAGATCGATGCGGTGCTGATCGCCGGCGACGTGTTCGACACCGGGGCGCCGCCCAGCTACGCCCGTGAGCAATACAACCAGTTCATCGTCGAACTGCGCGATACCGGCGCCAGCCTGGTGGTACTGGGCGGCAACCATGACTCGGTGGCTATGCTCGGCGAAAGCCGTACCCTGCTGGCGCAACTGGATACGCGAGTGGTGCCGTCGGTGGGGACTGACTTGGACGAACAATTGCTGGTGCTGAAGCGCCGTTCGGGTGAGCCGGGCGCCATTCTCTGTGCCATTCCCTTCATCCGCCCGCGCGACGTGCTGCAGAGCCAGGCCGGGCAGAGCGCGGCGGACAAGCAGCTGTCCCTGCAGCAGGCGATCCAGGATCACTACCAGCAGCTCTTCGCCCTGGCCGGGCAGCGACGCGTCGAACTGGGCGGCGGCCTGCCCATCGTCGCCACCGGCCACCTGACCACCGTGGGCGCCAGTGCCAGCGAGTCGGTACGGGAAATCTACGTCGGTGCGCTGGAAGCCTTCCCCACCAGCGCTTTCCCCGCGGCGGACTACATTGCCCTCGGACATATCCACAGGCCGCAGAAGGTCGGTGGCCTGGAACACATCCGCTACTGCGGTTCGCCCATTCCGCTGTCCTTCGACGAGGCGCTGCAGCAGAAGGAAGTGCTGCTGGTGGAGTTGGACAGCATCGGTCTGCACAAGATCGAGGCGCTGCCGGTACCGCGCTTTCAAGCCTTGCACTCACTGCGTGGAAGCCTGGCGGACCTGCCTGAGCAACTGGCCCGGGTGGCGCGTGAGGGAACTCCGGAGCGGCCGGTCTGGCTGGAAGTGCAGATCAGCACGGACGATTACCTCAACGACCTGCAGACGCGCCTGGTAGCCCTCTGTAAGGGGTTACCGGTGGAGGTCTTGCGCATCCGCCGCGAGCGCGGCAATACCCAGCCGGGCTTGCAGAGCGAGGCACGGGAGACGCTGGATGAGCTGAACCCGGAAGAGGTGCTGGACAAGCGCCTGGAGGGCGAGGAGCTGGATGACACCTTGCGCAAGCATCTCCAGGGGTTGCACCGTGAGGTGCTGGCCGGGCTGCAGGAGGAACAGGCATGAAAATCCTCAGCCTGCGCCTGAAGAACCTCAACTCGCTCAAGGGCGAGTGGATGATCGACTTCACCGGCGAACCTTTCGCCAGCAGCGGTCTGTTCGCCATCACTGGCCCTACCGGTGCCGGCAAGACCACGCTGCTCGATGCCATCTGCCTGGCTCTCTACCACCGCACGCCGCGCATGGGCACGGTGTCCGCCAGCATCAACGAGCTGATGACCCGCCACACCGCCGACTGCCTGGCGGAGGTGGAGTTCGAGGTGAAGGGCGTGGCCTACCGCGCCTTCTGGAGCCAGCGTCGGGCTCGCGACAAGGCCGATGGCGGCCTGCAGCCCCCCAAGGTGGAACTGGCGCGAGTGCTGGATGGCGAAATCCTCACCGACAAGATCAACGACAAGCTCAAGCTGACCGAGAGCCTGACCGGGCTCGACTTCGAGCGCTTCACCAAATCCATGCTGCTGGCCCAGGGGGGGTTCGCCGCTTTCCTGGAGGCCAATGCCAACCAGCGCGCCGAGCTGCTGGAAGAACTGACGGGCACCGAAATCTACGGGCGCATCTCCCAGCGGGTGTTCGAGCGGACCCGCGAAGTGAAGGCCGGGCTGGACCAGTTGCGCGCCCGCGCAGACGGCGTGGAGCTGCTGGGCGACGAGGCCCGCGCGGTCTTGCAGCAGGAGGCTGAAACCCTGGCCGGCGACGCGCAGCAGCTGCATGTGCGTCAGGCTGACGTGCAACGCCAGCGCCAGTGGCGCGATGAGCTGGATGCCGCCCTGGCCCGCCAAAAAGGCGCTGAGCAGCAGGGCCTGGCTGCCCGTGCAGCGCTGGAGCAGGCCCAGCCGCAGCTGGCGCGCCTCGCCGCAAGCGAGCCGGCCACCCAGTTGGTGCCGTTGCACCGCGATTGGCAACGGGCCCAGCAGCAGTTGAACCAGGGCGAAAGCGAGTTGCGGGTGACCCGCCATGAGCTGCAGACCCTGGCCGAACGCATCCTGGACCAGCTTTGGCAGGGCGCTCAACTGGGCGAGCAGTGGGTGCAGGCCCGGCATCAGGCCCTTGAAGGCCTTCAGGCCGAGCAACAAGCCCTGCAGCAGCGCCTGGCTGCCCATCCGCAGAGGTCCCGTCTGGGCGAGCACCTGGGGGGCTGGAAGGCCGAAATTTCTGCCCAGACCCGACGCCTGCGCGACCTGGCTGAGTTGCAACGTGGCCAGAGCGAGCTGAAACGCCAGGGAGAACTGCTGGAGGCACGTCTGGAGCAGGCCCGAGCGACCCAGGGCATCGCCCAGTCCGAGCAGGGCCAGGCTCAGCAAGCCGAGATCGAAGCGCAACGACTGCTGGACGACCTGCTCGCCGGGCAGGACGATGCCGCCCTGCGTGCCCAGTGGCAACAGCTTCTGGAGCGGGGCGGGCATCTGGAGCGCCTAGAGCAGTTGTCCCAGCAGCGTCGGCAGTTGGCCGAGCGACAGGCTCGCGCCCGTGAGCAACGTCAACCCCTGCTGGATGAGCACGGGTCCCTTTCCGAGCAGCGCGACGCCCTGCGTCGTCGCTTCGCCGAGCTCAAGCAACAGATCGCCGACAAGGAAAAGCTGCTCGAGCAGGAGCAGCGCATCCAGCAACTGGAGGCCTATCGCGTCGCACTGCAGCCGGGCGAAGCCTGCCCGTTGTGTGGTTCCCACGAGCACCCGGCCATTGCCGAATACCAGGTACTCAATCTCTCGGCTACCCAGCAGGCACTGCAAGGCTGCAAGGTGGCGCAGGACGAAGTACGCCAGCAGGGTGAAACCCTGAGCCAGCGCCTGGCTACACTGGATGCCCAGATCGCCCAGCTCGGTGAAACCCTGCAAGGCACCGAGGTCGAGCAGCGCGAGTGCGTCGAGCGTTGGCGCCAGGTGTGCCAAGCGCTCGACTTGCAATTGCCGGACCTGGTCGCCTTGCAGGCTGAGCGGCAGACGCATGCCGAACAGCTGGAGGCCTTGCAGGCGCGCCTGGCGCGCCTGGACCAGTTCAAGGCGGCGCTGAGCAGTGCTCGTGAGCAGCGCCAGCAGCGCGACCAGTCGCTGCAGGAGCGTGGCAGTCAGTTGGCCCTGCTGGAGCAGGAGCAGGCCGGCTTGCGTCAGCAGGAGGCGTCCAGCGCCCAGCGTCTGGAGCAATTGGACAACCAGCAGCGCGAAGCTCGCGACCACCTGGCGGCCAGTTTGGCGCTAATGGGCTACAGCTTGCCGGAGGCCGGGGAAGCCTGGCTGGCCGAGCGCGAGGCCGAATGGTTGCAGTGGCAGCAGGACCAGGCCGCCAGCCAGCAATTGGACGGTCAACTTCGCGACCAGCAACACGCCTTTGGCATCGCCCGCGAGCAGGCACGTCTCTGGCTGGGACGCTGGCAGGCTTCCGGGCAGCCCGCGCAGGCGCCACTGGCACCGGCGGACGATCCTCAGGCCGCGCTGACCGCGGTGCAGGCCGAACTGGAGAGCACCCAGCAACGCCTCAACCAGCTGAAAGGCACCGAGCAGAGCCAGAGCCAGCGGGCCCAGGAGGCTCGCCACCAGCTTCAGTTGCAACTGGACGCCTGGCGCCAGGGGTTGTCCGTCAGCCCCTTCGCTGACGAAGCGGCCTTCCTTGCGGCGCTGCTGGACGATGCCGAACGCACCGCATTGCAGGACCTGCAGCAGCGGCTCAAGCGCGATCTCAGCGATGCCGAGGCCCTGTTGGCTGACGCCGGCAAGCAGGCTGAGCGCTTACAGGCTGCGCCCCAGAGCGAGCTGGACCGCGAGCGGCTGGAGGCCGAATGGCAGGTGTTGGGCGAGCGGATGCGTGAGCTCAGCCAACGGCAGGGCGAACTGCGTGCCCAACTCAGCGGCGACGAGCAGCGGCGGCAGAGTCAGCAGGCGTTGTTCGCTGAAATCACCCGCCAGGAGGCCGAGTACGACCTCTGGCAACGCTTCAATGGATTGGTGGGGTCGGCTGACGGTGCCAAGTACCGCAAATTCGCCCAGGGGCTGACCCTCGACCATTTGGTGCACCTGGCCAACCTCCAGCTGCAACGCCTGCATGGGCGCTACCAATTGGCGCGGCGCCAGGGCGGCGAACTGGAACTGGAAGTGGTGGACACCTGGCAGGCCGACATCGTCCGTGACTGCAAGACCCTCTCCGGCGGCGAGAGCTTCCTGGTCAGCCTGGCGCTGGCGCTGGCCCTGTCGGACTTGGTCAGCCACAAGACCAGCATCGACTCGCTGTTCCTCGACGAAGGCTTCGGCACCCTCGACGGCGAGACGCTGGAAGTCGCCCTCGATGCCCTGGATGCGTTGAATGCCAGCGGCAAGATGATCGGGGTGATCAGCCACGTGGAGGCACTGAAGGAGCGTATCCCGGTGCAGCTCAAGGTGCACAAGGGTGTGGGCATGGGTTACAGCCGGCTGGATGCCTGCTTCGCGGTGGGGGCGTAGATCGGGCAATCACTGTGGGAGCGAATTCATTCGCGATTGAAATTGCTCCCACAACGGACGCCGAGGCTTGGTGCAGGGTGGGCTTCAGCCCACCTCCATCACTACCAGCGTTCCTTGCGCCAGGCTTCGCGCTGCGCGGCATCGAGGAAGGTCCAGGCGACGAAGCGGCTCTGCTTCTGGCCCTGGGCCATCTCCAGCACGCGGATTTCCATGGCGTCGCTGCGGCGCAGGCGGGCTTCCATGCCGGGCAGGTTGCCGCCCTTGGAGACCAGGCTGCTGAACCACAGCACCTGCTCCTTGAACTGCACGCTCTCGTCCACCATTCGTTGCAGGAAGCCGACCTCGCCACCGTCGCACCAGAGCTCAGCGTTCTGGCCACCGAAGTTCAGCACCGGCAGCTTGCGCTTGGGATCGAGCTTGCCGAGGTTCTTCCATTTGCGCTGGCTGCCACGGGTGGCTTCCTCTAGCGAGCTGTGGAAGGGCGGGTTGCACAGCGTCAGGTCGAAGCGCTCGCCGGGCGCGACCAGACCCTTGAAGATGTGCTTCGGCTGGGGCTGATGGCGCAGGTCGATGGCACCGTCCAACTGGTTGGACTGGATGATCGCGCGCGCCGAACCAAGGGCTGTCTGGTCGATGTCGGCACCGGTGAAGTGCCAGCCGTATTCGCTATGGCCGATCAGCGGGTAGATGCAGTTGGCGCCGACACCGATATCCAGCGCCTGGATGCCCTTGCCGTGCGGAATCTGCCCGCCGTTATCCCCGGCCAGCAGGTCGGCCAGGCCGTGCAGGTAGTCGGCGCGACCGGGTATGGGCGGGCAGAGGTAGCCAGCGGGAATGTCCCAATGCTGGATGCCGTAGAACTGCCGCAGCAGGGCCCGGTTGAACACCTTGACCGCCTCCGGGTCGGCGAAGTCGATGCTCTCCTTGCCGTAGGGGTTGGTGATGACGAAGCGCGCCAGCTCCGGGCTGCCCTGGATCAGCTGGGGAAAGTCATAGCGGCCCTGATGGCGATTGCGTGGGTGCAATTGCCCCTTGGTTGGCGCAGCGGGCGGCTTGGCGTTGGCAGGGCGGGGGCGCTTGGATGGTTGCGGCATGTTGGCAGAGTCGGCAAGGGAAACGCGGCATTTTCCCACAGGCGATGCCATCCAGTCAGGTGAGGTTCAGGACTCGCCCCAGGTAGTCGAAAAACAGGCAGTAGACGGCGATGGGGAGCGGCAGGCCGAGCAAGGTCCCCACAAGGTAGTAGCGAAACCGCACGCCGCTGAGGCTGAGCGCGTAGTTGAGGGCCGGAACGGTCTGGAACAGGACCCGCAGCAGCGCAATGACGGTCACCGGGCGTTCGTGGAGGTGGGCGATGATGCGCTGTGCCAATCGGTTATCCAGATTGCGCAGGGCATTGCCGCCCAGCAAGCGGATCAGCAGGAAGGTACAGCAGCAGGAAAAGGTCGCGGCCAGGTAGGTGGTCAGGCCGCCCCAGAGGCGTCCCAGGGCGAGCACCGCGGCGGCGAGGAAGATCCAGCCCGGAATCTGGATCAGGTTACCCACCGCGAACAGCAAGGCGAAGAGCAGCAGGCCCCAGCCCTTGTGGGCCAGCAGGGTGTCATGCAGGTACTGCAGGCTCAGGTTGTCGCGCAGCCCACTTAGCTGGAAGGCGGCCAGCAACAGGCCCAGGAACAGGGCCACCAGCAGCAGGCGGCGGTACTTGTACATGGTAAGGGCTCCAGCGTTGTCCCTTACATTGAAGCCCAATGGGGTAGGGTGCGCCGTGCGCACCGGGTAACGGCGTTGGTTACGTGAATGTCTCGGTTTAGAGCGGGAACAGCAGCGGCACAAACAGCACGCTGACGATCATCACCAGCAGGGTAAAGGGCACGCCTACCTTTACGAAGTCGCCGAAGCGGTACTGTCCGGGGCCCAGCACCAGGGTATTCACAGGCGACGAGATGGGCGTCATGAAGGCGGCGGAAGCAGCCAGGGCGACGATCATCGCGAAGGGGCAGGGCGACATCCCCAATTGCTGGGCCGTGGCAATGGCCACCGGCGCCATGAGTACGGCGGTGGCCGTGTTGGAGATGAACAGGCCGATCACCGCCGTGACGATGAACAGGCAGGCGAGCATGGCGTAGGGCCCGGCATTGCCGAGCAGGGCGACCAGCCCCTTCACGGCCAGGTCGATACCGCCGGTCTGTTGCAGGGCCTGGGCGAAGGGCAGCATGCCGACGATGAGGATCAGCGTGGGCCAGTGGATGGCGCGATAGGCGCTGTCCAGGTCGATGCAGCGGAAGGCGCCCATCAGCAGGCAGCCGATCAGCGCGGCCATCACGTTGGGTACCAGGCCGCTGACCATCAGGAAGATCATCACCGCCAGGCTCAGCAGGGCGTAGGGTGCCTTGCGCGCGGTGGGCGCCACCTCATCCACAGGGCGACTATGACCAGCAGGGCAACCACGTCCATGCGTGGCTTGTTGAGGACGAACAGGGTGATGGCGGCCACGAGCAGGCCCAGCACCATCAGCAGATCGAGGTTCAAACAGGAGCTCCCAGTGACTGGCGGGGGCGGCAGTTTGTCAGGGGTAACCCAGGATGGCCTTGATCTGATGCAAGTTAGCGGCGATCCAGCGCTTGTCGATGGCGCCCCAGTCGCGAATCAGGTAATGCCCGGCATTATTGCGCTCGCCGGCTTCCTGCTCGAAGTGGCAATCGATATCCAGCTCGGCCAGGGCCAGCAGGGTGTCCTGGGCAGTGCGGCGGGGCATGCCGGTGGCGTCCATGATGGCCGGGACGCTGGTGGCGGTGCCGCTGTCGATCAGCCAGGCGACGTAGAGGCGACGGTAGTAGCTGGTCTTGGTTTTGCTGATTTCCATGGGCGGTCCTTGCGCTGCTGGCGATGCAATGAACGAGGCCCGCAATAGCGGGCCTCGTTGGGGGTTACAGGCTGGCGATTCGCGCGCGCTGTTCGGTCAGGTTGGCCAGGGCCTGTTCGGCTTCGGCCAGCTTGGCGCGCTCCTTCTCGATCACGTCGGCCGGCGCCTTGGCGACGAAGCCTTCGTTGCCCAGCTTACCGCCGACACGCTTCACCTCGCCGTCCAGGCGCTGGATTTCCTTGTCCAGGCGGGCGAGCTCGGCGCCCTTGTCGATCAGGCCGGCCATGGGCACCAGCACCTGCATGTCGCCTACCAGGGCGGTGGCGGACATCGGGGCTTCTTCACCGGCGGCCAGGATGCGGATGGACTCCAGCTTGGCCAGCTTCTTCAGCAGCGGCTCGTTGTCGGCCAGGCGGCGACGGTCTTCATCGTTGGCATTGGCGAGCAGCAGGTCGATGCGCTTGGCCATGGAGATGTTCATCTCGCCACGGATCTGCCGCACGCCGAGCATCAACGCCTTGACCCATTCGATGTCGCCTTCGGCGGCGTCGTCGATGCGTGCCTCGTTAGCTACCGGCCAGGGCTCCAGCATCAGGGTGGCGCCGTTCTTGCCGGCCTGGGCCTTGATGCGCTGCCAGATTTCTTCGGTGATGAAGGGCATGAAGGGGTGTGCCAGGCGCAGCGCCACTTCGAGCACGCGGATCAGGGTGCGGCGGGTGCCGCGCTGGCGCTCGATCGGGGCGTTTTCGTCCCACAGCACCGGCTTGACCAGTTCGAGGTACCAGGCGCAGTACTGGTCCCAGATGAACTCGTAGAGGGTCTGGGCGGCCAGGTCGAAGCGGAACTGGTCGAGATGGCGGGTGACCTCGGCCTCGGTGCGCTGCAGGGCGGAGATGATCCAGCGGTCGACGGAGGACAGTTCCACCGGCTCGTCGTTGACGCCGCAGTCCTGGCCATCGGTGTTCTCGATGACGAAGTTGGCGGCGTTCCACAGCTTGTTGCAGAAGTTGCGGTAGCCCTCGACGCGGCCCATGTCGAACTTCACATCACGGCCGGTCGAGGCCAGCGAGCAGAACGTGAAGCGCAGGGCGTCGGTGCCGTAGCTGTTGATGCCCTCGGGGAACTCCGCCCGGGTCTGCTTGGCGATCTTCTCGGCCAGCTTGGGCTGCATCATGCCGCTGGTGCGTTTTTCGAGCAGGGTGTCGAGGTCGATGCCGTCGACGATGTCCAGCGGGTCCAGGACGTTGCCCTTGGACTTGGACATCTTGTGGCCCTGGGAGTCGCGGACCAGGCCGTGCACGTACACGGTCTTGAACGGAACCTGCGCGGTGCCGTCCTCGTTCTTCACCAGGTGCATGGTCAGCATGATCATGCGCGCGACCCAGAAGAAGATGATGTCGAAGCCGGTGACAAGCACGTCGGTGGGGTGGAAGGTCTTGAGGAACTCAGTCTGTTCCGGCCAGCCCAGGGTGGAGAAGGTCCACAGGCCGGAGCTGAACCAGGTGTCCAGCACGTCCTCGTCCTGCTCCAGGGCGATGTCGCCCAGGTTGTGCTTGGCGCGCACTTCGGCCTCGTCGCGGCCGACGTAGACGTTGCCTTCCTCGTCGTACCAGGCCGGGATGCGGTGGCCCCACCAGAGCTGGCGACTGATGCACCAGTCCTGGATGTCGCGCATCCAGGAGAAGTACATGTTCTCGTACTGCTTGGGCACGAACTGGATGCGGCCGTCTTCCACGGCGGCGATGGCGGGTTCGGCCAGGGGTTTGGTGGAGACGTACCACTGGTCGGTCAGCCAGGGTTCGATGACGGTGCCGGAGCGGTCGCCCTTGGGCACTTTCAGCGCGTGGTCTTCGATCTTCTCCAGCAGGCCGAGCTGTTCGAAGGCGGCGACGATTCGCGCGCGCGCCTCGAAGCGGTCGAGACCGGCGTACTCGGCCGGTAGGCTGCCATCGACTTCGTGGTTGACGTTGCCGTCCAGGTTGAACACGTGGGCGTGGGCCAGTACCGCGGCGTTCTTGTCGAAGATGTTGATCAGCGGCAAGTTGTGGCGCTTGCCGACTTCATAGTCGTTGAAGTCGTGGGCCGGGGTGATCTTCACGCAGCCGGTGCCGAACTCGGGGTCGCAGTACTCGTCCGCGATGATCGGGATGCGGCGGCCCACCAGGGGCAGCTCGACGAAGGTGCCGATCAGGTTCTTGTAGCGCTCGTCTTCCGGGTGCACGGCGACGGCGCTGTCACCCAGCATGGTTTCCGGACGGGTGGTGGCGACGATCAGGTAGTCCTTCCCGTCGGCGGTCTTGTGGCCGTCGGCCAGCGGATAGCGCAGGTTCCACAGGCTGCCTTTCTCGTCGTGATTTTCCACTTCGAGGTCGGAGATGGCGGTGTGGAACTTGGTGTCCCAGTTGACCAGGCGCTTGCCGCGGTAGATCAGGCCGTCTTCATGCAGGCGCACGAAGGCTTCCTTGACCGCTTCGGAGAGGCCGTCGTCCATGGTGAAGCGCTCGCGCGACCAGTCCACGGAGGAGCCGAGGCGGCGGATCTGGCGGGTGATGGTGCCGCCGGACTGTTCCTTCCATTCCCAGACCTTGTCGAGGAACTTCTCGCGGCCGAGGTCGTGGCGGCTGACACCCTGGGCGGCCAGTTGGCGCTCCACCACCATCTGGGTGGCGATGCCGGCGTGGTCGGTACCCGGCTGCCACAGGGTGTTGCGACCCTGCATGCGGCGGAAGCGGATCAGCGCGTCCATGATGGCATTGTTGAAGCCATGACCCATGTGCAGGCTGCCGGTCACGTTCGGCGGCGGGATCATGATGGTGTACGGGTCGCCGGAACCTTGCGGGGCGAAGTAGTGGTTCTTCTCCCAGGTCTGGTACCAGGAGGTTTCGATGGCGTGGGGCTGGTAGGTCTTGTCCATGGTTCGGCGGGGACCCTAGAGGCGTCTGAACGGGAAAACGAAAGAGTATAACGGCAACGGACCGTCGAAAGCATTGGCGCGCGTTGCAGGCGGTGCCCGGTGGTTACCGGGCGGGGTGGATCACTGCCGGCGCGGAGGCAGAAGGCGGGTCAGGCGGGCCTCGAGGCGTCGCTTGAGTTCGGCTTCGATCTGCGGCACGAAGTCGTCGATCACGTCTTGCAGGATCAGCTGCGCGGCGGCGCGCAGCTCGCTGTCCAGGCGCACCAGTTCGGGGTTGCCGGCGGCCGTCATGCGCTGGCGAATGGCATCGGCCAGCGGCTGCGTGGACGCCAGGGGCGGCGCGTCCGGTTCCGGTGACGGGACGGTGGCAGCCTGAAGCGGGGCGGGCGGTGGGGTGGCCAGGACAGGCGCTGCCTGTGGTGCCGGGGGCGGCTCGACGATTTCAGACAGCAGCGGAATGCCGTCGGCATCCAGACTGTCGGTCAGCAGAGGCGGCTCATTGCCGCTGGGCTCATCGCCAAGCAGTGCGCGGATGGATTCGAGGTCGTCCAGCAGGTGCGCTGGCTCAGGGGGGATCTTCGGGGTGTCCATGGGGCGGTTACGACTAGAGTTCGACTCGTTTCGGATCATAGCCCCGCTGCCGGTAGGCGCGGAAATTCTCCCGGCAGGCGGCGAGCAGGTCGGGTTCCTGGTTGACGATCTCGATGACCCGGCTGAAACGCTCGACGTGAGGCGAAATGCTCGAAGCGAGGTTGATCAGCAGGCCTTGCGGGACCGCGGGCTCTTCGTCCAGGGCCAGCACTACCGGAGCGTTGGCGTCGTCGTCGATGAGGCTGTGAGGAATGAAGCTTTCGGCGCGAAAGCGCCAGAGCAGCTGGTCCAGCTCGTCGCGCTGGGCGGCATCGCTGCAGCGCAGCAGGACCGGCAGTCCGTGCCGCCAGCCCTTGGCCGCCAACTGGCAGGCCGCGCGAAGGCGGTCCGCCGGGTTGGTCGAGGAGAGTACGTAGAACTCTATCCTCACTTGATACGGTCCAGCAGGAACTGCGTGAGCAGGGGTACCGGGCGGCCGGTGGCGCCTTTATCCTTTCCGCCGCTGATCCAGGCGGTACCGGCGATGTCCAGATGCGCCCAGTGGAACTTCTTCGCGAAGCGCGACAGGAAACAGCCAGCGGTGATGGTGCCGGCCTTCGGACCACCGATGTTGGCGATGTCGGCGAAGGGGCTGTCCAGTTGCTCCTGGTACTCGTCGAACAGCGGCAACTGCCAGGCGCGGTCATCGGCGTATTCGCCGGCCTGGAGAATCTGCTTCACCAGGCCGTCGTTGTTGCCCATCAGGCCCGAGGTGTTGCTACCCAGGGCGACGATGCAGGCGCCGGTAAGGGTGGCGATGTCGATCACTGCTTGCGGCTTGAAGCGCTCGGCGTAGGTCAGGGTGTCGCACAGCACCAGACGGCCTTCGGCGTCGGTGTTGAGGATTTCCACCGTCTGCCCGCTCATGGTGGTGACGATGTCGCCCGGACGGGTAGCGCCGCCGCTGGGCATGTTCTCGGCGCAGGCCAGCAGGCCTACCAGGTTGATCGGCAGTTGCAGCTCCAGCACGGAGCGGAAGGTACCGAGCACGCTGGCGGCGCCGCACATGTCGTACTTCATCTCGTCCATGCCGGCCGCCGGCTTGATGCTGATGCCGCCGGTATCGAAGGTGATGCCCTTGCCAACCAAGGCGAAGGGTTTGTCGTCCTTCTTGCCGCCCTGGTAGTTGAGCACGATCATCCGCGGCGGTTGCTCGCTGCCCTGGGCCACGGCGAGGAAGGCACCGGCGCCGAGCTCCTTGAGCTTCTTCTCGTCGAGCACTTCGACCTTGAGATTCTTGTGCGCCTTGGCGAGGGTCTTGGCTTCCTCGGCGATGAAGCTGGGGTGGCAGAGGTTCGGCGGCAGGTTGCCGAGATCGCGGGTGAAGGCCATGCCATTGGCGATGGCCTGGGCGTGCAGGCTGCCACGCTCGACATCGGCCTGGTGGGCCTTGTCCACCAGCAGGGTGACTTTCTTCAGCGCGTTGGGGTCGGCTTTCTGGCTCTTGAAGCGGTCGAAGACGTAGGCGCCATCAGCAAGGGTTTCCACCATCAGGCGGGCCTTGCCATAGGCGTCGCGGCCTTTCACGGACAATTCGTCCAGGGCCAGGGTGGCGTCGCTGCCGCCAAGACCTTTCAGCACGCCGTTCACGGCGGCGATCATTTTGCGGAACTGGCGGTCAGAGAGTTCGCGCTCCTTGCCGGTGCCCACCAGCAGCACGCGTTCGGCCTTGAGGTTGGGGAGGCTGTGCAGAAGCAGGGTCTGGCCCACTTTGCCGGCCAGGTCGCCACGCTTGAGCAGGGTGGAGATGGCGCCGCCAGCGGCAGCGTCAAGGGCCTTGGCCGCATCGCCGAGCTTGCGCCCTTCGCCGACCGCGACGACCAGCGTGGCGGTTTTCAGGGTTTCCAGACGGGCGCTTTTGACGAGGAATTCCATGACATGTGTCCCCAAGACAAAGAACCGGGATTAACGGATAATGCCGGCTATTTTTTCAGTGGCCCGTCAGATCGGCGGGCTGGCCATAAAGCGGCTAGTTTGAGCGTAGCCGCCCGAGCCTGACAACCCTGGAGTGTCTGGTTTTGATTGTCTTCCGTTATCTCTCCCGCGAGGTCCTGGTTACTCTGAGTGCGGTCAGTGCCGTGCTGCTGGTAATCATCATGAGCGGCCGTTTCATCAAGTACCTGGCGCAGGCCGCACAGGGTGCGTTGGACCCCGGTGTGCTGTTCCTGATCATGGGGTTCCGGATTCCCGGTTTCCTCCAGTTGATCCTGCCCCTGGGGCTGTTCCTTGGTTTCCTGCTGGCCTATGGCCGTCTCTATCTCGAAAGTGAAATGACTGTGCTCAGTGCTACCGGCATGAGTCAGCAGCGGCTGATGGCCTACAGCCTGGCACCGGCTTTGCTGGTCGCCTTGCTGGTGGCCTGGCTGAGCCTGGGCCTGGCGCCACAGGGTGTGAGTCAGGTGGCGCGCATCCTGAATGAGCAGGATGCGCTGACCGAACTCGATACGCTGGTGCCCGGGCGTTTCCAGGCGCTCAAGGGCGGCGGCCGGGTGACCTACACCGAGACGCTCTCCGCTGACCGGGGCGAGCTGGGAGGCGTGTTCATCTCCGAGAAGCGCTTGTCGCGCCAGGATGGCAAGGACCGTGGCATCGGCGTTCTGGTGGCGGAGAAGGGCCACCAGGAGATCCAGCCGGATGGCAGCCGCTATCTGATCCTCAAGAATGGCTACCGTTACGACGGCAATCCCGGCAAGGCCGACTACCGCATCATCCAGTACGAAACCTACGGCGTGCTGTTGCCCAAGCCGGAAATCACCTCCGAAATTGGCGAGCGTGAGGCGGTGCCCACGTCATCGCTGATCGGCAGCGACGATCCACGTTACCAGGCCGAGTTGCAGTGGCGCCTGTCCATTCCGCTGCTGGTGTTCGTGGTCACCCTGCTGGCGGTGCCGCTGTCCAGGGTCAACCCGCGCCAGGGCCGCTTCCTCAAGCTGCTGCCGGCGATCCTGCTGTATATGGCGTACCTGGCCCTCCTGATCGCCGCTCGCGGCCAGTTGGACAAGGGTCGGATTCCCATGGCGCTCGGCTTGTGGTGGGTGCATGGGCTGTTCATCGCGGTCGGCCTGCTGTTGTTGTACTGGGAGCCTCTGCGCCTGAAGTGGGCGGCTCGTCGTGATGCCCGTGAGGTGGCCCATGGTTAGGTTGGATCGTTACATCGGTACCAGTGTGTTCTTCGGCATCCTCGCGGTGCTGGGGGTCATCGTCAGCCTGGCGGCGCTGTTCGCGTTCATCGATGAGCTGGGCGACCTCGGCGGCGATTATGATGTGTTCGCGGCGGCCTGGTACGTGTTCCTGACCCTGCCGCGCCGGATCTACGACATGCTGCCCATGGCGGCGCTGATCGGTAGCCTGATCGGCCTCGGCACTCTGGCGAGCAGCAGTGAACTGACCGTGATGCGCGCTGCTGGCGTTTCTATCGGCCGTATCGTCTGGGCGGTTATGAAGCCCATGCTGGTGCTGATGCTGGCAGGGGTGCTGATCGGCGAGTACGTGGCTCCGTGGAGCGAAAACCTCGCCCAGGCAAGCCGCTCCCTGGCCCAGGGCGGAGGTGAAGCGCAAAGCTCCAAGCGCGGCCTGTGGCATCGTCAGGGCGAAGAGTTCGTGCACATCAACGCCGTGCAGCCCAATGGCGTGCTCTACGGCGTGACCCGCTACCGTTTCGATGGCGAGCGTCACATGCAGTCCGCCAGCTTCGCCAAGCGTGCCCTGTACCAGGGCGACCACTGGCAACTGGAAGATGTCGCCACCACCCACTTCCGTGGGGACCACACCGAGGTGGTCAGCAACGTCACCGAGCGCTGGGATGTCCAGCTCAATCCGCAGCTGCTGGGTACGGTGGTGATGGAGCCCGAGGCGCTGTCCATCACAGGGCTTTGGCGTTATACCCACTACCTGGCCGAGCAGGGCCTGAACAACGGCCGCTACTGGCTGGCCTTCTGGACCAAGGTGTTGCAGCCTCTGGTGACGGGGGCGCTGGTGCTGATGGCGATCTCCTTCATCTTCGGCCCTCTGCGCTCGGTTACGCTTGGGCAGCGGGTATTCACCGGTGTGGTGATCGGATTCGTGGTGCGCATCAGTCAGGACTTGCTTGGGCCGTCGAGTCTGGTGTTCGGCTTCTCGCCGTTGTTCGCGGTGCTGGTGCCTGCAGGTATCTGTGCCCTGGCGGGTCTGTGGTTGCTGAGGCGCGCGGGCTGATCCGCGATCGCGCTATGAAAAAGCCGGCATTTCGCCGGCTTTTTCATGGGTTCATTTCTTGTGCGCCGCCTTGGGGAGGTGGACTACCTGAGTATCGGAGTAGATGTCGTGCCAGGTGCGTTTCTCCTTGTCCCACAGGCTCCAGAAGAAGCCCAGGCCCAGGGTCAGCCAGGAGCCGATGGCGATCACGAAGCGCAATAGCGCCTGCCACAGGCTGATGGCCGAGCCATCCTTGTTCTGTACGCGAATGCCCCAGACCTGCATGCCGAGGGTTTGGCCGTTGTGGGTCCAGAACTTGGCAAAGAAACCGAACAGGGCGAACACCAGCAGGGTGGAGAGTACTGGGTCGCCGGAGAGGGCACCCTGGTCGGCCAGCTGGCGCAGGCGCTCGCTGCCGTAGATCAGGCGCAACACGACCTGCTGGTAGAAAAGCGTGACCACCATGAGCAGGGCGACGCAGAGCAGGAAGTCGTAGAAGATCGCGGCGAAGCGGCGAATGAGCCCGGCGGTGGGGAAGTCGCCCTGGGGGCGCAGCTGATGTTTCGGCATTGCAGGCTCTTGGCGTGTGGGAAGCGCGCCATTCTAGCAGCCGATCAGCAGACACAAAAAAGCCCCTGATGTTTCCATCAGAGGCTTTCGGCGAAGCTCAGGATCAGTTAACGACCTGAACCTTGTCAGCCTGCATGCCTTTCTGGCCTTGTACGGCTTCGAAGGTAACCTTCTGGCCTTCTTTCAGGCTACGGAAGCCGGAGCCTTCGATAGCGCGGAAGTGAACGAACAGATCCGGGCCGCTTTCCGGGGTGATGAAACCAAAACCTTTCTCGTCGTTGAACCATTTGACGGTGCCGGTTTGACGATTCGACATATCTTTAATCCTTGAAACTGAAGTTGATGACAGCCTGCTGTTCACTGGTGCGCCAGAAGGGCTGGAACTGGTTGCAAAGAGGTAAGAGAAGTCGAGCGGGATGTAGCGGATCTGGTGATCTACCGCATCAGGTCACGATTCAACAGCGACCCATGCAAACACAGTTGACCAACTCTACGCTAAGTCCTGCGCTAATGCCAAGCCCCGAAGGGGCAAACTTTACAGGCGGGAGAAAAGGCCCGGACGGGCGGGAAAACAAGGGGAGGAGCCTGAAAAAGGCTGAGGATATCGTGGTGCCCCGGGAGAGACTCGAACTCTCACTCTGTCGCCAGAAACGGATTTTGAATCCGCCGCGTCTACCATTCCGCCACCGAGGCACGATGGCGGCGCAGTATAGGGAGGCGCTCTGGCCCGGTCAATCCGTCTTCGTGGTCAGGAACGGCCATTTCCTGTACTATCTGCGCCCCTGCGATACGACCCCCCACCATGCGTGTAGCCGACTTTCACTTCGAGCTCCCTGAAGCTCTCATTGCCCGTCATCCTCTGGCCGAGCGCCGCGCCAGCCGCCTTCTCGTACTGGAAGGTGAAACGGGTGCCCTGAACCATCGGCACTTCGCTGATCTGCTGGAATACCTGCGCCCTGGTGATCTGATGGTGTTCAACAACACCCGTGTGATCCCCGCCCGACTGTTCGGCCAGAAAGCTTCCGGCGGCAAGCTGGAGATCCTTGTCGAGCGCGTGCTGGACAGCCATCGCGTGCTGGCCCACGTCCGCTCCAGCAAGTCTCCCAAGCCGGGTTCGACGCTGCTGATCGATGGTGGTGGCGAGGCCGAGATGGTCGCCCGTCACGATGCGCTGTTCGAGCTCAGGTTCGCCGAAGAAGTGCTTCCGCTGCTGGAGCGGGTCGGCCACATGCCGTTGCCACCTTATATCGATCGGCCGGACGACGCGGATGACCGTGAGCGATACCAGACGGTTTATGCCCGCCATGCCGGTGCTGTCGCGGCGCCCACCGCCGGGTTGCACTTCGACCAGGGGCTGCTGGACGCCATTGCCGCCAAGGGCGTGGAGAGCGCCTTCGTCACCCTGCACGTGGGTGCTGGTACCTTCCAGCCGGTGCGGGTGGAGCGTATCGAAGACCACCACATGCACCGTGAGTGGCTAGAGGTAGGTCAGGATGTGGTGGGTGCCGTCGCTGCCTGCCGCGCTCGTGGCGGTCGGGTGATCGCCGTTGGCACCACCAGCGTGCGCTCCCTGGAGAGCGCCGCGCGCGATGGCCAGCTCAAGGCATTCAGCGGCGATACCGACATTTTCTTGTACCCGGGTCGGCCCTTCCATGTGGTCGATGCGCTGGTCACCAACTTCCACCTGCCCGAATCCACCCTGTTGATGTTGGTTTCGGCCTTCGCCGGTTACCCGGAGACGATGGCCGCCTACGCCGCTGCGGTAGAGCAGGGGTACCGATTCTTCAGTTACGGTGATGCCATGTTCATCACCCGCAATCCCGCCCCGCGCGGACCCGAGGACCAAGCATGACGCGCACCTGCCGGATGAACTTCGAGCTGCTGGCCACCGACGGCAAGGCCCGTCGCGGCCGCCTGACCTTCCCTCGGGGTGTCGTCGAAACGCCTGCCTTCATGCCTGTAGGCACTTACGGAACCGTGAAGGGGATGTTGCCGCGCGACATCGAAGGCATCGGCGCGCAGATCATCCTGGGCAACACCTTCCACCTCTGGCTGCGGCCGGGCATGGAGGTGATCAAGCGTCATGGCGATCTGCACGACTTCATGCAGTGGCAGGGTCCGATCCTCACCGATTCCGGCGGCTTCCAGGTGTTCAGTTTGGGGGCCATGCGCAAGATCAAGGAAGAGGGCGTGACCTTCGCCTCCCCGGTGGACGGCGCCAAGGTGTTCATGGGGCCCGAGGAGTCCATGCAGGTCCAGCGCGACCTGGGCTCCGATATCGTGATGATCTTCGACGAGTGCACGCCTTATCCGGCTGACTTCGACACCGCCAAGCGCTCGATGGAGCTGTCCCTGCGCTGGGCCAAGCGTTCCAGCGTGGCTCACGGTGAGAGCACTGCGGCACTGTTCGGTATCGTCCAGGGCGGCATGCACGAAGAGCTCCGCATGCGCTCCCTTGAGGGGCTCAGCGAGATTGGCTTCGATGGTCTGGCCATCGGCGGCCTGTCAGTCGGCGAACCGAAGGAAGAGATGATCCGTGTGCTGGACTACCTGCCTGGCCAGATGCCGACGGACAAGCCGCGCTACCTGATGGGCGTCGGCAAGCCGGAGGATCTGGTGGAGGGTGTGCGACGTGGTGTGGATATGTTCGACTGTGTGATGCCGACCCGCAACGCGCGAAATGGTCACCTGTTCATCGATACCGGCGTGCTGAAAATCCGCAACTCGGTGCATAAGCATGACGATGCTCCGCTGGATCCGACCTGCGACTGTTACACCTGCAAACACTTCTCCCGCGCCTATCTGCATCATCTGGACAAATGCGGCGAAATGCTCGGCAGCATGTTGAATACAATCCACAACTTGCGGCATTACCAGCGCCTGATGGCTGGTTTGCGCGAGGCAATCCAACAGGGTAAATTGGCCGCCTTTGTCGATGCCTTCTATGCCAAGCGCGGACTACCGACTCCGCCCCTGGACTGATAAAGCCGCATATTTTCCGAGTCGATTTTTCAAATTTCCGCAACAGGAGTGCTAAATGAGCTTTCTGATTCCCGCCGCCTATGCCGACGCCGCCGCACCGGCCGCCGCTGCTGGTCCCGCTGGTACTGGTTTCGAGTGGGTTTTCCTGATCGGCTTCCTGGTCATCTTCTACCTGATGATCTGGCGTCCCCAGGCCAAGCGCGCCAAGGAGCACAAGACCCTGCTCTCCGGCCTGCAGAAGGGCGACGAAGTGGTCACCTCCGGCGGTATCGCCGGCAAGGTCACCAAGGTCACCGATGACTTCGTGGTCATCGAAGTGTCCGACAGTGTCGAGCTGAAGTTCCAGAAAGGCGCGATCGCAGCGACCCTGCCGAAGGGCACTCTGAAAGCGATCTAACGGATCCATGGATCAACACCGACGGGGCGCCATCAGGCGCCCCGCGTCATAACGGGCGGAGTCATGCTCAACAAGTACCCACTGTGGAAATATCTGCTGATCCTGGCGGTGCTGGCGATCGGCCTGGTCTATTCCGCACCCAATCTTTATCCGGATGACCCGGCTATCCAGATCAGCGGCACCAGCACTGCGCTGAAGATCCAGCAGTCCGACCTGGACAAGGCTACCGAGGCGCTGAAGCAAGCCGGTATCGAACTCAAGGCAGCCAGCGTCAGCGAGCGCGGTGGTCTGCTGCGCCTGACCGCGCTGGGCGACCAGCTGCCGGCCAAGGACGTGGTGCGCAAGGCGCTCGGTGACGACTACGTCGTCGCCCTGAACCTCGCTCCGACTACTCCGGACTGGCTGCGCAAACTCGGCGCCGCGCCGATGAAACTCGGTCTCGACCTCTCCGGTGGTGTGCACTTCCTGCTGGAAGTGGACATGGAGAAGGCCGTCGATGCGCGCCTGAAGATCTATGAGGGCGAGGTCCGTTCCCTGCTGCGCAAGGAGCGTGTGCGTTATCGCAGCCTGCCGTCTGTTGAGCACGGTTTCCAGCTCGGATTTACCGACAGCGAATCCCTGGACAAGGCCCAGGCGCTGATCCGCAAGAGCTTCACCGACTTCGACATGAGCACCAGCGAACGGGGTGGTCAGCAGGTCCTGCAGCTGGTTCTGACCCAGGCCAAGCTGGCCGAGATCCGCGAATACTCCATCAAGCAGAACCTGACCACCGTTCGTAACCGCGTCAACGAACTGGGCGTGGCTGAACCGATCGTCCAGCGCCAGGGCGCCAATCGTATCGTGGTTGAGCTGCCGGGCGTTCAGGACACTGCTGAAGCCAAGCGTATCCTTGGCAAGACCGCCAACCTCGAGTTCCGCCTGGCTGCTGAGGCAACTGCGAGCAAGGCCACCACTGAGTCCTTCGAGTTCCGCGAGCCGGGCCGTCCGCCAGTGCCGCTGGAGCGCAGTCTGATCATCACCGGTGACCAGGTAACTGACGCTCAGGCCAGCTACGACGAAAATGGTCGCCCGCAGGTGAACATCCGCCTCGATGGCCATGGCGGCGAGCTGATGAGCCGTGCTACCCGCAACAATGTCGGGCGCAGCATGGCGGTGATCTTCATCGAGCAGCGCCCGGTTACCCGCTACGTGATGCAGGACGTCGATGGCGTCCAGCAGGAAGTGGCGGTACAGAGCTTCAAGGAAGAAAAGAAGATCATCAGCCTGGCGACCATCCAGTCGCCGTTGGGCAGCCAGTTCCGTATCACCGGCCTGAACGGCCAGGGTGAGTCGTCCGAACTGGCCCTGCTGCTGCGTGCGGGTGGTCTGGCCGCTCCGATGTATTTCGCTGAAGAGCGCACCATTGGCCCGAGCCTGGGTGCCGAGAACATCGTCAAGGGCATCGAGTCCACCGAGTGGGCGATGATCTTCGTGTCGCTGTTCATCGTGGCGATCTATCGCTTCTTCGGCGTCCTGGCCACCGTCGCGTTGGCATTCAACCTGGTGCTGCTGGTCGGCCTGATGTCGGTGATCGGCGCCACCCTGACCCTGCCGGGTATCGCGGGTATAGTGCTGACGCTCGGCATGGCGGTGGACGCCAACGTGCTGATCTACTCGCGGATTCGCGAAGAGTTGAACAATGGCCTTTCGGTGCAGCGGGCGATCCATGAAGGTTTCGATCGAGCCTATTCCGCGATCGTCGACAGTAACCTCACCACCCTGCTGGTGGGCGGCATTCTGTTTGCCCTTGGCACCGGTCCGATCAAGGGCTTCGCCGTGACCATGTCGCTGGGGATCATCACGTCGATGTTCACTGCGATCATGTTCACCCGCGGCATGGTCAATCTGATCTTCGGTGGCCGCAACTTCAAGAAACTGTGGATTTGAGGCCTGCCATGATCAAGTCAACCATCCGTTTCATGGCGATACGCAACGTTGCGTTCGCCATTACCGTGATCATCAGCCTGATCGGTATCGGCAGCCTGTTCGCCAAGGGGCTGAACTTCGGCCTGGACTTCACCGGCGGTACCCTGATCGAGCTGTCGTACGAGAAGCCCGCCAACCTCGAGCTGATCAAGCAGGAGCTGGGTCAGGTGGGTTACGAGGACGCCGTGGTGCAGAGCTTCGGCGCGTCGACCGATGTGCTGGTGCGTCTCGCCGGCGAAGACCCGCAGCTCGGCAATAAGGTTGCCGAGGCCCTGCGCAAGGTGGATGCCGAGAGCAGGTTCGAGCTCAAGCGCGTGGAATTCGTGGGCCCGCAGGTCGGCGAGGAACTGCGCGACCAGGGTGGCCTGGCCATGTTGCTGGCCCTTGGCGGCATCCTGCTTTACCTGGCCTTCCGCTTCCAGTGGAAGTTCGGCGTGGGCGCCGTGGCCTCGCTGGTCCATGACGTGATCGTCACCCTGGGTATCCTGGCGTTCTTCCAGGTGCCTTTCGACCTCACCGTGCTGGCTGCGGTCCTGGCGATGATCGGTTACTCGCTGAACGACACCATCATCATCTTCGACCGTATCCGCGAGAACTTCCGCGTGCTGCGTCGTGCAGACCTGATCGAGAACATTGACGTGTCCTGCACCCAGACGCTGCTGCGGACCATTGCGACCTCGGTGTCTACCGCTCTGGCGCTGTTCGCGCTGCTGGTGTTCGGTGGTGATAGCCTGCATGGCTTTGCGCTGTCGCTGTTGGTGGGTGTGGTAGTGGGTACCTACTCCTCCATCTACATCAGCGCACCGGTGCTGATCTGGTTGAAACTGTCCTCCGAGGACCTGATTCCGCCGGCTAACACCGCTGAGGTGGATGAGCGTCCCTGAGGCGTTCGCGCGTCAGGCACGAGGCCCGGCAATTGCCGGGCCTCGTCGTTTCTGGCGAATGAGACTGCCGTCCCATTTATCGGATTATTCCGACGGGTTTGGGAACTTGACCATTTTCCCTTCATCCAAGGCAGGGAGTAGGGCATGAACGCCCGCGAAAGGAAGAGTCAGGAGGTTCGCGTGAACAAGTCGATGCTCGTCGGTGCTGTGCTGGGTGCGGTTGGTGTGACTGCCGGCGGCGCCGTCGCCACCTACAACCTGGTAGGCAATAGCGGCCCGGAGTATGCGGAAGTGCTCGCTGTCCAGCCGATCAATGAAACGGTGAAGACGCCCCGTGAGGTCTGCAATGATGTGGCGGTGACTCGTCAGCGTCCGGTCAAGGACCAGCATCAGATCGCGGGTACCGTTCTTGGTGCGGTGGCTGGTGGTCTGCTGGGTAACCAGGTGGGTGGCGGCACCGGCAAGAAGATCGCGACCGTCGCGGGTGCGGTAGGGGGTGGTTACGCCGGCAACAAGGTGCAGGAGCGCATGCAGGAGAGCGACACCTACACCACCACCGAAACCCGCTGCAAGACCGTCACCGACACCAGCGAGAAACTGGTGGGCTATGACGTGAGGTACCAGCTGGATGGCAAGGTCGGCCAGGTGCGCATGGACCATGATCCGGGTCGGCAGATCCCGGTCAGCGAGGACGGCCAGCTGATCATCACTCAGCAGCAGGCCGGTATCCAGGGGCAGCCCCAGGGTGGTGGTGCCGGAGTCCAGCAGTAAGCTGCATCAGCCAGGCAATAAAAAACCCGGCCGAGGCCGGGTTTTTTATGGTCGTGTGGAGTGCGATCAGCGCTTCAGCGACGGCGGCAGGTGCGGCTGGATGGCGGTGAGGACCGCCTTGAAGCACTTGGTGTTGCCGGCTACGACGTGACCCTTCTCGAGGAAGTCGTGGCCGCCGGTGAAGTCGCTGACCAGGCCGCCGGCTTCCTGCACCAGCAGGGCGCCCGCTGCCATGTCCCATTCGGACAGGCCGAACTCCCAGAATGCGTCGAAGCGGCCAGCTGCAACGTAGGCCAGGTCGAGGCTGGCGGAGCCGGCGCGGCGAATGCCGGCGGTCTGGCCGACCAGGCTGCGGAACATGCCCAGGTAGTTGTCGAGGTTGTCCAGCTGGCTGTCGCGGAAGGGGAAGCCGGTGCCCAGCAGTGCACCTTCCAGGCTTTTGCGCGGGCTGACGCGCAGGCGGCGGCCGTTGAGGGCGGCGCCACGGCCACGGCTGGCGGTGAATTCTTCCTGGCGGACCGGGTCCAGGACCACGGCGTGTTCCAGGCGGCCCTTGTACTTGCAGGCGATGCTGACGGCGTAGTGCGGAACGCCGCGGATGAAGTTGGTGGTGCCATCCAGCGGGTCGATGATCCACAGGTAGTCGGCGCCTTCTCCCTTGCCTTCCAGTAGACCGCCTTCCTCGCCGAGGATGCCGTGATTCGGGTACGCCTTGCGCAGTGCCTGGACGATGCACAGTTCGGCGGCGCGGTCGACCTCGGTGACGTAGTCTTTCGCATCCTTCTCGTTGATGGAAATAACGTCCAGGCGCTCGATCGAGCGGAAAATCAGTTCACCGGCGCTGCGAGCGGCGCGCAGGGCGATATTCAGCATAGGCTGCATGGGGGGATTCACCTGGGTCGTTAAAGAAGAAAGCCGCACATGGTATCAGAAAAAGCCGGACGCATGCAGGGTAGGCAGCCTGATTCGTGGCGTTGCGTCGGGGCCTCCGGTAATATTCCGTTCCCTTGAGGTTCCGCTGAGAGACTAGAGCGTTGCTGCAGAACATTCGCGTGGTACTGGTCAATACCAGTCACCCGGGCAATATCGGTGGTGCGGCCCGCGCCATGAAAAACATGGGTCTGTCGAAGCTGGTGCTGGTCGATCCTGAAGACTTCCCCAGTCCGGAGGCTCGCGCTCGTGCTTCGGGTGCCGACGACATCCTGGGCAGTGCGCAAGTGGTCAGCACCCTGGAAGAGGCGCTCGTGGGTTGCAGCCTGGCGATCGGGACCAGTGCGCGTGATCGCCGTATTCCCTGGCCGCTGCTAGATCCGCGCGAATGTGGCAAGACGTCCGTGCAGCAGGTGCAGGCCGGCGGCGAGGTGGCCCTGGTATTCGGTCGTGAGTACGCGGGGCTGACCAACGAAGAGCTGCAACGTTGCCAGTTCCATGTGCACATACCGTCGAATCCCGAGTTCTCCTCCCTGAACCTGGCGGCTGCCGTCCAGGTGCTGGTGTACGAGGTGCGGATGGCCTGGCTGGCGGCTGAGGGGCTGCCCAGCAAGGTCGAGAAGGTGGAAACCACTGCGATGCTCAACGCTCAGCCCGTGACCACTGATGAGTTGGAGCGCTTCTATGGACACCTGGAAAGCACGCTGGTGGAGATCGGCTTCCTTGATCCGGAGAAGCCCCGGCATCTGATGTCCCGTCTGCGTCGGCTCTACGGTCGCAGCGGTATCAGCAAGCTGGAAATGAACATCCTGCGTGGCATCCTGACGGAAACTCAGAAGGCGGCGCGGGGCGAAGTAAGCAAGCGGAGTGACACGTGATGTTCGAGCGCATTCGAGAAGACATTCAAAGCGTATTTCACCGTGATCCGGCTGCGCGAAATGCCTTCGAGGTGCTCACTTGCTATCCGGGCCTGCATGCTGTCTGGTTGCACCGCGTGGCTCATGCGCTCTGGATTGCCGGTTGGAAATGGCTTGCGCGCCTGGTGTCGAACTTCAGTCGCTGGCTGACCGGCATCGAGATTCATCCGGGGGCGAAGATCGGTCGGCGCTTCTTCATCGACCACGGTATGGGTATCGTCATCGGCGAAACCGCCGAGATCGGGAATGACGTCACCCTCTACCAGGGCGTCACTCTGGGTGGTACCAGTTGGAATCAGGGCAAGCGCCACCCGACGCTGGAAGATGGCGTGGTGGTGGGGGCGGGCGCCAAGGTGCTTGGGCCGTTCACGGTTGGTGCTGGTGCCAAGATCGGCTCGAACGCCGTGGTGACCAAGCCGGTGCCTGCAGGCGCAACGGCGGTGGGTATTCCTGGCCGGATCATCGTCAAGGCTGATCCTGAGCAGGAGGCCAAGCGTCAGGCCATTGCCGAACGATTCGGCTTCGATGCCTATGGTGTCGGCCAGGAAATGCCGGACCCGGTGGCGCGCGCCATTGGCCAGTTGCTGGATCATGTGCAGGCTGTGGATGAGCGTCTGGATGGTATGTGTAAGGCGCTTACCGCTCTGGGCAGTGACTATTGCGCCAAGGCGTTGCCGGAGCTGCGCGACGAGGACTTCGCGGGCGTCAAGGACGAAGAATCGAAGCCGGTTGCCTGAGTCTGTTCGTCCGGCCTTGGTCGAGGGTCATGGCTGGATTATTAGGATGCTAGCGGGATGTGCCTCTGATATCATGCTCGCCCCTGCAAAGTGCAATCCCGACTGTTTTAATCGGACTTATAGTTGACTTAAATAGTCGGGAATCGCATACTCGCTGCATTCCAGCGATCCCGTGGTACTCACCATGCGACTGACCACCAAAGGCCGATACGCCGTCACCGCCATGCTCGACCTGGCGCTGCATGCGCAGCAAGGTCCGGTGTCCCTGGCAGATATTTCCGAGCGTCAGGGGATTTCCCTGTCCTACCTCGAACAGCTTTTCGCCAAGCTGCGCCGCGGCAACCTTGTCAGTAGCGTGCGCGGCCCTGGCGGCGGCTACCAGCTGTCCCGTGATATGCACGGCATTCATGTCGCTCAGGTAATCGATGCGGTCAACGAGTCGGTGGATGCCACCCGTTGCCAGGGCCTGGGTGATTGCCATTCCGGTGATACCTGCCTGACGCATCACCTGTGGTGCGATCTGAGTTTGCAGATCCATGAATTCCTCAGTGGCATCAGTCTGGCCGATCTGGTCAACCGTCGCGAGGTTCAGGAGGTCGCTCAGCGGCAGGATCAACGCCGCTGTGGAAGCAATGGCAGGATGCCCCACCTCGATAAGATTGAAGCGTCTGCCATTGATTGAGCAGGGCGCCGGCCCGTGATTGGCCCTGATACCTGATAGGAGAGCTCCGATGAAATTGCCGATTTACCTCGACTACTCCGCCACTACGCCGGTGGACCCGCGCGTCGCTCAGAAGATGAGCGACTGCCTGCTGGTGGACGGCAACTTCGGTAACCCGGCGTCGCGTTCCCACGTGTTCGGCTGGAAGGCTGAAGAGGCGGTGGAGAATGCTCGTCGTCAGGTGGCAGAACTGGTCAACGCCGACCCGCGTGAAATCGTCTGGACTTCCGGTGCAACCGAATCCGACAACCTCGCCATCAAGGGCGTGGCGCATTTCTACAGCGGCAAGGGTAAGCACATCATCACTTCGAAGATCGAGCACAAGGCGGTGCTGGATACCACCCGCCAGCTGGAACGCGAAGGCTTCGAGGTCACCTACTTGGAGCCGGGCGAAGACGGCCTGATCACTCCGGCCATGGTCGAGGCCGCACTGCGTGAGGACACCATCCTGGTGTCGGTCATGCACGTGAATAACGAAATCGGCACCGTCAACGACATCGCCGCCATTGGCGAGCTGACTCGCGCCCGCGGAATTCTCTTCCACGTCGACGCCGCCCAGTCCACTGGCAAGGTAGAGATCGACCTGGAGAAGCTGAAGGTCGACCTGATGTCCTTCTCCGCCCACAAGACCTACGGCCCGAAAGGCATCGGCGCGCTCTACGTGCGTCGCAAGCCGCGCGTGCGCCTGGAAGCCATGATGCACGGCGGCGGCCACGAGCGCGGCATGCGCTCCGGCACCCTGGCCACCCACCAGATTGTCGGCATGGGTGAGGCTTTCCACATCGCCAAGCAGGAAATGGCCACCGAGCGCGTGCGCATCAAGGCCCTGGCCGAGCGTTTCTGGGCGCAGATCGATGGCATGGAAGAGCTCTACCTGAACGGTAGCGCCACCTCCCGCGTGCCGCACAACCTGAATGTCAGCTTCAACTACGTCGAAGGCGAGTCGCTGATCATGGCTCTGAAGGACCTCGCGGTGTCCTCGGGCTCCGCCTGCACCTCGGCTTCCCTGGAGCCTTCGTACGTGCTGCGCGCCCTGGGTCGTAACGACGAGCTGGCGCACAGTTCCATCCGCTTCACCTTCGGCCGATTCACTACTGCGGAAGAAGTGGATTACGCCGCCGGCAAGGTCCGCGAAGCGGTGAGCAAGCTCCGTGAACTGTCCCCGTTGTGGGATATGTATAAAGAGGGCGTCGACCTTTCCCAGGTCGAATGGCAGGCGCACTGACGCTCCCCTGATGAGTGAGGAATAGAAATCATGTCGTACAGCGAAAAGGTCATCGACCACTACGAAAATCCGCGTAACGTCGGCAAGCTCGACGCCGAGGACCCCAACGTGGGCACTGGCATGGTCGGCGCCCCGGCCTGCGGTGACGTGATGCGCCTGCAGATCAAGGTCAACGAACAGGGTGTCATCGAAGACGCCAAGTTCAAGACCTACGGCTGCGGCTCCGCCATCGCCTCCAGCTCCCTGGCCACCGAGTGGATGAAGGGCAAGACTCTGGACGAAGCGGCTTCCATCAAGAACACCACCATCGCCGAAGAACTGGCTCTTCCGCCGGTGAAGATCCACTGCTCGGTCCTGGCCGAGGACGCCATCAAGGCGGCCGTCCACGACTACAAGCAGAAGAAGGGTCTGCTCTAAGCGCTCGAACGAGTAAGGAATTGCAATGGCCATCAGCATGACCGAATCCGCCGCCCGTCACGTGCAGCGCTCCCTTGAAGGGCGCGGCAAGGGCGAAGGTATCCGTCTGGGGGTGCGTACGACTGGCTGCTCCGGTCTCGCCTATGTGCTGGAGTTCGTCGACGAGGTGACCTCGGATGACTTGGTCTTCGAGAGCTACGGCGTGAAGGTGATCATCGATCCCAAGAGTCTGAGCTACCTCGACGGCACCGAGTTGGACTTCGTTCGCGAAGGACTCAACGAGGGCTTCAAGTTCAATAACCCGAACGTGCGCGGCGAATGCGGCTGCGGCGAGAGCTTCAACGTCTGAGGCGTGTGTGGGAACTCCCTGTCATTTCGCCCTGTTCGACCTGAAGCCGGGTTATCGGCTGGATCTCGATCAGCTCGCGATGCGTTACCGCGAGCTGGCGCGTACCGTCCATCCCGACCGTTTCGCCGATGCCTCCGAACGTGAGCAGCGTCTGGCGCTGGAGCGTGCGGCGCAGCTGAACGATGCCTACCAGACGCTGAAATGCGCACCGCGGCGGGCGCTGTACCTGCTGGCCCTGAAAGGGCGGGAGTTGCCGCTCGAGGCGACGGTGCAGGATCCGCAGTTCCTGCTGCAGCAGATGCAGTGGCGCGAAGAGTTGGAAGAGTTGCACGACAGCGCCGACCTGGCTGGTGTCGACGTATTCAAGCGTCGGCTCAAGGGAGCCCAGGCCGAGCTGGATGGTGATTTCGCCGAGTGCTGGGACGACCCCGAGCGCCGGGAGGAAGCCGAGCGCCTGGTGCGCCGCATGCAGTTCATTGACAAGCTGACCCACGAAGTGCGCCAACTGGAAGAGCGCCTCGACGATTAACCCGCGATGCCGACCTGGTTGCCGGTACGCCTGATAAATAGACAAGCATGGCCTTACTGCAGATCGCTGAACCCGGGCAGAGCCCCCAGCCGCACCAGCGCCGTCTGGCGGTGGGTATCGACCTGGGTACCACCAATTCGCTGGTCGCCGCCGTACGTAGCGGCGTATCCGAACCCCTGCCGGACGCAGAGGGCCAGGTCATTCTGCCTTCCGTCGTGCGCTATCACGCCGATCGCGTTGAAGTCGGTCGCGGCGCCAAACAGGCCGCATCCAGTGACCCGCTGAATACCATTCTCTCGGTCAAGCGCTTCATGGGTCGTGGCCTGGAAGACGTAAAACTGCTGGGCGAGCAGTTGCCGTACCGCTTTGTCGGCGGCGAATCGCACATGCCGTTCATCGAGACCGTGCAGGGTGCCAAGAGTCCGGTGGAAGTCTCCGCCGACATCCTCAAGGCCCTGCGCCAGCGTGCCGAGGAATCCCTTGGTGGTGAGCTTGTCGGTGCAGTCATCACGGTCCCGGCCTATTTTGACGAAGCCCAGCGTCAGGCCACCAAAGATGCTGCGCGTCTGGCCGGGCTGAACGTCCTGCGTCTGCTGAATGAGCCTACCGCTGCGGCGGTTGCCTATGGCCTGGATAAGCAGGCCGAAGGCGTGGTCGCCATCTATGACCTGGGTGGTGGCACATTCGATATCTCCATCCTGCGGCTGACGCGTGGTGTCTTCGAAGTCATGGCCACCGGCGGCGACAGCGCCCTGGGTGGTGACGATTTCGATCATGCGATCGCGGGTTGGATGGTCGAGCAGGCCGGCCTTTCGGCGAACCTCGATCCGGGCGCCCAGCGCAGTCTGTTGCGCGCCGCCTGTGATGCCAAGGAAGCCCTTACCAATGCCGACAGTGTTGAGCTGGTCTATGGCAACTGGCGTGGCGTGCTGACCCGCGATCGGTTCGACGCCCTGATCGAGCCGATGGTGGTTCGCAGCCTCAAGGCCTGCCGTCGCGCCGTGCGTGACGCCAGCATTGAGCTGGATGAAGTTGAGGCTGTGGTCATGGTCGGTGGTTCCACGCGCGTGCCGCGAGTGCGCGAGGCCGTGGCCGAGATGTTCGGCCGTGAGCCGTTGACCGATATCGACCCTGATCAGGTCGTGGCCATCGGTGCCGCCGTGCAGGCCGATACCCTGGCGGGCAACAAGCGCGGCGAAGAGTTGCTGCTGCTGGACGTGATTCCCCTGTCGCTCGGCCTGGAAACCATGGGTGGGCTGATGGAGCGAGTGATTCCGCGCAATACCACCATTCCCGTGGCCCGCGCCCAGGATTTCACCACCTACAAGGATGGCCAGACGGCCATGATGATCCACGTGCTCCAGGGCGAGCGCGAGCTGATCAAGGATTGCCGCTCCCTGGCACGTTTCGAGTTGCGTGGCATTCCGCCCATGGTGGCGGGCGCGGCGAAGATCCGTGTGACCTTCCAAGTGGACGCCGACGGCCTGCTGGGCGTGACCGCCCGTGAACTGGCTTCCGGTGTCGAGGCGAGCATCCAGGTCAAGCCGTCCTACGGCCTGACCGATGGTGAAATCTCGCGCATGCTGCGGGATTCGTTCCAGTACGCAGGCGAAGACAAGAACGCCCGTGCCCTGCGCGAACAGCAGGTCGAGGCCGAGCGGCTGCTGGAGGCCGTGCAGGCCGCGCTGGAGGCGGATGGCGAACGTCTGCTGGACGACACCGAGCGCGCCGCCATCGCAGATAGCATGCAAACCCTGCGCGAACTGGCTGCCGGCAACGATGTCGCCGCCATCGAGACGCAGATCAAGCGCCTGTCCCAGGTGACCGATGCCTTTGCCGCGCGTCGAATGGATGCTGCTGTGAAAGCGGCCCTGTCCGGCCGCCGACTCAACGAAATCGAGGATTGACCCCAACATGCCGCAGATCATCTTCCTGCCCCACGCCGAGCATTGCCCCGAGGGTGCCGTGATCGAAGCAAAGCCGGGCGAAAGTATCCTGGACGCTGCCCTGCGCAGTGGCATCGACATCGAGCACGCCTGCGAGAAGTCCTGTGCTTGCACCACTTGCCACGTCGTGGTGCGCGAGGGCTTCAATTCCATGGACGCTTCCGACGAACTGGAAGACGACATGCTCGACAAGGCCTGGGGGTTGGAGCCGCACTCGCGGCTGTCCTGCCAGGCGCTGGTGGCTGACGAAGACCTGGTCGTTGAGATTCCGAAGTACACCATCAACCAGGTTTCCGAGGGGCATTGAGCATGAGCCTGAAATGGACCGACGTGCTGGAAATCGCCATTCAGCTGGCTGAATCCAAACCTGAAGTCGACCCGCGCTACGTCAACTTTGTCGATCTGCACAACTGGATCCTGTCCCTGCCGGAGTTTTCCGACGACCCGCAGCGCGGCGGCGAGAAGGTCCTGGAAGCCATTCAGGCCGCCTGGATCGAAGAAGCCGACTGACCGGCGAGCAGCCCCAGGGCTGCGGCCCTACGCATTTCCTCCTAACCCGCGTATAATTCGCGGGTTTAATTTTTCGCTTTAATCCTTGTTTCTGGAGTTTTCCATGTCTGTTGAACGTACTCTTTCCATCATCAAGCCCGATGCCGTTGCCAAGAACGTAGTAGGTGAGATCGTCACCCGCTTCGAAAAAGCCGGCCTGCGCGTCGTTGCTGCCAAGATGGTGCAACTGTCCGAGCGCGAAGCGGGTGGTTTCTACGCCGAGCACAAAGAGCGTCCCTTCTTCAAGGACCTGGTTTCCTTCATGACCTCCGGCCCGGTAGTGATCCAGGTTCTGGAAGGTGAGAACGCCATCGCCAAGAACCGTGAGCTGATGGGCGCCACCGACCCGAAGAAAGCCGACGCTGGCACCATCCGCGCCGACTTCGCCGTTTCCATCGACGAAAACGCCGTACACGGCTCCGACTCCGAGGCCTCCGCTGCTCGCGAGATCTCCTACTTCTTCGCCGCCACCGAGGTGTGCGCTCGCATTCGCTAATCGCGAATGGGAGAGGGTGAAGCCATGACTGAATCGACCGGTAAAGTGAACCTGCTGGGCCTGACCCAGCCGCAACTGGAAAGCTTCTTCGAGTCCATCGGGGAGAAACGCTTTCGCGCCGGCCAGGTGATGAAATGGATTCACCACTTCGGCGTCGATGATTTCGATGCCATGAGCAATATCGGCAAGGCCTTGCGCGACAAGCTCAAGGCCTCTGCCGAGATTCGCGGTCCGGAAGTGGTCAGTCAGGACATCTCCACCGATGGCACCCGCAAATGGGTGGTCCGTGTGGCTTCCGGCAGCTGCGTCGAGACCGTGTACATCCCGCAAGGCGGCCGCGGCACCCTCTGTGTCTCGTCCCAGGCCGGCTGCGCGCTGGACTGCAGCTTCTGCTCCACGGGCAAGCAGGGTTTCAACAGCGACCTCACCTCCGCCGAAGTGATCGGCCAGGTGTGGATCGCCAACAAGTCCTTCGGAACCGTTCCCGCGAAGATCGATCGTGCCATCACCAACGTCGTGATGATGGGCATGGGCGAACCGCTGCTGAATTTCGACAACGTGGTTTCCGCCATGAACATCATGATGGATGACCTCGGATACGGCATTTCCAAGCGCAAGGTGACGCTGTCCACCTCCGGCGTGGCGCCGATGATCGACAAGCTGGGCGAGGTGATCGACGTCTCCCTGGCGCTGTCGTTGCACGCGCCCAACGATCCGCTGCGCAACCAGTTGGTGCCGATCAACAAGAAGTACCCCCTGGCCGTGGTGCTGGATGCCTGCCGCCGCTATATCTCCCGTCTGGGCGAAAAGCGCGTGCTGACCGTCGAGTACACGCTGCTCAAGGACGTCAACGACCAGCCCGAACACGCCACTCAGATGATCGAGCTGCTCAAGGACTTCCCCTGCAAGATCAACCTGATTCCGTTCAACCCCTTCCCGCACTCCGGATACGAGCGGCCGAGCAACAATGCCATCCGCCGTTTCCAGGACCTGTTGCACAAGGCCGGGCACAATGTCACCGTCCGCACCACTCGCGGCGACGACATCGATGCAGCCTGCGGCCAATTGGTCGGCCAGGTCATGGACCGTACCCGCCGCAGCGAACGCTACATTGCCGTGCGCCAGCTGAACGCCGATTCGGAGGCGTCCGGCAACGCCGCGAACCGGAACTAGAGAAGGACAACCCATGACCCTGCGCGCTGCGCTGCTCCTCGTTTCCTCCGCATTGCTCGCGGCTTGCGTATCGACCGGCCAGGTCGATCCAATGAAGACCGACAAGGGCCGCGACGCAGCGCGTGACGCCTATATCGAGCTGGGCATCGGTTATCTCAAGCAGGGCGCCACCGAACGCGCCAAGGTGCCGCTGAAAAAGGCCCTGCAACTGGATTCCTCCAACGCCTATGCCAACGCAGCCCTGGCCCTGGTGTTCCAGACCGAGATGGAACCCGAACTGGCTGACCAGCATTACCGCAAGGCGCTGTCCTCCAACAATGATTCACGCATCCTCAACAACTACGGCAGCTTCCTGTTCGAACAGGGGCGCTACAAGGACGCGTACGAACGCTTCCAGCAGGCTGCCGACGACAACCTCTACCCCGAGCGTTCGCGTGTATTCGAGAACCTGGGGCTGACAGCCCTGAAGATGAACAACGTGGATCTGGCCAAGCAGCATTTCGACAAGGCGCTGCGCCTGAATCGCCAGCAGCCGATGGCGCTGCTTGAAATGGCGCAACTGTCGTTCGACGAGAAGCAGTACGTCCCGGCTCGCGATTACTACCAGCGGTATTCGCAGATCGCCCCGCAAACTGCCCGCAGCCTGCTGCTGGGGTCGCGTTTGGCCACCCTATTCGATGATCGCGACCAGGCCGCCAGCCTCGGTCTGCAACTCAAGCGACTTTATCCCGGCACGCCGGAATATCAGCAATACCTGTCGGAGCAAAGATGAAAGCGTCGCATCCCGAAGCTGTAGCGGCGACCCGCGCCAACCCGGGTGAAACCCTGCGTCAGGCACGTGAGAGCAAGGATTGGAGCCTGGGCGAGGTCGCCCGTAACCTCAACCTTACCGAGCACGCCTTGCGGCAGCTCGAGGCGGGTGATTTCGAGCAGTTGCCGGGCCATACCTTTGCCCGTGGTTATGTGCGTGCCTACGCCAAGCTGCTGGGCATGGAGCAGGCTGCCCTGGTTGCCGAGTTCGATCATTACACTGGTACCGATGCCAAGGGCAGCAGCGTTCACAGCCTGGGGCGCATCGAGGAGCCGGTGCGCCTGTCCCAGAGCGTGCTGCGTATCGTCAGCTTTGTGATCCTGCTGGCCCTTGGCGCCGTTGGTTTCTTCTGGTGGCAGGAGCATTCCAGCCGCAACAACGAAGAAGCTGCCAGCGTGAACATGGAACATGTGGAAGTGGAGAGTGCCGATGGCACTACCCAGATCCACCCGCTGGACGAGCCAGAAGATCAGGCTGTCGCTGAAGCGCAGGAAGGCCAGGCTCCGCTACCGGCCCAGGTACCGCCGGAAGCGGCTGCCCAGCCTGAGCAGCAGCCTGTCGAAGGCGCCCCCGCGGCTCCGGCTGCCGAGGCTGTGCCTGTTGCGCCGACAGTTCCGTCCCAGGCTCCGGCCGTTGCTGTCCAGCCTTCCGCACCCGCCGCGACCCCCAATGCGCCCACGGCCGTTACCCCGAACACTGTAGCTACTCCGACCGCGCCCGCCGCCGAGGCTCCTGCTCCGGTCGTGGCTCAGCAAGGCCAGGGCGTGGTGCGTCTCCAGTTCACCGCCAATTGCTGGACCCAGGTCACCGACGCCGACGGCAAGGTGCTGGTCAGTGGTCTTAAGCGCGCCGGCGAAAGCCTCGAGCTGGCCGGCAAGGCGCCGCTGGAAGTTCGCCTGGGCTTCGCTCGTGGCGTCCAGCTCAGCTACAACGGCCAGTCGGTCGATGTGGCGCCTTATGTCCGTGGCGAAACCGCTCGCCTGAAGTTGGGGCAATAAGCCATGCATTGCGAATCCCCGATCAAACGCCGCGTTTCGCGGAAAATCTGGGTCGGCTCCGTGCCGGTGGGTGGTGATGCGCCCATCGCCGTGCAGAGCATGACCAACACCGACACCTGCGACGTCGCCGCTACCGTGGGCCAGATCCAGCGCCTGGTGGATGCCGGCGTCGATATCGTTCGCATCTCCGTACCGGACATGGACGCTGCCGAAGCCTTCGGCCGCATCAAGCAGCAGGTCCAGGTTCCACTGGTCGCGGACATTCACTTCGACTACAAGATCGCCCTGCGCGTCGCCGAACTGGGCGTCGACTGCCTGCGCATCAATCCGGGCAACATCGGCCGTGAAGACCGCGTGAAGGCCGTGGTCGATGCCGCCCGCGACAAGGGCATCCCGATCCGTATCGGCGTCAACGCCGGTTCCCTGGAGAAGGACCTGCAGAAGAAGTACGGCGAGCCGACTCCGCAGGCCCTGGTGGAATCCGCCCTGCGTCATGTCGAACACCTCGACAAGCTCGATTTCCAGGACTTCAAGGTCAGCGTCAAGGCGTCCGACGTGTTCATGGCTGTCGAAGCCTATCGCCTGCTGGCCAAGCAGATCGTCCAGCCGCTGCACCTGGGCATCACCGAGGCCGGCGGCCTGCGCTCCGGTACCGTCAAGTCCGCCGTGGGCCTGGGCATGCTGCTGGCTGACGGCATTGGCGACACCATCCGCATTTCCCTGGCCGCGGACCCGGTGGAAGAGGTCAAGGTCGGCTTCGACATCCTCAAGTCGCTGCACCTGCGTTCCCGTGGCATCAACTTCATCGCCTGCCCGAGCTGCTCGCGGCAGAACTTCGATGTGGTCAAGACCATGAACGAACTGGAAGGCCGTCTCGAAGACCTGCTGATACCGATGGACGTGGCCGTGATCGGCTGCGTGGTCAACGGGCCGGGCGAAGCCAAGGAGGCCCACATCGGCCTGACCGGCGGTACCCCGAACAACCTGGTCTACATCGACGGCAAGCCAGCGCAGAAGCTGAACAACGACAACCTGGTGGACGAGCTGGAACGGCTCATCCGCGAAAAGGCGGCCGCCAAGGCCGAAGCTGACGCGGCGCTGATCGCCCGTAGCTGAAACAAGGAACCTACGTGAGCAAGACCCTGCAAGCCATTCGTGGCATGAACGACATCCTGCCGGAGCAGACGCCCGCCTGGCGTTACCTGGAAAATACCGTAGCCGATCTGCTGGATGTCTACGGTTACAAGGAAATCCGCCTGCCGATCCTCGAGTTCACCGAGCTGTTCGCCCGCGGTATCGGCGAAGGCACCGATGTGGTCGACAAGGAGATGTACACCTTCCTCGATCGCAACGAAGAATCGCTGACCATGCGCCCGGAAGGCACCGCGGGTTGCGTACGCGCCGTGCTCGAGCATGGCCTGACCGGCGGTGGCCAGGTCCAGAAACTCTGGTACGCCGGCCCCATGTTCCGCTACGAGAAGCCGCAGAAGGGCCGCTATCGCCAGTTCCACCAGATGGGTGTGGAAGTGTTCAACCTGCCTGGCCCGGACATCGACGCCGAACTGATCGTGCTGACCTGGCGCCTGTGGAAAAAGCTCGGCCTGGCCGACGCCGTGACCCTGCAACTGAACAGCCTGGGTTCGAGCGAAGCTCGCGCCCGTTACCGTGATGCCCTGGTGGCCTACCTGCAGGAGCGCTACGACCTGCTGGACGAAGACAGCCAGCGCCGTCTGACCACCAACCCGCTGCGCATCCTCGACAGCAAGAATGGCGGCACTCAGGCCCTGCTGGTGGACGCACCGACCCTTCACGATTACCTCGACGAAGAGTCCCTGGCCCACTTCGAGGGGCTCAAGGCGCGCCTGGATGCCGTGGGCATTCGCTACGAAATCAACCAGAAGCTGGTGCGTGGCCTGGACTATTACAGCCGCACCGTCTTCGAGTGGGTGACCGACAAGCTGGGTTCCCAGGGCACAGTTTGTGCCGGCGGCCGTTATGACGGCCTGGTCACCCAGTTCGGCGGCAAGCCGACCCCGGGCGTCGGCTACGCGATGGGCGTCGAGCGTCTGGTACTGCTGTTGGAAACGCTTGGCCTGGTGCCGGAAGAGCTGAACAGCCCTGCTGATGTTTACCTCTGCGCCTTCGGCGAGCCCGCTGAGCTGGCCGCCCTGGAGCTGGCCGAGCGACTGCGCGATGCCCTGCCGGGCGTTCGCCTGCTGGTCAACGCCGGTGCTGGCAGCTTCAAGAGCCAGTTCAAGAAAGCCGACAAGAGTGGTGCCCGTTATGCACTGATCCTGGGGGACGACGAACTGGCCAAGCGCGTGGTAGGTTGCAAGCCGCTTCGCGACGAGAGCGAACAACAAAGCATTGCCTGGGATGCTCTGGCCGAGCATCTCGCTGCCTGCCTGAAGCAGGCTTGAGCATTCAAAGATCAGGAGTACGGGGTTAAGCATGCAGACTGAAGAAGAACAGATTGCGCAGTTCAGGGACTGGTGGCAGCGCAACGGCAAACCCATGCTCACTGGCGGCGCGCTGGCGCTGGCAGTGGTCTTTGGTTGGCAGGCCTGGCAGAAGTACGAAACCAATCAGGCCCAGGGCGCTTCGATCGTTTACCAGCAACTGCTGGAAACTGCTCTGAATCCGAGCGGTACCCCGGATTCGGCCAAGGTGGCCGAGCTCGCGGGCAAGCTGAAGAGCGATTTCAGCGGCACCCACTACGCCCAGTACGGCAGCCTGTTCGTGGCCAAGGTCGCGGTCGAGTCCGGCAAGCTGGACGATGCTGTCGCCGAACTGAAGTCCGTGCTCGACAAGCCCGCCGACGCCACCTTGGGTGAACTGGCTCGCCAGCGCCTGGCGCGCGTGCTCGCTGCGCAGGGCAAGGCCGAGGATGCCCTCAAGCTGCTGGACGGTGATGCCGACAAGGCTTTCCTCGCCAGCCGCGAAGAACTCAAGGGCGACCTGCTGGTTCAGTTGGGTCGCACCGACGACGCGCACTCCGCCTACCAGAAGGCCAAGGACGCGCTACCGGAAGACGCCGCTGTGGGCGGTCTGCAGATGAAGCTCGACGACCTGGCAAAAGGGGACGCTTGACGTGATGCGCTGGAAGAATGCCGCAGTGCTGGCCCTGGCCGTCCTGGCCGTGGGCTGCAGCAGCAACAGCAAGAAGGAACTGCCGCCGGCAGACCTGCCCGACATCACTGAAGAAGTGAAGCTGGACAAGGGGTGGAGCCGCTCCGTTGGCGATGGCCAGGGCGAGACCTACAACCTGCTGGTGCCCGCCGTCGATGGCGACACCATCTATGCTGCCGACGTCAATGGCGAAGTCATGGCGATCAATCGCTTCAATGGCGACGTGATCTGGAAGCAGGATCTCGAACTGCCGGTTTCCGGCGCCGTGAGCGTTGGTTACGGCCTGGTCATGCTCGGCACCCTCAAGGGTGAAGTGGTCGCCCTCGACGCCACCAATGGTGAAGAGAAATGGCGCGCCCGCGTCAATGGCGAGGTGCTGGCTCCGCCGGCCAACAACGGTGATGTGGTCGTCGTGCAGACCCAGAACGACACCCTGTTCGGTTTCGACGCCGCCACCGGCAACCAGCGCTGGATCTACGAGAACACCCCGGCCGTGCTGACCCTGCGTGGTACCGGTGCGCCGATCGTGACCAACAACCTGGCCGTTGCCGGTCTTTCCACTGGCAAGGTGCTTGCCCTGGACATCCAGCGTGGCATCCCGATCTGGGAACAGCGCGTAGCCATTCCGCAGGGCCGTTCCGAACTGGATCGCGTGGTCGACATCGACGGTGGCCTGCTGTTGTCCGGCGGTACGCTCTACTCCGTGACCTACCAGGGCCGGGTTGCGGCGCTGGACCTGGAAAGCGGTCGCGTGCTCTGGCAGCGCGAAGCATCCAGCTACGTCGGCGTGGCCCAGGGCTTTGGTAACGTCTACGTGAGCCTGGCCAACGGCACCGTCGAGGGTGTGGACGAGCGTTCGGCGTCTGCCCTGTGGAGCAACGACGCCCTGGCTCGTCGCCAGCTGTCGGCCCCGGAGGTCTTCTCCAGCTATGTGGCTGTGGGTGACTTCGAAGGCTACCTGCACCTGCTGAGCCAGGTGGACGGTCATTTCGTCGGCCGCGTGAAAGTCGACGGCGACGGCCTGCGGGCTCGCCCGCTGGTGGTGGGTGACTGGATGTACGCATTTGGCAACGGCGGCAAGCTGGTCGGCCTGACCATCCGCTAAGCTGAAGCCTGATATCCGGCCGCTGCCGTCAAACGGCAGCGGCCTTTGTGTTTTCTGAAATAACGAGTGGAGAGCCTCATGGTTCCCGTAATTGCCCTGGTGGGGCGGCCCAACGTCGGCAAGTCCACCCTGTTCAACCGCCTGACCAAGACCCGCAATGCGATCGTCGCCGAATACGCAGGTCTCACCCGTGACCGCCAGTACGGCGAGGCGAAGTGGCAGGGGCGCACCTACATCGTCATCGACACCGGTGGTATTTCCGGCGATGAAGAAGGTATCGACGCGAAAATGGCCGAGCAGTCGCTGCAAGCCATCGAAGAAGCCGATGCGGTGCTCTTCATGGTCGATTCCCGCGCCGGTATGACCGCGTCCGACCAGATGATTGCCGAGCACCTGCGCAAGCGGAACAAGCGCAGCTTCCTGGTGGCCAACAAGGTCGACACCGTCGATCCGGACATCGCCCGTGCCGAGTTCAGCCCTCTGGGCCTGGGCGACGCCCTGCCGATCGCCGCCGCCCACGGCCGCGGCATCACCCAGATGCTCCAGGCTGCCCTGGGTGAGTTCCCGCGTGACGATGGCGCCGACGAAGAAGAAGGGGCCGAAGCCGAAGTGGTCGCCGAAGGCGAGGAAGCCAAGCGCATTCCCGGCCCGAGCGAGAAGGATGGCATCAAGATCGCCATCATCGGACGCCCGAACGTTGGCAAGTCCACCCTGGTCAACCGTATGCTCGGCGAAGAGCGGGTGATCGTGTATGACCAGGCGGGTACCACGCGCGACAGCATCTACATTCCCTTCGAGCGCAATGAAGAGAAGTACACCCTGATTGACACCGCCGGCGTGCGCCGTCGCGGCAAGATCTTCGAAGCGGTGGAAAAGTTCTCGGTGGTGAAGACCCTGCAGGCCATCCAGGACGCCAACGTGGTGATCTTCGTGATGGACGCCCGCGAAGGTGTGGTCGAGCACGACCTCAACCTGCTCGGCTTCGTGCTGGAAACCGGCCGTGCGCTGGTCATCGCCCTGAACAAGTGGGACGGCATGGAGCCCAGCGAGCGCGACTATGTGAAGACCGAGCTGGAGCGCCGGCTGTTCTTCGTCGACTTCGCCGATATCCACTTCATCTCCGCGTTGCACGGTACCGGCGTCGGTCACCTGTACAAATCGGTGCAGGAGTCCTTCCGCTCGGCCATCACCCGCTGGCCCACCAGTCGCCTGACACAGATCCTTGAAGACGCGGTGCAGGAGCACCAGCCGCCGCTGGTCAACGGTCGTCGCATCAAGCTGCGCTACGCTCACCTGGGTGGTGCCAACCCGCCGCTTATCGTGATCCACGGCAACCAGGTCGAGTCGGTGCCCAAGTCCTACTCGCGTTATCTGGAGAACACCTACCGACGCGTGCTCAAACTGGTCGGTACGCCAATCCGCATCGAGTACAAGGGGGGCGAGAACCCCTACGAGGGCAAGAAGAACACCTTGACCGAGCGGCAGGTGAACAAGAAGCGCCGCCTCATGTCGCACCACAAGAAGGCCGATAAGAAGCGTCGCGACAAGAAGCGCTGATTGACCGGTACGAAAGAGGGCGCCCTGAGCGCCCTTTTTCTTTTCCAGGGCCACACTTTCGGGGGAGTGCGTCTTTCGTAGGAGCGAGCTCTGCTCGCCAATCGGGCAGGCACAATGTTTCGCGAGCAGAGCTCGCTCCTACAGGGGCATCCCTGTGGTCGCGAAACCCCTCAGGGCTTAAGCTATGACCCACTTCCCAGTCGCCAACAGCCGGATTGCAATGATCACCAGCAAGCTGCCCAACGTCGGCACCACCATCTTCACCCGCATGTCCCAGCTCGCCGCTGAAGTCGGCGCTATCAACCTGTCCCAGGGTTTTCCGGATTTCTCCGCGCCAGCCGCCCTGTGCGATGCGGTAGGCCGGCACATCGCCGCCGGACACAATCAGTACGCCCCCATGACCGGCTTGCCGGCCCTGCGCGAGCAGGTCGCGGCCAAGGTCGCGACCTTCTATGGTCGCCAGGTCAGCGCCGACAGCGAGGTGACCATCACCCCCGGAGCCACCGAAGCGATCTTCTGCGCCATCCAGGCGGTAGTTCGCGCGGGTGACGAAGTGATCGTCCTCGATCCCTGCTACGACAGCTACGAACCTTCGGTGGAGCTGGCCGGCGGCCGCTGCGTGCATGTGCCCCTGGCGCTGCCGGGCTTCTCCATCGATTGGCAGCGCATGCGCGAGGCGCTCAGTCCGCGTACCCGCATGATCATTATCAACAGTCCGCACAACCCCACCGGCGCGCTGATTTCCCGCGCCGAACTGGATCAGTTGGCCGAGCTGATCCGGGGCCGCGACATCTACCTGGTGTCGGATGAAGTCTACGAGCACCTGGTGTTCGGCGGCGTCAGCCACGTCAGCGTGCTAGCCCACGACGAACTCTACGCCCGCGCCTTCGTGGTCAGCTCCTTCGGCAAGACCTATCACGTCACCGGCTGGAAGACCGGCTACGTGGTGGCGCCGCCGGCGCTGTCCGCCGAACTGCGCAAGGTTCACCAGTACGTGAACTTCTGCGGTGTCACTCCGCTGCAGTGGGCGCTGGCGGACTTCATGGCCGCGCACCCGGAGCACCTGGCCGAGCTGCCGGCTTTCTACCAGGGCAAGCGTGACCTGTTCTGCGACCTGCTGGCCGGCTCGCGATTCCGTTTCACCCGCGCCGCCGGTACCTACTTCCAGTTGGTGGACTACAGCGCCATCCGCGACGACCTGGACGATGTGGCCATGTCCGAGTGGCTGACCCGCGAACACGGCGTGGCCGCCATTCCGGTCTCGGTGTTCTACCAGCAGCCGCCCAAGGACCTGCGGCTGGTGCGCTTCTGCTTCGCCAAACGTGAGGAGACGCTGCGCCAGGCGGCGGAAAAACTATGCGCGATCTGACCACCTTGCCCGACCTCAAGCTGGCCCTGGTGCAGACCACCCTGGCCTGGCACGACTGCGCTGCCAACCATGCCCACTTCGAAGCGCTGCTGGAGCAGGCGAAGGGGGCTGACCTGATCGTTCTGCCGGAGATGTTCACCACCGGCTTCTCCATGGACTCCGCGGCGCTGGCAGAGCCCGAACTGGGCCCGACCCATGCCTGGTTGTGCGAGCAGGCCAGGCGCCTGGATGCCGTCGTCATCGGCAGCCTCATCATCCAGGCCGCCGACAGCAGCCATCGCAACCGTCTGCTCTGGGCTCGCCCGGACGGCGAGGTCCTGCATTACGACAAGCGCCACCTGTTCCGCATGGCCGGTGAGCACAAGCACTACACTCCCGGCGAAACCCAGGCGCTGTTCGAGCTCAAGGGCTGGCGGGTGCGTCCGCTGATCTGCTACGACCTGCGCTTCCCGGTGTGGAGCCGCGACCCGCACGATACCGATCTACTGCTCTACACGGCCAACTGGCCAGCGGCTCGTCGCCATCACTGGAATCGTCTGCTGCCGGCGCGGGCCATCGAGAACCTTTGCTACGTGGCGGCGGTGAATCGCGTTGGCACCGACGGCAAGGGCCATGGTTACAGTGGCGATAGCCAGGTTCTGGATTTCCAGGGCGAACACCTGCTGGATGCCGCAGACGCCGATGGCGTGTTCATCGCCAGTCTGTCCGCGTCACAACTGGCGGCCTACCGCGAGCGCTTTCCTGCGATGCGTGACGCGGACGGTTTCGACCTGCACCTCTGACAGCGGAGAAGGCCATGAGCGAACACAAGCCGCTTCCTGCCGAGGGCAACCTGCTAGTGGCGGGGGAGCGGGTCTACAACACGCCAGTGGAAGTCACCCTGGCGGTGATCGGCGGCAAGTGGAAGTCGCTGCTGGTCTACCACCTGATCCCGGAGGCGCGGCGTTTCTCCGAGCTCAAGCGGCTTGTGCCGGGCATCACCGAGAAGATGCTGACCCAGCAGCTGCGCGAACTGGAGCGAGACGGCATTGTCTCGCGCACCGTCTATGCCGAAGTGCCTCCGCGGGTCGAGTATCGCCTGACCGAGCATGGCTTGAGCCTGAAGCCGGTGCTGGACTCCATGTGTGCCTGGGGCAAGTGCCACTGGCAGCAACAGGGATAGCCGGACTGGTCCGGATGGCGGTGCGCACGGCGCACCCTACCGGCACGGCTTCTGCGTAGGGTGCTCTGTGCGCACCAGCGTTTTCCCCATAAAAGAAAACCCCGCCGGATGGCGGGGTTTTTCATTGCAGCATCAGCCTCAGGCCGCTTCGGCCTCGGCCTGGCTCATGGCGCGGTTGAGGGCGCTGAACAGGGCGCGGAAGCTCGCCGTGGTGAGGTTCTCGTCGACCCCGATACCGTGCAGGGCGCGGCCGCCGTTGACCCGCAGCTCGATGTAGGCCGCAGCCTTGGCGTTGGTCCCGGAGCCAATGGCGTGCTCGGAGTAATCCATGATCTCGACCTTCACCGGCAGGCTGGCCACCAAGGCTTCCAGTGGGCCCTTGCCCATGCCGCGCAGGTGTTGGGTTTCGCCCTTGACCTGGACTTCGATATCCACGGCGCTGGTGCCGTTTTCTTCCTGCAGGCGATGGCCCTTCAGGGTGAACGGGGTAGTCGCTTGCAGGTATTCGGCGTCCAGCAGCTTGTAGATCTGCTCGGCGGTCATTTCCAGGCCCAGGCGATCAGTTTCCTTCTGCACCACCTGGCTGAACTCGATCTGCATGCGGCGCGGCAGGCTGATGCCGTATTCCTGCTCCAGCAGGAAGGTGATGCCACCCTTGCCGGACTGGCTGTTCACGCGGATCACCGCCTCGTAGCTGCGGCCGATGTCGGCCGGGTCGATCGGCAGGTAGGGCACTTCCCAGAGGGCGCCTTCCTCCTGCTGGGCGAAGCCCTTGCGGATGGCGTCCTGGTGGGAGCCGGAGAATGCGGTGTGGACCAGGTCGCCCACGTAGGGGTGACGCGGGTGGACTGGCAGCTGGTTGCACTCCTCGACCACCTTGCGCACGGCATCGATGTCGGAGAAGTCCAGTTGCGGGTGCAGGCCCTGGGTGTACATGTTCAGCGCCAGGGTCACCAGGTCGACGTTGCCGGTGCGCTCGCCGTTGCCGAAGAGGCAGCCTTCCACGCGGTCGGCGCCGGCCATCAGGCCCAGCTCGGTGGCGGCAACGCCGGTGCCGCGGTCGTTGTGGGTGTGCAGGCTGATGATCACCGAGTCACGACGGCTGACATGGCGACCGAACCATTCGATCTGGTCGGCGTACACGTTCGGCGTGGCGCATTCCACGGTGGCCGGCAGGTTGAGGATGATCTTCTTCTCGGGAGTCGGTTGCCAGACGTCGATTACCGCATCGCAGACTTCGACGGCGAACTCCAGCTCGGTGGAGCTGAAGATTTCCGGTGAGTACTGGAAGGTCCAGTCCGTGCCCGGTTGCTCGGCGGCCAGCTTCTTGATCAGCTTGGCGGCGCTGGTGGCGATGTCGACCACGCCGGCCTTGTCCTGGTTGAAGACGATGCGGCGGAACGACGGCGCGGTGGCGTTGTAGACGTGGACGATGGCCTTCTTCGCGCCACGCAGGGACTCGAAGGTACGGGTGATCAGGTCTTCGCGGGCCTGGGTCAGTACCTGGATGGTCACGTCATCCGGAATGTGGCCGCCTTCGATCAGCTCGCGGACGAAGTTGAAGTCGGTATCCGAAGCGGAGGGGAAGGCCACCTCGATTTCCTTCAGGCCCACCTGCACCAGGGTCTTGAAGAAGCGCATCTTCTTCTGCGCATCCATCGGCTCGATCAGCGATTGGTTGCCGTCACGCAGGTCGGAGCTGCACCAGATCGGCACTTCGGTGATGGTCTTCGACGGCCAGGTGCGATTCGGCAGGTTGATGGCGGGGAAGGCGCGGTACTTGCGGGACGGGTCTTTCAGCATGCTCATGGGCAAATCCTTTTTACTGCGGGCCGTGGTGGAGCGGCCAGGCATAGAAGTCGGCGGATGCAGCGGAGGTGGGATTCAGCCACGCAGTCGTGGGCTGACCAGTCGCAGGCAGGCGTGTTGACGCAGAAGGATGAGGGTGTGTGCAGTTTTCATAAGGGCTAACCCTATTCATCGTGAGTGAATATGGCAAGCATCGTTAATAAAATGGTGAAAAAAAGCGCAAGATTTTGCAGTTGGGGAAATTATTGCGTAATTGGTGACATTTTCTAGGGATGATTGCGCGCCTGCTCTGGGGTGGGGTGGCCAGCCCGCGAAATGCCCTTTGCCGGGCAGTTCGCGGGCAGCTGCGTTGTCATTGCTGGGGCGGCAGGCGCAGCGCTCGCATGTCCGCGCCGCTGGGGTGCTGGAACACGCGCAGGCCGAACTCCGGAAGTATCGCCAGCAGGTGATCGAAGATGTCGGACTGGATGGCCTCGTAGCGGGCCCAGGCCGTGGTGTTGGTGAAGCAGTAGAGCTCCAGTGGCAGACCATCGGCGGTCGGGGCCATCTGCCGCACCAGCAGGGTCATGTCCTTGCGGATGTCCTGGTTCTCGCGCAGGTAGTGCTCCACATAGGCGCGGAAGGTACCAATGTTGGTCAGTTGGCGGCTATTGACCGGCAGGCGCTCGTCTTCCTCCAGCTGGCTGTTCCAGGAAAGCAGCTCGCTCTGCTTGACCGTGAGGTAGCTGTCGAGCAGGCGGAAGTCATGGAGGCGGCTGACGTCTTCCGACGCCAGGAAGCGCACGCTGTTCTGGTCCAGGTAGAGGCAGCGTTTGATCCGGCGGCCACCGGACTCCTGCATGCCGCGCCAGTTCTTGAACGAATCGGTGATGAAGCGTTTTGTGGGAATGGTGGTGATGGTCTTGTCCCAGTTCTGCACCTTCACGGTGTGCAGGGCGATGTCGATCACGTCGCCATCGGCGTTCAGTTGCGGCATCTCCACCCAGTCGCCGACGCGGATGATGTCGCTGGAGGTGATCTGCACGCTGGCCACCAGGGACAGCAGGGTGTCCTGGAATATCAGTAGCAGGACCGCGGCCATGGCGCCGAGCCCCGACAGCAGGATCAGCGGCGAGCGGTCGATCAGGCCGGCGATCATCAGGATGGTGGCGATGGCGAAGATGGCGATCTTCAGCACCTGCACATAGCCCTTGATGGGGCGCAGGTGGGCATCCGCGCGTCGCTGGTAGAGGCTGCTGACGATGTTCAGCGCGGCGCTCAGGGCCAGGGCGACGGTGAGGATGATGAACGCGGCGCAAACGTTGGTGACCACTTCCACCAAGGGCCCTGGCAGGTTCGGCACCACCTGTACGCCGCCGGCCAGCACCAGGGCGGGTACCACGTTGGCCAGGCGCTTGATCAGGCCGTGGTCCTGAACCTGTGCACCGGTGAGGCGGAACAGGCCGCGCAGGAGGATGCGCCGGACTATCCAGTTCGACACCCAGGCCAGGAGGATGAGGACGCTGGTGGAGACGACTGTGTGCAGTTCGTCGTGCTGCCGTAGCCAGGTCAGCCAGTGGCTCAGTTCGCTTTGCATGGGCTGCTCCCTTGATCTATCCAGTGAGCGGGGCGGGCCCCGGAAAGCGCCGGACCATAACAAATCTACCTTTCTGGTCCAAACCCAGGCTGTAAGCGCGGATGTATCTCAGGGCTTGTAGGCACCGATGAAAATGGCCGGGTCGACGCGTACGTCGTTGAGGCTGACGTTCCAGTGCATGTGCGGCCCGGTGGCGCGGCCGGTGGCGCCGACGCGTCCGACCACGCCGCCGCGGGGCAGTTGCTGGCCGGGTTTTACGTCAACTTTCGACATGTGACAGAACATGCTGATCAGGCCCTGGCCGTGATCGACGAATACCGTCCTGCCGTTGAAGAAGTAGTCGCCGATCAGGATCACCTTGCCCGCAGCCGGAGCCTTGATCGGCGTGCCGGCGCCCACGGCGAAGTCCAGTCCGGAGTGCGGGTTGCGCTCCTCTCCATTGAAGAAGCGGCGCAGGCCGAAGGGGCTCGAGAGCGGACCGTTCACCGGCTTGTCGAACAGCAGGTTGCTTGGTGTGCCGGGGCTGAAGCGGCGGTAGGCAGCGGTTTGCTCGGCCAGTTCGCGGTCGATGCGCTTGAGGTCTTCGGGCAGCGGGTTCACCTGGCGGGTGTTGGCCAGCTTGATGCGCTGCTCACGGTAGGTGCGCGGACCGACGCTGAAAGCCAGCTTGCGTCCGTCATTTACCTCGATCTGCTGTTTGCCGGCCTTGGCGCCCAGTGGAATGCCGACTATGGCGATCCAGTCGCGGCCGTCCTCCTTGACCACCAGCACGGGCTTGCCCTGATAGCGCGCCGTGGGTGCTTCGGCGCCGTTGCCAAGTTGGACCACCGCCACGCCGCCCGGTACCGGCTTGTTCAACAGACGGGTGATGAAGCCTTCGGCATGGGCGGGGAGGGCGAGGCAGAAGAGCAGGGCGGCAAACAGGCGCATGGTCAGTCCAGCAGGGAGAGGTTTACGGGGGTGAGGTGGTTGTCCTCGACGCGCACGTCCAGTTCACCCTCACCGAGTCGTGCCTTGAGGCGCTGGCCGGGGCGGGTCTGGCTGGCGGAGCGGACGGCTTGGCCGCGTTCGTCGAGCAGGATGCTGTAGCCGCGTCCGAGGGTGGCCAGGGGGCTGACCACGTGCAGGGTCTGGGCCAGCGCGTCAAGGCGCTGGCGACGGTCCTTGAGGGCGTCGCGGGCGGCGCGGCGCAGGCGATCGGCCAGGCTGTCGAGCTTTTGCCGCAGCAGGGCCAGAGTGCGGCCGGGGTGTTGCGCGGCCAGGCGGGTGTCCAGGCGTGCCAGGCGCTCGTGGCGTATCTGCTGCTGGCGCTCGAAGGCACGGCGCAGGCGCATGTCCAGGTCATCCAGACGCTGGGCCTGCTGGCGCAAGCGTTCGCCGGGGTGGCGCAGGCGCCGGAACAGCCCGTCCAGACGCAGGCGTTCGCGGGTCAGGTGTTCGCGCAGACGCAGGATCAGGCGGCGGTGAAGGCCATCGAGACGCTGCTGCAGGTCACTGGCGTCGGGGGCGAGCAGCTCGGCCGCGGCGGAGGGCGTCGGGGCGCGTACGTCGGCGACGAAGTCACTGATGGATACATCTGTTTCATGGCCAACGGCGCTGACGATGGGCGTCTGGCAGGCGGCTACGGCGCGGGCCACGGCTTCTTCGTTGAAGCACCAGAGGTCTTCCAGGGAACCGCCGCCCCGGGCCAGGATCAGCGCGTCGAATCCCTGGGCGTCGGCCAGGGCCAGCGCACGGACGATCTGCGCGGTGGCCTCGCGGCCCTGCACGGCGGTGGGGACCAGGGTCAGCTGTACGTGCGGCGCGCGGCGGCGGAACACGCTGATGATGTCGCGGATCACTGCGCCGGTGGGCGAGCTGATGATGCCGATGCGTTGTGGATGGCCGGGCAAGGGGCGCTTACGCTCGGCGGCAAACAGGCCTTCGGCGGCGAGCTTTTCCTTCAGCGCCTCGAAGGCTAGGCGCAGGGCGCCGTCGCCGGCTGGTTCGACGGCATCGGCGATCAACTGGTAATCGCCTCGACCCTCGAACAGCGAGACCTTGCCGCGTACGCGCACGGCCATGCCGTCGCGCAGGGCCTGGCGCACGCGCTGGGCGTTCTGCCGGAACAGGGCGCAGCGGACCTGCGCCTGGGCATCCTTGAGGGTGAAATACAGGTGGCCGGAGGCGGGACGGGCAAGGTTGGAAATCTCGCCCTCCACCCAGACCTGCGGGAACACGTCCTCCAATAGATGGCGGGCGCGCTGGTTGAGCTGGCTGACGGTCAGCACCTCGCGGTCGAGGCCGAGCCGTTGGAAGGGATCGTTGATCATGGGCGGAAATGATAATGGCTTTGTCGCCATGCGCCATAGTTGACGAGTGGGGTGCGACAGTTAAGCTGCGCGCCGTTTTCACCGTTGCAGGAGGCCAGAGATGGAATCGAGCCAGTTGATCATCGTGCCGCAGGTTTCCAGCGTGCCCGGCCACCAGGCCCTGGCCGGACGCATGTTGCGCTGGCTGGCGCAGCGCGAGGTGGTCGAGCCGCTGCCGAGCACGTGCGGCCTGCGTGGCAATCGCATGGCCTACGCCATCGCCCCCGGTGCGCGGAACGTGGTGGAGCATCCGGATCGCCTGCCGTTCGGCCTGCCGGTACGTGGGCTGGAGCTGGTGGACAAGCGCTGCATCTATACGCCTACCCGCAATTTTCTCAACGAAGCGGGTTGCCCTGAGTGCCGCAAGGAGGTTGGCGAGCCTCTTTTCGAAAGCCTGGAAGACTGGTGGCCGGGGCGCACGGATAACTTCAGTTGCCCGGAGTGCGGCTTCGAGGACGACATCAACGGCTTTCTGTTCTTGCAGCCTTGCGGCTTTTCCAACCTCGGCTTCATCTTCAACGGCTGGGGCGAGACCGCCTTTACCCGGGCATTTCTCGATGCGTTCGCCGAGCGGCTGGGGTTCGCCGTGCGTCAGGTGCGGACGGACGGCTGACTGGTGGGAGCGATTTCAATCGCGAAACGGGTCGGGGACCTGCCCCCTCGTCCCTTTTGGGACGGTGGTACGGCCCTTTCGCGAATAAATTCGCTCCTACCACAAGAAACCCGATCTGCAGCCCATCGGCTGCGTTGAGCGGAGGCCCAGGCCTCGTTATAATGGCGCGCTTCCAATTTTCCCGCCTGGGAGCCCCCGCCATGCTGCGCATCAGCCAAGAAGCCCTGACCTTCGACGACGTTCTCCTGATCCCGGGTTATTCCGAGATTCTGCCCAAGGATGTCAGCCTCAAGACCCGCCTGACCCGCGGCATCGAACTGAACATCCCGCTGGTTTCCGCGGCGATGGACACCGTGACCGAAGCCCGCCTGGCCATCGCCATGGCCCAGGAAGGCGGCATTGGCATCATCCACAAGAACATGACCATCGAGCAGCAGGCTGCCGAGGTGCGCAAGGTCAAGCGTCACGAGACTGCTATCGTCCGTGACCCGGTGACCGTCACCCCCTCCACCAAGATCATCGAGCTGCTGCAGATTGCCCGTGAATACGGCTTCTCCGGCTTCCCGGTCGTGGATGAAGGCGAGCTGGTGGGCATCGTGACCGGCCGCGATCTGCGCTTCAAGCCGAACGTCGGTGACACTGTCGCCGCGATCATGACGCCGAAAGACAAGCTGGTCACCGCCCGTGAAGGCACCCCGCTGGAAGAGATGAAGGTCAAGCTCTACGAGAACCGCATCGAGAAGATGCTGGTGGTCGATGAGAACTTCTACCTGCGCGGCCTGGTGACCTTCCGCGATATCGAGAAGGCCAAGACCTACCCGCTGGCGTCCAAGGATGACCTGGGCCGTCTGCGCGTAGGCGCTGCAGTGGGCACCGGCGCCGACACCGGCGAACGCGTTTCCGCACTGGTTGCCGCTGGCGTCGACGTGGTGGTGGTAGACACCGCCCATGGCCACTCCAGGGGCGTGATCGAGCGCGTACGCTGGGTCAAGGACACCTACCCGCACGTACAGGTGATCGGCGGCAACATCGCCACCGGCGACGCCGCCAAGGCCCTTGCCGAGGCTGGTGCTGACGCGGTCAAGGTCGGCATCGGCCCGGGCTCCATCTGCACCACCCGTATCGTTGCCGGCGTTGGTGTGCCGCAAATCTCCGCCATCGCCAACGTCGCTGCCGCGCTGGCCGGTTCCGGTATCCCGCTGATCGCCGACGGCGGTATCCGCTTCTCCGGTGACCTGTCCAAAGCCATCGTGGCCGGTGCTTCCTGCGTGATGATGGGCTCCATGTTCGCCGGTACCGAAGAGGCTCCGGGCGAAGTCGAGCTGTTCCAGGGGCGTTCCTACAAGGCTTACCGCGGCATGGGCTCGCTGGGCGCCATGGCGCAGTCCCAGGGCTCGTCCGACCGTTACTTCCAGGACTCCTCGGCCGGTGCCGAGAAGCTGGTTCCGGAAGGTATCGAAGGCCGCGTTCCCTACAAGGGCACCCTGACCGCCATCGTTCACCAACTGATGGGCGGCCTGCGTGCCTCCATGGGCTACACCGGTTGCTCTACTGTCGAAGAGATGCGTACCAAGCCGCAGTTCGTGCGCATCACCGGCGCCGGCATGGCCGAGTCCCACGTCCATGACGTGCAGATCACCAAGGAAGCCCCGAACTACCGCGTCGGTTGAGGCTGACTGAATAAGGGTCTGTTGACGTTTCGCTCGCGGCTGCGCCGAAACGTCAACAGACCCTAACGTGTCACGGGGCTGTTCGATTCAGCCCCGTGTCGTTTGTGAATTCCGTAACGAGAGATGGCCATGTCCCAAGACATTCACGCCCACCGGATCCTGATCCTCGACTTCGGTTCCCAGTACACCCAGCTGATCGCCCGCCGCGTGCGCGAGATCGGCGTGTACTGCGAGATCCACCCGTTCGACATGAGCAACGAGGCGATCCGCGCCTTCGCCCCGCGCGGCATCATCCTCGCCGGTGGCCCCGAGTCGGTGCACGAAGCCGACAGCCCGCGCGCGCCGCAGGCCGTGTTCGACCTCAATGTGCCGTTGTTCGGCATCTGCTACGGCATGCAGACCATGGCTGAGCAACTGGGCGGCAAGGTGCAGGGTTCCGACCTGCGCGAATTCGGTTACGCCCGTGTTGACGTGGTGGGCAAGGCCCGCCTGCTGAACGGCATCGAAGACCATGTCGATGACGACGGCGTACTCGGCCTCGATGTGTGGATGAGCCACGGCGACAAGGTCACCGACATGCCGGCCGGCTTCCACATCCTGGCCAGCACCCCGAGTTGCCCGATCGCCGCCATGGCCGACGATCATCGTGCCTACTACGGCGTGCAGTTCCACCCGGAAGTGACCCACACCAAGCAGGGCGGTCGCATCCTCTCCCGCTTCGTGCTGGACATCTGCGGCTGCGCCGCCCTCTGGACCCCGTCCAACATCGTCGAAGACGCCATCGCCACCGTGCGTGCCCAGGTGGGCTCGTCCAAGGTGCTGCTGGGCCTGTCCGGCGGCGTGGACTCCTCCGTGGTGGCGGCCCTGTTGCACCGCGCCATCGGCGATCAGTTGACCTGCGTCTTTGTCGACAACGGCCTGCTGCGCCTGCACGAGGGCGATCACGTGATGGCCATGTTCGCCGAGAACATGGGCGTACGCGTGATTCGCGCCAACGCTGAAGAGAAGTTCCTCTCCCGCCTGGCTGGCGTTGCCGACCCGGAAGAGAAGCGCAAGATCATCGGTCGTACCTTCATCGAAGTGTTCGATGAGGAAGCCACCAGGCTGCAGGGCATCAAGTTCCTCGCCCAGGGCACCATCTACCCCGACGTGATCGAGTCGGCCGGCGCCAAGACCGGCAAGGCCCACGTGATCAAGTCCCACCACAACGTCGGTGGCCTGCCGGAAGACATGCAGTTCGAACTGGTCGAGCCGCTGCGCGAGCTGTTCAAGGACGAAGTGCGCAAGATCGGCCTGGAGCTGGGCCTGCCCTACAGCATGGTCTATCGCCACCCGTTCCCCGGCCCGGGCCTGGGCGTGCGTATCCTCGGCGAAGTGAAGAAGGAATATGCCGACCTGCTGCGTCGCGCCGACCACATCTTCATCGAAGAACTGCACAAGGCAGACTGGTACCAAAAGACCAGCCAGGCCTTCGTCGTGTTCCAGCCGGTGAAGTCCGTCGGCGTGGTCGGTGACGGCCGTCGCTACGCCTGGGTCGTCGCCCTGCGTGCGGTGGAAACCATCGACTTCATGACCGCTCGCTGGGCGCACCTGCCCTACGAGCTGCTGGAGACCGTCTCCAACCGCATCATCAACGAGATCGAAGGCATCTCCCGCGTCACCTACGACGTGTCGAGCAAGCCGCCGGCGACCATCGAGTGGGAGTGATGTAGGGTCCTTCTGGGCTCATTGAGATGTATCGATAGCCAGTTGCAACGTGTTGATTTAAAAGAAAATTCGTTGCAATGGTTATCGAGGCCTATCGCCGACTAGCAGAACGGATTGGCGGTAGCGGGGACGGTAGTAAACAGCGGTCGGATTGAGACCGTTCTGTTTACTATCCGGACAAAACCGGTCTTTGACGGTAAATCGCTCCTTGGGAAAGCTTGCCCCGTGCGGCTTTCCCGGCATCAACAGGTCTCCTGACCCTTGACGGTAAAAGCCGTCATGAACAGGAGTAAAAACCTCGATGCTTACTGATACCAAACTGCGCAATCTCAAGCCCAAGTCCAAGCTGTACAAGGCTTTCGACCGCGATGGTATGTACGTGACGGTATCGCCTACCGGTACCGTCACCTTTCGCTACGACTACCGTCTCAATGGGCGCCGAGAAACGCTGACCATCGGCCGCTATGGGCCAACTGGCATTTCCCTGGCCATGGCGCGCGAGAAGCTGCTCGATGCCAAGCGCATGGTCGCCCTGGGCAAGTCTCCCTCCCTGGAGAAGCAGCGCGCTAAGCGGCGCCTGAACGCCGCCAAGAATTTCGGTGAAACGCTGACGAAGTGGTTGGCCGGTGCGCGCATGGCCGACAGCACGCGTGCGATGCGTAAAAGCATCATCGACCGCGACATCCTGCCGGTCTTCGAGAACCGGCTGCTGACCGAAATCACCCCTGACGATCTGCGAGCCCTGTGTGCCAAGGTAAAGGCTCGAGGGGCGCCGGCAACTGCGGTCCATATTCGCGACATCGTGAAACAGGTCTACGCGTTCGCGATCTTGCATGGCGAGAAGGTCGAGAATCCGGCTGACGACGTTAAGGCGTCTTCCATCGCTATTTTCGCGCCGAAGGACCGGGCGCTGAGCCCGACCGAAATTCGGCTGGCCTTCCATCAACTGGAGACAATCGCCGCGTATCCCACGATCAAGCTGGCCTTGCGGCTGGTGCTGCTGACCTTGGTACGCAAGAGCGAGCTGATCGAGGCAACCTGGGACGAGGTGGACTTCGAGAACGCCACCTGGACGATCTCCAAGGAGCGGATGAAGGGGCGTAACCCGCATGTTGTCTACCTGTCGCGCCAGGCCCTGGACATCTTCGTGGCCCTGCACACCTGTGCGGCCGGTTCCCGGTATGTGTTGCCCTCGCGCTATGACATCTACCGTTGCATGTCGCACGCCACCCTGAACCGCATCACCCAGCTCATTGCCTCCCGTGCGAAGGAAGCAGGCCTGCCGTTGGAGCCGTTCACCGTCCACGACCTTCGCAGGACTGGCTCCACGCTGCTCAACGAGGTGGGCTTCAACGGCGACTGGATCGAGAAATGCCTGGCTCACGAAGATGGCCGCTCCTCGCGCTCGGTCTACAACAAGGCCGAGTACGCGGAGCAGCGCCGGCACATGCTGCAGGAGTGGGCGGACATGATCGACGCTTGGATCGATGGCCGCACTCATGTTCCCCAACTGCTGCCGGACAGCGTTGTAGTGCCGGTGTTGAGTGCCACGGTTTAAGGAAAGCGAAAGGTTGTCAGTTGACAACCTTGCCCGTCATGCGAATACTGGAGATCACTGATGACCCGTCCTTCTCACTCGAAGAAAGAGGTCGAAGAAGCACTCAAACATGCCGAAGAGCAGGGCTGGCGCATAGAGCTGGGTGGTAGTCACGCGTGGGGACGAATCTACTGCCCCTACAACGATGAAGAGTGTCGCTGCGGCGAGTTCTGCATCACCAGCGTGTGGAGCACACCGAAGAACCCAGGCAACCATGCGCGTGCCCTTCGGCGCGTCGTCGACAACTGCACCACGCACCGTAAACAGCGGCAGATCGCTGAGGGTGCAGAGGAGTAGCGCTATGGAATATATCTTCACCCTGAAATACCAACTGACCGACGATGACCGTGACCCGGAAGCGTTGGTAGAGCGCCTCGGCGAGGCCGGCTGCGACGATGCCCTGATCGGCATTGGCCAGCCAGGCCGGCTGGCGCTGGAGTTCACCCGTGAAGCGGAGAGCGCTGAGGCTGCTGTACGCAGTGCCCTTGCCGACGTGCGGAGTGCCGTACCGTCGGCAAGGCTGATCGAGGTGGCACCGGATTTGGTCGGTCTCACCGATGTGGCGGAGATCGTCGGCGTGTCGCGCCAGAATATGCGCAAGCTGATGTTAGCTTATCCGAGCAGCTTCCCTACGCCGGTGCATGAGGGCAGTGCGTCGATCTGGCACCTGGCGGACGTGCTGACCTGGCTGCAGGCCAAAGGTAGCTATTTGCTGCCTAGCGGTGTCTTGGATGTGGCTCAGGTAGCCCTGCAGGTCAACCTGGCCAAGGAAGAACGACGGCTCACTCGCCCGGCCTTCAAGGAACTGCAAGCCCTTGTCGGATGAGGTCGGCGCCGACTTCATGCTTGGTTTGAGCCCGCCCGGACTGGGCGGGTTTTCCTTAGATAAACATCCGGCTTGCTGATATTGCCCCGAGGCGCCCGCTTGCGTTCCTCGATCCAGGCCTCCACCTCGGCCAGATCCCAGACCACACAACGCGTTGTCAGGTTGAAGCGCCGGGGGAACTCACCGCGACGTTCCATTTCGTAGATCGTGGATTCAGCCAGGGGGACGATCTGTCTCAGCTCATGCTTGCGAATTGTGCGCCGGAAGGGCAGGGGACTGCCCTTCGGGAACTGCGGAAGCGACTCGTAGTCTTCCGTGCCCGGTAAGGGGAGGGAATGGTCAGAGGCGGTATCGAGAGCCTCGGTAGTACGCGAAGAAGTATCCATCTCTATCTCCATGATTACGCTCCACGGGGAGATAGTGGGTTTCAATACCAGGTGAGGCAACTTGCTGTGGCGTAGCCTGGTGTATGGGCTGCTTCCGGCCCAGGCAGTGTTGTAGCTCCCGCTCCGTTCTGGGGGGCGCGTTGCGAACTTTGGCCCAGAGGTCATTAGCCCGCATAAGTACGGCTTGCCCTTTGAGAAAACTGCCTGGCAGCCAACTTCGGCCAGTTTGGCGGGTCTACTTGGTCGTTTAAAAAAGGGCTTGAGCCGTACCTTTTCATGTTGCTAGGATATTTAGGCGCCCCGGCAGGCGTATGACACCCGTCTTTAAAGCTGGAAACGGCACTGCCTTGTAGAAGCATGACCGACTATGAAATCTTCGGTCTTAGGCTTGCGGAGACGGGTGACGCTGCGACAAAGGCCGGGAGAATTTCATGGTTACCATCGTCACCCCTCCGTCTACCGTAGACGGTATCAAGCGCCTTGCTAAAGCAATCAAGCGCGAATTCGGTATTCCTCATACTCAGGCACTTGAAGAGGCGGCTCAAAAGGCGGGCTTCCAAAACTTCATTCATGCCAAACGGGCTATTGCTCAGACCTCATCGCTCAGCTACGTCGTCTACATCAGCGCTTACTGGCGGGACCGTCAAAGTACGCCCGTGAATGCTGGGCGTGAAACGATGCAGGTGGTTCTGTCCAAGCCGCTGACTGACCTCGTGACCTCTCGCCAGGTGCATTACTGTCGTAACCTGAAAGGATTTAAGCTTGAGGCTGCAGATCACCTTGAGCGAATTCAGGATACTGGCAGCAAGGAAAGGGCTGTCGAAGAGCTCCATCGCGCTGCAGACACCCTCAGCTTTCTCCAGACCACCGGATTGATTCCGGCCCATCTGAAGCCGCATTTCGAGAAAATGGAATTAATGCACCGCTTGCCCGGTGCTGACCATGCGTCATGGTGGATTGATCCGCAATCCACTGAGTGGGTTGTCCTAGACGAGCCTTACTTACATCGCTCCAGCCAGGCGCGTACGGACTGGTTTGTTGAACACAATCTTAAGGTGGTTCAGCCGGCTTGGCCGGGGCTTTATTATCCTGGTCAGTCCATCCCTTATCTCATCTCTCAGAGCTCAGCATTGCTCGAGAGACTGCAGCACCAACTGATGGATTTCACTGAAAATAATCTTCTGCCTCGCAAGCTTCATTCAGATAACTACTTCAGCCAGTTCATCAGCCCCACCCGGGCCGTCAGCGGCAAAAAGAGGAAGTCCAGGCCGTTCCCGGCATACGGTGACCGTAATGGAGCGACTCCTTACGGTGGCGCACCTGGTGTGCCTTCTCTTTGGCGCCCAGCCCGGCCCATGCCGCTGGAAGTTCACTCTACGATCGGACCGATTTTTCAGAAGCTCTGCAGTAGCTCGGTCAAGAAAGCAGGCATTACTGGCAGGGTCTACGACAGGCTCAACAATGCTCGCTCACTTCTAGAAGACTGGGCTTACGCAGAGCACAAAGGGAATATCACCCGTGAGATTGAGGAGACGCTCTACTACGTCGCGGGGGTCGAAGAGTGCCAGACGCATCAGGAGGCTGTAGATGCCATTACGGCTGTGCGCATTGGTATTCTGAATGGATATCAGGAGTGCAAGCCCCGGCGCGATTTACTCGTTCTCATTGATGGCGCGTTGAAAGAAGTCATTGCGAGAGCTAGCAAGTAGCATCGAGACCACCTGCATCAGCCGGGCCTACATCACAATGTCAGGCCTGGATTGCATTCCGTCTAGCCGATGAGAGGCTAACCGTTGCCGGCATGAGTGCTTTGTTCGAGATGGCTCAGCGCAACTCCCGTCTACCTGGGGCGGAGGAGTGAAGTGTTTGGCTGGGTTGGTGCCCCATCCGGAGCTATAAGAATGCTGCTGACTAAAGACTTCGATGGATCCCCTGCATGCTAGGTGCTTGGCGCTTTGTGGTAATAGTTGGCTCCGGTCTGATACAGCATTCCATTCTCTGCGCCCTGGAATGCCCCTTACGTGAGCTCAAATGGTATGACTCAGCAGCAAATCTCTTCCCCGCTAAGCTATTTCGACGCCATCAGGGCGGTTGGCACTCCAATCCTCATAACGGGTGATGGAGCAGAGGCCGACGCTGATCGCCTGTTTGTGTCTCGGCGTTGGGCTGAGGCCAGGGAGATCTACTCGACCCTAGAGGTTGATAGTCCCGCGCGGCGGGAGAAGCTGGCGTATTGCATACTCAGTTCGGGCGACTCTCTTACCATGGACCTGATGGGGCAGGGGATTGAAGAGGCTTCCCCCAATGGCCTTCATCTGCACTTGTTAGGTGTTAGTCAAGCTGTACTGGCAGGTAATCGAACCCCTGAAACGAACAAGGCCTTGGTTGCTATTTACCTGCGTGCCAAGGAATGCAGTCTCGCTCGTCAAGAACTGGTGATGACGATTGTGGGTTGTGCCTACCTATTCCAGCGAATGAGCCCACGAGGGCTGGGCGTGGGGGAAAACGATCTCTTTGAATCGGCATGTGCTGACCTAGAGGCTCTTGATTCGTTGCATGCCTCGCCTTTGAGGCTGTACCCACTGCTGCAGGACTACTACCGCTCGCGCAACGATGCGGTTGCCGCCGCGGCCATAAAGGCCGAAATGAAAGAACGGCTGAGCGGGATTCAGCTTGATACCAGTCCCTTGCTGGCTCTCCCGTTCATAGTTGCTTATGAACTGGGCGATCCGGATGTCATGCGATCAGTCGTGGATAACCTTTGCAGGCGCTATGCAACGGATCCGCATCTTGAGGAAACCGTGTCCAATGCGGCGATCTACACCACATCGCCCATGCTTCTGGATTGTCTCCCAGCAGAGTTGAAACAGCGGAGTCTCAACCGGCCAGAAGTGAAATTGTTAATGGCATTGCACGATAAGGATTCCAGCGCAGTGCTCCTGGCTGCGGACTTTCTCGCCACCGACAAATCCTATGATTCTTTGTGCAGGTCCTATTGCGTGGCTGAACCCCTGTTCCGGTACTTAGGCTTAGACCATGAGACGGGGCATTTCATAAATGGCTGTTGGGGCAGCATGTATTTCTGGGAGGCGAGCTTTGCTGATCAACTGATCGAGTGGCTGCCAGCCGGCGCTGGCCGCAAGAAGCTTCTACTGACCTTTCTGCCTTTTGTTTGTATCGATTTGCCTGCTGATGTTGTGAAAGAGCTGGCTGAGCTCTTCGAAGAGAATCCATCCTATGACAGCTATTTAGAGCTGCCTAGCGCTGCCTTCGAGGTTCTGGACCCGCAGGTATTTGCACGGTTCCTGGTTGATGCTGGTCGGATGTCTCCCGATGAAGAATTCTACTTTGGCGGTGATGACTGGTCCTGGGATCGCTTCATCCCGGCGCTAAAGGTCGTCCTTCAAGCGATCGAGTCGGTGGAGCGGGAAGCTCTAGAGCGGCGCCTTGAGGGTTGGGGTGTTCCTGTTCATCCGACCCTTTCACAGAACCTCGCCGGCATGTATTTGCCGGACGACGTGCGCAATGCTTTGGCTGTTCTTGAAGGTAGCCTGGCCAGCCTGGAGCCAGCTCAGTTGCCTTACCTGCAACTAGCACTGACCCGAATTGCCGGTGCTGTACCGGATCTGGTGTCTCCAGCCGTGTCCCATGATGTGTCGATAGTGGCTTACAACAAACTGATCAAGCCTCGATACCTAACTAAGGTGGGTGAGGATCGCATGCAGAAGCTGGCGAAGCGATATGGTGCGGCCGGCGTTCTGCGGGGGATTGAGGCGTTAATGACAAGTTCCGGTTTCGACAGCCAGGCTGAAAACGCCTTTGATGCCCTCTCGATGAAGCTGGTCGAGCTTCAGGGGACCCTGCAGCCCCGCAGGGCCTACTTGGCGGGTGTACTCCGGAAAAGGCTTCCCAAACTAAATACTCACTGGCTCGACCAGCAGGTGGTAGAGGCGATGAGGCGGGGCGTCGACATCGAGCAGATGATCGAGCTGGCCAAAGTCGTTACTAGCTGGGATATGTGGTCCGATGGGATCGAGGATCTCAGGCCGTATTGAGGATTTAGGGAGCTGAAGAATGAAGCGGATCGAAAGGGACTTCATCGCCCTGTTCAATTGTCTCTGGTACCGGGATTTTCCGGTATCCATTGACGAACCTATAGCCAGTCGGTCCGACTGGACGATCCACCTAGGTCTTGTAGTCAGGCAATGCGCGACCCTTCTGGGCGCTAGAGCGCTCTTTGAGTTCGGCGGGCGAACTGACGCCGTCCTCCGCTATCCAGGCGGTGAGTACCTGACATTTGTTGAGTGGGAGTGGGTGCAGGCGCACAGTGGCATCAACGAATTCAAGAAGCTAACGGATCGTGCTGACCAAGCGGTTTTCCAGACCTTCATCGGATACACCAGGCTGGATACCCTCCAGAAGACCTTGTCAGTGATCGAGAGTGAATGGAGCCAACGTGTGAAGCCACTGCTTGCGTTCATGATCACCTACACAGTAGCGGGGCGAAAACGTTGCTTTGAGTCCCTCGATACCTACTACTTCGCCAGGGGGAAGTATCGCCGGGTTCGGCGCCAACCGGCCCTGCCTTGGATGGTCAATCGGCTGAACTTCATTAGCGAGGGTGACTAGCCCGCAGTGCCTTGGCCTGGGTATCAAGGTCGACCACCAAGGTGAGGTATCGGGCTGTAATCCATTTTCTTTCTTGAGCAGAGCTGCTTGATGGTTGGGCGAGCAGGTGACGGGGTGCGGTTGCTTTAGAAACCTTGGCTACGGATTGGTATTGAACCGCGCTGATACCGTCCTCGAAACTCCTTTCGCCGCCATCGAGCAGGCGGTTATTCGGCCCACGGTCTAATTCTAAAGCCGGGCTGGCCGGGGTAATGTCTGTTCCAAACTGATCGCAATGAGGAGTGTTAGGCACGCGCCAAAGCCAGAAATGGCGGGCGTTTGCGCTGTGCAAGGCACGCCTATGCATGCATTGAGTGCCGTCTCCAACCCCCGTACAGACTGCTTTTCGGGCCAACGAAGTGCCGCCACCTTTTATCTTGCCCTCCGCTTTTTCTGTGCCTTTACGCTGCTGAGTTGGGTAATCAGGAGAGGCGGGACGACGATTTCCACAGCCCTTGGTCGGCAGGCGAGGGCAGAAGTATCCGCAACCAGGTGGCCCGCCACTGCGCACGTCGCGTGCATGGAGTCGGCAGGCGGATCGACAGTGAAACGGCCAGCTCATCGACACGACTCCAGCCACAAGGGCTGCACCCGACCGATCACCGCGTCGGCAGATACAGGGCCGAAGTAGCGGCTGTCGAACGACGCCTGCCAGGCTGGTAGCGCGAGACCCTGAGGCGCTTGGCAACAAGGACGTCATCGATGCGCACCTGGCTGCCCCGTATGGACACCTGTTGTGGCGCCATCGTCGCCACGGTCTTCAACGGCGGCACGTTCGTCGGCAGTTAGCCGCGCTGCGCCGCCAGCGACCTAGCCTCCGGTGGCAGGCGAACCAGCGCCAGGTCTCCAGACGCCAACGAGTTGGCCGGTAAAATGCGGTACCAACCGACGGGCACGCTGTCGGAGACGTTGTAGATCAGCCGCGGTGGCGACGTCGCAATCGCTGCCCAACCCAGGGCAAATAAGCTGCAGGCGAGCACTCCCAGTGGCCAGTGCGCTCCGCGAGCACACAACGTCATGGCGTAGCCTCCGGAAACTGCCGCTCCAGCACTTCGCGCAGCATCTCCGCCATGGTCACGCCGCGGTCGAAGGTCGCCAGCTTGATCCGCGTGTGCAGCGCTGGCGTCACGTCCAGCGTCAGCCGGGCGCTGTAGCGCTCGGCCTTGCCGTGGTCGACGACGGCGCCCTGGAGTATCCAGGCTTCGGCCTGCGGATCGGTAAGCGGGCGTGCACCGATACCGATGCGCTTGCCACTCATGGCGACCACCTCAGCAACCCGTCCACCAGGCTGCTGACCTTGCGTGCGGGGGCGCTGTCCGGTGCCAGCTCGCGTGCCAGACGACCGGTCGCCATGCTCTCGGCGAAGACGATGCGCTGGCGTACTTCGGCCTGCAGCGCCGGTAGCGGTTGGTCGGCCAAGGCGCTGCGTGCTTCCCAACCGATCACCGTAGTGCTGACGCGGCGGTTGATGGCAAACGCCGCGCGCAGCGTGGGCCTGAACACCTGCGCTCCGCGGATCAGGTTGACCATCTCCGCGCTGGCCCACAGGTCTTAGGGGCTGGGCTGGACAGGAACCAGCACGCGATCTGCCGCCAGCAACGCCGAGCGGGCGAGGGCGGCGATGCGCGGTGGCCCGTCGATGATCACGTGATCGGCTCCACGAGCCAGCTCAGGCGCTTCCTGGTGCGGCGTCTCGCGTGCCAGGCCTACAGCGCTGAATAGCCTGGGTAAGCCCTGCTGGCTGCGCCGCTGTGTCCAGTCCAGTCCAGTGCCGAGCTTTGCGGGTAGGCATCGAGCAGGGTGACGTTCTGCCCTCGCAGGGCCAGTTCGCTGGTGATATGTGTGCAGAGGGTGGTCTTGCCCACCCCACCTTTCTGGTTGAGCAGGGCGACGATCATGGGCTGCTTCCCCGGCAAAAACACCCCGATCAGCACTTGTCCACAAACAGGCGCTACCCCAATAACAAGTTAGAGCTTTTAAGTTAGTTAAGTTAAGGGGAGCTGAAAGCCCCGTCAGCCTTGGCCTGCAGAGAATTTCGTGCGCCTGATAGCACGATGGGGATGCGCCTCATAGCACGACCCCTGTTGCGCCTGATAGCACGACTGCATTCACAGCTTGTCCGCAAGTTATCCCCGTGCCGTCTACGGCACGCGCTGGAGATCCGGTCGCCTGGGGCATGAGCTGCGATGTTTCAGCGGTTTCCTAGGCTGGGGTTAGCGCCGATGATCGCCCTCCGGGCCTGTGCGTGTTTGCCGGAAACGGTCCAGGAGCGCGTTGAGGCGCTTCAGGCGACTTGGGGCGCAAAGATGGGGTAACGCGGCTGGAGCGTTCTAAGGGCCTCTGGAGGCGTTTCTGGCTGCTGTCGTTGAGCGTGGCTTAAGGGTGAACAGGCGGGCCTGACTGGTAGACCCTGGCCTGCTCGTGTGCGAGCTCGCGTCTCGCAGTCTCGCCCAACGGGCGGCATATGGCGTGTGTGGCTGCAGTCCCCGAAGGTGCGGTTCTACGGCTTTCTGCAAACCGGACAACCGCATCGGTGGGTTTCCGTAGATCCGTGGATACGTATCGACGGATTGGGGCAAAACCGTAAGGCCGTAACGGTCTCAAGCAACTGGCAGCACAACGCGGTTGCTCCAGGCTGATCGCCGGGTGCGCGCGCGCGAGCATCAGCCTTGCGGGTGCGGCGCGCGGCCGGCAGGGCAGGGGAAAAAAGGCACCGGGTTGCCCCGGTGCCTTCCGCTCGGTCTAGCGATTCCAGGACACGTGCAACTGCTCGAAATCGTTCTCCAGGGTGAACAGGTCACCGCCGTACTCCATGTCACGAGCCATGGCGCGGTAGTCGATGTACATGGCCGCTTTGGCAAAGGAGATTTCATCTATGACGCAGCCAAGAACGAGTACCGTTGTCCTGCCGGGCAAAGCCTGATCTTGCTTTTCTCACCCGTCGAGAAAGGGCTAAAGCAGCATCGTTACTGGCGTTCGCATTGCCAGGGCTGTGCGTTGAAGGAGCGCTGCACACCCAGCACAGAGCGACGGGTGAGCCGCTGGGAGCATGAGGCGGGCTCAAGGCGATTGGACCAGACACCGAAGATGATGCGTATCCGCCGCCAGACAGTGGGGGCCTCATTCGGCACGCAGAAGGCCTGGATGGACGCCACCATTCCCTCACCCGAACGCTCGAGCGGGTGAGCACGGAGATGAGCCTGCATGTGCTCGCCTACAACTTCAAACGAGCGCTGAACCTGCTGGGCAATAGTGCGCTGATGGCCGACATTCGGCGATAGCCTGCAGCAGTTCCGGCTTGTCGATCGGCTTGGCGATAAAACCGTCAAGTCCATCGGCCAGATAACGCTCCCTGTCCCCCTCCATGGTGTGCGCGGTGACCGCCACCACCCTGGGGCAACGCTCTCCCAGCAGGGTGCGGATGTGCCGGGTCGCCTCCACCCCGGTCATCTGCGGCATGGAGATGTCCATCAGGATCAGGTCGAACGGTCGCTGCTGGACCAGCTCGATGGCCTGTGCACCACTGTCGGCATAGTGCAGTTCGTGCCCCAGGCCTTCGAGCAAGCACTCGATCACCAGTTGGTTGCTCGGCGAGTCATCCACCACCAGGATGCGCCGGCTCGCCTGTTCGTACGTTGCCGACGTGCTGTCCTGCGACTCGACAGGATCGGCGTCCGCGCAGTCCAAGGGCAGAGTGACGATAAAGCGCGCGCCGCCTAGCGGCGAGTCGTCGATCTCGATATCGCCGCCCATCATCCGCGCCAGGCGGCGGGAAATCGCCAGTCCCAGGCCGACCCCATTATGCTCGCGGGTGAGGGAATCGTCGCCCTGGGCGAAGGCCTCGAACAGCTGGCCGCGCCGGGCCGGCTCGATACCCGGCCCAGAGTCGTCGACGCAGAAGCGCAGAGGCAGCCGCCCCTCTGCCGCCGGCGCGGCAACGACGGACAGGCGAACCAAGCCAGCCGCAGTGAACTTCACCGCATTCGACAGCAGGTTAAAGAGTATCTGCCGCAGGCGCACGGCATCGCCCAGGCACTGCAGCGGCAGCCCAGCGCCGGCCTGGTAGTCGAAGGCCAGACCCTTGCGCTCGCAGCTGGACTCGGCGTAGTTGAGCACCGGCTTCACCAGGTCGAGCACGCGGAACGGAGCGACCTCCAGCTCCAGCTGGCCGGATTCGATGCGGGCCAGGTCGAGAATCTCGTTGACCAGCGACAGCAGGTGCTTGCCGGAACGGTTGGCCACCGACAACCGTCCCCGCTCCTCGAACGAGAGACGGGGGCTCGACTCGAAAGCGGAGAGGATGCCGATCACCACGTTGAGCGGCGTGCGCAGCTCATGGCTGACCGTGGCCAGGAAGGCGCTCTTCGCCTCGTTGGAGGCGTCCGCGCGCCGCTTGGCCTCGGCGAGCTCGCGCTGCTTGGCCTTGAGGTCGCTGATGTCGACGCGGATACCGGCCAGGCCGCCGTCGCGCATGCGCCGCTGGATGACGCGCAGCACCCGGCCATCGCTCAACTGCTCCTCATAGGATTCGCCACGCACATGCTGGTCCAGCTTGATCCCGAGCTGCCCGGCCATGTCCTTCGCGCCCTCGACGGCGGCGAACTGGCCCTGCTCGATGCCGTACTGGATGATATTGCTGGCCGAGTTGCCGGCGCGGATGGCCGGCGCACTGAGCGGGTAGGTACGGCGGAAGTTGGCGTTGCACAGCGCCAGCCGGTCCTCGGCGTCGAAGATTGCGAAGGCATCGGGAATGGCCTCGATGGCATCGACCAGGCGGTTCTCGCTGCAGCGCAGGTTGTCGGTGGCCTCGTCCACCATGCGCCGCAAGCGCGCCGGCAGGCGCAACAACGCATAGAAGCCGCCCGCCAGAAGCAACGCCAGGGCATAGAACAGCACACGCAGCTCCAGCCGGTGACTCCCCGCGACCAACCAACCCGAAGCCGGCACTCCGGCCAGCTGCCAGACGCCGCCGGGCAGCACCACGTCCATGGTTATCGGGGCATTGGTGAACACCTCGGGCTGGCCATACAGTTGCTCGCCGTCGGCCCCCAGGCCGTCCTTGCCGCGAATGGCGATCTCGATGTCGCCGGCGTCGCCCGCCGCCTGGCGCGCCCGCTCGACTATCGAATGCCAGTCGATCAGCACCGTGGCGAAGCCCCAGAATCGCTCCGGAACGCTCGCTCCGGCGTCGTCGTTGACGAAGATCGGGTAGCGGCCGATGATCGCCGTCCCCCCCTGGATCAGCTTGACCGGCCCGGCCACCCACAGCTGCCGTGTGTCGATTGCCCGTTGTGCGGCCTCGCGGCGGGTCGCGTCGCCCAGCAGGTCATGGCCGATGGCACCCTTGTTGCTCTCGTACGGCCAGACATGGGTGACGATGCCGTCGGGCGCCAACTGAAGGCTCTTGATGTGCTGATCGTTGCCGGCCAGCTCCGCGGCGATACGCGCGAACAGGCGCTCGTCGATATCCGGGTTGGCCATCGGCAGGCCGATCAACCCCTTCACTTGGTACAGATCGCCATTGAGGTAGGACTCCAGCTGGGCGCGTACGATCGACAGTTGCTGCAGCACCGCCTGCTCCTCGGCCAGGCGGCTGGCGCGGGCGTCTTCCTGAAAGTAGGCATGTAGGGCAACCAGGTTGGCCGCCCCGAGCAGCGCCGCCAGGCAGACGGCGACCAGCCACTGCTGCCACCAGCGGCGCTGGGGCGCTTGGGCCGGCGGAGTGGCCAAGGGATCACTGGCGGTGCTGGTCATGGGCGTGGTTTCCTCTGTCATGCAGAGGTACATCGCAAAACGCAGGCCAGTTCTGTGACGCCTCGTGCGGCAGAGTGGCAGCGCCCCTAAGTCGTCGAGCGAAAACTTTAAGTGACTGAAATATATATATTTATTCGATTTTCTCGAATGGTCGGCGGCGATTTCGCCTGGCCTTCTCGACCTCCCCGGGCCAGGCGCGGTCAATTCGCTTCGCAAAATGCAAAGCAAATTGACGAGCATTTAGCCAAGCGCCTCATCGACCGCCACCTTCTCCCAGGTCTGGCGTTTGCGGTACAGGGTCGAGGCACTGACCTCCAGCAGGGCTGCCGCCTTCGGCAGATTGCCCCCGCAGAGGGCGATGGCGCGCTCGATGATGCGCTTCTCCTCCAGCCACAAGGGGAGTATTTCCTGATCGTCCCGCGGTTGCTTAGTTATAGCCGGACGTCCTCTGGCCGTTATCGCAGTGCTCGGCTCCTGGGCATTCACCACGCCCTTCTGCAGGAAGGCGTGCAGCGACTCGGGCAACATCTCGGTGGTGAGCTGCTCGCCCTTGCCGAGCACCACCATGTTCATGATGACGTTCTCCAGCTCGCGCACATTGCCGGGCCAGGGGTAGGTGCGCATGATCGCCTCCACTTCCTTGGAGAAGCCCTGGAACGTCTTGTTCTCTCGCACACAGATGTCCTGCAGCAGCTTGCGGGCGATCAACAGGCAGTCGCCGTCGCGCTCGCGCAGCGGCGGCAGACGCAGCGGAATCACATGCAGCCGGTAGTACAGGTCCTCGCGGAAACGCCCGGCACGCACCTCCTCCAAAGGATCGCGATTGGTCGCGCAGACGAAGCGGATATCGACCTGCTGGCTGACGCTGGAGCCGACCTTCTGGAATGTGCCGGACTGGATGAAGCGCAGCAGCTTGCTCTGCAGCTCCAGGTCCATCTCGCAGAGTTCGTCGAGGAACAGCGTGCCGCCGTCGGCCAGGGTGGCCGCGCCGTCGCGCTCGCTATGGGCACCGGTGAACGCGCCCTTCACATGGCCGAAGATCTCGCTCTCCATCAGATCGCGGGGAATGGCGGCGCAGTTGATGGTCAGGAAGGCCTGGCCGGCCCTGTCGCTGAGGCGATGCACGGCCTCGGCGCACAGCTCCTTGCCGGTGCCGCTCTCGCCAGTGATGAAGATGCTGGCCCGGCTGGATGCCGCGCTCTCGATGATCCGGTAGACCCCCTGCATCACCGGCGAGGCGCCGACCAGCCCCTCGAAATGGTCGCGCTCGTAGCGTTGCTGGTAGCTGTCGAGCATGTCCTCGAGGCGATGCTGCTTGAGCACATTGTTGACGGTAACTAGCAGGCGACTGGCGTCTATGGGCTTGGTCAGGAAGTCCACCGCGCCCAGGCTCACCGCTTCCATGGCGACGCTGGCCGAGTCGCTGGCGGTGACCACCACCACCTCCACGTCGATGGCCTTCTCGTTGATGTAGCGCAGAACCTCGAAGCCGTGCATGTCGGGCAAGCTGAGATCCAGAAGCACCAGATGAAAGCATTCCTTGCCCAGCGCCAGGAGTGCGTCGGTACCGTTCGCCGCATGCACCACCCGATGGCCTTGGGTCTCGAGGTATTCGCGGTACAGGATGGCCAGGGGCAGGCTGTCTTCGACCAACAGCACCGAGGCGTTCACTCCACTCTCGCGCATCGCGGTTCTCCCTTAGGCCGGCTGACTGATATTGAAGCGTTGGCGATAAGCCGTCAGGGTAGCGTCCAGAATGTCACTGGTTTCTGGCAGTAATTGCGAGACCCGTTCCCGGTCCATGCGTTTGCAGGCCGACTCGATCTCCCGGGCCAGCGCCGAGAGCTGGCTGGCGCCGAAAGTGGCGGCATTGCTCTTGAGGGTGTGCGCTTCGTCCTCCACACCGTGGCAATTCGACTGGGCCAGATGCGCGTGGATGGCGTCCATGCGCCGCTGGGCCTCGTTGACGAACAGGCCGATCATCCGCTCTAGCATCGCCTCAGAGGTCTCTGCGGCCAGGCGCGTGAGAATAGCCTCGTCCATCAGTTTCAATCCAGCCATGGTGTCTACCTCTGTGTGTGGGAGAGGAACATGCTCCAGGCAGTTGTCGATGGCCTGGAGCAGAGTTTCGCGGGTGAAGGGTTTGCCGACGAAGCCGTTCATGCCCACCGCCAGGCAGCGCTGGGAGTCTTCGCGCCTGGCATTGGCGGTCAGGGCGACTATCGGGATGGCAGCATAGGGCGACTGCCCCTCGCGGATGCGGCGGGTCGCCTCAAGACCGTCCATGGACGGCATGCGCACATCCATCAGAATCAGGTCGAAACAAGTCTGCTCCAGCAGGGTCAGCACTTCATGACCGTTTTCGGCGACCACGACCTGATAACCGGCCTGTTCCAGTTGGGTGACCGCCACCAACTGGTTGGCCGGGCTGTCCTCGGCCAGCAGAATCCGCCCGTGCCGGCGCGGCGCCGGCTCCGCCGCACTGGTGGCCGGGAGTGAAGGCGCAGGGGCCAGCGCGAACAGCTGCAACAGCCGCGAATAGTTCACCGGTTTCTCGATCACCTTGCTCCAGTCGCCGTCCTGGGCCTCGACCGCGGTGGCCAGGCGTTTGCGGTCCGCCATCAGCACCAGGCGGCCGCCGCCCTGACGAAAGCGCTCGAGCTGGCGCCGGGCCGCCGCGTCCAGCGGCTCGGCGGCATCGAGGAACAACCAGCCTACGGCATCTGCCTGGCCCAGCGCGTCCGCCACCCCCGCGGCACCTTGCGCCGTCAGGCCGAGCAGGCCCAGCTGGCGCACCAGCGTGTCGGCCAGTACCGGGTTCGGCGACACCGCCCTGGCCGTGCCCGTCGCCGCTTGCGGCGCAGGCCCGGCCTCGACTATGCCCAGTGGCACACGGAAGCTGAAGCGCGAGCCCTGTCCGAGGGTGCTGTCGAGGCAAATCGCGCCTCCCATGGCCTCGACCAGGCGGCTGCAGATCGATAATCCCAGTCCGGCGCCGCCGTGCAGGGTCGCGTCGGTGCTGTCGACCTGGGTGAAGGCCTCGAAGATTGCCGCCTGCTTGACCTCGGGAATGCCGATGCCGGTATCGCGAACCGAACACTCCAGGATGAAGCGGTCGTCCTGACGCTCGGCCAACTGCAACTGCAGGATGACCCCGCCCTCGCGGGTGAACTTGATGGCATTGTCGATCAGGTTCAGCAGCACCTGGCGCAGGCGTGCCTCGTCGCCCAGGCAGCGACGCGGCAGGGCCGGTTCGTAGAGCAGGGCCAGATCGATAGGCCGGTCGCTGAGCGCCAGTGCCTTGACCGCCAAGGTCGATTCGCACAGCTCCACCAGGTCGAAGGGCGCGCTGACCAGCTCCAGCGCCTCGGACTCAATGCGGGCGAAATCGAGGATATTGTTGATCAGCGCCAGCAGCACGCTGGCCGACTGCTGCGCCGACTCGATGTACAGCTGCTGGCTGTCGTTCAGCTCACTCTCGGCCAGCAGATCGACACAACCCATCATGGCGTTGAGCGGCGAGCGTATTTCGTGGGTGACGTGGGCGAGGAAGTCGGACTTGGCCTGGCTGGCCTTCTCCGCCGCCTCCTTGGCCTGCAGCAGGCCCTGCTCGGCCTGCTGGCGCTCCGCCTCGCGCTGTGCCAGCGCCCGGGACATGCGATTGAAGGCCTGGGCCAGGTCGTGGAACTCTCTGCTGGTGACCGCCCCGAGCGGCGCGTCGGTATGCCCGTGCTCGATCCGGTTGAGGCCGTCGCGCAGGCTGCGCAGGTCCCGGGTCAGCAGCACGCCGATCAGCCATGAAGTCGCTATCACCAGCAGCAGCGCCAGCACGGCGATCACGATCAGCCGGTCACGGGCCTGGCCGAACAGCCGCTCGAATCCCGTGGTGGCCATGCCCAGCTCAAGGTGGCCGACCGGGAACTCGTCGACGTAGATCACTTTTTGCGCATCGAATACACCATCGGCTACTGTCGCCACCGAGATGTCGGGCTCCAGGCTACGCATGTGCGACGGGCTAGAGCCGCGGTCGACCAGTATCCGCTGATTGTCACGGATGCGCAGGTACAGGCTGTCACGGTTGGCCATCACACTCTCGGCAACCGCTTCCAACGCAGCCAGGTCCGAGGACACTACAGCGTCGCGCACCAGCACTGCCAGCTCCTCCGCCTCGGCGTCGAAGCGCTCGGTGAAGGACTGCTCGTTGGACACCCGCAGAAAGTACAGGCTGGTCCAGACCAGACCGATCAGGATCAGGGTCTCGACCAGGGCGATCCCCAGGATGACTTTCAGCCGGAAGGAAATCATGGCGTATGCGCCTCTGCCTCTTCGCTCGGCTCGAGCGTGCCTGGAATGCCCTGCCAGTCCAATGCGGCGACTTCAGCGTAGTCTGCATCGACGGTCGCGGCGAAGGCCTGGAACCTGAGCCTTTCCAGCAATTTGCGCCCGCGCTCGGAGTCGGCGAGGCGGATCAGCGCCTGCTGCACCCGACCCTGCAACGCGAGCGGCACCCGCGGATGCGCGGCGATGGGGTGCGGCGGATAGCCCGGCGACTGCCACAGCACCCGCAGCGCCTCGCGCGCCTCGGGTGTGGTGCTCTTGAGCGTGCGCCACACCCCGCCGCCGGCCGCGGCGAAGCCGCGTTGTACATTGAAGTACACCGAGTCGTGACTGCGCACGAACCGCACCTCGACCGGGATGCCTCGGGCCGCCAGCTCCCGGCGGGTGATCAGGGAGGCGGCGAAGGCCGCCGGCGACGGGAACACCAGGCGCTGGCCGGCCAGGTCCTCGAGGCGCTTGAAACGGCTGTCGCGGCGCACCACGATCAACCCCTTGAGCCGTCCCGGCGCCTGCGCCACCAGGGCGTTGTAGCCACTGCTACGGCTGAATACCGCGTAGTGGTAGGGGTTCATGTAGGCCAGGTCGTAGTCGCCGCGGCGCAGGCCGTCTTCGAAGGCTGGGATATCCACGGCGGTCTTGAACACCAGCTCTATCCCGCTGTCGCTGCGCACCTGCTCGATCAGCGGTTGCCACAGCGAATACAGCTTGGCCGCCGGCTGCTGCGGCACAACGCCCAGGGTCAGTACCTGAGCGTGGCTGCCCTGGGCCAGGCCCAGCGCGAGCAGCGGCGCGGCAAGAAGCCGGAGTGGAAGGCGGTGCATCGGTCTTGGCTGGCGCATGATCGGGACTCGGGCTGCCGGTGTCGAAAGGTACAAAGCAAATTCAGGACCAGCCGCAAAACGCCACGCTATCCACGGAAAACTCCGCATCGGGCCGACTCCATTTGCATTCTGCTTTGCATTTTGCGAGGCCACCCCATCACTCTAGACCCATTTTGCAAAAGTCTCGGCCGAGGCATTTCGCTATTTCGGCAAGCACCTTGGCCAGGCCGGGCCTCTGCATTGCCAAGGGAGGCCCTGGCACGCTTCTCGCTGGCCCCCTGACGGTGTACGGCTAACGAAGGGGAGAAGGACCATGACCGAGTCGGATGCAGGAACCAGGTCACTACGCCCGACGCCGGGCGCGGAGCAACCGCTGTCGGTGCTGGTGGTCGATGACGACGCGCTGATCCGCCTGCACCTGCAGCTGGCCCTGTCCAACGAGGGCCTGCGGATCAGCGAGGCGGCCAGCGGCCAGCAGGCCCTGGAGCTGGCCAGTGGGAAGGTCTTCGACATCGTGCTGATGGATGTGCGCATGCCAGGCATGGACGGCTTCGCCGCCTGCGAGCGGCTCAAGCAGTTGCCCGGCCATGGCGCGACGCCGGTGGTGATGCTCACCGGCATGGAGGATCAGGAGTCGATCCGCCGCGCCACCCAGGTCGGCGCCATCGACTATGTCACCAAGCCGCTGAGCGCCACGGTGCTGGCCAAGCGCGTGCGGCATATCGTCCAGGCCCAGCGCAACCACGCCGAGCTGGACAGCCAGCGCGCCAGCCAGAATGCCCTGCTGCACGCGATCCCCGATACCATTCTGCGCTTCGATGCCGAGGGCATCTTGCTGGCCTCGAAATTTCCGGAAGCCTGTCCGAGCCTGCTGAGAATGCGTTCGGCGATCGGCAGCGGCATCCGCGAGATCTTCTCCGGTGTTCCCCAGTTCGATCCCACCCAGGCCCTGCAGCGGGCCCTGCAGGGCGAGACCACGGCGATTCAGATCGCCTGGCCGGAGGCCGAGGAGAGCGTCTACGAGGTGCGCTTCGTCGCCAGCGCCGCCAACGATGTGATGTGCATCCTGCGCGACGTCAGCCGCCAGGTACGCCAGCAGCGCCGCATCGAACAGCTGTCGCTGACCGACGGCCAGACCGGCCTGGCCAACCGCGCCTGTTTCCTACAGATGGCCCAGCGCCAGCTGGACGCCGCACCTGACCAGGCCCTGTGCATGCTGCAACTGAGCTTCGCCAGCTACCCGAGCGTCAGCAGCAGCGTCGGCAGCAAGGCCGCCGATCAGCTCATCCGTGTGCTGGCCAACACCCTGGTCGAGGCTAGCGGTGCGCGTCGCCAGTTCGACTCCAGCGGCGCCGGCAACCTGCCCATCATCGCCCGCACCGGCGAGGCGGACTTTCATCTACTGCTCGGCAACGAGGGCGAGACCTTGGACGCTCTGGTGTGGCGGGTGAGCCAGGCGGTCGATCAGCCTATCCAGGTCGAGCAGTACGAGTTCCGCCTACCCCTGCGCGTGGGTATCGCCACCACCGAGGTGGCGAGCGGCAACGTCGATGAACTGTTCAAGATGAGCGGGCTGGCGGCGCAGAAAGCCTGCCAGCAGCAGTCGAGCGAGCCGCTGCTGTACTCCCCGGCGTTGCAGCGCGAGAGCCAGCGCAGCCTGCTGCTGGAGTCCTCTTTGCGTCGGGCGCTGGCCCAGGGTGAACTGGAACTGGTCTACCAGCCCAAGGTCTGCGCCCACAATGGCCGGCTCAAGAGCCTGGAAGCTCTGTGCCGCTGGAGCCATCCGGAGCTCGGCGTCATCTCGCCGGCGGAGTTCATTCCCCTGGCCGAGGAGAGCGGTCTGATCCTGCCGCTGGGCGAGTTCGTGCTGGAGCGGGCTTGCCAGCAGATTCACCAGTGGCGCCTGGCGGGACACACCGAGGTGTCGATTGCCGTCAATGTCTCGGGGCACCAGCTCAACCAGCGCCAGGTCGATCGGCAGCTGTTCCGCCTGCTGGAGCGCTGCGATGTGCCGGAGGACGCGATCGAGTTGGAGATCACCGAGAGCGTCCTGGTGGAGCAGGACCATGTGCTGGGGTTGTTGGAGCGGATCAGGGCGCGCGGGGTGCGCATCGCCATCGACGACTTCGGCACCGGTCACTCGTCGCTGAGCATGCTCAAGACCTTTCCCATCGACATCCTGAAGATCGACCGCGCCTTCGTCAGCGAGATCGCCGATGAGCAGCGGGCCTACAGCATCGTCGACACCATCATCGCCCTGGGCCAGGCCTTGAACCTGACCCTGGTGGCCGAAGGCATCGAGACCGAAAGCCAGCTGCACTATCTGCGCGCGCGCGGCTGCCACCTGATCCAGGGCTACCTGACCGGCCGGCCGATGAGCGCGGGCGATATCGAGCGGCAGTTTCTGCAGCCGCAACTGGCCTCTTAAGAAGTCGCCCAGTGCGGGCGCGCCGCACCCGAGGGCGGCCCCTGACAATCCCCTTCGCAACCCTGCTTGAACGGCTGTCGAGTTTGCTGCCAGTCGGCAACCCCTGGTTCCTCGCACAATCCATCCGATTCTACACCGCTCTCCCTATGCCTTGTCCTCCTTACGCCTGCCTGCCGGCAAGTCCTCCCCTGTCCGGCGGCATCGAGATGCCCGGCACGCGGCGGAGACCTGAAGGCCATGAGGTAGTGACGGAGTGCGGGGGATGAGCTGGGCGGGACGAACAGTATGAGCGAACAGGGGGCGCGCACCGAGGCAAGGGCCTCGGGCTAGCTAGCCCCTGAGAGCTGTCTGTCAGGGGGCGAAGGTGCCTTCACCGGTCGGCGGCACGCTGCGCCAGGCGCCGTCGCCGGCAGCCGCCGGCAGGTTCACCCGGAACGGTGCGGTGAAGGCCTCCAGGGCGTTCTGTGTTGGGTCGTTGGGGTCGGCGACCGGCTCGGTTGCCTGCAACTGGACGAAGGCTTCGCAGAGGATGTCGCTCTTGAGCGGCGCCAGCAGATCATCCAGTGTCGCTCTGAGCTGCTGATCAATACGGGCACTGTCTAGCACCTGGGTGATGGCCGAGTACACCGCCGCGTTCACCAGGTCGGACTCCTGCAGTGCCATTGCCTGCGGGCAGCACAGGGTGCCAACCTCGATGGGATCGAGTTGCTGGCCGGTTAACAGCAGCACTGAGTTGAGGGTAACCAGGGTAGTGTCCAGCAGGGCATTGATCGCCGGCAGGTAGTTGTCCAGCACATCGCCTTCGTCCTCGTAGCCGGCCGGGCAGTCGCAAGGCTCCGGAACGCTGACCAGGCAGGCGCTGTAGGCCGGCTCGGTGCCGATGGCGTCGAGGCTGACGGCCTCGCAGGGCGACCCCGCCACCACCTTCTGCGAGACCCAGCGCGAACCAATGTCGGCGATTTCTATCGGGCAGCTCTGCGTCGTCTCGCGAAACAGAGCGCCGGGTAAACCGCTGGCGCCCTGGCCTACCGCGTAGTTGGGTTGACCCTGCAGGGCGTTGAAATAGCTCACACTGCCCGAGCCAGAGATGCCGTCGACACCGCGGTTATCGGTCGACTCGTCGCTGACGGCCTTGATACAGGGATCGCCCTCGCAGCTATTGCCGGCATAGTAGAGCGGCTCGCGAGTGGTGAAGCGATCATCGCGAACGCCGATCAGGGCTCGATAATTACGGTCCTGGCTGCGGTCGATATAGAACAGCCGGGGCGCATCGTGCTCGTCGAAGTCGGCCGCCTCGCCCAGCGCCTTGCCCTGGGCATCGACCACTATGGCCTTCTGTGACTGCTGGCTGACATAGCGCTTAACCAGGGCGTCGCGAATCGCCACTATGCCGACCAGGCTGCCCAGCACCAGGATGGTGATCAGCAACAGCAGTTCGACGGTGATGACGAAGCCGCCCTGGGCCTTGCGCGCCCTGCCGGCGTGCGGGCGGTTCGCGGCATTCGAGCTGGACATGATCATTCTCCTCTCCGTTGATCGGCCGCGGCGGCACGCCGCTCACAGCAGGTGCTTGAGAATCTGCACGGCATCGTAGAGCTGCACTCCCGCGGGAAAGATCACCAGCAGGAGGAACATCGGCAGGCACACCAGGCCCAACGGAAAGAGCATCTCCATGCTCTTGCGGTTGAGCACCTGGGCCGCCTGTGCCCGTTGCTTCTCCAGCAGGATCTGCGATTGCTTTTCCAGGGTCTGCAGGATCGGCGCGCCGACCTGGGTGCCCACCTCGAACACCGCGGCCAGGCGCCGCAGCTCCTGCACCCCGGTACGCTGGCCCATGCCCTGCAAAGCCTTGCGCAGCGACTGTCCGGCGTTCAGCTCGGCGCACACCAGCAGGGCCTCGCGGGCCAGGGGGTGGTCGGCCTTGAAACCGAAACGCGCGGCCTGCTCGAAGGCCTGGGCCAGGGCCGCGCCGGATGACAGGTAGGCGCGCAGCAAGTCGACGAAGAAGCCCAGGGTCCGCTGGATGCGGGCACGGCGGCGCTGGCGGCGGCGCAGCAGCCACAGGTCGAAGGCGAAGAGGCCGAGGATCGAGGCGGCGCACAGCGCCGGCCACTGGCTCCAGGGCCCCTGCCACTCCAGCAGCGCCAGCGGCAACAGTACCGCCAGGGCCAGCTTGCCGGGCCAGTACAGCAGGCGCAGGCGGGCGGGCATGATCCCGGCCTGGCGCATCAGCCGCGCCGGGAACAGCCAGCGGCGCAGTAATCCCGGTCGCCGCTTGGCCGCCAGCAGCCGGGCCTCCTCATCCAGGTTCAGTTCTTGGCGCTGCAGCGCGAAGACCAGCCCGAGGCAGGGCAGCAGCGCGAGCAACAGTGTCAGGTCGAACCACAAGCCATTCATCATTCGTCACTCCGCAGGATGCGCCGCATCCACAACAAACCGAGGATCTGGCAGAGCAGGGCGCCCAGCACCAGGGCCGGGCCCTGCGGATGCTCGCTGAGCGGCAGCAGCCAACCGGGCTCCTTCCACAGGAAGAAGGGGATCAGGATGTAGGGAAAGAAGGCGGCGAACAGCAGCGCATAGCGGGCGCCGGAGAGCTGGCCCTGGAGACGCTGGCGGTAGAAGCTGCGCTCGCGCAGGATGCCGCCCAGGGCCTGCAGCAGTCCGGCGAAGTCGCCACCGGCATGCCAGCGCGAAGTCAGGGTGTTGGCGAACAGCCTGACACCCTCGCTCGCGTACAGGCCGAGCAGCGGCTGGCAGGCATCATCGACCGAGGCGCCGAGCCTGATGCGCCTCACTATGTCCTCCAGGGATTGGCGCACCGAGCCCTTGGAGGCTTCGGCAGCCACCTGCAGGGCCAACAGGGGGGGCGTGCCACCCGCCGTGGCGGCCTGCATCAGGTCCACCACATCGACCAGGGCCGTCTCGAACAAGCGCGAGCGCCAGGCCACCAGGTCGTTCATCAGCAGCAGACTGACCGGCACGAAGGCCAGGCCGGCCACCACGGACAGGCCCAGCTGTGCGGGAAACAGGCTGAGGAAGATCACCCACACCGCCAGGCTGCTGAGCAGCAGACCGGCGACGAACAGCAGCGGGCGCAGTTGAATGTTGAGGATGCGCAGCTTCACCCGCAGGCTGGCGAGGCCGTCTCCCGGCAGCGTCGGCAGTGCCGGCGCCGCCGGGGTGCCAGCCAGGCGACGCAGCAGCAGGATGCCCGAGGCGATCAGGGTCGTGCCGGCCAGAAGCCAGAGAACGAGTTCAGCCATGTCTGGCCTCCGTGGTGCTGCGTTCATCCGGCGCGACGAGGCTGGCCGGCACGGCATAGCCGCGCTGCTCCAGGGTCGCCAGGAAGCTCGGCCGCCGTGCGCCGGGCAGGTGACGGCCACGGCGATTCAGCGCCGGGCCGGACTCGGCGTTGTCCGTGGCGTCCAGTGGCTCGGCGTGGAAGCGAAAGATCTCGCGGACCTCCAGACGTCCCTGGACGCTGATGACCTCACCGATACTGGTGACGCAGCGGCTGCCGTCGCGGAAGCGCGCCACCTGGACGACCAACTGGATGGCCGAGCCGATGATCTCGCGGATCGCCTCGCGCGGCAGGCCGACGTCGGCCAGCAGCGCCAGAGACTCCAGGCGCTTGAGGGCATCGCCGGGGCTGTTGGCGTGCACGGTGGAGAGACTGCCGTCGTGGCCCACGGTCATCGCCTGGAGCATCTCGAACACCTCGTGGCCACGCACCTCGCCGACTATGATGCGATCGGCGCGCATGCGCAGGGCGTTACGCAGCAGCATGCGCAGGTCCACCTGGCCGCGCCCCTCGCTGTTGCCCTGGCGCGCCTCCAGGCTCACCACATGGGGGTGGCGCAGCCGCAGTTCGGCCGACTCCTCGATGGTCACCACCCGCTCCGCCGCCGGGATGAACTGCGAAATGCCGTTGAGCAGGGTGGTCTTGCCGGCCGCCGCGCCGCCGGCGATCAGGATGTTCAGCCCCGCGTTGACCGCCAGCCCGAGCAGGTCGAGCATGGCCTGGCTGAGCATGGCGTTGTCGACCAGGGCCTCGGCGCTGTCCTGGGCCGCGATGAAGCGGCGGATCGACACCACCGGTCCCTTGGCACAGAGCGGCGGAATCATCGCGTGCAGGCGGCTGCCGTCGGGCAGGCGGGCGTCCACGGCCGGGCAGCCGCTGTCCAGGTGTTTGCCCTGGGCCGCCACCAGGCGGTCGAGAAAACGCCGCAGGTGCGCCTCGTTGTCGAACGCCAGCGTGGTCCTGCTGAGCTGGCCGCGGCGATCGACCCAGACCTCGTGGGGGCCGTTGATGAGGATGTCGGAGACCCCGGGGTCGATCATCAAGGGTGCCAGCGGCCCCATGCCCTGGACCTCCTGCAACACCTCTTCGCCCAGGGCCAGGCGCCGGGTCGCCTCCAGGGGGCTGCCCAGGTCGTCCTCGAGCCGCTCGATCAGGCCATCGATGCGCCCGCGCAGCGACGCGCTGTCGACCAGGGCCTCGCTTTCGCCCATCTCCAGCGAATCGATCAGGCGTTGGTGAAGCAGCTGGCGCAGACGGCGCAGGTCCATGCCGGGCGCCTCGAGATCGCGGGTGGCCATGAGCTAGCTCCCCAGGTTGGTAGCAGCCGCGCCACAGGCGCCGCCACCGGACAGGCTGACCAGACGGCTCTCCGGCGCCATGAACTGCGGGTTGCCGGCGCTCGCCAGGCGATACTGCTGACAGGCCGCAGAGTGACGGTTCTGCTCTTCGTAGATCAGGCCGCGATGGTAGGCTGCCCGCCAGCCGGGGGCGCCGACCCGCTCGGCCATCGTCAGGCTGTGCAGGGCCTCGGCATAGTTGCGATCCAGGTACTGCACCGCCGCCAGGGTCTCGTACAACTGGGGGTGGCGGGGGTTGAGACGGATCTGCTGCTTGAGCAGCGTCCGCGCCAGAGCCTGGTTGCCCTCCTCCAGGGCGATCCGGCTGCGCAGCACGGCGGCCTCGGGACGCGGCTTGCGCCCTTCCAGCAGTTGGTCGAGCAGGTAGCCGGCCTGGGCCGCGCGCCCGGACTGGTGGGCCATAACCGCCGCCAGCATGATCACCCGTTCGTTGTGCGGGAAGGCCGCGTACAGCTGCATGGTTTCGCGCAGCAGGCCCTGGCAGTCGACCGGTTCGCTCCAGCCCTGGGTGGCGGTGTGGCAGGCCGCGCCGCTGGCCAGGGTGGCCCGGTAGTGGCTCAGCACCCGGTCGACCTGAACGTTGGGATCCTCGCTGGCCTGGGTACGTTGCTGGCCCAGCGAGCCACAGCCGCCGAGCAGGGTCATGACGAGGGCCATGGGCAATGCGAGTCTGGTATTCATCTCAGTGTTCCTCTTCACGGGGCAAGGCAACGCCGGGCTGCAGGGCCCGCTGCGCCAGGTCGAGGGGGGACGGAAAGGCCCACAGGTGCACGTCGCCCTGGGTTTCGCGGACCAAAGTGGGCGTCACCACGATGATCAGCTCACGATCCTGGCCGCTGTCGCTGGAGGCTTCGGCCAGGCGGCCGAGCAGCGGGATCTGGTTTACCCCGGGAGTGAAGTCCTCCTGGGTCGACTGTTCGCTGGAGACCAGGCCGCCGAGGATCAGCGGCTGGCCGTCCTGCAGGCGGGTGGTGGTGCTGATGCTGCGGGTATTGAAGGCCGTGCTGTTGAGGTTGCTGCCGGTGCTGCCGGAGATCTGCCGGGTCAGTAGGGTGTCCGGTGCCGACACGGTCGGATTGACGTCCAGGGTGATACGGTCGTTCTCGTCGACCATGGCGCGTACCTTCAGTTGCACGCCGAAGGACTTGAAGCTGGTGCCGCTGAACACCCCCGGAGTGTTGTTGCCCACCTCGTCGCCGCTCTTCAGCCCGGTGGGGGCGAAGGCGGTGGGTACCGGCACCTCGCCGCCGACGCTGAACACCGCGGATTCGCCGGCCAGCATCATCAGGGTCGGCCGCGACAGGGTGCGGGAGATGCCCTCCTGCTCCATCAGTGAGAACAGCAGGTCGAAGGCCAGGCGGCTGCTGCCGATCTGCAGGTTGTTGGTCAGCGAACCGCCGATGATCTGCAGGGCATTCTCCACGGTGGAGCTGTCAGGCTGGATCTGGCCCAGGCCGCCGAGGCCGAACAGACCCTCGGTGTTGTAGCCCTGGGTCACCAGGCTCAGGTCCGGACGCCAGCTATACAGACGATTGCGGTTGACCTCGTGGATCTGCACCGCCACCCGCACCTGCGGCAGGTCGCGCACCTCGATCATCGACAACAGGCGGCCGTTGGCCAGCGACAGCAGCTTGGCCCGACCGACATTGGCCCGCAGGTCGTTGTCGTGGATGCCCGCGCCGCCGTCCAGGCCGCTGATCAGCGAGGCGGCCGCCTTGGTCGAGCCACGCTGCTCGAGCAGGCCGCCGGACTCGTCGGCGACCACCGCCACGTCCGACAGTCCACCAGCGAGCCCCTGTTCACCGAGGAACAGGCGTGAGGCGACGTTGAGCACCCGGGTCAGGGTAACCTGGTCGCGCACCTCGCCCTCGAGGATCAGGGTGTCGACGAAATCATCGGCGATGTCGCCACGCATCACCCGACGGATACGCACACCGTTGCCGCCGAGGGGCGCGATGGCATCGCGGATCTTCAACTCCATGCTCTTGGGCAGGGTCTCGACCTGGATCAGGTTGATCACCGCCACCCGGCTGTCGCCGCCCAGGCTCTGCGCGCCGAGGCGAAATGCGCTGTTGGCAGGGTTGCCGTCCTGGGCCGCCACCACCATCTGCAAGGCGGCGGACAGGTTCTGCGCCGGGTCCTGCGCGGTCGCGGCATCGGCCTGCTGACGCACCCCCAGGTAATGGCGGGCGGCCGCCTCGGCGGCGACCTTGTACTTGACTGTGGGCACCTTGCCACGCAGCACCAGGGCCGGGCGATCCGGCGCCGGCTCCAGGCGGATGCCGGAATGGATGTCGCGCAGGGCGCTGCGCAATACCGACAGGTCTTCGCTGACGCTGAACAGGTAGGTTTCACTGCTGCCATCGGCGTACCACACGATCAACGTGGTGCGCCCGACGTTCTTGGCCAGCACCAGCAGTTCGCGACCGCCGAGAATCTCCACCTCCAGGGTCTTCTCCTGGCCGATCGCCACGCGCTTGAGCTCCTTGTCGAACAGCAACCGCGAGTGGGTCCACTGGATCAGGTCGCGGAACCCGGCGGAGCGGCGTCCGCTGGCATCCTCGACGAAGGTCAGGCCGGCCTGGACCGGTACCGGCATGACCAGACCGAACAGCGCTGCGGCGCAGGCCAGCAGCAAACAGCTTCGCGTGCTTTTCATTTCTTCACCTCGGCGTTTAGGGGCGCGGCCATGGGCTGTGCCGCGAGGGGCTGTACGGCCTGCAGGCAGGGCGCTACGGCTTGGCCACTGGTCTCCAGTGGCAGGTAGGTGAAGATCTCCACCCGCCGGTTCAAAGGGGCTACTTCGCTGAGCAGCAGCGGGTGCAGGGGCGCGTGCTCGCCGTAGGCGACGACTCGCAGCTGCTGGGCCGGCAGGCCCTGGCGCAGCAGCTCATGGGCCACGCTGCGGGCACGGCGCTCGGACAGGCGCTGGTTGTAGTCCTCGCCGCCGGCCGCATCGGTATGTCCGGCGACCAGCACGTTGGGAATTGCGCCATGGCTCTGCAGCGCGCGGGCGAGCGTCGCCAGCTCCTGCTGCACCGCAGGGCGCAACTCGCCGGCATCGTGCTCGAAGGGGGTGATCCGGGCGATCAACTGGTAGTGCCCGGCCTGTCCCGTACAGCTGCGCAGCGCCCTGGCGGCCTGGTCGAGCGGGCGGTGGTACGGCCAGTGCTGCGGCTGCCCCGGCTCCCGTGGGTCGCGGTCGTGGGCATAGGCACTCAGGGTTGCCGGGGCATGGCTGCGCCACGTCGGTTCATGGTTCGACTCGGGCAGCGGCCGCGCCGCTTCCTGGCCGGCGCATCCGGCGAGTAAGACGCCTAGTAACAGACTGGCGGTTCTCATTGCAGGACCTCTCTGTCTTGTGACGGCTGGACGATATAGCGCTCGTCAGCCCTGGTCGTCAGAGCCTCTGGATTGCGTGAACAGGGGCGTGGGCGACGGTTTCATAGGAGGTGTTGCACGGCCCGTACCAAGTCCGTAGATCATGTTTTTTATGTTTTATAACAATGACTTATCATTATTTCTCAGCATTTATGGCAATTACCTAAGCAAATGGCTTCCCTGTATTCGCAAAATGCAACGCAATACAGGAATGCTTTGGCAAAGCGCCATCAGCCGGTGCCTCGGCGATGGCAGGCGGTATACATGGAAAGAGGGGGGAGCGACGGGCCGACCTCGACGACTCGGTCGGATCGGATTGCGCGTAATAGGGAACAGATTTGCCGTCAGGCTTAGCGGGGGCCAGTTGGGGCGGACGAGGGAGAGGTGTCTGACTTTCGGCGCTATCGGGTATCGCCCAGACGTGCCCCGGCTCGGCACCATGCCGACAGCCGGGGATAAGTTGAGAACAGCCGGGGTGGAGACAGTGCGTTTACAGCTCCACGGTTACGTTGCGGCGCTTGAGTCCGGACAGCAGCTCGACCTGGCGGTGAGTCGGCTGGGGCTCGATGCGCTGACGATCGGGGCCGGCATCCCCCGCGCTATGCAGGACGATGGTGACCTTTTCGCGGGGAGCGATGCTGGCCAGGGGATAGACCTCCTCGGGGGCGATGGCGATCACCAGCGGCGCGCCCTCGGCCGGCTTGTCCCGCATCTGTGCTGGCAAGGTCAGGCTGCTCAGTCCCGTCACTGCGGCGACGTTCGGTGTGCGCGGCGCTAGGGCGCCGATCAGCCGTGCGTCGCGCGCCACGGTCCTGACCCCGTTGCGGCCGGCGACCAGTACATCGAAACGGTCGCCATTGCGCAGTTGAGTGTGGGGTATCGATCCCTTGCGCGGGGTAAAGGTGTAGAGCACCTTGCTCTCGGGTATCTGCTGAGCCAGCCAGGATTTCGCCGGTCTGACCAACTCGGCGGGCCAGATGGCCTCGCCATCCTGCTTGTCGGTGGCCAGTCGCTTGCCGATCAGCAGGCGAGGGTCCTCGACCCCGGGCCGGTCCTTGTCGACGCGCACCTTGCGCAACAGTTCGGGACGCAGCAGGGTGCCGACCGGCCAGTCGCCGTTGATGCCCCAAACCTCCTGGGTGTTGTATCGCTCGACCTGACGAGCGCCCAGTACACTGACCAATAGCCCAGAAACCAGGAAAGTAGCCATGGCCGCCGTGGTACTGCCGGAGTATTTGCGCTTCATGCGGAACCCCCTGAGTTCATCGAGGATTGATTTCGCTCAACAGGCCGTCACCGCTAGGCCTGCCGACGCAGGTGGATATCAATGGTCTGTTGACGCGGGCGCGAGCCCGGCACTGAAGCCAGGCCTGCGCGGGCGTCGCGGGTTGGGATCAAGGCGCGGAGACGGTACCGACGGCCTGTGCGGATTGCCCGCCATTGGAGTTGACGATCACCCCGCCGCCCTCGATCGGCGCCGCCGCCACGAAGGTGAAGACATCGCCGTCGCCGGCCGCGGTATCGACGTTGTCGCCGAACACCGAGCCCGACACCGCCGCGGTCTCCTCGAAGTTGGTGATGCCGTTGAACTCGTAGGACTGGTCGAGCTGGCCGATCGCCTCGGCGACATCCTCCATCTCGGCGGTGATCGCGTCGCGCATGGTCACCATGCCGGCCATCAGGCCGATGACCATGGTCGTGGTGATCAGCACCAGTTCGCTGGTCATCACGAAACCACCTTGCTTCTTGCTAGCGAGCTTCTTGTCGATTGTTTTCATGGTGCACACCTCAAAGGTCGGTAATGTTTGGTCCTAATAAGCGAGAACCCGTTCTCACTTGACCTTGCACCATCAAGAGCTGTGCCAAAGTTAATTTTTATATATAAAACAGTTATTTAACTAATTAATAGCTGGCCTCTGACTATCTTGCTCCGAGGGTAAGCCGTTTTATGCTTCGCATATTGCAACGCAAGATGGAGGGGGCCGATTTTTTTAACCGGCTTATGAGCGACAGTGTCGCTCCGAACCGGAGACACCATGAGCAAGACGCAACACCCCATCGTCGGCGAGCTGCTTGATCAGCTCCTGACCAACTACCAGAAACTTGAAGACCTGATCGGTACTGACGGCATCCTCATCGAATCCTCCTGAAAAACAGATTAGAAGGTGAAAACCCTGTTCAGGACGGGACGGGCCAAAGAAATAAATTAAACGCACTGGCTTCCCCAGAGATCTCGAAGCATCAAAAGAAGGCAAACTCAGGCACGGTTCGAACAGTCCGCTTTGGCAGTTCTCGGTCTGTTCTAGGGCGCCCGCCTTATGGGTGCGGCCCAAAAATTTGACGACAAGCGACGGTAAGCGCGAGCCGGCAAGGCCGGCTCGCGAACATCCGCTTTACAGCTCTATTGAAAGGGGGTTAGCCGACTGGCCGCAGCACCTGGGTGAGCATATGCGCTGGTGGAGGCGGCTGAGGAAGCCTACTTCAAAGGCTCTCCGTTCTATTGCGCATGGCAGTAAGTCGCGCTCGGCTATCATCACTGCCCAGAGCCAGCCGCTGCGAGCATTATCAAGCCAGTTCTGAGCCAGTGTGGCGCCCTGATCGAATGCCTCCCTGCAGTCATAGGCCCAGACGATCTCCACCCCTGGGTGGCCATCATGAGGAGGAAGGCAGGTCATTACGCCTTTGCTCATCTCGCACCTCCTCGCGCTTCGGATAGTGCGCGACGATAGAGCACGACCATCTCATCTAGCAGATCCAGAGCTGAGTAAGCAGCGATCCGCACGCGCAGATCTTCCGGCTGTAGCCCATCTGGTTCAGCCAGTTGATCCAGCAGGTTGCCGAGCATGACACCGCGTAGTTCAGCTGCAGCTTCAGTGGCTAGGGGAGAGCGTTCGGATTCATGCAGCGGGCTTCGCTGCAGTGGAAAAGGTACGACGCAGGATTCGAACTCAGCCATGGCGCACCTCAAGGTCAGAGGTGTGCAGCAGCACCAGAAGCCCAAGGCGGAGCTCTCGGGTAAAAAGGGGGTAGCGCATTTTCCTTATGCTCCTCGGTTTGATTAAGGAGCTGCCACCCACCGTTCTGACGCAGTATGGTGGCAGACCGTACGGGGGTCAGAAACCGGTAACCGAGGGAACCGGCCAGGCAAAAGCCTGCCCCGCACGGCCTGCCATAGAAAAGCGATAGCAAACACCGGAGTATTTGCCGCTTCGCCATGAGCAACCGCGCCCTCGATTAATCGGGTTCTGACGCCCGGTCGTGGGATTTACCACGACGGGCGCACTCTAGCCCGAGGGTTTTACGATGGCAACCTACTGTGGCGTAGGTGAGATTGAAGACGGGTAACACCTGGGCCCCCTGATTCGGCGATGGCATGTTCGGGCTCGTCTCGGGGGCGGGGTGCGGATAATATGAAGGCTGATTGATGATGGCGTTGCCAGATCCGTCGCCCCGTAAATTGGTCTATCTCCCGCGTCAGTAAAAGCCCTGCGCGAATGACGGTAGAGGCGACGGTATTGCTCCATTGCAATCACAACGAATCCCTTTAGCCAAGCGGGCTCGGGCGGCTTGTTGATGATCGAGTGGGAGTGATGGGCGCTCCGGCGTCCACGCGGTAAAGCAACCGGCCAGGCCTCAAAGCCTGGCCGGTTTTGTTTTGGGGAGCAGCTCTGAGGGAGTAGGGCTGGCCGTAGGGTGCGCCGCGCGCACCGCTTTTCCTGCATGAGAGTCCTAGTGCGCTCGGCGCACCCTACGGAACGAGTCCGCATTCAGCTTCAGTTTTCAGGTATTGGCGCGGGTATCCACCACCAGCGTCAGTCGCGCCACGAAGCCCTCGCCATCCTCCAGCAGTTCGGCGATGGACTGCTCGCCCTGCTGCCGACGGAAGACGTAGTCCTGCTCAAGTGGCGTCCAGACCTGGCCGGGATGCGCGTAGGGCGGTCTTGCCATGGCGGGGCGGATGGCCGCCTCGGGGAAGTACAGCTGACCGGTGTGGATATCCCGCTCGCCCAGGTGCAGCTTGAGGTGCACGTGGTTGGTGCGGCCCGGGTAGTAGCCGGGGAGGATGCTGCGAAACTCCGCGTGGCCGTCGTCGTCGGTGATCTGTACGCCACGCAGGAAGCGGCTCGCCGAGTCGCTCCCCACGCCGGAGTAGGCGCCCTGGGCATCGCAGTGCCAGATCTCGAGCGCGGCATCGCCCAGAGGCAAGCACCCGTCCAGTTGCAGCGCCTGGAACTGCAGCCGCAAAGGCGTACCTGGCTTGCCGTCGGTGATGTCCTGGCGCAGCAGCGCATCCTCCAGGTAGAAGGGCCCGGCGGTCTGTACCGGGCTGAGGTGGCAGGCTCTGGCGTTGTCGGCCCGCACGAATCGTGGCCAGCTCAACAACACCAAGCCGCCGAGGCCGAGCTGCATCAGTTGGCGGCGAGTGGGATGCATGGGACTTTCCTCTGAGAGAGGGGCGCACCCTCCATCCTACGCCCGGCCGAGAAGGGCGGCTGCGCCCATCGGTCGCGGCCAATGCGGATGCTTTCACTTATCTTTCACAGTCTCCGGGTGTATCTTGTGCGCCCCGTAAGCCGGCCCGACAGAGGCTGGTTCGATTAGCCGATGGGACAGCCCCGTTCTTCCCCAGAGGAGCCTGACCCCCATGTCCTTCACTCGCAGACAGATTCTTGGCGGCCTGGTCGGCCTCGGTGTGGTCGGCCTCGGCGCCGGCGGTGCGCGCTACTGGCTGGGGCGCACCCTGGATGCCAAGACCCACGATTACGAGCTGATCGCCGCACCAGTCGATCTTGAACTGGTCACTGGCCACATTACGCCGGCCTGGGCCTACGGCGGCCAGGCGCCTGGCGTCGAACTGCGCTCGCGCCAGGGCGATTGGCTGCGGGTACGCTTCATCAACAAGCTCGACGAGCCCACCACCATCCACTGGCACGGCATTCGCCTGCCTCTGGAAATGGATGGCGTGCCTTACGTCTCGCAGTTACCGGTGCTGCCTGGCGAGTACTTCGACTACCGCTTCAAGACCGATGACGCCGGCAGCTTCTGGTATCACCCGCACCTGTCCAGCGCCCATCAGTTGGGGCGCGGCCTGGTCGGTCCGCTGATAGTCGAAGAGCGAGAACCCTCGGGCTTCAGGCACGAGCAAGTGCTCAGCCTGAAAACCTGGCACGTGGACCAGGACGGCGCCTTCACGGCGTTCAGCGTGCCCCGCGAAGCCGCGCGGGAAGGTACCCGTGGCCGCCTGACCACCATCAATGGCAAACCCCTGCCAACCCTGGACCTGTCCGCCGGGCAAGTGGTGCGCCTGCGTATCCTAAACCTGGACAACACCGTCACCTATCGGCTCAACCTGCCGGGTGCCGAGGCACGTATCTACTCCCTCGACGGCCACCCCGTGGAACCCCGCGACCTGGGCAAGGAGTACTGGCTGGGGCCGGGTATGCGCATCGAACTGGGCATCAAGGTGCCGGCCGAAGGGACCGAGTTGCCACTGCGCAACGGTCCGCTACGCCTGGCGACGCTGAAGAGCGTGGCCAGCAACGAAGCGCCCGGCGATTGGCCGGCCCCGCTACCGGCCAACCCGGTGCCGGAGCCGGACCTGGAGAAAGCCCAGGTGCTGCGTTTCAACTTCGAGTGGGCCGCGACCCTGGCCAGCGCCGCCGGGCGGCCGAGCAACTATTGGCAGATCAACGGCAAGGCGTGGGATATCAACGACAAGACCTGCGCCGACCGCCCCATCGCCAAGCTGAAGAAGGACGGCCACTACATATTCGAGCTGCGCAACATGGCCCAGTACCTGCACCCCATCCATCTCCACGGCATGGCCTTCAAGGTGCTGGACTCCGATCGCAAGAACATCATTCCGTACTTCACTGACACCTACCTGCTGGGCAAGAACGAGACCGCGCGCATTGCGCTGGTAGCGGATAACCCCGGCGTGTGGATGTTCCACTGCCACGTCATCGATCACATGGAAACCGGCCTGATGGCCGCCATCGAGGTTGCCTGAGCCGACTATGCGCCATCCGCAGATCATCGACCGCAGCCAGGACGAACACTTCATGCGCGAAGCCCTCGAGCTGGCCCGGCGGGGGGCGGCGCTGGGCGAGGTGCCCGTGGGGGCAGTGCTGGTCAAGGACGGGGAAGTCGTCGGGCGTGGCTTCAACTGCCCGATCTCCGGACACGACCCCAGTGCCCACGCCGAGATGGTGGCGGTGCGCGACGCGGCCAGCCGCCTGGAGAACTACCGGCTGGTGGGCAGCACCCTCTACGTGACCCTTGAGCCCTGCAGCATGTGCGCGGGGCTCATTGTTCATTCGCGGATCGCCCGCGTGGTCTACGGCGCCACTGAGCCCAAGGCCGGCGTGGTGGTCAGTCGCGGCCAGTTCTTCAGTCAGGAATTCCTCAATCACCGGGTGCTGGTGGAGGGCGGGGTGCTGGCGCAGGCGTGCAGCGAGATGCTGTCGGGTTTCTTCCAGGCTCGTCGGGCGGCGCGCAAGGAGTAGCGCGCGTAGGGTGGGTCCCTGCCCTGCATCAGATGTAGGTTGGGCTTCGCTCAGTACCAACCTACCGGGCAAGAGAACTCAGAGCTTTTCGTCCCGTTGCTCGTCGGTGGGGCGGGTCTTGTTGATGCCGGGCAGGTGGCTGGCGTTTTCCGCCAACTGGCTGCCTTCCATCTGCGGCTGGGTCACCCAGGTCAGGATGTCGTAATAGCGGCGGATGTTCTGCACGAAGTGCACCGTCTCGCCGCCTCGGGCATAGCCGTAGCGCGTCTTTCGGTACCACTGCTTCTGCGACAGGCGCGGCAGCATCTTTTTCACGTCCAGCCACTTGTTCGGGTTCAGACCCTCGGCCTCGGCCAGCTTGCGCGCGTCGCCCAGATGGGCGATGCCGATGTTGTAGGCTGCCAGGGCGAACCAGGTGCGGTCCGGCTCCTTGAGGTCGTCGGACAGGCCGTCCTTGATCATGGTGAAGTACTTGCCGCCGCCGTGGATGCTCTGGCGCGGGTCCAGGCGGTTGGAGACACCCATGGCCTTGGCGGTGCCCTCGGTGAGCATCATCAGGCCGCGCACGCCGGTCTTGGAGGTGGCGGTGGGCTGCCAGAGCGACTCCTGGTAGCCGATCGCGGCCAGCAGCCGCCAGTCCACTTCGTTTTTCTGCGAGGCCAGGCGGAAGTGCTGTTCGTACCTGGGTAGGCGCTGCTGCAGGTGCTTGGCAAAGGTGTAGGCGCCGACGTAGCCCAGTACGTCGACGTGGCCGTAGTAGCGGTCTTTCAGGCGCTGCAGGGTCCCGTCCTTGCGTGCCTTGTCGAGGAAGGCATTGACCTCGTTATACAGGCTGTCGTCCTCACCCGGCGCCATGGCCCAGGCCAGGCTGGTGGCGTCGCCCAGGTCGAAGGCCACGCGCACGTTGGGGAAGTACACCTGGTTCATCGCCAGCTCGTTGGAGTCCACCAGGGTCAGGTCGATCTGTCCTTCGTCGACCATGCGCAGCAGGTCGACCATTTCCACTTCGTCAGATTCTTCGTACTTCAGCCCCGGCAGCGTGGCCTTCAGCGCTGCCAACTGCTCGGCATGACTGCTGCCCTTGAGCACCATGATGCGCTGGCCAACCAGGTCGTCGGGACGGGTAGGGCGGCGCTCACCGTTGCGGTAGATGACCTGGGGGGTGACATCCAGGTAGGAGTGGGAAAAACGCACCTCGTCCTTGCGGGCGTCGCTGGCCACCAGGCCGGCGGCTGCCAGCACCGGGCCGTTGGCATGGCCCAGGCGGGAGTAGAGGTCGTCCAGTTTGTCGGCGGTTTCGATCTGGAGCTCGACGCCCAGGTCCTCTGCAAAGCGCTTGACCAGTTCGTACTCGAAGCCGGTTTCGCCGTTGCGGTCCTCGAAGTAGGTGGCCGGGCTGTTACGGGTAATCACACGTAATACGCCCTCCTCCTGAACGCGCTCGAGCGTAGTGGGCTGCTTGCAGCCGACGAGCATCAGGAAGAATCCGGTAGCCAGGGCCCAGAAAGCCCGACGTGTGCCGAACACGTGGTGATTTAGCATCCACGGAGTATACGCAAAGCCTGGCGGGCGCCATATCTCGACAGTCGGCATCTTCTCTGCTAGCTGTCAGGCGACGCGAGGCGCCTTCAGAGGTGCCGGAAAGCGGCGCTTTGCGCTAGAATGCACGGCCTCCAAGCACACCCCTTCCCCAGAGGCTGTCCCGAAGATGTTGATCCTGCGCGGTGCTCCCGCCCTTTCCGCTTTTCGCCACGGCAAATTGCTCGAGCAACTGACCCAAAAGGTTCCCGCCGTCAGCGGACTCTACGCCGAGTTCACCCACTTCGCCGAGGTGACTGGCGTGCTTACCGGGGAGGAAGAGCAAGTCCTGGCCCGCCTGCTCAAGTACGGCCCCAGCGTTCCGGTGCAGGAGCCCAGCGGCCGCCTGTTCCTGGTGGTGCCGCGCTTCGGCACCATCTCGCCCTGGTCGAGCAAGGCCACCGACATTGCCCGCAACTGCGGTCTGGCCAAGATCGAGCGTCTCGAACGCGGCATCGCCTACTACGTGGCCGGCGAACTCAGCGACGCCGATGCCCAGCTGGTCGCCAGCAGCCTGCATGACCGCATGACCCAGCTGGTGCTGGCCGGCCAGGAAGAGGCCGCGAGCCTGTTCAGCCATGCCCAGCCCAAGCCGCTGACCGTGGTCGACATCCTCGGCGGCGGCCGCGCCGCGCTGGAAAAGGCCAACGTCGAACTGGGCCTGGCGCTCGCCGAAGACGAAATCGACTACCTGGTGAAGAGCTTCAACGATCTGGGCCGCAACCCCCACGACGTCGAGCTGATGATGTTCGCCCAGGCGAACTCCGAACATTGCCGCCACAAGATCTTCAACGCCAGCTGGGACATCGACGGCCAGGCGCAGGAGAAGAGCCTGTTCGGCATGATCAAGAACACCTACGAGATGCACCGTGAAGGCGTGCTGTCCGCGTACAAGGACAACGCCTCGGTGATCGAGGGGTCCACCGCTGGCCGCTTCTTCCCGGACCCGGCAACCCGTCAGTACGGCGCCACCCAGGAGCCCGTGCACATCCTGATGAAGGTGGAAACCCACAACCACCCGACCGCCATCGCCCCGTTCCCCGGCGCTTCCACCGGTTCCGGTGGCGAGATCCGCGACGAAGGCGCTACCGGCCGCGGCGCCAAGCCGAAAGCCGGCCTGACCGGCTTCACCGTTTCCAACCTGCAGATCCCCGGTTTCGAGCAGCCCTGGGAGAAGCCCTACGGCAAGCCCGAGCGCATCGTCACTCCGCTGGACATCATGATCGAAGGCCCGCTGGGCGGCGCCGCGTTCAACAACGAGTTCGGCCGTCCGGCCCTGACCGGTTACTTCCGTACCTTCGAACAGGCCATCGAAACCCCCCACGGTGAAGAAGTCCGCGGCTACCACAAGCCGATCATGCTCGCCGGCGGCATGGGCAACATCCGCGCCGAACACGTGCAGAAGGGCGAGATTTCCATCGGCGCCAAGCTGATCGTCCTCGGTGGCCCGGCCATGCTCATCGGCCTGGGTGGCGGTGCGGCCTCCTCCATGGCCACTGGCGCCAGCTCCGCTGACTTGGACTTCGCTTCCGTACAGCGCGACAACCCGGAAATGGAGCGTCGTTGCCAGGAGGTGATCGACCGTTGCTGGCAGATGGGTTCGGAAAACCCCATCAAGTTCATCCACGACGTGGGTGCGGGTGGCATCTCCAACGCCCTGCCGGAACTGATCAACGACGGCGGCCGTGGCGGTCGCTTCGAACTGCGCGCCGTGCCCAACGACGAGCCGGGTATGAGCCCGCTGGAAATCTGGTGCAACGAATCCCAGGAGCGCTACGTGCTCTCCGTGGATGCCGCTGACTTCGAGCGCTTCAAGGCTATCTGCGAGCGCGAGCGCTGCCCGTTCGCTGTGGTCGGCGAGGCCATCGAAGAGCCTCACCTGACCGTGGCCGACAGCCACTTCGGCAACAAGCCGGTGGACATGCCGCTCGAAGTCCTGCTCGGCAAGCCGCCGCGCATGCACCGTTCGGTCAGCCGTGAAGCCGAGCTGGGCGATGACTTCGCCGCTGCCGAACTGGACATCGACGAAGCCGTGGGTCGCGTACTGCACCACCCGGCCGTGGCCAGCAAGAACTTCCTGATCACCATCGGCGACCGCACCATCACCGGCCTGGTGGCGCGCGACCAGATGGTCGGCCCCTGGCAGGTCCCGGTGGCCGACTGCGCCGTTACTGCCACCAGCTTCGACGTCTACACCGGCGAAGCCATGGCCATGGGCGAGCGCACTCCGCTGGCCCTGCTGAACGCGCCGGCATCCGGCCGCATGGCAATCGGCGAAACCGTTACCAACCTGGCCGCCTCGAAAATCGAGAAGCTGGGCGACATCAAGCTTTCCGCCAACTGGATGGCCGCTGCTGGCCACCCGGGCGAGGACGCGCGCCTGTACGACACCGTCAAGGCCGTGGGCATGGAGCTGTGCCCGGCGCTGGGCATCACCATCCCGGTGGGCAAGGACTCCATGTCCATGAAGACCCGCTGGCAGGATGAGGGCGCGGACAAGTCCGTCACCTCGCCGCTGTCGCTGATCGTTACCGGTTTCGCGCCGGTCACCGATGTGCGCAAGACCCTGACTCCGCAACTGCGCCTGGACAAGGGCGAGACCGACCTGATCCTGGTCGACCTCGGCCGCGGCCAGAACCGCATGGGCGGCTCCATTCTCGCCCAGGTTTACAGCAAGCTCGGCCAGCAGGTTCCGGACGTCGACGACGCCGAAGACCTGAAAGCCTTTTTCGCTGTGATCCAGGGCCTGAACGCCGACGGCCACCTGCTGGCCTACCACGACCGTTCCGACGGCGGTCTGCTGGCTACCGTGCTGGAAATGGCCTTCGCTGGCCATTGCGGCCTGGACCTCTACCTCGACGCCCTGGCCGACAACCGTGAGGGTGTGGCTGCCGTTCTGTTCAACGAAGAGCTGGGTGCGGTCATCCAGGTTCGTCAGGACGCCACCCCGGAAGTGCTGGCCCAGTTCAGCGCCGCCGGCCTTGGCGATTGCGTGGCCGTCATCGGCCAGCCGTTCAACGGCGCCAATGTCGCCATCAGCTTCAACGGTGAAGCCGTATTTGGCGGTGAGCGCCGCCTGCTGCAGCGCCAGTGGTCCGAAACCAGCTATCGTGTCCAGCGTCTGCGTGACAACGCCGACTGCGCCGATCAGGAATTCGATGCCCTGCTGGAAGAAGACAACCCGGGCCTGTCCATCAAGCTCGGCTTCGACGTCAACCAGGACATCGCCGCGCCCTACATCAAGAAGGGTGCGCGTCCGCAGGTGGCGATCCTCCGAGAGCAGGGTGTCAACGGCCAGGTGGAAATGGCCGCTGCTTTCGACCGCGCCGGCTTCTCCGCCATCGACGTGCACATGAGCGATATCCTCGCCGGCCGCGTCAGCCTGGAAGACTTCAAGGGCCTGGTGGCCTGCGGTGGCTTCTCCTACGGCGACGTGCTTGGTGCCGGTGAAGGCTGGGCCAAGTCCATTCTCTTCAACGCTCGTGCCCGCGACGGCTTCCAGGCCTTCTTCGAGCGCAAGGACAGTTTCGCCCTCGGCGTGTGCAACGGTTGCCAGATGATGTCCAACCTGCACGAGCTGATTCCCGGCACCGAGTTCTGGCCGCACTTCGTTCGTAACCGCTCGGAGCAGTTCGAAGCGCGCGTGGCCATGGTCCAGGTGCAGGAGTCGTCCTCGATCTTCCTGCGTGGCATGGCCGGTTCGCGCATGCCGATTGCCATCGCCCACGGTGAAGGCCATGCCGAGTTCGAGAGTGAAGAGGCCCTGCTGGAAGCCGACCTGTCCGGTTGCGTGTCCCTGCGCTTCGTCGACAACCACGGCAAGGTCACCGAGGCCTACCCGGCCAACCCGAACGGCTCGTCCCGTGGCATCACTGGCCTGACCAGCCGCGACGGCCGCGTGACCATCATGATGCCGCACCCGGAGCGCGTGTTCCGTGCCGTGCAGAACTCCTGGTGCCCGGACGAGTGGCAGGAAGACGCCGGCTGGATGCGCATGTTCCGCAACGCCCGCGTCTGGGTGGATTAAGAGCAGGCCGAAGGCCAACTGATGACCCTCTCCCGCTTGCGGGAGAGGGTGCCCGAAGGGCGGGAGAGGGCTCAAGTTGGCTCACTCGGACATCGACGGCGAAAGGCGGGAGAAGGCAATCTTCTCCCGCCTTTTTCGTTTCCGAGCCCACCCATGCCGGACCCGATCCTTCCTGAAGTCCGCCTGCTCCAGCCCGGCGATTGCTGCCGGCTTTGCCGTTGCGGTCGTTCGCCGCAACTGCCTGATTGCCCGCCCGATTGTGCTGACGGCTTCGAGCTGACCGCTCGCCGTGAGCAGCGGCTGCTGCTGTGTCGCTGCGGACAGTCGGCGCGATTGCCCTGGTGCGATGGCAGCCACAGCCCGCCCACCCCCAGCCTCGGGCAACGCTGGCGACGCTTCTGGAAAGGTGAGTAGCAGGTCACCTTTATCACCAGACGCACTATTTCCGCGCAGAACGCTTTGCTGCGCTCCGGGTCCAAATCGCGTATGTGAACCGTGCCTCGGCAAAATGACGTCAAAATGCCATCATTCGTGGCATCATTTCCCGTGCATGAACCGCAGTCTGAGCCACTGGGAGGACTCGATGTACAAGCTGTGCTTCTACGTTCCGGAGAGCCATCTGGAACCCGTGAAAAAAGCCATTTTCGCCGCAGGCGGCGGGCGCATCGGCGCCTATGACAGCTGCTGCTGGCAGGCTCTCGGCCAGGGCCAGTTCCGCCCCCAGGAGGGCAGCAATCCCTACCTGGGCCAGTCCGGAATAGTCGAGCAGGTCGCCGAGTGGAAGGTGGAAATGGTGGTGGCTGACGAACTGATCCATGAGGCGGTCAAGGCCCTGAAGAAGGCGCACCCCTACGAAACCCCGGCCTTCGAAGTCTGGCGACTGTCCGACCTGGTGTTCTGATCAGCGGAATGCCGCCCTGAAGACCCCTGGCGTGCCGCCCACCGCCGCGCGAAAGCGATTGCTGAAGTGGCTGGCGCTGGCAAAGCCGCAAGCCAGGGCGACTTCCCCCAGTGGCAGCTCGGTCTCGCGCAGCAACTTGCGTGCGCGCTCCAGGCGGCGCGCCAGCACGTACTGGTGCGGCGGCATGCCGAAGCTCTCACGGAACATCCGCGCGAAGTGGTACTCCGAGAGTGCCGCGAAGGTCGCCAGTTCGCCCAGGCTGACGGGCTCGGCCAGGCGGTTCTCGATGTAGTCCACCAGGCGCTTGCGCAGTGCGGGCGCCAGTCCCCCTTTCAGGCGTAAGCCATCCCGCATTCCGGCCTGGGTCAGCAGGCTGTGGTGGATCATGTCAAAGGCCAGGCTAGTGGCGCGCAGGCGCTCGCCGGGCTCGTCCCAGTCCAGGCTGATCAGTTGGTGGAAGTTGTGCGCCTGCTGCGGGTCGTCGAGAAAGGTCCGTTCGCGCAGCTGCAGTTCGCGGGGCTCACGATCCAGCAGGGTCACCGCCGCCTGCGCGAAATGCTCCGCGCTGAAGTAGAGGTGGGCCAGGCGGATTTCGCCGTTGATAACCCAGGAAGATTCATGGCCCGCCGGCAGGATGCACAGCTTATCCGGCGCGCCCTTGGTATCCGGGCGTTCCCGGCGGAAGGTGCCGGTGCCGCCGTCCAGGTAGCAGGACAGGGTGTGGAACTTCGGCCCCTGGTAGTCCCGCGCATCGTGGTGGTTGCTCCAGAGCGCCGCGCCCAGGCCGTCGCCCAGCTCCGCGCTGTGCTCAAGGCGAGCATGGGGCGAACTGCTGAGGGACTGGAAGACCTGGTTCTGTTCGAGTAGCGACATGGGCGGAGCGTGCCGGGGTGCGAATGGGGTTCATCCTAGCGCGCGGGTCAACGGCAGGGCAGCTCTCCGACGAGATAAGCGCAAGTTTGTGCAAGCGGTGGCAAGGGAGCGGGCGGACACTGATGCCATTGAAATCGGAGTCGCCGCGATGAACCTGTCCCTCTACCTGCTCACCGTCCTGATCTGGGGCACCACCTGGATCGCCATCAAGCTGCAGATGGGCAGCGTCGCCATTCCCGCGTCCATCGCCTACCGCTTTGCCCTCGCGGCTGCCGTGCTCTTTGCTCTGTTGCTGCTCAGCCGTCGGCTGCAGAAGCTCGATGGCCGCGCCCAGTTGATCTGCCTGGCCCAGGGCCTGTGCCTGTTCTGCGTCAACTTCATGTGCTTCTACACCGCCAGCCAGTGGATACCCAGCGGGCTGATCGCGGTCGTATTCTCCACGGCCACCTTGTGGAACGCCCTCAATGCGTGGATCTTCTTCAGCCAGCGCATCGCCCCGAACGTGCTCGCCGGCGGCGGCCTTGGCCTGCTTGGCCTGGGGCTGCTGTTCTGGCCGGAACTCTCGCACCACGCCGCCAGCCGCGAGACCTTCATCGGCCTGGGGTTGGCTCTGCTCGGCACCCTGTGCTTCTCCGCCGGCAACATGCTTTCCAGCCTGCAGCAGAAGGCCGGGCTCAAGCCGCTGACCACCAATGCCTGGGGCATGCTCTACGGTGCCCTGATGCTCAGCGCCTGGTGTCTGGCCAGTGGCACGCCCTTCGGCATGGAATGGAACACCCGCTACATCGGCTCCTTGCTCTACCTGGCGATTCCCGGCTCGGTGATCGGCTTCACCGCCTACCTGACTCTGGTCGGGCGCATGGGACCGGAACGCGCCGCCTACTGCACGGTGCTGTTCCCAGTGGTGGCGTTGAACATCTCGGCCTTCGTCGAAGGCTACCAGTGGACCCTGCCGGCCCTGTTCGGCCTGGCCCTGGTGATGGCGGGCAACGTGCTGGTGTTCCGCAAGCCCAAGCCGGTCATGCCGGACGCCGCCGCGACGGGGCGGGCATGAGCGTCGGGCGCGTGGTACGCAGTCGCGACTTCACCGCGGAGCGGGCGTGGGGCGCGTTGGATCTGGTCAACCTGGACGGCACTACGGTGCGCTTGCACTGGACCGACCAGCCCTACATCTGGCACGTCAACGACGGGTCTGAAGTCTTCGTGGTACTCGATGGCGAAGTAGAGATGCGTTATCGCGAGGAGAGGGAAGAGCTCCGGGTGTTGCTGCGGACGGGGGATATCTTCTGTGCCGAGGTGGGCTGCGAGCATGTGGCCCATCCGCTTGGCGCCGCCCGCGTCCTGGTCATCGAGCGGGAGGGGAGCATCTAGTCGCTCCCGGTCTTCTTTACCCCTCGCATGTTCATCGCCGCGAGGCAGAGCTGCAGCACGATCAGTGCATAGGCATGGGCATACAACCCCCAGGCGATCCACAGCGCATTGCTTACCATGAACACCCAGAAACCGGCATTGCGCCGTGAGTCCCGATTGGAACCGATCAGCCAGGCGGCCAGTACGGTCACCAGCATCGCCGGCCATTGCAGCAGGTCCAGATAGTCCATCGCCAACTCCTCGCACACCTTCTGCTTAGTGGCGAGCGATGGAGCGGCAGTTCCCTCGAATCAGCCGTAGAGCGGATGGCTCAGGTAGAGGGCGATTTCCTCGGCCGCCACTTCCGTCGGGTCGTAGAGCATGGTGTTCAGTCCGCAGAAGGTGAAGCCTGCACGTTGGTAGAAGCCGATGGCCGGGTGGTTGCTAGTCTGGGTTTCCAGCCACAGGCAGCGCATCGCTTGGCTGCGGGCATAGGCCATCGCCCCTTCCAGCAGCGCACGGCCGATGCCCTGGCCCTGGTACGCAGGGGCAACGAACAGTGCGCTCAATTCGGCGCTGCGGTTCCACGGCACCAGACGCACACAGGCAAACCCGGCGAGGCTGCCGTCGCGGGCTTCTGCCGCAAGGGCGAAGTCGGCATCGGCCACATCATCGGGAAACCCGGCGGCGTCATACGCCTTGTGGAAGGGCTCGGAGAGTTGCTCCTCGACCAGGCGCATGGCCAGGCCATCGGCCTCGACGCGCCAGATGTGGGAGGTGCTGTAGGAGGCGTCGAAAGCGGCGAGCCGATCGCTATCGGCCGGCACGCGCAAGGGGCGGTAGTTCATGGTGGACATCCTTGTTGGCCGTCAGTGGGTTTTGGTGAACACCCGCTTCGACAGCAGCAATGCGGCCATCACCGGATAACAGAGGTAATGGACCAGGAACAGCAGGACGCCCATGGGGCTGGGCGTGTCCTGCAAGGTCATCATCGCCAGCAGTCCAAGGTACAGCAGCCCGAGCAGCCCGCCGTAGCCGAGGACGATGCGCCAGCGCTCGCCGGGCTCCGGCGCGCGGCGTTGGATGAAGCGGAAGGCCAGGGCCAGCAGGGTGGCCGTGGCAGCGGCGATCAGCAGGGTGGCGAAGATGCCGCCGACCTTCACGATGCTGCGCAGGAGCAGGTTCAGGACGATGGCCAGGGCCACGCCGCCGACGGCGTAGCGCAAGGGAAGCGACATGGGGGTTCCTCGGGGCCAGGATGGGGATAACTTTAGCTGCTCGGCCATGAACGTAGGTTGTGGCGGGCCACGCTGGTCTGAGCGGCGCGAAGCCCATCACCTGTTAGCTGGAAATGGTCCGTCACGTTGGGCCTCGCTGCGCTCGCGCCAACCTACGGGGGCGTCACAACTCCGCGCCGAGGCCGAAGCGCTTTTTCAGCACCCGGTCCATCAGCGCCCGCGGCACCCAGCGCGCGAGCAAGGGCAGGGCGCGGCTGCCATTGCCGATGCGCACCAGTGCCGGGCGCGGCGTGTGCTGCACGGCTGCAAGCAGGCTGCGGGCGAAGTCCTCGGCAGGGGTGGGATTGTCCTGGGAGGCGCGGGCGCGAGCGCGGATGCCTTCGCGCAGCGGCCACCAGGGCGAGCCTTCGGCGATCAACGCTTCCGCCTCACGGGTGGCGTTGGTGCCGAAGCTGGAGGCGATGGCGCCGGGCTGCACCTCCATCAGTTCGATACCGAACGGCGCCAGCTCCAGGCGCAGGGCTTCGGAAAGTGCATGTACGGCCGCCTTGGACGCACAGTAGGCACCGGCGAAAGGGGTGACCAGTACACCGGAGACACTGCCGATGTTCACCACCAGGCCCCGGCGCTTTCGCAGCAGTGGGAAGCAGGCGCGGGTTACATCCACCAGGGCGAAGACGTTGGTGTCGAACTGCTTGCGCAGGGCATCGACGCCACCGTCCAGCAGTGGGCCCATGGCGCCATAGCCGGCGTTGTTCACCAGCACGTCGAGGCCACCTTCCTCCCGCTCCAGGCGCTCGGCGAGCGCAGCAACGGCGGCCTGGTCGTTCACGTCCAGCGCAACGGCGGTGAAGCCGGCAGCCTCCAGGGCGGACAGGTCCTGCGGCTTGCGGGCAGTGGCCCAGACGCTGTAGCCGGCGCCCTTGAAGGCGTCGGCCAGGGCGCGGCCGATGCCGCTGGAGCAACCGGTGATCAGGGCGGTGGGAGTGGGCATCTTGAGTCCTTTGCTTGTGTGGCGTCCGGTGGCCCTCTCCCCCGGCCCCTCTCCCTGAAGAGGAGAGGGGAGCAAGCAGCCCGTGCGGAGTTCGATCACCGCGCGGACAACTCCCTCTCTCGCTTGCGGGAGAGGGTTGGGGAGAGGGTGCTCTTGGTTCAGTCGACGAATTTGCCACGCAGATTGGCGGCGCGAAACTCCAGGGATTGTGCTCGATAACCCTGGCGAATGGGCGGCAGGGCAAGGCAGTCCTGCCATTGGGCGCCGGGTTGCAGCTCGGAAGGGCCCAGGTAGCGTGGATGGTCGTAGCTCGGCTGGGCCAGGTTGATGGTATCGCCGGGGCGGAAGGCCTGGACCTGCCAGGCGAAATCGCGCAGCACGGCATCGCCGTCGTTGCGTAACTGTATCGCCAGCGGGCGGTCGGCGGGGCAGCTTTGCGGGGAGTAGCTGAGCTGGATATCGAGGCGGGCGAAGCGGCGTTCCTCGCCGCGTTCTTCCCAGAGTACCCAGACGGCAATCAGGGCGACCCCGAGCACGGCCGCCAGGGACAGCGGCAGGGCTTTGGCCGGGTAGCGCACCAGCAGGATCAGCCAAGTCAGGAAGAGAACAGCGCCAATGAGCATGGAAAGACCTCCTTGAGGCCTTCCATGCTAGCAAGAGCGTCCACGGCCGCCGAGGGCGATGTAGGAGCGAGCTTGCTCGCGAAAGGTTGCCCCTTCGCCAGCAAGCTGGCTCCCACAGGTCAGCGGGCGACGCTGTGCACCGTCGCGGACTGCGGGGCGCGACCGTAGACATCATCCAGACGCTCGATATCGTCTTCGCCCAAGTAGCTGCCGGATTGCACCTCAATGATCTCCAGCGGGATCTTGCCGGGGTTGGCCAGGCGGTGCACCGAGGCGATCGGGATGTAGGTGGACTGGTTCTCGGTGAGCAGGAACACCTTGTCGTCGCAGGTCACCTGGGCGGTGCCGGATACCACGATCCAGTGTTCGGCGCGGTGGTGGTGCATCTGCAGCGAAAGCTGCGCACCGGGCTTCACGGTGATGTGCTTGACCTGGAAGCGGCCGCCCATGTCCACCGAGTCGTAGGAGCCCCAGGGGCGGTACACGGCACAGTGGTTCTGGGTTTCGCTGCGGCCGTCGGCGTCCAGTTTGTTGACCAGCTTCTTCACGTCCTGCACGCGGTCCTTGTGGGCGATCATCATGGCGTCCTTGGTCTCGACCACCACCACGTCGTCCAGGCCGATCACCGAGACCAGCTTGCCGTTGCCGTGCACCAGGCAGTTGTGGCTATCCTGCACCACCACGTCGCCCTTGGTGACGTTGCCGTCCTGGTCCTTGTCGTGCACTTCCCAGATGGAGCTCCAGCTGCCGACGTCGTTCCAGCCGGCGGAAAGCGGTACTACGCAGGCGCGGGCGGTCTTTTCCATCACCGCGTAGTCGATGGAGTTGTCCGGGCAGCAGGCGAAGGTGGCTGAGTCGATGCTCACTGCTACGCCGTCGCGCTTGCTGCGCTCCAGGGCCAGCAGGCAGGTGTCGTAGATGTCCACGTCATGGTGCTTCAGCTCTTCCAGGTAGCGGCTGGCACGGAACAGGAACATGCCGCTGTTCCAGAAGTAGTCGCCGGACTCCACATACTGGCGCGCCCGTTCTTCGTTCGGCTTCTCGACGAATTCGGCGACGCGGCTGATGCCTTCCGGCAGGGCGTCGTCGGACTTGCTGCGGATATAGCCATAGCCGGTTTCCGGCCGCTCGGCGGGCACGCCGAAGAGCACCATCTCACCCTTCTCGGCGGCGCTGGCGGCCAGCGTCAGGGCGTGCTGGAAGGCCTGCTGGTCACGCAGCACGTGGTCGGCCGGGAGCACCAGCATCAGCTCGTCGCGGCCTTCAGCGACCAGCTGCATGGCCGCGATGGCCACGGCCGGCGCAGTATTGCGGCCGAAGGGTTCCAGCAGCATGGTCCGAGCCTGCAGGCCGATGGCGTCGAGCTGTTCCTGCACAATGAAGCGGTGGTCCTGGTTGGCCACCAGTACGGCCGGCTGCATGCCATCGAAGTTCAGGCGCTGCAGGGTCTGCTGGAACAGGGTACGGTCGCCGGTGAGGGCGAGGAACTGCTTGGGATACTGCTTGCGCGAAAGAGGCCAGAGACGAGAGCCGCTACCGCCAGAGAGGATCACGGGAATCATGGTGTTTCTCCTAACTCGTTGAGGGGTTGTAGGCACTGCTTCCATCGATCACATTTCTTTCTTTCCCGCCCTCTGCGTGGCAGGTAATGACCGGCGTGGTTCAACCCACGCCGGTTGTTTCTTCGTTGCTGGTCAGGACTCCGCCGGGCGCTTGACCCAGACCGGGGAGAGCTTGCCGCCACTGCCGGTGATGTAGAGGCAGACCACTTCGCCGCGCTGCAGGGAAACGGGCTTGAGGTCGCTGACCTTGCGGTCACCGTCGAACAGCGCCAGGCCCACTTTCACCGGGTTGATCTCGCGCTCGCCGCGGCCTTTCGGGGCCACGTCCTCGACGACCGGGGTCTTGCCGTCGGCGGTCTTCAGAGTGAGCTTGGCGTCGGACAGGTTTTGCACGCGCAGCAGGGCTTTCTGCTTGTTGCGGAATGGCGGCTCTTCCACCAGTTGCGGGGCCTTGCCGGCCTGGTTGACCAGGGTGTAGTAGCGGTCAGCCTCGAGCTTCACCGAGAGGCTGCTGCTGCCGACCTGGGCGCTGTAGTTGCCCGCTGGAAGGAACTTGAAGTCGCTGGAGCCGAGCGGCGGTACGTCGGTCAGCGCGGTGTTGCCGACATTTATGCTGAGCTCGTTGCTGCCGGCGTTGTAGGCGCGGACGAAGGCGGAACCCTTGGGCGCCTGTGGGCCGTACAGGCCACCCTCGTCGGCCTGGGCCTGCAAGGCGCCGAGGCCGAGCACCAGGGCGCAGGCATAGGACGTCCAGCCGCGGTTGTTCTGTCGGTTCATGAGGTGTACCTCCATCTTTTCTCTTGATCGGGCCGCGTGCGGCCCGGCTTTCCCCTCGAAAGGGGGATTCAGTTGCCCGAGCGGGAAGCCAGGCGTTCGTCGGTACCAGCGCCCTTGCGCAGGCTGGCGACCCATTCGGGGTCGAACTCGGACAGGTCGCTCAGCATCGGCAGGTAGCGTTCCGGGAACTCCCAGATCACCAGCTGCGGCGCCGCGTCCTTCAACTCGTCACTCTTGAGGTACTTGAGCATCGGCAGGATCGGCCCATGGCCGTCCTCGGCGTGGTTCACCAGGTCGCGCTGCAGGGCCTGGCGCAGGGCACCGGCGAAGTTCCACTTGTCGTTGGCGCTGTAGCTGGTGCCCACCAGCACCACGGGCACCTCGCTCTCGGCGAACAGGGCGTCGTCCCCCGCGGTGTCGTCGTCCTGGCTGCGGGTGTTGCGCTTCTGCAACTGGTCTGGGGCGGGCATCAGGTTCTCGAACAGCGGGTCCAGGGGCAGGAAGCGGGTCAGGTCGCCCTTGTAGGCATCCACGCCCCGGGTTTCGGTTACGAACTGCTGAGGGGAACCCCGCAGGGTCATGGCCTGGCCCACCGTCTGGCCCAGGCGGCCGGCCACCGCCTCTGCACCCAGCGGGGTCCAGTGGGTGTCGGTACGCAGGAAAACCTGGCCCTGGTTCTTGGCGCTCTCCAGGGTGGCGAGCAGGTCGGGGGCGATGATCCCTGCCTTGCGCGCGGCGCCACGGAAGCGGTCGTAGAGGTCCTGGTGCAGGGCGGTGGGCGTGGCTTCGCCCAGGTACTCGGGGTAAAGGCGCGACTTGGACGGGATGATGGCCAGTACCAGCTCGACGTTGTGTCGTGCCAGCTCATCGCGCACGCCCTGGATCAGCGCCAGGTTGTCACGCATGTGGCGAGAGCCCTCGGCCACCGGGTCGAACTCCTCGTCCGAGTAGAGCCAGCCGTCCTGGCCGATAACCACGCCCTGACGGCCTTCGCCGAACAGCGTGTAGTCCACCAGCGCCCAGAGGTTGGTGCCCAGTTGCTTGACCGGGAATTCCTCGTCGTAGTTCTTCTCGAAGGCCAGGGCAAGCTTGCCGTCCAGCACGCTGGTTTCCCTGGCCACGGAGAAGCCGAAGACCGCGCGCATGGACCACAGGCTGAGGGCCAGCAGCAGACCGCAGAAAAGTACGATGTAAAGCAGGTTCAGGGCTCTGTTCATGGTCGGCTCCACTCAGAACTGGAAGTACAGGAAGGGGGAGAAGCTCTGCGCCGATAGCTTCAGCACCGAGGCGGCGAACAGCAGGAGCACGGCGGCGTGGAAGGCCAGGGCGCCGATCTGCACGCGGACGCGGGGCAGGGCTGCGCTGCCGTCGGCATTGATGGCGATGCCATCGTCTTCTTCACGGGCCTTGGCCTTCGGCGCGCCAGCCAGCGGCTGGGCATGGAACTGGCGGATACCGCAGACGGCCAGCACCCCATAGGCCAGCAGCAGGGTGGCGATCTGCAGGCTGGTGAGTTGCGCGCGGTTGAGTTCGGAAAGCTGCCAGTCGCCGAAGCTGAACATGGCGGCGTACATGCGCCAGGCGACGTCGAGGTTCTCGGCACGAAAGGTCACCCAGCCGATCACCACCAGCAGGAAGGTGAAGGCCCATTTAAGAGGGTTGATCACTCGCGGCGCGGCGTTCACGCCCAGCGCGCGCTCGATGGCCAGCCAGGCGCCATGCCAGGCGCCCCAGAGGATGTAGGTGAAGTTGGCACCGTGCCAGAGACCGCCCAGCAGCATGGTGAGGAACAGGTTGCGGTAGGTCTGGAAGGTGGTGCCACGGTTGCCGCCCAGGCTGATGTACAGGTAGTCGCGCAGCCAGGTGGAGAGGCTGATGTGCCAGCGCCGCCAGAACTCGGTGATGGACTGGCTGATGTACGGCTGGTTGAAGTTCTCCATGAAGCGGAAGCCCATCATCAGGCCGAGGCCGATGGCCATGTCGCTGTAGCCGGAGAAGTCGAAGTACAGCTGCGCCGTGTAGGCCAGCGCGCCAAGCCAGGCGTCGCCCGTGGTGGGGTCGGAAAGCGCGAAGCAATGGTCGGCGATGGGCGCGATGCTGTCGGCGATGAAGACCTTCTTGATGAAGCCCTGCATGAAGCGCGTGCAGCCCTCGGCGAACTTGTCCACCGTGTGGGTACGGTGGTTGAACTGGTCCACCAGGTCCTTGAAGCGCAGCACCGGGCCGGCGATCAGGTGCGGGAAGATCGCCACGAAGGCCGCGAAGTCCACCAGGTTGCGCGTGGCCGGGGTGTCGCCACGATAGACGTCGATGATGTAGCTGATGGATTCGAAGACGTAGAAGGAGATCCCGATCGGCAGCAGGATGTGCGTGAGCACGAAGGGCTCCATGCCGAACGAGGCGATGATGGCGTTGAGGCTGTCGACGCCGAAGTTGGCGTACTTGAAGTAGCCGAGGACGCAGAGGTCCACCGCCACGCCGAGAAGCAGCCATTTCTGCGCTGTTTTCGTGCGCACGCCGGCCGCGCCGATGCGCAGGCCGATCCAGTAGTTGAACACTGTCACGACAGCGAACAGCGCCAGGAAGTCGATGCGCCACCAGGCGTAGAAGATGTAGCTGGCGACCAGCAACAGCAGGTTTCGATAGCGTGTCCCGACCAGGTAGTACAAGCCGAGGAAGATCGGCAGGAACAGGAACAGGAACACGTTGGAAGAAAAGACCATCCGAGTCTCTCCAGTGAACGTCTAGTAACAAGGCCAGTGCCGGCTTTCCAGCCTGACTTCTGGCCCGCCAATCCCTCCCCAGGGTGTGGCGAAATTCTTGGCCTCCGCCCCGTCTATTGCAGGGTCAGAGAACCCTCTCCCCCGGCCCCTCTCCCTGAAGGGAGAGGGGAGGAAAGCGGTCCGCGCGTGATTCGAAGACGGCACGGACAGCCCCCTCTCCCGCTTGCGGGAGAGGGTTGGGGAGAGGGTGCTTTTGCTAGCTCCCACCCTCCTTCTTCGGGTGGAACACCTGGGTCACATCCCCACCGAGGCGGAAGCTCTTGTAGGGGCCCATTTCGTCCTTCCACTCGAGGGTTTTGGCCGAGCAGGCGTAGAGCGAGCACCAGGGCTCGAGCCAGGAGAACTTGTCGTGCTTCTTCAGCTCGCTCATGTCCTGGTCGTCACCGGTCTTCTCATCGAAGGCGTCCTGGTCATCCACGCCGGCGATCACCTTCTCGCCGAGACGGCGCAGGGCCGCGTCGTTCTCTTCGCGCAGGTCCACGTCGTTGGCCTGGGCGAACGCCGCGATCATCGCCAGCGGTGGCAGGCTGTAGTTGTGGTAGGCCAGTGCGCGCTGCTTGCGCTTGAGCTCGTTGGGCAGGAAACCGTCCTTGTCCACCTGGCCGGCGGCGACGCGGTACTGCGCCACTGACCAGTCGAAGAGGTCCTTCCGGTTGGTCGCCACGGCGGTGGCCATCACCGACCAGGCGGCCCAGTAGGAGTGGTTGTTGATCTTCTTCAGTGGCAGGTTGCTCCAGTCGTGCACCACCTGGTCGGCCAGGCGCGAGAACCAGGACTCGATTACCTGGGTCTGCGCGCGGTAGGGCGCCAGCGGCTGCGACTCGGAGAACTTCAGGCGCAGGTAGGCCGAGGTCATGCTGCCCAGGGCCCATTTGCGCATCGACTTGCCGGTGTGGTTGTACTCGGTGCTCAGCAGCGCGTTGGCCTGCGCCCAATTACCCAGCCACTGCAGGGTGCATTCGAGCTGGGTGCGCTGGCCCTTGCGCATGTATTCCATGACCATCTTGCTGACGCCGCGCTCCATCTCGGTGATGCCGGCGGTCTTGTCGCGGAAGGCTTTCTCCGCCTGGGGATTCAGCGTGGCGCGGGCCTTGTCGGAGCCTTCGTACTTGCTGCGGAACTCCAGCTTGGCGGTGTAGGGCGCGGGTGGCGTCTTGCAGGTGCTGGCGGACCTGGCGTCGATATCCACAGGCGCGTAGTAGCCTCGCGGCGGCACCAGGTCGGCGGCTTGGCTCTGCCCCGCGAGCAGGATGCCCGCGAACAGAGGGGCGATCAGCCAGGGTCTGGTAGTCATGGATACCTCCTTCCTCACTCGGCCTTGGCCGTGAGGTTGTCTCCACCCTTGCCAGGGCGTGCGCAGAGGCTCACGTCGACGCTGAGGTCGGCGGAGATCTGTTCGGGGCTGTGGATTTCCAGGGCGAGCATGTTCAGATCGGCCCAGTCGGGCTCGTTGCGCAGCTCGAAGGCGTAGCGGCCGCCCGTGTCGATCCGGTCGCTCTGTTCCAGCTTGAAATTCTCGCGGCGGCCGTTGAGGTACCAGACGGTGGTCTTGAGCTCATGGATGGACGGATCGCTGAGGCGCAGGTCCACCTGGTAGTCGCGGCCACGCAGGGGGACGCCATTGCTGTTGACCAGCACCTCGTTGGCGCCGGGCTTGAGCCTGACCTTGTTCTTCAGTACCGCCGGCCGGCCTTCGCAGCCGTTGTTCACCATGGGCACGGCCTGGCGGTAGAAGCTCGCTTCGGCCATGTCGTAATGGGTAGCGAATTCCCAGATCAGCACCTTGGGCGGGTTCTGATGGAATTCCGGGCTGCTCATGTACTGCATCAGGGCGCTTTCGAAACCGCCGCCGCTGACCGCCATGTTGAGCACTTCGGCACCGCTGTGTTGCTGAAGGAAACCGGCGAAGTTGTAGGCCGGACCGCTGTTACTGGTGCCCACCAGGGTCACCTTGGGATTGGATTCGTCGCCGAACAGGCTGTCGCCGCCATCGCCCGCCGCCTCGGTCTCAAAGCGGTCGACGTACTGGGTGGCGTAGCCGGTGCCGCAGAACTGGGCCGCTGTCTTGTGCAGGGTGCCGGCCTTGGGCAGCAGGCCAACCACCTTGCTCTGGTAGTCCTGCTTCGGGATGTCGCTGAAACCGGGAATCTGCTTCAGGGTTTCGGCCACCAGCCTGGCGGTGCGGTCGGCGCCCGCCGGGGTCCAGTGGTGGTCGGCCTTGAAGTAGTAGTCGGTTCCCACGCCTTGCTCGTCGAACAGCGGCGAGAGGTCGGTGACCCAGATGCCGGCCTTGCGGAACTGGCCCACGGCGGCCAGGTAGTTCTTCTTCGCCAGGTCGTAGTTGAAGTGGGCCTTCTCGTCCGGGGTCAGTTTTTCGCGATTCACCAGGCCTCGGGTGGGTTGATAGACCACCATCAGCTCGACGCCCTTGGCTTTCAGTGCATCGCGCAGGCGCTTCAACTGGCTCCAGCCAAATGGCGTGGTGCCGAAGTCGGTACGCAGGTCGTATTGGGTCCGGAACAGCCAGTCGCCCTGGCCCTGCACCAGGGTGGTGAAGAAGCTCAGGTACTTGGTGTTGTAGTTGGCCGGATTCTGGGCGACGGCGCAGAGCGGGCCGGTGCGCTGCACGCTGTATTCGGGCGCGGCCTGCGCGCCTTGGGCAGCGGCCAGCAGGGCGGCGGCCAGGGCGGAGGGGGTGAACCACTTGCGGGAGAGTCTGTGCATGAATTGCTACCTCAATCCTGGAGTTCGGCCTGGGTTTCGACGGGGTCGATCAGCACCGCCTGCTTGCGGCGCACCATCAGGTCGAGGATTTCGTCCTGCTTTTCGCCGAGTACGCCGGCGAAGCTGATGCCGGTGGACTTGCTCGGCGCGAGGAGTTCGACGTTGTAGAGCTCGACCGACAGCGGCGAGTCGATGGACAGCGGCGAGGAGCCGTTGCCGGCGAGCTTGCCGCCCACCAGGATCAGCGAGACCTTGGTGTCGAAGGGGTCGAGCTTGATGTTGCGGTCGGTGTTGGAGAGGTCCTTGATGTGGCCGTAGACGCCGGTGAGGCCATTGGCCGCGGAGAGGTTCTCGTAGAGGCGGATGTTCACGCTGTTGCGCACGCGGATGCCGTGGCGCTGGTTGCTGAGGATCTTGTTGCCCCAGAGCAGGTTGTTCGAGCTCTCGTAGAGGGTGATGCCGTCGGAATGGTTCTGATACACCTCGTTCCAGGCCACGAGGTTGTTCACCGAGTTACGGTCGATGACGATGCCGGAGAGCTTGTTGTCGTAGCTCCGGTTGTTGACGATCCAGCTGTCGTCCACCTCACGGGAGATGATGATGCCGTGCTTCTTCCGGGTCCCGTGCACGGTGTTGTCGGCGATCAGCAGGCGGCGCGAACGGTCGTGCGGGTCGATGCCGTAGACGATGTTGTCGCGGTAGGTGTTGCCCTTGATGACCACATCCTCGGCCTCGAAGCAGTAGAAGCCGTACCAGTGGTCGACGAACTCCGAATCCAGCAGCCAGCCGGTGGGCGCCGGACGCTTCAGGCGCTTGGCCTGGCCCGGGGTGTACTGGGTGATGGAGACGCCATAGGACTTGGAGTTGTCGTAGCCGAGGCTGGTGACTTTGCTGTCGACTATGTACAGCTCGCTGCCGCCCCAGGACACCAGGAACGGACGGAACTCCTCGGGCTTGTTGAACCAGGCCGGGGATTTTTTCGATTCACTCCAGGCGGTGAGCCGGGTGCTGGTGATGAACAGCTTGCCGTCGTTGACCAGGAACGCGCCGCGCTCCTGGGACAGGCGGAAATCCTTCGTCTCCTTGCCGATCTGCAGGCTCGCGCCATGAGCCACCACCAGCGGCAGGCGGGCGATGTAGGCGCCCGGTTCGGTCTCGCTGAACTGGCTGTCGGGCAGTGCCCTGGCCAGGTCCGCCGGAGTCACGTAGCCGCCTTCGATGAAGATCGCCTGGGGCATGCCCTGTTGGCGCTTGACCCATTCGCGCAGGCGCTCGTTGCCACCGGTGAAGTCTTTCAACGCATCCTGCTGGAGCATGCGCCTGACTACCACGCGGCCGCGGGTCTGGCGGTCGATCTTCGCCTCCACTGCCTGGGCGGTATAGCCCGACAGTTCCGGCACCTTGGGGGCCTCCAGCTTCAACTGGGATGCGTCGGCGGTGATCACCTTGTAGTTCTTGATTTCCTTGAGCACCTGGACCTGCTCCGCGCCCTGTACCCAGGGCGCGGCGAACTGCAGGGCGCCGAGCATGACGCCACCCGCCAGCAGTGTGGTTCCCATGCCACGTTTCATGGCTGTTCCTCCCTTGCGCCGGATGAGCATCAGAAGCGCCAGATAAAATCGACGAAGGCGCGGTGCATCAGCGAGTCGGTGCCGCTGCCATAGGCATCGCCCGGCTTGAACACGCCGCCACGGAAGCGCACCAGGGCCGAGCGCTCGTCCAGGTGCTCGGCCATGGAGGCCGGCAGCAGGCCCTGCTTGAAGTAGCGGGTGACCACCAGATCCATCTCCTGGCCGATGTCTTTCTCGCCGTCTTCAAGCGGCGCGATGATCCCGCTCTGGCCCACGTCCTGGTTGTCGTCGACCCGCCAGAAGCGGTGGTAAACGACGCTGGCGTCGTAGTCCTCGCCCATCTGCCAGGAAGTGAAGGCAGTGGCCACCTGGAGGTTGCTCAGCTCGCCCCGGAAGGCTTCGCCGAAGCGGTGCATGCGCGCCTCGGTGCCGGTGAAGTTGGAGCGGTTGCTTTCCAGGCCGGTCTGGCGGAACTGCTCGGAGCTGTCGTTATCGCCGCCGCCGCTGCCACGGGCGTAGGCGCCGCCGAGTTTCCACTGGTCGTTGAGGTTCCAGCGCAGGCCGAGGTCCATCGCCCAGGCGTCGACATCGACGTTGCGACTGCCGTTGGCGAGGGTCTGGTTGCCCACGGTCGACTGCTGCAGTTCGTCTACGTCGCCGGTCAGCCAGGTGGCCTGGGCCCAGTAGTTCAGCGGCAGGGTGGAGCGGCGGTCGAAGAAGCCGCCGTCGGCTTCCAGGCCCAGCCAGGTCAGGTCGCCAGTGGTGCGCTTGTCGAGTTCATCCACTTCCTCGCCCACGTTGGGCAGGTCGCCGTTGTCGCGGCTGTGATGCAGCTTGGCGCCGACCCAGTGGCCGGGTCGCCACTGGGTGGAAATGTCGCCGAAGAAATGCTGGCGGTCCTCGTCTTCCGGGGCCAGTTCATCGATATCGGTGCGGTAGTCGCTGAAGCGCTCGGCGACGCCGGCGTGGGCGCGCAGCAGGGTGGTGTCGAAGCTCCAGCGCAGGGCCTCGATGTTGGTGTCCCACCAGGTGCCTTCCTCGCTGCGGACGCGCTGGCGGCCGAAGCGCAGGTGCTCGCCCGGGTAGGCGGTCAGGCCGCCGTAGTCGACCCAGAACTCGCGCATGGCCAGGTAGCTCTTGTCCGGTTCGCGACCGTTGTTGCGCTGGCCGGCGTCGGCTTCGATGTCACCGGATTCCAGGGTGTCGGTTTCGACGATATCGGTGGCGGTGACCGCCTGGCCCATGGCGAAGGCGCTCCAGTCGCCACGCTCGCCGTATACCCAGGGACGCAGGTCGAGGCCGATACCATTGACGTCGCCGCCGTCGCGGGTACCGAGGTCGCGGTCGTCTTCGGATTGGGCGGTGATCTTCACGTCCAGGCCGAAGTTCTTGCCGTCGGGCTCGGCGGCATGGGCGACGCCCGTCGCCAGCAGGGACAGGCCCAGGCCTGCCGTGATCCAGGGATTCTTGTTCATCTTGCTTCCTTCGTTCGCCTTGTTGGGCTTCGCTTCGCTCTGCGCCAACCTGCGGGGGAGCTGCGCACGGATGTTCATAGGCTGCTCATCTGGGTAGCCGGCGCGGGAGCGCCGCGTGTGTCGCGCTCTTCGCGCAGCAGTTGCGCGGCGCGGGCGCGTTCGGCCGGCGGCAGTTGCTGTTCCACGCGTTGCGCCAGTTCCAGGGCCTGCGGGGTGTTCTTGGGCAGGGCCAGTTGGCTGAAGACGTAGGCGTTGACCAGGTTCGGCTGAATGCCCTTGCCCTGGGCGTACATCTGGCCAAGGGCGAAGTCGGCGTTGATCTGGCCGTTGCGGGCGGCACTGAGCAGGTGGTCCAGCGCTTTGTCCGGGGCGATATCGCCCAGGTAGCCGCGCAGGTAGATCTGGCCCAGCAGGTAGTTGGCGGTGGGTTCGGTGGGGGCGGCCTTGAGCAGGTGCTCCTCGGCCTTCTTCGGGTCCAGGGGTACCAGCTTGCCTTCGTAGTAGAGGCGGCCCAGCAGCAGCTCGGCGCGGGGCTGCGAGGCGGCGCGGCCTTTCTCCAGGTAGCCCAGCATCTGCTCGGTGTCGCCCTGGCCCGGGTATTCGTAGATCAGCTTGGCCAGGCTCACCCAGGCGGCCGGGTAAGCGGGCACCAGCGCTTCCAGCAGTTCCTTGGCCTTGTCGTCGTCCGGCTTGCCAATGTCGGCGTCAGCCAGGACCTGGGCCACCGATTCCACGCGCTGGGCGGGGATACGACCGGCACGGTGGCCGGCCATCAGGCCATCCAGCAACTTCTGCTGGGCATCGGCCTTGCCTTGCTTCTGGTAGACGGTGGCCAGTTCGACGTAGCAGACGTCGGCAAGCGACAGGTTGGCGGTACAGATGCGCTCGATCTCGGCCAGGTGCTGATCGTAGGTGCCCTGGGTGCGATAGAAGAGAATCTGCGCCAGCTCCGCCTGTGTGTGGCCCTCGACGCGCCACTGGGCGATGCGCGCCGGCACGTTCACCGACGGGAAGTCCTGCGGGTATTGCAGGTAGAGCATCACCAGCGGCAGCAGGCTGCTTTCTTCACCGGCTTCGAAGGATTCCTCCAGCAGTTGCGCGGTTTCGCGGCGCTCTGCCTGGCTCAGCTCGGTCTTGCGCGCCAGCAGCTTGCCGAGGCGGGCCTTGGCGCGGGGCGACTGGTCCATGGCCTGGCGATAGGTCTGCTCGGCCTTCTGCAACTGCTCGGGGTCGCCGCTGGCCACCTGCAAGTCGGCCAGGCCGACCGCGGCATCGGCATAGCCGAGCTCGGCCAGTTGACGGAAGTTCTGCTCGGCGGTGCTGTTGTCACCGCGTTTCAACGCTTCGCGGGCGAGGCGTTCGTCGGGCAGTCCGGCGCAGCCGGCCAGGGCGATTGCCGCGGCCAGCAGCAGGACGGGAGTGGCGTGATGGGCCATGGCTGTGCCCTCCTCAGAAGCCTGCCGCCAGGGCACGGTCGATCAGCCAGTCGAGGGACGGGCCGCGATCGATGCTGACGTCCACCGGCTGGCCGGCGAGGTTGCTGGGCAGCGGCTCGTCGGGCTGGATGGTGGCGCGGATGTCGGCGGACATGCTGCCGTCATGCAGGTTGCTGCTGAGGATCTTGCCGTGGCGCGCCTGGTCTTCGCCGGCCACCTGGAAGGTGACGCGTGCCCCCGGCTTGGCCTGGGCAATGTTGCGGAAGGGGAAGCGCGCCTGCACGGTGGCGAGGCTGTCCTGGGGCACCAACTCGAAGATCACGTCGCCCTTGCTGGCGAACTGGCCGTCGGCGACGAGCTGACGGGCGATCTTGCAGTTGCAGGGGCTGGTGAGGGTGCCCTTCATCTGCTTGCCGAACAGTTCCTCGACGTTTTTCGGCGTGAGCTGGTCGTCGGTCAGGTGGCCCTTGAGCATCTCCAGCATGGTGGCGCTGAAGGAGGCGATGGGGGCGCCTTTCTCCACGCTCGCATCCGGTCCCACCAGGCTCTGCACGGTGCCTTCTCGGGGCATGGTGACCTGCATGGACGGCACCGCCACCATGGCCGAGTCGGCGTGGGTGACGAAGTAGAGGCCGTAGAGGGAATTGAGAATGTAGGCGAAGGCGCCGACGCCGACGCCGAAGATGCCGGTACTGAAGGTCACGGCCTTCAGGCGGGCCAGGGGGCCCATGCCGCCACCGGCGCCGCCCTTGCGCGGCTTGGTGAAGTTCTCACGTTGCAGGGTATTGAGCAGGTCGCCCGCGCTGACCAGTTCGCCCGAGAGGTGGGCGCTGATCAGGTAGCGCAGGGTGGCGATGTCTCGTGGCTGCAAGCTGTGGAAAACGCAGCCGACGCGTTCGTGGCGAGCATCCACCGCACGCACCTGGAACTCGATGTCCAGGCCCAGGCTGAGGCCGTCGATCTGGAACATCAGGCGGCCCTTGTGATGGTCGCCAACGTTGGCGCTGGAGCGCCCGGCGGTGAAGGCGAAGCCACCGGCGGAGACGTCCAGCAGCGATGCCTCGAAGCGCTCGCCACGGGCGATGTAGCGGATCTTGCCGGGGATTTTCACCCGCGCGTGCTGGCGCTGGGCTTCGGACTCATGCACCACATTGAGATTGACGGCTGTATTCATGGCTTCGATTCCTGTCAGGTTCCTTGTGCTCACACGATCGCCAGCAGCGTGGCGATGAATACGCTGGTTGCGGAAAAGGTCATGGCGCGTGAGGACCAGGTGTTGAACCAGCGCGAGAAGCTGGCGAGGTCACGGTTGAGCTTGGTGTTCTGGCGGGTCCAGGACTGCTGGTCGAGGCGGAAGAAGACGTAGATCTTCACCAGCGCCCCGACGATCTGGTTGTAATAGAGGATCAAGGGATAGGCCGGCCCGATCCGGTGGCCGCTGATGCTCAGGAGCAACGTCAGGACCAGCCGGGTGAGGCCGATCCACAGCAGGTACACCAGCAGGTAGGCGATGCTGTACTTCAGGCTGGCGATGATCGCCACGGCCAGGCCCAGCAGGCAGGTCCACATCGAGGCGCGCTGGTCTGACAGCACCACGGTGGTGAACCAGCCGAGGCGGCGGGGCCCCAGCGCCAGGGCGCGGGAGTTCTGCCGCAGGTTGTTGCCGTACCAGCGGAACATCAGCTTGCGGCTGGCCTTGATGAAGCTCTTCTCCGGTGGGTGCTCGACCGTGTTGATGGCGGCATCCGGCACGTAGAAGGTGTCGTAGCCCAGGCGCATCAGGCTGTACCAGCTGGACTTGTCGTCACCGGTGAGGAACTGGAAACGACCCAGGCGCCAGTGGTCCAGGTGATCGCTTTCCACATCGGCGATGAAGTCCGGGTCGGTTACCACCTGGGCACGAAACACCGACATGCGACCGGTCATGGTCAGCACGCGCTTGCTGAGGGCCATCGAGCACATGTTGAGGTGGCGCTGGGCGAAGCGCAGCTTGTGCCACTCGCTCATGATGTAGCTGCCGCGTACCTCGCAGAACTCGTTGGTGGTGAGGCCGCCGACATTGGGGAACAGTTTGAACCAGGGCACGGTCTTCCTCACCACGCCTTCGGCCAGCACCGTGTCGCCGTCGATCACCGCCACCACCGCGTCAGGCGCCGGCAGGTGCCGGGAAATGGCACGGAAGCCGTAGGCCAGGCCGTCGCGCTTGCCGGTACCGGGAATGCGCACGAAGTCCAGCTTGACCCGCGACGGTGGTGCGAGCTTCGCCCAGAGGTTTTTCACCAGCAGCTCATCGGACAGCTCGACGATGGAGCAGACGACGGTGGTCGGGTAGCCGCAGTCGATCGCTTCCTGGATCACCGAGCGGTAGACCATGGCGGTGGTCAGCGCTTCGATGCGGAAGCTCGTCACCATCAGGAATACGTGGGACGGGTCCGCCGCGTCGCCGAGCCTGGCCAGGCGCCGCTTGTACCAGGGGTAGACGATGTAGAGGAACAGCGTGCCGCGCACGAAGTGCAGGGCACCCATGGAATAGCGCCAAATGCCCACAGCCCCGATCAGCAGCAGGAAGTGCCTCGAATCGGGGTCGAATACGGACTTCGGCAGTGCCAGTGCCAGCAGCATCAGTGCGATGAGGTAGAACAGCCAGCCCGAGGCTTCGAGCAGGCCATGCTTGATCTTGTCCATAGAGTCGTCCTGGGCTCGTTGGGCGTGCCCCCTTCCCGACGGAAGGGGGCAGGGCGCTTACCAGCAGATCCCCTCGGCGTTGCCTTGGGTGCCCTTGGGCATGAAGCCCACCAGGTCGATCACCTGCTTGCCGGCTGGCGCCTGTTGCGCCAGTGGAGCGAACAGTTCGTCACGGTTGCCCAGGACGATGATGTCGGCCTTGTTGACCACCGCGTCGAAGTTGCTGTCCAGCAGCGAGGACACGTGGGGGATCTTCGACTCGATGTAGTCCTTGTTGGCGCCGTGGACGCGGGCGTACTCGACATTGCGGTCGTAGATGCTGAGGTCGAAGCCCTTGCCGATCAGCATTTCGGCCAGCTCCACCAGCGGGCTTTCGCGCAGGTCGTCGGTTCCAGCCTTGAAGGACAGGCCGAGCAGGGCGATCTTGCGTTTGTCGTGGCCGGCGATGATGTCGAAGGCCTTCTGCACCTGGCCGGCGTTGCTGCGCATCAGCGAGCCGATCAGGGGCGAATCCACGTCCAGGGAGGTAGCGCGGTAGTTCAGTGCACGCACGTCCTTGGGCAGGCAGGAGCCGCCGAAGGCGAAGCCCGGACGCATGTAGTACTTGGACAGGTTGAGCTTGTTGTCCTGGCAGACCACATCCATCACTTCACGGCCATCGACGCCAACGGCCTTGGCGATGTTGCCGATCTCGTTGGCGAAGGTGACCTTGGCCGCGTGCCAGACGTTACAGGTGTACTTGATCATCTCGGCCACTTCGATGTCCTTGCGGATGATCGGTGCGTCGAGTTCGCGGTAAAGGGTTTCCAGTACGTCGCCGGCGGCCTTGTCCAGCTCGCCGATGACGGTCATGGGCGGGTAGTCGTAGTCCTTGATCGCGGTGCTCTCGCGCAGGAACTCGGGGTTCACCGCCACGCCGAAGTCCACGCCGGCCTTCTTGCCGGAGCAGTCTTCGATGATCGGGATCACCACGTTCTTCACGGTGCCCGGCAGCACGGTGCTGCGCACGACGACGGTGTGGCGCTCGGCCTTGTCGCGCAGGGCAAAACCGATCTCGCGGCAGACGCCTTCGATGTAGTCCAGCGACAGGTCGCCGTTCTTCTTGCTCGGGGTGCCGACGCAGATGAAGGACACCTGGGTGTTGCGAACGGCACCGGCGACATCGGTGGTGCCACGCAGTCGGCCAGACTTCACGCCTTGCTGTAGAAGTTCTTCCAGACCCGGTTCGACAATGGGCGATTTGCCATTGTTGATCAGGTCGATCTTGGTCTGAGAAACGTCGATACCGACAACTTCATGACCACGAGCAGAGAGGCAGCCGGCGCACACTGCGCCAACATAGCCCAAACCGAAGATGCTGATTTGCATCGTATTTACCTCGTCCATTCAGCACGCTGTTTAATATGTGACGTTAGTGCCACTTCCATTTGCACCGTTATGCCGCAGTTGCAACTTGGCAGTGCACAGGCATGAGTAATACCGGACGCCAAAGTTAGGGCGCCTGAACTGGGCATGTCGCAACGCTTGCCCGGGTAGAGTCCTGAGCTGATCGCCGCAATGGCTCTGGCTCGTTGGTTTTGTCCAGTAGGTCGAGTTTGTTGCGCTTCTCCTTAATAAACTTATTTGGCTTTCGCCAGATAAAAACTACCCCTCGGCCTGGCGCCGATAGTTAATAAGGCAGTTTGAGATCACACCGAAAGGTGGTGTGAAGAATTAAGTCACGGGGGTATGAGTGTCTGGCTTTTCGGATAGTTCCTACCGTTCGTCCCGGATTTTACTTATTGCAGTTTTTTGGCTGCGTGCCGTATCTGGCTGGCGGCACTCTCAGAGTTGGCGTGCTCTGGAAAAGTTCCAGGTTATGCAAATTGCAGGTTTTGAGTGATTGCATTTTGCAAGTTGGCCACTATTAGAGAGTAAGTTGGCCAGTATCAAATTAGAGTTTGTGCCGGCCATTTGATTTTGAAGTGATATTGAAATCCACGATGGCCATTTAATTGCGTGGCGGGACGGGTAGGGTGCGCTGTGCGCACCACCGGGGCTTGCGGGATGCGGGCGTGGTGCGCACGGTGTTCAGCCGGGATAGATGGGTAACGCTTGTCGGGAGACATGGGTAACGGGTTGATGATCATGTCTTGCCCGGTCTCAAGTCGACTTGGCGCAGGGTCTTGTGGATGAACACCACATCGTAGACGCCATCGACGGCGGTGGGGCGGAGAGCGACGCGTTCCCCGTACAGCCCCCCGCCGACGAACAGGCTGCGTCCCTGGAAACTGACCTGGCCGACGCGGCCGACCTTGAGCACCCGGTCGCCCGGTTCGTAGTCCAGTTCAGGCAATTGCTCCGGGTAGCTGCGCCGGCTTGGCTGGTAGCGCGTGATCGGTGGCAGTTGGCCCAGCGCCTCATGCGGGCGGTCGTGGTTGTACTGCTCCCGCCAGTGCGCCATCGCCTGCTGGCAGTGCGCCAAGTCGCGAAACGAGCGCTGCAGTAACTCGCGCTTGAGTGTCTGGTGGAAGCGTTCCAGCTTGCCCTGGGTCTGCGGATGATGAGGGCGGCTGTGGCTGACCTCGATGCCGAGCCGCATCAGCCAGACCTCCAGGGCGGACAGGCCGCCCGCGATGTTCGAGCCCCAGGGCGGACCGTTGTCGGCGGTGATCCGGCGCGGTAGGCCATAGCGGCGAAAGACCTGGATCAGGTGCGGTCGAACCAGTTCGAGGCGCTCGCCCTCGCAGGCCTCCAGGCAGAGGGCAAAGCGTGAGTGATCATCCAACAGCGTCAACGGGTGGCAGCGCGACGAGCGGCCGTCGGCGAGCGGGAAGTGGCCCTTGAAGTCCATCTGCCAGAGCTCGTTCGGCTGGCAGTGCTCGAAGCGCTGCGTGGCCGGAGCTTCGGCCTCCTCGGCGTGGTAGCGCACCCGGCAACCATGGCGGCGGAGGATGGCGTCGAGGGTGCTGTGGTGGGGACGCTCGAACGCGGCCGGCAGCAGGCCGCGCAGCTTGCGGGCGCCCCAATACGGGAAACGGTGGTGCAACTGCACCACCGCCTGTTCCAAGTCCGGGTCGCTGCGCCCAGGGCTGTGCAACGGCCGGCGTGAGCGCTCCTGCAACCCCGCATCGCCGTGCTCGCGGTGGCGCTGTAACCATTTGTAGGCGGTTTTCGGGCTGATGCCGTAGCGCCGACACAGCTCCCGCACGTTGCTCTGCGGTTGTTCGGCCAACCGCACAAACTCGCGTCGAATCGACATGGTGGTGCACTCCTGCCACGGCATCGCTCGAACTCCAGAGTCGAAGGATTCCGTAAGCCTAAATGCGTTACCCATGTCTCCCGACACCCGTTACCTATGTCCCCCGGCTGAACACACGGCGCACCCTACGGATGGGCCTGTGCGCGCCGGAAACGAAAACCCCGCCGTTGCGGCGGGGTTCTGTCATTTCACTCCTGCGGTTCGTCGCGCAGGAACACCAGGCTGTCCGGCTTGGAGTGCTCCACGGAGTAGCGGTAGCCCTGGTAGTTGAAGTCCTTGAGGTCTTCCGGGTCCTGCAGGCGCTCCTTGATCACGTAGCGGGCCATCAGGCCGCGGGCCTTCTTGGCGTAGAAGCTGATGATCTTGTACTGGCCGTTTTTCAGGTCCTTGAATTCGGTGTCGATGATGCGGGCGTTCAGGGCCTTGCGCTTGACCGAGCTGAAGTATTCGTTGGAGGCCAGGTTGAGCAGGATGTTGTCACCCTGGGCCGTCAGGGCTTCGTTCAGCCAGCCGCTGATTCGCTCGCCCCAGAAGGCGTACAGGTCCTTGCCGCGCGCGTTGGCCAGCTTGGTGCCCATTTCCAGGCGGTAAGGTTGCATCAGGTCCAGCGGTCGCAGCAGGCCGTAGAGGCCCGAGAGCATGCGCAGGTGCTGCTGGGCGAAATCGAAGTCATTTTCGCTGAAGTCCTCGGCATTCAGGCCGGTGTAGACGTCGCCCTTGAAGGCCAGCAGGGCCTGCTTGGCGTTGTCCGGGGTGAAGTCCGGGTGCCAGCTGCCGTAGCGGGCAGCGTTGAGGCCGGCGAGCTTGTCGGACAGGTGCATCAGTTCGGCGATCTGCGCGGGGCTGAGTTCGCGCAATTGCTGGATCAGCATCTGGGCGTGGTCGAGGAACTCAGGCTGGGTATGGCGCGAGGTGACCGGCGGGGTGTCGTAGTCCAGGGTCTTGGCGGGGGAAATCACCAGCAGCATCGAATCGTCTCCTTCGGGAATGCGACGATTCTAGGGATTTGCGCGTGCAGGCTCCACCTATCCCACCGATAGGCAGACTGGATGCAGCAGCCGGGACGACCGTCGGGAGCGGGAAAGTCGGGGAGATTCGGGGGAAGCGGACTTTCGACTTTAACGGGCGTTTTCCTACCCGCCAAGGGCTTTCTTTCAGGGTGTGAAAAAAGATCCGAACCATTCAAAAAGTTCTTTTTTCTGTCATCCCAAATGGAGTATTAAAAAACCAGACCGCCGAACCCTGCAGACAGGTGGCGGCCATCGGCCCTCACCTTGTTGGCACCTTCTCCCGCCCGGCTTGAATCGGAACGGGGAGGTCGGCGGCCCTCCGCGGCGGAGCGCCTGCCTGGCATTCCGTCGCCTGGCCCTATAAGAAGGTGACCGAGTATGGATGACCACGGACGCTCCCGCCCTACCGCTCCAACCTTGTATGCGCTCGACACCAACGTCCTGATCCACGATCCCAACGCGCTGTTCAATTTCCAGGAACACCACGTCGCCATCCCGATGACCGTGCTGGAGGAACTGGACAAGCTCAAGACCGGCAAGCAGGGCGTTGCCGCGGAATGCAGGCAGGCCATCCGTAACATCGACAAGATCCTCAGTGGCGCCACGCCCGAGGAAGTGGAGCACGGTGTACCCATCCAGCGCGAGAAGAGCGGCCCTTGCGGCTTCCTCTCGATCCTCATGAGCAAACGCGCAGCCCCGATCACCTGGCTGCCGGAAGACCTCAACGACAACAAGATCATCAACCAACTGGTGGAGCTGAAGAGCCGCAAGCCGGGCATGTCCGTGGTGCTGGTGACCAAGGACATCAACATGCGCCTGAAGGCGCGGGCTTGCGGGATCGACTCGGAGGACTACCACACCGACCAGCTGGTGGACGACGTCTCGCTGCTGTCCCGCGGCTACCACGAAATGCCGGGCTCCTTCTGGGACCGCGTGAGCAAGGTCGAGACCCGTCAGGACCACGGGCGTACCTGGCACCGGGTCCAGCTCACCGACAACCTGCCGGCGGTGCACATCAACGAGTTCATCGTCGACGAGCAGGGTTTCGTTGGCTGGATCAAGGGCATCAAGGCCGATGAACTGCTGATTCTCGATCTGCACCAGGAGCCCCTGCTGCACCAGGAAGCCTGGGGCCTGCGCCCGCGTGATGTGTACCAGGCGCTGGCGCTCTACGCACTGCTGGACCCGGATATCCACCTGGTCAACCTCAGCGGCGCGGCGGGTTCGGGCAAGACCATCCTGGCGCTGGCCGCGGCTATCGAGCAGACCATGGTCAGCAAGCGCTATCGCCGCATCATCGCCACCCGCAGCGTGCAGGGCCTGGATCAGGAGATCGGCTTCCTGCCTGGCACCGAGGCGGAGAAGATGGAACCCTGGCTGGGGGCGATCACCGACAACCTAGAAGCGCTGCATATGGAGGACGAGAACACCCACGGCAGCGTGGACTACATCCTCAGCAAGGTTCCGCTGCAGTTCAAATCCCTGAACTACATCCGTGGCCGTAGCTTCCAGCAGAGCCTGATCATCATCGACGAGTGCCAGAACCTGACGCCGCACCAGATGAAAACCATCATCACCCGTGCCGGCACCGGGTCCAAGGTGATCTGCCTGGGCAACCTGGCGCAGATCGACACCCCTTACCTTTCCGCGCCCAGCTCGGGCCTGACCTACCTGACCGAACGCTTCAAGGACTTCCCCCACGGCGTGCATATCACCCTCCAGGGTGTGCCGCGCTCCGTGCTGGCCGAGTTCGCCGAAGCCCATATGTGACCTTCATCTCCCGCCGGGCGGCAGCTGCCGCCCGGTGTGGGTTTCTGTATACAATCTGTCTCCTGTCCGAGGAGACTTGCAGTGCTTACCCATCTCGATTCCCAGGGGCGCGCCAACATGGTCGACGTCACCGACAAGTCGGTGACGTCCCGTGAGGCGACGGCCGAAGCCCGTGTGCGCATGCGCCCGGAAACCCTCTCCATGATCCAGTCCGGCGGCCACCCCAAGGGCGACGTGTTTGCCGTGGCGCGCATTGCCGGCATCCAGGCGGCGAAAAAAACCTCCGATCTGATCCCCCTGTGCCATCCGCTGATGCTCACCAGCGTCAAGGTGGAGCTGGAAGCGGAAGGGGACGACTGCGTGCGCATCGTTGCCCGCTGCAAGCTGGCCGGGCAGACCGGGGTGGAAATGGAGGCGCTGACCGCCGCCAGTGTCGCCGCCCTGACGATCTACGACATGTGCAAGGCCGTGGACCGCGGCATGACCATCGAAAACGTTCGCCTGCTGGAAAAGCTGGGCGGCAAGAGCGGCCACTACCAGGCCGGGGAGTAATAATGATTCGCGTGCAGTATTTCGCCCGTTACCGTGAAGCGCTCGGCATCGAAGGCGAGCAGCTCAACTGGGACCCGGCGTTCGCGAAGCTGGATGACCTGCGTCAGCACCTGCTGGCCCGTGGCGGCGTGTGGGAGGTGCTCGCCGAGCAGAACCTGATGTGCGCTCGCAACCAGGAACTGTGCAGCCTGGACGAGGCCCTGAGCGACGGTGACGAGGTCGCTTTCTTTCCCACGGTTACCGGAGGCTGAGATGGCCGTTCGCGTGCAGGAAACCGCTTTCGATCCCGGTGTTGAGCTCAATGCACTGCACGCGGCCAATGTCGGCATTGGCGCAGTGGTCGGCTTCGTCGGCTACGTGCGCGATTTCAACGACGGCCAGAACGTGGCGGGCATGTTTCTCGAGCACTATCCGGGCATGACCGAGAAGGCCCTGGAGCAGATCGCGGTCGAGGCCCGTACCCGCTGGCCGCTGCTCAATGTGGATATCCTCCACCGCGTCGGCCGCCTGGAGCCGGGCGAGCCTATCGTCTTCGTCGGCACCGCAAGCGCACACCGCCAGGCGGCATTCGACGCCTGCAATTTCATCATGGACTTCCTCAAGACCCGCGCGCCGTTCTGGAAGAAGGAAGACACCGCCCAGGGCCCGCGCTGGGTGGAAGGGCGCTGCAGCGACAAGGCGGCTGCCGAGCGCTGGGAATGACCCGATTGGGGATAGCTTTTCTGTAGGGGCGAATTTATTCGCCAAGGGCTGCGCAGCAGCCCCATGGGTGTCTGAAGGGCGGACCTTCGGCCCGCTTGGCGAATGAATTCGCCCCTACAAGGTTCTGAGCAAGCCTGGCGATTGCCGGGCTTTTTCATGGGTCATTGACGATCTGTACATTTTAGTCCAGCATGGACTCACAAGTACAAGTTAGCGGCGTCCATTATGATCCACAGCCAGCTACCCACCCCATTCCCATGCCGGCCAGCCCTGGCGGCGTCTTCTTCTGCCTCGCAAACCCATTTCGAACCTGCTCGCCCTGTCGTGTGGCGGGCATCCATCCGTACTGCGGGAGTCGCACCATGAAGAAACTCGTTCTGCTGGGCAGCCTTGCCCTGAGCCTGCTGGCATCCAGCGCATTTGCCGCCGACAAGCCCCTGCGCATTGGCATCGAAGCGGCCTATCCGCCCTTCGCCTTCAAGACGCCAGAGGGGCAGATTGCGGGGTTTGACTATGACATCGGCAATGCCATGTGCGAAGAGATGAAGGTCAAATGCCAGTGGGTCGAGCAGGAGTTCGATGGCCTGATTCCCTCCCTGAAGGTGAAGAAGGTGGATGCCGTGCTCTCGTCCATGACCATCACTGACGAACGCAAGAAGTCCGTGGATTTCACGGGCAAGTACTACTACAGCCCGGCGCGCCTGGTGATGAAGAAGGGCGCCCAGGTCGATCCCGAGTTCAAGAGCCTGGTAGGCAAGGCCATCGGAACCCAGCGCTCCACCACCACCGACCGCTTCGCCACCGAGGTGCTGGAGCCCAAGGGCATCAAGATCGTGCGCTACAGCACCCAGAACGAGATCTACCTGGACGTGCTCTCCGGTCGCCTGGACGGCGTGCTGGCGGACGTCTTCCCGCTCAACGAGGGCTTCCTCAAGACCGATAACGGCAAGGGCTACGAGTTTGTCGGCCCGGTTCTGAATGATCCGAAGTACTTCGGTGAGGGTGCCGGTATCGCCGTGCGCAAGGGCGATAACGAGCTGCGCGAGAAGTTCAACAGCGCCATCAAGACCCTGCGTGAAAATGGCAAGTATCAGGCGATCCAGGCCAAGTACTTCGACTTCGATATCTACGGCGAGTAATCGGTCCGCCAATGGGAAAAAGCCGCGCGAATGCGCGGCTTTTTCCATTCTGGTGATCGGCCAATGCATTCGTCCCGACGGACAAGGATCGTAGATTGGGCTGAGTTCGACGAAGCCCAACGATGCTGGGGTGGAAATGTTGGGCTTCGCTTCGCTCTGCGCCAACCTACGAAAAGCAAGGGGAGCTCGAAGGCTGGCTTTTGTGCATGACGTAGGATGGGTCGGGCGGCGTTCCGCGAGCGGAGCGATACCCATCGATTGCCAGTACAGGTCGATGGAAGCCACGAATGAAAAAGGGAGCCCGAAGGCTCCCTTTCTCGTTGTGGCGAACGGCTGTCAGTGCAGGATCTGCCCTAGGAACAGCTTGGTCCGCTCGTTCTGCGGGTTGTCGAAGAAGGCGTGCGGTTCGTTCTGTTCCACGATTTCGCCCTTGTCCATGAAAATCACCCGGTCGGCCACGGTACGGGCGAAGCCCATTTCGTGGGTCACGCAGAGCATGGTCATGCCGTCATGGGCCAGGCCGATCATGGTGTCGAGCACTTCCTTCACCATTTCCGGGTCGAGTGCCGAGGTGGGCTCGTCGAACAGCATGATCTTCGGCTTCATGCACAGCGCACGGGCAATGGCCACGCGCTGTTGCTGACCGCCGGAGAGTTGACCTGGGAACTTCTTGGCCTGCTCGGGAATGCGCACGCGCTCGAGGAAATGCATGGCGATTTCCTCGGCTTGGCGCTTGGGCATCTTGCGGACCCACATGGGTGCCAGGGTGCAGTTCTGCAGCACGGTAAGGTGCGGGAACAGGTTGAAGTGCTGGAACACCATGCCCACTTCGCTGCGGATCGCCTCGATGTGCTTGAGGTCGTTGGTCAGCTCGGTACCGTCGACGATGATTTGCCCCTGCTGGTGCTCCTCCAGTCGGTTGATGCAGCGGATGGTGGTCGACTTGCCGGATCCCGAGGGGCCGCAGAGCACGATGCGCTCGCCCTGCCGCACGTCGAGGTTGATGTCTTTCAGCACATGGAACTGGCCGTACCACTTGTTCACACCCTGCAGACGGATGATCGGCTCGCCGGCAGTTTTCTTGCTTGCTTCAGTCATGGGATGACTCCTAACGCTTGTGGCCGGTGTCCAGCTTGCGCTCCAGGCTCATGGAGTAGCGGGACATGCCGAAACAGAAGATCCAGAACACCAGGGCGGCGAAGACGTAGCCTTCGGTGGCCATCCCCAGCCAGGCCGGGTCGGTGGTGGCTTGCTTGATGCTGTTGAGCAGGTCGAACAGGCCGATGATGATCACCAGACTGGTGTCCTTGAACAGCGCAATGAAGGTGTTGACGATGCCGGGGATTACCAGCTTCAGGGCTTGCGGCAGGATCACCAGGCCCATCATCCGCCAGTAACCCAGCCCCATCGCGGCAGCCGCTTCGTACTGCCCCTTGGGGATGGCCTGCAGGCCGCCACGTACCACTTCGGCGATGTAGGCCGACTGGAACATGATCACGCCGATCAGCGCCCGCAGCAGCTTGTCGAAGGACAGGCCTTCGGGCAGGAACAGCGGCAGCATCACCGAGGACATGAAGAGCACCGTGATCAGCGGTACGCCGCGCCAGAACTCGATGAAGGTCACGCAGATGACCTTGATCGCTGGCAGGTTCGAGCGCCGGCCCAATGCCAGCAGGATGCCCAGCGGCAGCGCGCCAACGATGCCCACGGCAGCGATCACCAGGGTCAGCATCAGGCCGCCCCACTGGCTGGTGGACACGGTGGACATGCCGAGGAAGCCGCCGTGCAGCAGCCAGTAGGCCACGATCGGGTAGATCACCAGGAACGCCAGGCCGTACTTGGCCTTCTGCTGGAAGCGCGGGACGAACAATGGCGCTGCGCCAATGATTGCAATCCACACCGCCAGATCGACTCGCCAGCGCAGGGCCTCGGGGTAGAAGCCGTACATGAACTGGCTGAAACGGACCTGGATGAAGACCCAGCAGGCGCCTTCGCTGGTGCAGTCGGCGCGGGTGGTGCCGTTCCAGTCGGCCTGGAGAAAGGCCCACTGGATCAGCGGCGGCAGGATCAGCCAGACCAGATAGATGGCGAACAGGGTCAACAGCGTGTTGAACCAGTTGGAGAACAGGTTGGCGCGCAGCCAGCCCAGTACGCCGACGCTCATCCGGGGTGGCGGCTGGTCGGGCTTGAATACGTGTGTCGTCATGGCTCGGACCTCACCGCTCGACTAGCGCAATGCGCTTGTTGTACCAGTTCATCAGCAGGGAAATGCTGATGCTGATGGCCAGGTAGACGCTCATGGTGATCGTGATCACCTCGATCGCCTGGCCGGTTTGGTTCAGCACCGTACCGGCGAACAGCGAGACCATGTCCGGGTAGCCGATGCCGGCCGCCAGGGATGAGTTCTTGGCCAGGTTCAGGTATTGGCTGGTAAGCGGCGGGATGATCACGCGCAGGGCTTGCGGAATGATCACCAGACGCAGGGTTTTGGCGGCGGGCAGGCCCAGGGAGCGCGCGGCCTCGGTCTGGCCGTGGCTGACCGCCTGGATGCCGGAACGTACGTTTTCGGCGATGAAGGCCGCGGTGTACACCGTCAGTGCCAGGGTCAGGGCGATCAGTTCGGGGATCACCACCCAGCCGCCGCGGAAGTTGAACCCCTGCAACACCGGCATGCTCCACTCGAAAGGTGAGCCGAATACCAGGGATACCAGCCCGGGAATCACCGCCAGCAGTACCAGCGACGTGATCAGCACCGGGAAGCGCTGGCCGGTGGCTTCACGCCTGGCCTTGGACCAGCGGGCGAGGGCGATGATCGCCAGCAGCACCAGCACGAGGCTGACCAGGAACGGCCAGAAGCCATCGGCCATGGTCGGCGACGGCATGTACAGGCCGCGGTTGTTGAGGAAGAAGTGCTCGCCGATCGCCATGCTCTGGCGCGGCCCCGGCATGGGCAACATCACCGCGAAGTACCAGAAGAAGATCTGCAGCAGCGGCGGAATGTTGCGGAAGGTCTCGATGTAGACGGTCGCCAGCTTGCTCACCAGCCAGTTCGGCGACAGGCGCGCCACACCCAGGATGAAGCCGAGGATGGTGGCGAAGAAGATTCCGATACCCGAAACCAGCAGGGTGTTGAGCAGACCGATGACGAAAACGCGGCCGTAGCTGTTGCTTTCGTTGTAGTCGATCAGGTGTTGGGATATCCCGAAGCCGGCGCTTTGTTCGAGGAAGTCGAAGCCGGACAGGATGCCGCGCTGTTGCAGGTTGTACTGGGTGTTCTGGAACAGGTACCAGCCCAGTCCCACGACCGCGACGACGGCGATGATCTGGAATAGCCACGCACGTGCCTTGGGATCGGTCCAGACCGAACCTTTCGGGGCACGCGGGGCGTTGGCGGGTTTTTGCATGACAGCCCTCTGGGAACCGCTGGCCGGCCGGATGGGGGGCGGCGGCCAGGGTTCGCGTTGAAACGGAACTCGAACCCGGCAGCCACCTCATGTGGCCGCCGGGCGACGGTCAGCGCACTGGCGGTGCGTACTGCAGACCGCCCTTGTTCCACAGGGCGTTGAGACCACGTTCGATCTTCAGGTCGCTACCGGCACCGATGTTGCGATCGAAGATTTCACCGTAGTTACCGACTTGCTTGACGATTTGCACCGCCCAGTCCTTCGGCAGCTTCAGGTCTTTGCCGAACTCGCCTTCAGTGCCCAGCAGACGGGCAATGTCGGGGTTCTTGGTGGTCTTGGCCTGTTCTTCGACGTTCTTCGAGTCCAGACCCAGTTCCTCGGCGTTCAGCATGGCGAACAGGGACCAGCGCACGATGTCGAACCACTCCTCGTCTCCCTGGCGTACGGCTGGGCCGAGGGGCTCCTTGGAGATCACTTCCGGCAGTACCACGTACTCGCCCGGGGCTGCCAGCTTGATGCGCTGTGCATAGAGCTGGGACTGGTCGGAGGTCAGTACGTCGCAACGACCGGATTCCAGCGACTTGGCGCTCTCGTCGGAGGTGTCGTAGGTGATGGGGGTGTACTTCAGGTTGTTGGCGCGGAAGTAGTCGGACAGGTTCAGCTCGGTGGTGGTGCCGGCCTGGATGCAGACGGTGGCGCCATCGAGTTCCTTGGCGCTGGAGACGCCGAGTTTCTTGTTCACCAGGAAGCCTTGACCGTCGTAGTAGGTCACGCCGGTGAAGTTCAGACCCATGGCGGCGTCACGGGAGCTGGTCCAGGTGCTGTTGCGCGAAAGGACGTCGACTTCGCCGGATTGCAGCGCGGTGAAACGTTCCTTGGCGGTCAGCGGGCTGAACTTGACCTTGCTGGCATCACCGAACACGGCGGCGGCAACAGCGCGGCAGACGTCAACGTCGATGCCTTTGTAGTTGCCCTTACCATCGGCATAAGAGAAGCCCGGAAGGCCGTCACTGATGCCGCATTGCACGAAGCCTTTCTTCTTCACCGCGTCCAGGGTGGCGCCCGCTTGCGCGAAACCGCTGACACCGAGAACGGTTGCCGCGGTCAGCACGGCCAGGGTGGATTTCACCATCTTCATCAAAACCTCCAGTTGCTTTTATTGGTGTTGGAGTCTCGGTCCCACCGCCGTACCCTCGTGAGGCAGGTTCAACCTTTCATGCACTGGAAAAGGTCAACCGGGGTGTCGGACCTAAGGAAGGAGTCTAGTTGGCGCTGCTCCGCTCGCCACCGGACGCTTCCTCGCCCATTGGTCAAATGGGCTGGAGACGGATTGCGCCCACCCTTGCACCATGAATGGCGCCAGGTGATCGCCTGCAAGGTAGCAATCGGAGTTGCTACCCAACCCGTTGCACGCCAAGGCAAGTGTTACCGAGCCTTGGTGCGTGATTCAGTCTGGTGCTGGATAGCAAAGGCCGTACCAGCCAGCTGCCAATAGGCCTATTCCGATAGGTCAATAGGTAAAGTTTTAGCCGTGCGACATCTTTTTCAGTTATCAAACCACCCCTTCTGATACCCATGCCCTGCAACTGTGCAGTTGCACCACAACGGAGCCACACATGAGCGACACACTGATCCTCGAGCCCACACATCGCGCCGACGCCTGCGTTATCTGGCTCCACGGCCTGGGCGCGGATCGCTATGACTTCCTGCCGGTGGCCGAAGCCCTGCAGGATGTCCTGGGCACCACCCGGTTCGTGCTGCCCCAGGCGCCGACCCGCGCGGTAACCATCAACGGTGGCTGGGCCATGCCGTCCTGGTACGACATCCTTGCGATGAGCCCCGAGCGGGCGATCAACGAGAGACAGCTGGAAGAATCGGCCGAGCAGGTGATGGCGCTGGTACAGGCACAACTCGATGCAGGCATCGAGCCGCGCCGTATCTTCCTTGCCGGGTTCTCCCAGGGGGGGGCCGTGGTGCTGCACACCGCATTCCTGCGCTGGCCGGAAGCGTTGGGAGGCGTACTGGCGCTGTCGACCTATGCACCGACCTTCACCGACGAAATGACGCTGCCTGATACAAAACGACAACTGCCGGTACTCTGCTTGCATGGCACCTTCGACGATGTGGTGCTGCCCGCGATGGGGCGCGCTGCACATGATCGCCTGGCGGCTGCCGGGGTTCCTGTGGCATGGCGCGACTATCCGATGGCCCACGAGGTATTGCCGCAGCAGATCCGTGACATTGGCACCTGGCTGGTGGAGCGGCTGCACAGCTGATCACTCAACCCTCAGAACAAGAGTCGACCCTGGCGCCGTTCCCTGTCACCGACCTCTGGGACAAGCTGGTGGGCTTGCGTGGCCGATTGCCGGAGCTGGACGGGCCGCTGAAGGCGCAACGGGAAGCGCGTCTGGTCGGCTACTCGGTGAAGTTCCGCCTGATGGCTTGAGGCCATCTATACTATTTCGCGAGGCCGCCCAAGGGCGGCCTTCTGGTCTCAGCCCTTGATGATGATCTTTGCCGCCTGGCGGAAGCCACCAGGGCGTCGGCTTTGTGCGTCCATGATTTTGTTGCGAAATTGTGGCGAATATCAGGAGTTGTCGCGTTCCTTACCGATATCCGGCCGTCTGTCGGCCAAGCTTTTGGTGGTCATTGCCAGGCAAAAAGTGCGGGAATACTGTCGCGCTGGGTTAACAGCTGACACAGGGATCGCTAGCGGTGTCGTCCGCTTCGACTGCCATCCGAGGCCGTTGCAGCCATGAAGCATGTTCACTGGCAAGAAGACCTGGCGTTGTTGAGCCGACTGCGCCTTTTCCAGAACGTTGCGGCGAGCAATCTCGAACGCTTGCTGAAAGAGTTTCGCGCCTGCGATCTGGAGGCGAGTGAGGTCGTGCTGTCGCCGTTCAATCGCAACCAGTACCTCTACCTGGTGCTGAGCGGGCGGCTGAAGGTGTATCTGGGGTCACTGGACAACAGCCCCGTGAGTACCGTCGAACCGGGCGAATGTGCCGGTGAAATCAGCTTCATCGACAACGATCACCCGTCGGCCTATGTGGTGGCCAGCGAACCCACCACGGCCTTGCGCTTGCACCGGCAGTCCCTGGAAAGCCTCTTCCAGCAGTCCCCACAAGTGATGCGGAACCTGCTGGAGCTGCTTTGCGATCGGGTGCGCCAGGGCAATCGCATCATTCTCGACACCGAACAGAACGCCAAGATCGACACCCTCACCGGGCTCTTCAATCGTCGCTGGATGGAGCATCTCTACCAGCGCGAAAGTACCCGCTGTGCCTTCAACGAGCAGCCGCTGTCGATGCTCATGCTCGATGTCGATCACTTCAAGGCCTACAACGATTGCCATGGCCACCTGGCGGGTGACTACGCGCTGTGCCTGGTAGCGCATACCTTGCGCAACCAGTTGCGCCCCAAGGACAGCATGGCGCGATACGGCGGCGAGGAGTTCGTCATCCTCCTGCCCGAAATGGCCAGTGGCGAGGCCCGTGCAATCGGTGAGCGGCTGCGCAGCAGCCTGGAACTGATTCCTTCCTTTTATTCCCCGCTGGGTGTGCTGCCTGGCGTGACCGTTTCCATCGGCCTGTCCGAAATGCACCACCCCGACAGCCTGCAAGGCATGATTTCACGGGCTGACCTGGCCCTGTACCAGGCCAAGCAGGACGGGCGGAATCGCCTCAACGGGTAGCCGAGCCCCGGTCCGGACTCCTGTTGCAGGGTGCGCTGTGCGCACCAGATCCCTAGCGCCGGCTTATCGGTGCGCGCAGCGCACCCTACGCGTGTTCCCTCGAATGAGGTCGCTCCTACATTTCCCGCCTGCTCAAATGTCTGTTTGCTAGAGTCCGTTCACAACAAGACAGCCGGGAAGCTGGACATGCGAAAACTGCTGATCGCTTTGCTACTGCTGGTGGCCGTTGGCCTGGGGGTTTTCTTCTACCTGCCGGGGTTCCTCGACCGTGAGATGAATACGGTAGCCGCACCGCCGCCATACTCTGCCTCGGATGAAGCCGAGGCCCTGCACAAGACCCTGTTCGTCGCTGACTTGCACGACGATGCCTTGCTGTGGAACCGCAACCTGCTGGAGCGTCATGACTTCGGCCACAGCGACCTGCCGCGCCTGCTCGAAGGCCGCGTCGGCCTGCAGGTGTTCTCCACCGTCACCAAGACCCCGCGCGGACTCAACTACGAACGCAACGGTGCGGATACCGACGACATCACCCTGCTGGTCATGGCCCAGCGCTGGCCCCGCGCGACCTGGACCAGCCTGCTGGAGCGCGCCCTCTACCAGGGCAAGAAACTCGAGGAAGCGGCCGCCGGCAGCCAGGGCAAGCTGAGCCTGGTGCGCAGCCGTGACGATTTCACCAGGTACCTCGCGGCCTGGGAGAAGGCCCCGAACCAGGTGGCCGCCATCCTCGCCACCGAGGGCCTGCACCCGCTGGAAGGCAAGCTGGAGAACGTCGACCGCATGTACGACGCAGGCTTCCGCATCATGGGCCTGACCCATTTCTTCGATAACGAAGTGGGTGGCTCCGCCCATGGGCTGGAGAAGGGCGGCCTGACCCCCTTCGGTCGCCGGGTGATCGCGCTCCTGGAAGAAAAGAAGATGCTGGTGGACCTGGCCCATTCTTCACGTGCGCTGATCGACGACGTGCTGAACATGGCCGAGCGTCCGGTACTGGTGTCCCACACCGGCGTCGAGGGCACCTGCCCGGGTACCCGCAACCTGAGCGACGCCCATATCCAGCGCATCGCCGCCACCGGCGGGGTGATCGGCATCGGCTACTGGGACACCGCCGTTTGTGAAACCTCGGTCAAGGCCATCGTCAAGGCCATCCGCTACGTCGCCGACAAGGTGGGCGTGGCCCATGTGGCACTGGGGTCGGACTTCGATGGCGCGGTGCATACGCCCTTCGATACCAGTGGCCTGGCGCAGCTCACCCAGGGGCTCAAGGAGGCAGGATTCAGCGAAGCGGAGATCGCCGCCATCATGGGGGGAAATGTGCGCAGATTGCTTCTGGAGAGCCTTCCTTAGCCCAAGTCAAGTCCTCAAGTGCCCGCAGCTCTTCGCCCTGCGGGCATCTTGCTTTACACTGGCGGCCGTTCATTCCTTAATCAATCGACGAGATCACCGTGCTCAAAGCACTCAAGAAGATATTCAGCAAGGGTGAAGAGCCGCAGACCGGCGCCACCCCTACCGCTCCAGCCCCCGCCCGTACCGAGAAGGAAGAGCGTCCGGCCAAACCGAAGAAAGCGCCTCGCGAAGCAGGCGAGAAGGCCGAAGGCTCCAGCGAACGCCCGCCCCGTGGTGAGAAGAAACCCCGCAGCGACAAACCCAAGTCCGACAAGCCGCGCCGCGAGCGTCCGGCCAAGGCCGCTGCCCCGGTGGATAACTGGAAGCTCGAAGATTTCGCGGTGGAGCCCCAGGAAGGCAAGACCCGTTTCCACGACTTCAACCTCGATCCGAGTCTGATGCACGCCATCCACGATCTGGGCTTCCCCTACTGCACCCCGATCCAGGCCCAGGTCCTTGGCCACACCCTCAAGGGTCAGGACGCTATCGGTCGCGCCCAGACCGGTACCGGCAAGACCGCCGCCTTCCTCATCTCCACCATCACCCAGCTGCTGCAGACCCCGCCGCCGAAAGAGCGCTACATGGGCGAGCCGCGTGCACTGATCATTGCGCCGACCCGTGAGCTGGTGGTGCAGATCGCCAAGGACGCCCAGGCGCTGACCAAGTACAGCGGCCTCAGCGTGATGAGCTTCGTCGGTGGCATGGACTTCGACAAGCAGCTCAGGCAACTGGAATCGCGCTTCTGCGACATCCTGGTCGCCACGCCTGGCCGTCTGCTGGACTTCAACCAGCGCGGCGAGGTGCACCTGGACATGGTCGAGGTGATGGTGCTCGACGAAGCCGACCGCATGCTGGACATGGGCTTCATCCCGCAGGTTCGTCAGATCATTCGTCAGACGCCGTTCAAGGGTGAGCGCCAGACCCTGCTGTTCTCAGCCACCTTCACCGAAGACGTGATGAACCTGGCCAAGCAATGGACCGTCGATCCGGCCATCGTCGAAATCGAGCCAGAGAACGTAGCCAGCGAGACCGTCGAACAGCATGTCTATGCCGTAGCTGGCAGCGACAAATACAAGCTGCTCTACAACCTGATCGCCCAGAACGACTGGACCCGTGTGATGGTCTTCGCCAACCGCAAGGACGAAGTGCGCCGCATCGAGGAGCGCCTGACCAGGGACGGCATCAGCGCCGCCCAGATGTCCGGCGACGTGCCACAGCACAAGCGCATCAAGACCCTTGAAGGTTTCCGTGAAGGCAAGATCCGCGTTCTGGTGGCCACCGATGTCGCTGGCCGTGGTATCCACATCGACGGCATCAGCCACGTGATCAACTTCACCCTGCCGGAAGACCCGGACGACTACGTCCACCGCATTGGCCGTACCGGCCGCGCGGGCGCTAGCGGCACGTCCATCAGCTTCGCCGGTGAAGACGACGCGTTCGCCCTGCCGCCGATCGAGGAGCTGCTGGGTCGCAAGATCAATTGCGAAATGCCCCCGACCGAACTGCTCAAGCCGGTGCCGCGCAAGCATCACTGAGGTTCGGTCGAATGAGAAAAGGCGAAGCATGTGCTTCGCCTTTTTCGTTTGTGCCGGTGCCGGGCCGTTTCGCGAATGAATTCGCTCGCCACCGATGCAAACCTGGCGACGAACTTGTAGGAGCGAGCTCTGCTCGCGAAAGTTTGTTCGCGAGCAAACCTGGCTCCTACGGGAGACCAGCCTTGGCGTTGCTACGGAGTCGCTACCGACGGCAACGGGAGGAAACCGTAGGGTGCGCTGTGCACACCGCCACGGGTTACAGCGCCCCAGCCTTTTTCCATGCCAGGTAACGGCTCACCAGTTGCGGTCCCAGCTCGCTGGGGCGGGCGTCCAGCACGGGCACACCGTGGGCGGCCAGGCGTTCCTGGAGACTGTTGCGGGCGTTGAGGTAGTCCACCGTGCCGCAATAGGCCAGCGCGTCATCGAAGCTCTGAACCGGCGTATGACGCAGACTGTCGAGGACTTCCTCGCGCAGGCTGACCACCAGGAGGCGGTGGTGGCGGCCGAGGCGCTTCACCGCGTTGAACAGTTCGGCATCGTCCTCATCGCGCAGGTTGCTCACCAGCACCACCAGAGCGCGGCGGCGCTGGCGGACCAACAGGGCATCGGCGGCGGCGCTGTAGTCGGCCGGGCGCTGGGTGCTGTCGAGGTCGTAGACGCCGTTGAGCAGCACGCTCAGCTGGGCAGGCCCCTTGACCGGGGCGACGAAGCGGTCGCGCTCGGCGGCGAAGGTGGACAGGCCGACGGCGTCGCCCTGGCGCAGGGCGACGTAGCTGAGCAGCAGGCTGGCATTGAGGGCGTGGTCGAAATGGGAGAGATCGCCGTCCTGGCTGCGCATGCGGCGACCGCAGTCGAGCAGGAAGATGATCTGCTGATCGCGCTCGTCCTGATATTCGCGGGCAATCGGTGTGCGCTTGCGCGCGGTGGCCTTCCAGTCGATCTGGCGCAGGGTGTCGCCGTCGCGGAACTCGCGCAACTGGTGGAACTCCAGGCCAAGGCCGCGGCGTGGGCGCTGGCGAACGCCGAGTTGGCTGAGCCAGTCGTCCACCGCCTTGAGCTGGGCGCCGTAAAGGCGGGCGAAATCCGGGTAGACCCGCGCTTCCCCAGGCAGTTCGAGGACGCGTTTGTGCCGCCACAGACCAAGCGGGCTGGGCAATTGCACTTCGCAGGTGGGGAACAGGAAATGGCCACGCTTGAGCGGGCGAACCCGGTAGCCGAATTCCGTCGACTCACCGGGGTGCAGGGGCACCCGTTGGGGCAGGGGCTCGAACTCCATGGCCGCCGGCACCTGATCGAATACCTCCAGCTCCAGCGTGCGGTCATAGGGATGGTGCAGTGTCAGGCGCACGTCGCTCCAGCGGCCCAGCGCCAGGTTGCCCGGAAGCGCGCGGGCCAGTCGCGGCGAGGGCTGGCGCCGCAGCCAGAGGGCATCGAACAGCGCGAGCACGAGCAGCGTGCCGAGCAGGCCCCACCAGAGCGGCTCGAGTGGCGCCGGCAAGCCGATACCCAGAACGGGCAGGGCGCCGAGCAACAGCGCCAGGCCGAGGAGCCCGGCTACCAGCGCGAGCAGTGCGCGGGAGGGCTTCATAGACGCGGCGCCGGCACCTGGTCGAGGAGTTGCTGGAGTACCTGGTCGACGGACAGGCCTTCGATATCCAGTTCTGGCGACAGGCGCACGCGGTGGCGCAGGACCGCCAGGGCGCAGCCCTTGATGTCGTCCGGCAGCACGAACTCGCCGCCGCGCAACAGCGCGCGTGCGCGACCACCGCGGACCAGGGCAATGGAGGCGCGTGGGCCGGCGCCCATGGCCAGGCCTGGCCAGGTACGCGTGGCGCGGGCCAGGCGCACGGCGTAATCCAGCACCTGGTTGTCTACCGGCAGCTCGCTGGCGATCTTCTGCAGGGCCAGTACATCGCGGGCTTGCAGCAAGGTGCGCAGCGGCGCGATTTCGAGCATGTCGGCACGGGCCGAGCGCGTGACCTGGCGCACCAGGTTGAGTTCTTCGTCGGCGGCCGGGTAGTCCATGCGCAGCTTGAGCATGAAACGGTCGAGTTCGGCTTCCGGCAGGGGGTAGGTGCCTTCCTGCTCGATGGGGTTCTGGGTGGCAAGCACCAGGAACGGCTGGGGCACTGCGAGCGCACGGCCTTCGAGGGTGACCTGGCGCTCCTGCATCACTTCCAGCAGGGCCGCCTGGGTCTTGGCCGGAGCCCGGTTGATTTCGTCGGCCAGCAGCAGGTTGGTGAAGACCGGACCCTTGCGCAGCTTGAACTGCTCGCTCTGCATGTCATACACGGCATGGCCGGTGACATCGCTGGGCATCAGGTCGGGGGTGAACTGGATGCGCGAGAACTCGCCGCCAAAGCAGCGGGCCAGGGCGCGAACCAGCAGCGTCTTGCCGAGCCCGGGCACACCTTCCACCAGCACGTGCCCGCCGGCAAGCAGGGCGGTGAGCACGTCATCGATCACCGCGACCTGACCGACGACGGCCTTCTGCAGTTCCAGGCGCAAGGCCTGGGCCAGTTGGCTGGCGCGCAGGCGCTGGGTGGCGGCCGAGGGCGCGACGGCGCTTGCGGCTTCGGATTGCGACGGGTCGGAAATCTGTTCGCTCATCAAAGGGCATTCCTGAGGGTTTGCAGGTGGGCGACCTGGCGGGTGAATTCGGCGGCGCTGAGCCGTTGCCTGGGCAGCGGCCGCATGGCTTGGCTGATGGCGGTCGGTGGCAAGCGGGTCAGGCGGCCCAGCACCTGCCATTGCTCGGCCACGGGAAGCCGTTCGAAACCGGGATGACGGTGTCGCGCGCGGCGCTGGATATCCCGTTGCAGGCCTTGCAGCAGGCTGGTCTGGCCGCTGCGGCGGAGCAGGAAATCGGCGCTGCCGCGCAGGTGTTCCTCCAGCTGCCGGCGTGCCCGGCTGGCTGGCGCCTGAAGCGGGCCCTGGCGCTGGCCGACGTGCCACAGCGCGAGCACGATGAGCAGGGCCAGGGCGACCAGCGCTTCGGGGAAGTTCTGACCGAGCAGGGTCGCGATGCCGTCGCGTTCGGCGCGGTAGAGCAGGGTGACGGCGCTGTCCTGGGTGAGGTACCAGAGCAGCCAGGCGTTGTCGTATTCGACGATGTCACGGTTCTGCCAGATCCAGCCGTCGGTGAGCACCGTGACCAGGCCATCGCCATGGTTCAGCTGCAGCATGTGGGTGGCCTTGGCGCTGTTGGCCCAGGCGTGGGCGCGATTCTGACTGTCGTAGAGGTGAAATTCCGGGTCGAAGCTGGCGTAGGCCGGCGCCTGCTCGTTCTCCAGATAGAGCTTGGTCAGTTCGGGGAAGGGGTCTTCCTCGTCCTGGGCCTGCTCGTCTGCACTGGCGGCCGTGTCCATGAGCTGTTCTTCAGTCGGCTCGCCGCCTTCCTGTTCTTCCGGCTTGTCGCTTTCGAGGTCCTTGGCCTCGAACTGCTGGATGCCCAGGCGATCGGCGAGCAGGTCGCCGCTCTTGCCATCCTTTTCGTCATAGAGGCGTTCGGCGATGAACAGCAAGTGGCCGCCCTTGCTCGCCCAGTCGAGCAGACGATCGGCCTGGCGCGGAGTCATGCGCGAGCGGCCGCCGAGCAGCAGCAGGCTGTTCCCGGCGCTGGGCAGGTTGTCGAGCACCTCCAGGCCATCGGCTCGGGTGACATTCAGGCCCTGTTTGCGCAGGAAGTGTTCGGCCGCGAGGTAGGGGTTGCCCAGCACCTCCGGCGCGGGGCCGTGCTCGACGGTGTCCTGGTAGGGGCGTAGCTGCCCGGCGACATAAATGGCCAGCAGGCCCACTAGCAGAAGCAGGCCGGCGCCGATGAGGAAACGCGGACGCAGGTTCATGGCGTGGCGCCCCTGGCGAACTGGCGGCGCCAGGCATCGCAGAGCCCTTGGCGCAGTTCGGCGGCGGGCAGGCGATGGCCGTAGGCGAGGTTTTGCCAGTGGCCGGTGAGGGTCTGGCTGAAGCCTTCCAGTTCGGCATTGTCCAGGCCACCGACCAGCTCCAGGACTTCGCCTTCGGTATGGGATTGTCGGAGCGGCAGGCGGAAGTCATGCAGCAGGCGGCTGAGCAGCGCGCGATAGAGCAGCCCAAGGGCTTCCCGTGGCTGGGTGGCCCAGAGGCGCTCGGCTTCACCGGCGACGTCGTCGGGCAGGCTTTCCGGTGCCAATTCCAGGCCGAAGAGCATGGACGGCGCTTCGCGCGGCCGACGCTGGGGCAGGCCAAGGCGTCCGGCAAAGGCGCTGATCCAGTCGCGGTAACGCCAGAGCAGCAGGGCGATGAGGCTGAACAGCAGGCCCCAGAGCAATGCCTTGATGATCAGTGCGAGGGTATCCAGACTGCGCGCGTAGGCGGCCAGTTCGAACAGGTTGCGGATGAAGTCGGCCCAGCCCTCTGCATCTTCGGGTTTCAGGTCCTGATCGGCGTTCTCCTCGCCGAAGTGCCAGCGGGTGACGGTATCGCGGTTCTGGAAGGGCGGAGCGTCGAGCAGGGCAGTGATGTTGTCCCTGGCGGCCTTGCCGGTCAGCGCCTGGTGGGTGAGGCGTTCTGCGTCCGGGCCGTCGAGGAAGGCCTGGGGCGCAAGGCACAGGGTCGGGGCGTCATCGGCCATGGCCGGCTGGGGCAGTTGGCTGAGCAGCAAGCCCAGGCCCAGTAGCAGGGCGTAGGCGGTGCCGGTCATGCGCTGACGCAGACGACGGAACTGCAGTTCGATGTCCCAGCCCTCCAGCGACGTGCGGCGGTTGAGGTAGAGGGTGAAGCCGCACGCGACGTACACCGGCCCCCAAACCATCAGCACCAGCACATACAGGCTGTTGGAGAGGTGTTCCAGCCAGATCCATTCGCCCGAGGCCATTTCCAGGAGTTTCTGCCAGTCCCAGTCGATCACCACCTGCTGGGGCAGCATGAGGTAGAGCAGGGTGATCAGGCCGAACCAGAGCGCCGACTCCAGGTGCACGCCGATCACGGTCAGCCAGGTCGCGCCGCCTGCGTCGCGCTGGCCCAGTACCACCAGGCGCTGGCTGCGGGCCCGACCCGAGAGACCCTCCAGTTGCAGCACCGGCAAGTCGAAACTGCGGGTAGTGCTCAGGCGGCGCCAGGTCAGGCTCGCGAGCAGCTGTGGCTTGAGCAGGCGCGGGTAGGCGCGCAGCGCTTCCTTGAGGGTTGGCGTGTCGCCAAACAACGCGCGGGACAGTATGTACAGCGGCAGCCTTTCATAGGCCGGCTTGAGCAGCCAGAACAGGACGATGGCCAGGCCCGGGTAATTCCAGCAGAGCAGGGTGAGCAGGCCGTACACCGGCAGCGTGACGAGCGCCCAGCTCGCCATCAGCAGGCTGGCGTGGCGGCGCGCCAGCAGCACGCCGAGGTCCATGGCCTCCCAGGCACTGCGCGGGCGGATGGCGACGCTGGAATCAGTCAGGCGCATGCGCCCTCCTGCCGACCAGCCCGAAGTAGAGTCCCACCAGCAGCCAGAGCCCGGTGCCAACCAGGTATTTCACCTGAGGCTCCACCACCCGGATGGAAGACCAGTAGGCCTCGACGAACGCGGCGATCACCAACAGCAGGATGACCCCCGCCACCAGTTGCACGCTGCGCCCGGCTGCCAGGCGCAGGGCCTCGCCACGGGGCAGGCGCCCGGGGGCGAGCAGTGCCCAGCCCAGTTGCAGGCCCGCGGCACCGGCGAAGGCAATGGCGGTCAGCTCGAAGGCGCCGTGGCCGATGACGAAGGACCAGAAGGTTTCGCCGAAGCCGATCTGCGTCAGGTGCCCCGCCACCGCACCGATGTGCAGGCCGTTGAAGAGCAGGAAGAACAGGCTGCCGACGCCGAACAGCAGGCCGCCGGCGTAGGTCTGAAAGGCGATGCCGATGTTGTTCATGATGTAGTGGCCGAACATCATCCAGTCGTCCCCCGAGTCCCGCTCGCTCATGGGCCCGATGCGCCGGGCGTCCGGGTCGTACATGGACTCCATGGAGGACACCTGCTCCGGGTCCAGCAGGCTGTAGACCAGGTCCGGCCAGTTGTGTACCAGCAGACCCATCAGCAGCAGGCTGCCGTAGAACAGCAGGCTGGCGGCGGCGATGCTGCGCCACTGGCTGCGCACCAGGCGCGGGAAGCCGCCGAGCACGAACCCCAGCAGGCGCGCGCCGAGATGGCTGCGGTGCCGGTAGAACTGCTGATGGCCGCGCATGGCCAGTTGTTGCAGGTGCTCCACCAGGTGGCCGCTGTAGCCGCGCTCCTGGGCCAGGGCGAGCTGTTGGCAGATTTGCCGGTAGTCGGCGGCGAAGGTCTGGCACGCGCGAGCGTCGGCTTTGCCGCGTTCGAGGCGGTCGAGCAGCTCGGCGAAGGTCTTCCAGCCTGCCTGGTTCTGGCGTTCGAACAGGTTCTGTTTCATGTCTGCGCGGACCCCAGCAGGCCACGGGCAATGCCGTTGATCCGAGCTTGGGCCTGTTCCGGCGGCACTTCCAGCGGCTCGGCCAGGATGGCAGCGAGTTCGGCGCGGCGAGCCGCCGAGAGGCTGGACTGGCGCTCGGCAAAGCTGAGCAGGGCACGCTGGTCGGCAAGGCTCAGGGGGAAGGGCGCACGCTCGGGTTCGGCGTCGGGCAGTTCCGGGCGTTGGGATTTTTCGTCGCGGTAGACCACCAGGCTGCCGGCGGCGATGTCGCCCAGGCGTTTGAACGTGGGGTGCATCAGACAGCTGAGGGCGCCCAGGGTGTAGGCGAAGGGCAGCAGATCGATGAAGCGCAGCAGATTGCGCACCAGGGAGGCGGACCAGCCGATGGGGGTGCCATCGTCATGCACCACGCGCAAGCCGATCACCTGCTTACCGGGCGAGCGACCCTGGTTGAGCACCTCGAACAGCACCATGTACCACCAGTTGAGCAGGAACATGAGGATCAGCCCGAGACCGAAGCCGAACTGCCCGAGCAGGGTCAGGGCGAGAAACAGCAGGAGCATGATGGCGCCGCGAATCGCCAGGTCGATGGCATAGGCCAGGGCACGCGGCAACAGGCCGGCCGGACGCAGGATCAGGTCGATGCCTTCGGGTGTTTCCACCTGGTAGCGGGTATCCAGCGGCCGGGCCTGGGCCTGGGCGTCGGCGTGAGGGGAACTGGATCGGGGTACGGACATCGCCTGGGCGCCAAGGGGAAAGCCAGATGCTAGCGAGCGGCCGGTATCCAGGCAACCGGGCAAGACAGTGTCATCCCGCATGCTGTGAAGTGCTTGGGGAAATCGACAGGGCAAGCGAGGCGCAGGCATATGCGCGAAGGGCTGTGGGCGCGGGCATGAGGCAGTCCTTGTCGACGCGATCGTCCAGTGGCGGCGATTCTAGGCCCGCTGCAAATGGCGCAGCAAGCCGGTGGAAGCTGAGGGAGGGCAGGCTGCCCGGTGTTAGACTGCCGGGCTCACGAACAAGGGGGCCGCCGTGACATCCAGCATTTTCTGGCACGACTACGAAACCACCGGCATCAACCCGCGCTGTGACCGGCCGCTGCAGGTGGCCGGTATTCGCACCGACGAGGCGCTCAACGAGATCGGCGAACCGATCAACCTCTATTGCAAGCCCAGCGACGACATTCTTCCCCATCCTGCCGCCTGTCTGGTCACCGGCATCCTGCCCGGAACCCTGGCGGAGAAGGGGTTGGGTGAAGCAGAGTTCATGCACCGGGTGCATGCCGAACTCGCGGCGCCGGGGACCTGTGGCGCCGGGTACAACACCCTGCGCTTCGATGATGAGATCACCCGTTACAGCCTCTACCGCAATTTCTATGACCCCTATGCCCGCGAGTGGCAGGGCGGCAACAGTCGCTGGGACCTGATTGACTTGGTCCGTACCGCGTATGCGCTGCGTCCTGAAGGCATCGAATGGCCACAGCAGGACGGGCGCGTCAGCTTGCGCCTGGAACTGCTCACCGCGGCCAACGGCATCGACCATGGCCAGGCCCACGACGCACTGTCCGACGTACGCGCGACCATTGCCCTGGCGCGCCTGCTGCGGCAGCGCCAGCCGAAGCTGTTCGACTACCTCTACCAACTGCGCAGCAAGCACAAGGTGCAGGAACAGGTGAAACTGCTGCAGCCGCTGGTGCATATTTCCGGGCGCTTTTCCGGCGCGCGTCATTACCTGGCGGTGGTGCTGCCCCTGGTGTGGCACCCGCGCAATCGCAACGCCCTGATCGTGCTGGATCTGCAATCCGATCCGGCGCCGCTGCTGGAACTGGACGCCGAACGCCTGCGCCAGCGTCTGTATACCCGCCGCGATGAACTGGCCGACGGTGAGTTGCCGGTTCCGCTGAAATTGCTGCATATCAACCGTTGCCCGGTGGTGGCTCCGCTTGCGGTGCTGCGCGAACCTGATCGGCTGCGCCTGGGCGTCGATCTGGAACTGTGCCTGCGCCGCGCGACCCTGATCGGCGAGCAGGCCAGGGTCTGGCAGGAAAAGTTGCCGGTTATTTATGCGGAAGAAGCTTTCGCCTCGCAGGAAGATCCGGAGCAGCAGTTGTATGACGGATTCCTGGGCGAGCGTGATCGCCGGCTCTGCGAACAAGTGCGGCGAGCCGATCCGCAGCGCTTGTCCCGCGAGAACTGGCCATTCGACGACCCGCGCTTGCCGGAGTTGTTGTTCCGATACCGCGCTAGAAACTTCCCTGAAACTTTGTCGGAAACGGACCAATCACGCTGGACGGAGTTCTGCAGAAATCGGCTGATGAGCCCGGAATTCGGGGCACCTAATACCTTGGCGAGTTTCTTCCGGGCCCTGGATGAAATTCAGGCCAAGGCTGACCCGAAGGAGGAGGCAGTGTTGCTGGAGTGGCGTCGTTATGCGACGGAACTGGGTAGCCGCTACCAGTTGTGATGGCGGCCCTGGAAACTTTCCGGGGATTTACCGATGCCAATAAAAAACGCCAGCAGATGCTGGCGTTTTTTATTGCCGGAGGCTTAGCCCAGAATGGTGGCCCAGCCTTCAACGGTGTCGGCGCCCCACTTGGCTTTCCACTCTTTCAGAGTCTTGTGGTTGCCACCTTTGGTTTCGATGACTTCGCCGGTGTTCGGGTTCTTGTACTGCTTGACCTTGCGGGCGCGCTTGCTGGTTGCAGCGGCCTTGGCGGCGCGCGGTGCCTTGCTGGAGCGGGCGTCCGGATCGAGCAGGGCAATGATGTCACGCAGGGACTTCTGGTATTCGCCCATCAGCGTGCGCAGTTTGCCTTCGAATTCCAGCTCTTTCTTCAGTTTGTCGTCCTGGGACAGGTTCTTCAGGCGCTCTTGGAGCTCCTTGATGGCTTCTTCCGTTGCCCGGTATTCGTTGATCAGCGACATGTCGGCGTCCCTTGTTGGAATCGTATGGTGACTTGCGATTGCGAAGTGTCAGCAATAATAGACAGCGATTATCTGCAAGTAAATAAGCAGGAAAACTTTTGTACGCATTGTTGGCGCCTTCTATTTCATATTAGTCCCATAGCATCGCAAATGCGTATTTGCATGCTGGCTAGCGCTATAACGCAGCCGCCGGGCGACCCTTAGTTGTGCATCGGGAATTCTTTGCTGACCACTGGCAATCCCTTGCGGGCCAGGAGGTGACTGAAGTTTTTGCGCACATTGGCTAGAATGGCCGCTTTTGCGAAGTCTCTGGAGTGTTCCCCCATGCGCACATTTCGTCTGGTGATTGCCTGTCCGGACGGCGTCGGCATCGTAGCCAAGGTCAGTAACTTCCTGGCTACCTACAACGGCTGGATTACCGAGGCCAGCCATCACTCGGATAATCAGAGCGGCTGGTTCTTCATGCGCCATGAAATCCGTGCTGATTCCCTGCCGTTCGACCTGGACGGTTTCCGTCAGGCGTTCGCGCCTATTGCCCGCGAGTTCTCCATGGACTGGCGTGTGACCGACTCCGAAGTGAAGAAGCGCGTGGTGCTGATGGCCAGCCGCGACTCCCACTGCCTGGCCGACCTGCTGCACCGCTGGCATAGCGGAGAACTCGATTGCGAGATTCCTTGCGTCATCGCCAACCACGACGATCTGCGCAGCATGGTGGAGTGGCACGGTATTCCGTACTTCCATGTGCCAGTGGATCCGAAGAACAAGCAGCCGGCGTTCGACGAGGTTTCCCGCCTGGTGGAAGCGCACAACGCCGATACCGTGGTGCTCGCCCGCTACATGCAGATACTCCCGCCGGAGCTGTGCCAGCGTTACGCGCACCAGGTGATCAACATCCACCACAGCTTCCTGCCGTCCTTCGTCGGCGCCAAGCCTTATCACCAGGCCTCGCTGCGTGGTGTGAAACTCATTGGCGCCACCTGCCACTACGTCACCGAGGAGCTGGATGCCGGCCCCATCATCGAGCAGGATGTGGTGCGGGTGACCCACCGCGACAGCGTCGAGGACATGGTTCGCTTCGGCAAGGACGTGGAGAAGATGGTCCTGTCCCGTGGGCTACGCTATCACCTTGAAGACCGGGTGCTGGTGCACGACAACAAGACCGTCGTGTTCGACTGATGCCGTTGGCGGGCACCTGCGTCGGTTCACCGGCAGAGGAGCCCGCCCATGCTCAAGTCGATCAAGGTGCGCGACTACATGACGCACCATCTGGTGACCTTCCGATCCGATACCGACCTTTTCCTGGCAGCCGACCGTTTGCTCGAGCACCGCATCTCCGGCGCGCCGGTGGTGGACTCCCAGGGCCATCTGATCGGCATGCTCTCCGAGGGCGATTGCCTGCGCGCCATCCTTTCCAGCGCGTATTACGACTCCGCTGGCGGTAGCGTCAGCAGTTTCATGTCGACGCAGGTGGAAACGGTGTCTCCGGAGGCCGACATCATCGAGGTCTGCCAACGCTTCCTGCGGGACAAGCGACGGCGCTTCCCGGTGGTGGAGGAGGGGGTTCTCATCGGCCAGATCAGCCGCCGCGATGTGCTGCGTGCCGTGAAGGCCTTTGCCCAGCACGACGCAGATCAACCACCGGAAGTCTGAGGAGCCTGGCCATGGCCGACCCACGTGAGCGCGCCACGTCCAGCCCGCCACCCACCCTGGGTGAGGGCTGTGTGCGGCGCTACGACCCGGACGAGTTGAGCGAGGAAAATGGCACTGAGTTTCCCGAGGCCGCCGAGTTGTGGCGAAAGCTCCAGGAAGAAGAAAAGAAGAAGGCGCCCTAGGGCGCCTTCTTCTTGTTCGCTGTGGGAGCGAAATCATTCGCGAATGAATTCGCTCCCACATGGCTGCCGTCAGATGCGGAAGCTCCCCACCAACTGCTGCAGGCGCGCGGCCTGCTGATCCAGATCGGCACAGGCGCGCAGGGTGGCCTGGAGGTTTTCCACGCCTTCCTGGTTGAGGGTGTTGATCTCGGTGATGTCCATGTTCAGCGAGTCGACCACGGCGGTCTGTTCCTCGGTGGCGGTGGCCACCGACTGGTTCATGCCGTCGATCTCGCCGATGCGCTGGGTCACGCTGCCCAGGCGCGAGCCTGCCTGGTTGGCGATCTCCACGCTCTGCTCGCTGTAGCGCTGGCTCTCGGTCATGGTGGTGACCGCTTCGCGGGCGCCAACCTGCAGCTCCTCGATCATCTGCTGGATTTCCTGGGCTGACTCCTGGGTGCGGTGAGCCAGGTTGCGCACCTCATCGGCGACCACGGCGAAGCCACGGCCGGCTTCCCCGGCGCGGGCGGCCTCGATGGCGGCGTTGAGGGCCAGCAGGTTGGTCTGTTCGGAGATGCCCTTGATCACTTCGAGGATCTGGCCGATGTTCACGGTCTTGCTGTTCAGCGTCTCGATGTTGCCGCAGGAGGCGCGGATCTTCCCGGACAGTTCGTTCATCGCGGAGATGGTGCGCTCCACCACCTGGCGGCCGTCTTCGGCCAGGGTGCGGGCCGAGGAGGCCTGGTGCGAGGCGTCGGCGGCGTTGCGGGCAATCTCCTGGGCGGCGGCGCCCAGTTCGTTGATCGCCGCGGCCACGCTGTTGGTGCGGTTGGCCTGCTCGTCGGAGTTGCTCATCGAGGAGTTGGAGGCGTTGAGCACCAGCTTGGCGACCTGGTTCACCTGGTTGGTGGCCGAAGACACTTCGCGGATGGAACCGTGGATACGCTCGACGAAACGGTTGAACGCGCTGGCCAGTTCGCCGAACTCGTCCTGGGTGTGGATCGTCAGGCGGCGAGTCAGGTCGCCTTCACCCTGGGCGATGTCCTGCATGGCGCGGCCCATCGTGTGCAGCGGTTGCATCAGCACGCGGATCAGCATACCCAGCAGGGCAATGATGAGCACCACGGCGATCACGGTGGCAATGATGGCCGAGTTGCGGAACTCGCTGAGCATCCCGTAGGCCTTGCCCTTGTCCACCGAGACGCCGATGTACCAGTTCACCGAGGGCAGGCCCTTGATCGGGGCGAAGGTCAGGATGCGGGTGGTGCCGTCCACTTCGACTTCGCTGAAACCGGTGTTGATGGACGGTGTGTTCAGCGGGTAGATGTCCCGCAGGGTCTTCATCACCATGTCCTTGTTCGGGTGCACCAGGACCTTGCCGTCGGCGCTGACCAGGAAGGCGTAGCCCATGCCGTCGAAGTCCAGCGAGTTGACGATCTGCACCAGCGTTTGCAGGCTCAGGTCGCCGCCGGCCACGCCAAGGGACTGCACCGGCGTGGCGATGGTCATGATCAATTCGCTGGTGGCCGCATCCACGTAAGGCTCGGTGAGGGTGGTGCCGCCGGCGCTCTTGGCGCCCTGGTACCAGGGGCGGGTGCGCGGGTCGTAGCCTTCGGGCATGGCGCTGTCCGGGCGCATGGTGAACTGCCCGTCCTGGGTGCCGAAGTAGGTGAAGGCGAAGGTGGAGGTCAGTGCGCGCTGTTGCAGCAGGGCTGGCACCGCTTCAGGCGAAGGGTTGGTGGCCAGGGATTCGGCAACGCTTTCCACCAGCAGAATCCGGCCCGAGAGCCAGTTCTGGATATTGCTGGCGGTGACATCGCCCATTTCCTGCAGATAATTTTCCAAATCGTCTCGGAGCGCATTCCTTTGCAAGTAATCGTTGTACAGGGTGAACAGCGAGAAGGCTGCAATGACCACCAGCGAGGCGGCGAGCAGAATCTTGTGGCTGAACCTGAGGTTTTTGATCATGTTTGCTTGCGTCCGGTTGGGTCAGGCACCAGTCTTTATGGCACGCGAGTGCTGAAAAACTGAGTAGAAACGTCGGTTTATATATCGGCGGGGATCAACGAAAGCTTTAACCCGAGGAAGGCGAAATGCCCGATCAACGTTCCCTGATTCTCGGCGCTGACCCAGAGGGCAATGCCGTCTCCCAGGCCATGAAACTGGCCAACCGTCACGGCCTGATCGCCGGCGCCACCGGCACCGGAAAGACAGTGACGCTGCAGCGCCTGGCCGAAGTGTTCAGCGATGCCGGTGTGGCGGTCTTCGCTGCCGATATAAAAGGTGATCTCTGTGGCCTCGGCGCGGCGGGCAACCCCCAGGGCAAGGTGGCCGAACGCATTGCTTCCATGCCCTGGCTGGGCCATCAACCCCAGGCGTATCCGGTCACCCTCTGGGATGTCGCCGGGCAATCCGGCCACCCCTTGCGCACCACGCTGAGCGAAATGGGCCCGCTGCTGCTGGGCAACCTGCTGGAGCTGACCGACAGCCAGCAGGCCGCACTTTATGCCGCCTTCCAGGTGGCCGACCGCGAAGGTCTGCTGCTGCTCGACCTGAAGGATCTCAAGGCTCTGCTCAACCACCTCAAGGATCACCCTGAACTGCTTGGCGAGGACCGCGCGCTGTTCGCCGGTGCTTCGGCCCAGGCCCTGCTGCGCCGCCTGGCCACCCTGGAGCAGCAAGGTGCCGAAGCGCTGTTCGGCGAACCGGCCCTGCAGCTGGAAGACATCCTCCAGCCGGACCGCGACGGCCGCGGGCGTATTCATCTGCTGGATGCCAGCCGTCTGGTCCACGAATCCCCCAAGGTCTATGCCACCTTCCTGCTCTGGCTGCTGGCCGAACTCTTCGAGCAGTTGCCCGAGCGCGGCGATGCCGACAAGCCGGTGCTGGCGCTGTTCTTCGATGAAGCGCATCTGCTGTTCACGGGCACGCCGAAGGCGTTGCAGGAGCGTCTGGAGCAGGTGGTGCGGTTGATCCGCTCCAAGGGCGTTGGCGTCTACTTCGTCACCCAGTCGCCGAGTGACCTTCCGGACGATGTGCTGGCCCAGCTTGGCCTGCGTATCCAGCATGGCTTGCGTGCCTTCACCGCCAAGGAACAGAAATCCTTGCGTGCCGTGGCCGACGGCTTCCGTCCGAATCCGACATTCGACACCCTATCCGTGCTCACCGAGCTCGGCATTGGCGAGGCCTTGGTAGGCACCCTGGAAGAGAAGGGCACGCCGGCTATGGTCCAGCGCGTGGCGATCGCACCTCCGCAGTCGCGAATCGGTCCGCTGAACGACAGCGAACGCGCCGCGCTGGTGCGTGGCTCGCCGCAGGCCGGCCGGTACGACAAGCCGATCGACCGCGAGTCCGCGTACGAAATCCTCACGGCTCGTGCAGCTCCAGCGCCGGTGAATGAGCCTGAGCAGAAGGCTGGCAAGACTGCGACGGACTCGCCTGGGGTCGGTGATCTCGCTGGCGAGCTGCTGGGCAGTTTCGCCAGCCAGGCAATGAAGACGGCGGTACGCCAGGCGGCCAACCAGTTGGGCCGGCAATTGGTGCGCGGCCTGATGGGCTCTTTGCTGGGTGGCAGCAAGCGTCGTTGAGGGGAAATCATCTGTGGGAGCGAATTCATTCGCGAATGAATTCGCTCCCACAGATGATAAAGATCAGGAACGAAAAAGGGCGCCCGAGGGCGCCCTTTTCCATGCTCGTCCGAATCAGACGATAAAGGTGATGGCCACCCAGAACAGCGCGGCGGAGAGCGCGATCGTGGTGGGCAGGGTCAGGACCCAGGCCATCAGGATATTGCGCACGGTGCCGCCCTGCAGGCCGCTGCGGTTGGCGACCATGGTGCCGGCGACGCCGGAAGACAGTACGTGGGTGGTGGACACCGGCAAGCTGTAGATGTTGGCCATGCCGATGGCGCACGCGGCGGTGATCTGGGCGCTCATGCCCTGGGCATAGGTCATGCCCTGCTTGCCGATCTTCTCGCCGACGGTGCGCACTACGCGCTTCCAGCCAACCATGGTGCCGATGCCAAGGGCCAGGGCGACGGCCAGGATCACCCAGAACGGGGCGTATTCGGTCGTGGCGGTCAGGTCCTTGCGCAGCTTCTCCAGGTCCGCCTTTTCGCGGGCCGGTAGTTCGGAGAGCTTGCCCACCTTCTTGGCGGTGTCGTCCAGGCAGAGCAGGTAGCGGCGGACTTCGACGCGGGTGTCATCACTCAGGTCGTTGTAGTTGGCCACGCCATTGAGCTTCTGCAGCAGGGCGTTGATGGTCGGCTCGGTCTGCTTCGGATCGCAGCGATAGAGTTGCGGCATCTCGCTACCATTGCCTTTGCCCAGGGCCAGCATCTCGCCGAGGGTGTCGGTGTGGCGCTGGTAGAACTGGCTCAGGTGAGTCGCCGCGTCGCGGGTACGCTCGATCTGGTAGGTGGTGCTGTTGAGGTCAAGCACGAACTTGGCCGGGACGATACCGATCAGCACCAGCATGATCAGGCCGATGCCTTTCTGGCCATCGTTGGAGCCATGCACGAAGCTCACGGCCATGGCGGAAAGCACCAGCACCAGGCGGTTCCAGAAGGGCGGATGCTTCTTCTCATCCAGCTCCTTACGGGTTTCCGGGGTCTTGTGCATCTTCGACAGCGGATAAATCCACTTCAGGCCGAGGAGCAGCAGGGCGGCGACCAGGAAGCCGGCGGCCGGGGAGAAGATCAGCGACAGGCCGATGTCGATGGCCTTGCCCCAGTTAACGCCCTCGGCCAGCGGCACTTCGGTGAGCACCGCGTTGGCCAGGCCGACGCCGAGGATGGAGCCGATCAGCGTGTGGGAGCTGGACGCCGGGATGCCGAAGTACCAGGTGCCCAGGTTCCAGGCGATGGCTGCGGTCAGCAGGCTGAACACCATGGCGAGGCCATGGCCGGTATTGACGTTGATCAGCAGCTCCACCGGCAGCAGGTGGACGATGGCATAGGCCACGCCCACGCCGCCCAGCAACACCCCAAGGAAGTTGAAGATCCCCGAGAGGATCACCGCCCGATAGGGCGACATGGCCTTGGTGTAGATGACAGTGGCCACCGCGTTGGCGGTGTCGTGGAAGCCGTTGATGAACTCGAAGGTCAGGACGAATGCCAGGGCGAGACAGAGGCTCAGCACTAGCCAGGCATCAAGCCCGCTGAAGAGATCGAACATGAAGGTTATGTGACTGGCTCATGAAGGGGCCGCGATTATGCCAGAAAACCGGCCGTCGCCCAGACCCGGGTGTCGAGCGGTTTCTGGCATCCCCTGCAGAAGTTGTCGCAAATCAATACGAACGATTCCCCGGCGGGCCGGGTGCGACAATTTGTCAGGGTTCCTGCCCGAGTTCTTTTTCGATCTTTTCCAGCTCTTTCTCGAAACTCTTGTCGAGCAGGCTGGGTTTCTTGCGCCAGGGTTTGCGCTCAGGGTCCCTTTGCGCGGCATAGGTAGTGACCTCGCCGCCGTAAACATCCTTGTAACGTTGCGCCTGGCGCTCGAGTTCGGCGCGCAGTTCGTCTTTCGTCACGTGTTCAATCCGTCTCTTTGATCAATGGTCTTGAGGTGGAACGGGCGATTTAGAGAGCTTCGTCTCCACAGCGTCGGTCGCCCGGTCGAGGCCGTCGCTGCGGCCTTCTTGTAGGACAAAGTTCAGTTGTCGCAATTAAAAGGGACTTTCCTACGCACTACGGAAAGGCCTTGCGAACACTCCGGGAACTGAAGTCGATTTCACTGAGATCCCAGTTGAACGTTGGCAATTATAACAAGCAAACAGGAAAGCTCCATTACAGGATAATCCTTCAAGAGTGAAGGATTTCTGCTCTTCAGCAATCAGGAGTTGCCTAGAAGAGACCGGATAATCCTGCCAAGAGTTTCCATTGCCTGTTCGCTGGAGTTGCTCCAGGGATGACCAAAGTTGAGACGGGCGCAATGGCCGAAACGCCGTGTGGCCGAAAAAATCGGCCCTGGCGCGATGCTGATGCCCTGGGCCAGGGCGAGCTGGAACAGGCGCAGCGAGTCGACCTGTTCGGGGAATTCCAGCCAGAGGAAATAGCCGCCTTCCGGCCGGCTGACGCGGGTTTCCTCCGGGAAGTGGCGGGCCACGGCCGCCAGCATGGCATTGCGTTGGCTCTCCAGGGCGTAACGCAGTTTGCGCAAGTGGCGGTCGTAGCCGCCATGCTGCAGGTAGTCGGCGATTGCGGCTTGCGCCGGTACCGAGGCGGAAATGCTGGTCATCAGCTTCAGCCGTTCGATCTGGCTGGCGAAGCGGCCACCGGCCACCCAGCCCACCCGGTAGCCGGGCGCCAGGCTCTTGGAGAATGAACTGCAGTGCATCACCAGGCCTTCGCTGTCGAAGGCCTTCACCGGCTTGGGCGCGTGCTGGCCGAAGTACAGCTCGGCGTAGACATCGTCCTCGATCATTGGCACCTGGTGTTTGGCCAGCAGTGCGGCGAGTTGGCGCTTCTTGTCTTCCGAGAGGCTGGCCCCCAGCGGGTTCTGGAAATTGCTCATGAACCAGCAGGCTTTGATCGGCAGTCGCTCCAGGCTGTCTTCCAGCACGTGCAGGTCGATGCCATCCCGTGGGTGGACGGGAATTTCCACCGCCTTCAGCTTCAGGCGCTCCAGTACCTGCAGGCTGGCATAGAAAGCCGGTGCCTCGATGGCCACCAGGTCGCCAGGGCGCGCCACCACTTGCAGGCATAGGTTGAGGGCTTCCAGCGCGCCATTGCAGATCACCAGTTCCTCGATGGGCAGCGGCAGGCCGCCGACCATGTAGCGCAGGGCGATCTGCCGACGCAGGGCGTGGTTGCCCGGCGTCATGTCGGCGACCGTGGAGCGCGGGTCCATCTCGCGAACGGCATGGGCCATCGAGCGGGCCAGGCGTTGCAGGGGGAACAGCTCGGGGCTGGGGAAGGCCGAGCCGAAGGGAATGGTGTCCGGGTCCTTGATGGAACTCAGCACGGAGAACACCAGCTCGCTGACATCCACCTCGGTGGTCGCCGCCTCCCGAGGTCCCGGCTGGGGTTCCGGCAGCGGCCGGCGCACATGCTCGCAGACGAAGTAGCCGGAACGCGCGCGGGCCATGATCAGCCCACGGCTTTCCAGCAGGTAGTAAGCCTGGAACACGGTGGAGGCGCTGACGCCGTAGGTGCGGCTGGCATGGCGCACCGAGGGCACCTTCTGCCCCGGGGCCAGTACCCCGGTGCGGATCAGTTCGGCGATGTCGTCGGCGAATTTCTCGTAGCGCTTCATCTTTTCCTGGCTTGGTAGCGGCTCGTCGGCGGTGCCCCACTCTAAGCGCTCGTCGCATGCGCCGCCATGCTCCCGGTCCATGGCTCAGCGCCTCGGGCTGACGAAGGTGCTGCCGGCGCTGGCTTCGCTGTCCGGGCGATCCAGGCTGCGAACCACGAAGCGCAATGGGCGTGAACCGGCCTGCCCATTGTCGTCGACCTGCGCCACCGAGACCGGCAGCGAGAGGATCTCGCCAGCACCGATGCTCACCTCATTCTCGCCCTGCAGACGGAAGCCCGGCGCGCCTTCCAGTTCCACCACGTAGCGTTGGGCCTGCTGGGTCTTGTTGATTAGCTTGAGGTTGTAGATGTTCTCGATCTCGCCGGCGGCGTTCTCGCGGAACATCCCACGATCCTTGATCACATCCACCGACAGCTGCGAACGGGTGGCGCCCAGCCAGACGAGGGCGACGATCATCAGCACCAGCGCAGTGGCATAGCCGATCAGGCGTGGACGCAGCAGGTGGGTCTTGCCACCTTCCAGCGCGCGCTCCGAGCTGTAACCCACCAGGCAACGGGCGTAACCCATGCGGTCCATGATCGAATCGCAGGCGTCGATGCACGCCGCGCAGCCGATGCAGGCGATCTGCAGGCCGTCGCGGATGTCGATGCCGGTGGGGCAGACCTGCACGCACATCTGGCAGTCGATGCAGTCACCCAGGCCCTGGACCTTTGGGTCGCTGCCCTTTTTGCGCGGGCCACGGGATTCGCCGCGCGTGGCGTCGTAGGACACGATCAGCGTGTCCTTGTCGAACATCACGCTCTGGAAGCGCGCGTAGGGACACATGTGGATGCACACCTGCTCGCGCATCCAACCTGCATTTATATAGGTGGCCGCGGCGAAGAAGATCACCCAGAACAGCGCATTGCCACCGACCTCCCAGGTCGCCAGGTTCGCCACCAGTTCGCGCACCGGGGTGAAGTAGCCGACGAAGGTGATGGCCGTGGCCAGGCTGATGGCCAGCCAGAGTCCGTGCTTGATGCCACGGCGCAGCAGCTTGCTGGCGCTCCAGGGGGCGGTGGCCAGCTTGATGCGCTGGTTGCGGTCACCCTCGGTGACCTGCTCGCACCACATGAACATCCAGGTCCACACGCTCTGCGGGCAGGTATAGCCGCACCATACGCGGCCGGCGAACACCGTGATGAAGAACAGGCCGAAGGCGCAGATGATCAGGAGCCCCGACAGCAGGATGAAGTCCTGGGGCCAGAAGGTGGCGCCGAAGATGTAGAACTTGCTGTCCTCCAGGCTCCACAGCACCGCCTGGCGGCCATCCCAGTCGAGCCAGAGGGTGCCGAAGAACATCAGGCACAGCAGTCCCGCGCCCATGCGGCGCAGGTCGCGGTAGAGGCCGGTGAAGCGGCGCGTGTGGATAGGTCCGTTGGAGGCGGAAAGGGGTTTGCTTGCAGCGGGTGGCAGGCTGGGAGTGACCTCGATGACCTGCGCCGGAATTCTTTCGCTCATGATCAGTGCCCATCAGGCTGTTACGGCGAGACGGACTATAGGAAGGCACTGATGGGCAAAACAGATTCAGATCAGCCGCTAAAAACCATATCAGATGGATCGGGTCGGGGCGCCAGGCCGCAAGGCACTTGGATTGTGGCGCAGGCGCGGAAAGCTACGGTGCAAGCGCGGCAATCCGTCGCGGGTCAGAAGCGCATGGGCGGGACGTAACAGGATTGAGTGGACGGGTGGCACTGGTTGAGCCCTGCCAGTTGGGGGGGCAGCGGACGCGCCAGAAGGCTCAGGTAGGCAGCGGCGAAGGCGCAGCCGAGGAAGGTGAGGCACAGCTTGGTTTTTATTGTCATGGTCGTTCCTCGAAAGGGATGACGCTGTTCTTGTTCTGAGCGGCAACCCTAGGCGTTGCTGCGACAACCTGCCTCGTCCAAACGGACTAGTGCCATGAACAAGGCTGCAATCGCCCGGGCTTCGTGCAGCTCGCCGGAGGCCACCAGCGCCGGCACCTGCGTCAGCGGCAGGCGGACCACCTCCAGCGGCTCCGGCTCGTCGCCCAGAGCGCTGCAGGGCTCGAGGTTCTCGGCCAGCACGACCTTGCAGCTATGGCACAGGTGCCCCGGCGCCAGGCTCAGCACACCCAATTCATGCAGGCGACCGGCGCGCAGGCCGACTTCTTCCATCAGTTCACGATTGGCCGCCTCAAGGGTGGTTTCGCCCGACTCCACGCCGCCCTTGGGCAGCCCCAGCACCCGTTGTTCCACGCCGACGGCGTATTCACGTACCAGCAACACGTGCTGCGGATCGGGCAGGGCCACCACTAGCACTGATTGGTAGCCCGAACCGCGCAGGCGTTCGTAGACGCGCTGCTGGCCGTTGGCGAATTCCAGGTGCAGCGCCTCGATCTGGAACCAGTCGCTCCTGGCCAGCAATTCGGTCTTGAGAATGGTGGGCAAGCTGCGCATGGCGTGCTCCCGTGGCGGACCGAATGGAGCGTCGCGCGCATCGGTGGTGAGGGCATCGTCTGGATGGACTAGCGGAGCGCCGTGCAGGGCGTTCGAAGACGCGGACAGGCTTCACCTTTCGCGGTTCACCCGAACTTCGTTGGTGGATGTGAAAAGCGACATCCACCCTTGCCACGGCAGTGCCGGGGCGTGCATTCAAGGGTGGACCACGCTTCACCGGTCCACCGTTCGCGGCTGATCTGGACTCCGCTGGTGGATGTGAAAAGCGACATCAACCTTGCGCGCTTCGGGCCGGGGGAGAGGGTTACCCCAGGGTCGCCACGCTCCGCAGAATCAGCCGCACCAGCATCGTCTGGCGGGTCACGCCGGTCTTGGAGAAGGTGGAACGCAGGTGCGCCCGCGCCGTGTTGCGGCTGATGCCCAGGGCGTCGGAGGCCTCATCCAGGGTCAGGCCGTTGGCCAGCAGCATGGCCAGTTGGGCTTCGGCGGGAGTCAGGTCGAACAGCGCCTTGACGATCTCCTGGGGGGCACTGGATTCCTGCTCCGGGTCGCTGATGAAGATCACCACCGACGGGCACTGCTTGCCTTCGTTCCAGGCCGATAGCGGCACCGAGCGCACGATGATGCCGAGGTCCGCCTTGCCCGATGGCCGCTGCACCCGCAAGGCTTCCACCACCGAGGGCAGGTTGTTCTTCTGCGATTGCAGGGCCTGCTTCACCAGGCGGCGAAACTCCTGGGTATCCCGTGGGTTGCCCACCTGCAAACCGTCGTTGACCAGCTTGAGGCCGTCCTTGTCGTGCAGCAGGCGTTCGGCCACGCGGTTGGTCTGCAGCACCTTGCCGTCCTCGTCGAGGATGATGGTGCCCACGGCGAGCTGGTCCACCGCACCGGCGTACAGGTTGCGCTCGGTCTCGATGCGGTTGAGCTGCATGTGGATCTTGATCGAGCGCTCCAGATGCGGGATGAACTGCGCCACCAGGGCCTTGTCGTCTTCGTTGAAGTCCGGGTCCTCGCGCCCACGGCTGACGCGGATGCGGCACTGGGCGCCGTCGCAGGTGCGGATGTCGGCGCCGAGGATATGGAACACCCCCACCGGCTCCAGGAAGCTCTTGAAGAATTCCGACTCCTCCCATTCCGTGCGGGAGAGAAACTCGCCATTGGTGACCACCTGGCGGTTGGGCAGGTCAACGAAGGGGTCGAGGGCGAAGAAGTGCTTGTTGTAGGACGCTGTGACTTCCGAGGAGCTGCCCGTGGTGTTGACCATCAGGCCTTCGGCGTGCTCGCTCGGCGGGCGCAGGATAAAGGTGACGTACTTGCTCTGCAGGTACTGGTTCAGTTGATTGAGGAAGGTCGCCCAGGGGATGTCTTCCAGCGGTCCCTGGTAGAGGTTGCCGAGCAACCCACTGAATTCATCGAGCGTGAGTCTATGTGCCATGTCTGAACCGCTTTTTATTTTTGTAGGGTGCTTCTTACAGACTAACGGGATAGTTCAGCAAGACAGATCGTCCCCCATTGATCGGGAGACGATCGTCCCAGACCGGAATCAGGCGGTTTCGGTCACGTCCAGTACGACGAAGTAGCGGGGTTCGGCGAGGCTGGCCGGCAGCTCGGCGACATTGGTGTAGAACTGGTCGTACCACTTGCGCAGCTGATACACCGGACCGTCGCCATCGCACAGCAGCGGGTTATCCACACGGGTCTTGCTGTGCCAGATGGCCACGTCCTCGTAGAAGGCATCCTGGGCCTGTTTCACATAGGCCTTGGCCATCTCGCGGTTCTGTTCGTCGCTCAGGCCGGGCACCTTCTTCACCAGCACGCCGTAGCGCAGGGTGAAGCTGTCGAGGTCAATGGGGACGTGGCAGTTGAGCAGGATCGAATGGATCGGCACGCCATCGAAGGCCCCGGTCATCTCGGTGATCTGGTAGGCCGGGCCGTAGTAGGTGGCCACGGTGGCCAGTTCGCTATCGCCGGACAGGCGCGCGCTGCTGCCGCGCATCACCTGTACCGCCATGTGACGCTCGAAGGTGTTGCTGAAGTGGTTGAGATCGGTGCCATGCACCGAGTCGAAGTGCGCCATGTCCGAGATGTTGTCGATCAGCTCGCGGCAGTTGGTGTCGATCTTCAACTCGGCCACTTCCCAGTCGGCCCACTTGTCGTCGAAGCAGGCGTCGATGCGCGGGATGGCTTGCTCGTCGATGGGGGCATTGCCTTCCGGATCGTTCCAGACGAACAACAGCCTGTTCTGTTCGGACACGGGCCATGACTTGATCTTCGCCCGTGGCGGAATGCGCTTGGCGTACGGGATGTCGTCGCACACGCCATCGGCACGCCAGCGCCATTCATGGAAGGGGCAACGAATGGCGTCGCCCTCGACGCAGCCCTGGCTGAGGTCCGCACCCATGTGCGGGCAGTAGCCGTCGAGGATGCGTATCTGGCCGTCTTCTCCGGCGAAGGCCACCAGGCGGGTGCCGAACGCATCCAGGCGGTGGGCCTTGCCGTCACGGTATCGGTCGGCCAGGCCCAGGCAGTGCCAGCCGCGGGCGAAACGGGGTTCCAGCTGCTTGGCTTCGATTCGGTGCAGGGTGCTCATCTTCTTGTTCTCCCTTCGGGGTCCTTGGGGCTGCTTGCGGCTCAGGCAGACCGTTGCAGCGGATGCACTGGCCGGATTCTGCGGTGCCTGCATTTCCCGGCATCGTCTGATCGGACGATGGCCGCCGCCGACGCCAGGGTTCTACTGCCGGCAACAAGAACAAAAGCGATGGGAACCCAGCATGCGAATCGAACGAGGCCAGGTGGCGGTGATTACCGGGGCGGCCGGCGGCATAGGCCGCGGCCTGGCGGAAGAAGCCGGTGCGCGTGGATTGCGCCTGGTGCTGAGCGATGTGGACCCGCAGCGCCTGGCGGCCCTGACCGAAACTCTGCAGGGGCAGGGTGTGGACGTCGCCAGCCAGGTGGCCGACGTTGGTGACCTGGCTCAGGTGGAGCGGTTGCGCGACTTGGCCGTGGCGCGCTTTGGCGGCGTCGACCTGCTGTTCAACAATGCCGGCGTGATGCAGACAGGTTTCAGTTGGGAGATTGAGGCCGAGCGCTGGCAGCGGCTGCTGGCCATCAACCTGGGTGGCGTTGTCAACGGTATCCGGGCCTTCGTGCCCCTGCTGCTCGACCAGCAGCGCCCGGCCCAGGTGGTCAATACCGCGTCGCTGGCCGGGCTGGTCTGCAGCCCGATGCTGGGCCCCTACACCGTCAGCAAGCAGGCGGTGGTCGCGCTCTCTGAAACCCTGCATTACGAACTGGCCACGTTGCAGGCCCAGGTCCGGGTGGCCGTGCTCTGCCCCGGTCCGGTGGCCAGCGACATCATGGCCTCCAACCAGGCCGCCAGTGCCGCCACCGAGCCACTGGATGCCCTGCTCGACAGCAGCATCCGCCAGGGCATGGACCCGCGCGAGCTGGCCCGCGAGGTCTTCGCCGGCATCGAGGCCGAACGCTTCTGGCTGCTCCCCCACAAGAGTTTCAAGCCGGCGTTGGAACGACGCCTGGCCAGCATCCTCGACGAGACCAACCCGGTCTTCCAGATGGCCGACGCATAAGGAAAGCCACCATGTCGCTCGACCCCCAGATCGCCGCCGTGCTCCAGCAGTTCAGCCACATGCCGCAGCCGGACTACAGCCAGCTCGACCCGGTGCAGTACCGCCAGTTCTCCGACAACCTGATGCCGCCGATTCCCGGCGAGCGCCTGTTCGAGGTACGCAACCTGCGTCTGGCCGGCGCCGAGGGCGAGCTGGACGCGCGCCTTTATCGGCCGGAAGACAGTGATCGTCTGCCGTTGCTAGTGTTCTTCCACGGCGGCGGTTTCGTCATCGGCAATCTCGACACCCACGACAACCTCTGCCGCAGCCTGGCGCGCCTGAGCGGTGCGGTGGTGGTGTCGGTGGCCTACCGGCTGGCACCGGAAAGCCGCTTCCCGGCGGCGCCTCATGACTGCTACCGGGCCACCTGCGACCTGGTGGAGCGTGCCCGCGAGCTGGGCTTCGATGCCAGCCGCCTGGCCCTGGCCGGGGACAGCGCCGGTGCCAACCTGGCGATTGCCGTGAGCCGCCTGGCGCAGATTCGCAAGGGGCCGCGCATTGCCTACCAGTGCCTGTTCTATCCGGCCACCGATGCCCGTTGCGACAGTGCTTCCCAAGCCGAATTCGCCGATGGCTACTTCCTAACCCGCGAGCAGATGCGCTGGTTCTGGAGCCAGTACCTGCCGCGCCCGGATCTGATCGACGATGCCCTGGCCTCGCCGCTGCGCGCCGAAGACCTGGTTGGCCTTCCGCCCACCACGCTGCTCAGCGCCGAGTACGACCCATTGCGCGATGAGGGCGAGGCGTTCGCCCGGCGCTTGCAACAGGCCGGGGTGCAGGTCCGCCTGGAGCGTTGCGAAGGGATGATCCACGGCTTCATCAGCATGGCCGCCTTTGTCCAGCGTGCGCAGGCCGCGCTGGAATCCGCCGCTGCCGACCTGCGCCGCGCATTGAACTGAAAGGAGTGTCCATGGACAACCCGCAGCGACTGATCGAAGCCATGGCCAGCGGCGGCATGCTGGTGGTCACCGACGACGAGGGAGATGGCGAGGGTTCGCTGGTGATCGCAGCCGGCCATGCCGATGCCGCCGCCATCAACTTCATGGCCCGCGAAGCGCGCGGGCTGATCTGCCTGGCGCTCACCGAGGAGCGCTGCAAGGCCCTCGGCCTGGAACTGATGGTGCCCAATTCGCGGGCCCGTCACGGCATGGGGTTCACCTTGTCCATCGAGGCGCGCATGGGGGTGTCCACCGGCATCTCCGCCGCTGACCGGGCACGCACCATCGCCGTTGCGGTGGACCCGTCCAGCACGGCCGCCGATCTGGTGCAGCCCGGCCACATCTTCCCCCTGCGCGCACAGCCTGGCGGGGTGATGCAGCGTGCCGGTCATGTGGAGGCCGCCTGCGACCTGGCGCGCCTCGCCGGCCTGATGCCCGCTGCCGTGCTGGTGAGCCTCCTCGACGAGGACGGCGAACCGGCCCGTGGTCAGGCCCTGCGAGATTTTGCACAACGTCACGGCCTGCCACTGGGCAGCGTGGCCGACCTGATCCACTACCGCATCCTCCATGAAGGCACCATCCGCCGTTCCGGCGAATACCCGCTACGGACCCGCCATGGCGAGTTCCGCGTCATCACCTACCTCGACGACTACCAGGGGCAACTGCACCTGGCCCTGGTGCGCGGCGAGGTGCGACGCGACACGTCGACCCTGGTGCGGGTGCAGGCGGCGGAAACCCTGCGAGACCTGCTGGACAGCCACCCCAACCAATGGAACCTCGAACGTTCCCTGGCACGAGTGGCGGAGGAGGGCGCTGGCGTGGTGGTACTGCTGGCGCATCAGGAAACACCGGCCAGCGTGATCGAGCAGCTCCAACGGAGCGCGCAGACGCCGCGACCGCCCCATTTCCCCCAGCGCACCCTGGGCATCGGTGCGCAGATCCTGCGGGATGTCGGTGTGCGCAAGATGCGCCTCCTGAGTTTTCCGGTGAACTACAAGGCGGTGTCCGGTTTCGAGCTGGAAGTCACCGAATTCGTCCCCTTCGGTGCTCGGGAGCCGGCATGAGCCCGCAACTGCATGGCCTGCTGCAACCGGCCCGGCTGGCCGGCCTGGAACTGCGCAACCGCCTGATCAAGACCGCCACCTTCGAAGGCATGTGCCCCGGCGGTGTGCCGGGTGAAGACCTGATCCGCCACCATGCGGCCATGGCCCGTGGTGGCGTCGGCCTGACCACGGTGGCCTACTGTGGCGTTTCCCCGGATGGCCTGACCTTCCCCGACCAGATGTGGATGCACGCCGGTATCTTCCCGCAACTACAGCGGTTGACGGCGGTGGTACATGGCGAAGGCGGGGCCATTTCCGCCCAGCTCGCCCATTGCGGTTACTTCAGCCGCAATCGCCCGCTCAACATTCCACGGCCGCGAGGCCCCAGCGCCTGCATCAATCAGTACGGCCTGTTCTCCGGCATCCCTGTTGGTGGCGCCATGGATGCGTCTGACATCGGCCGGACCGTTGCCGAATATGCCGCAGCGGCCAGCCTGGTCCGCGATGCAGGTTTCGATGCCATCGAAATCCACATGGGGCATGGCTACCTGCTCAGCCAGTTCATCTCGCCCGCGCTGAACCATCGACGCGACGCCTACGGTGGTTCCCTGGATAACCGTATGCGCCTGCCTTTGCAGGTGCTGACCGCTGTTCGCGGGGCGGTTGGCCGCGATTTTCCGTTGCTGGCCAAGCTCAACCTCAGCGATGGCTTCAAGGCTGGCCTGCAGATCGAAGAAGCCTGCCAGGCAGCGCGTCTGCTGGAACAGGCCGGGCTCGATGCCATCGTCATGAGTGGCGGGCTGGTCAGCCGCACGCCGATGTTCCTCTTCCGCGGCGCCAGCCCGCTGAAGCAGATGGTGCCGTTGGAGAAGAATCCGCTGCAGCGCACCGCGATGAAATGGTTCGGCGGCGCCAGCTTTCCCGACCTGCCATTCGAGGAACTCTACTTCCTCGAACTGGCGAGGCAGATGCGCCGCACGGTGGACATGCCCCTGGTGTACCTCGGCGGTGTGGCCAGTGCCGAAGGCATGGCGCAGGTGGCGGATGAAGGTTTCGAGTTCCTCGCCCTGGGGCGTGCGTTGCTCCATGACCCGGAACTGCCAAAACGCCTCCAGCACGAAGGCGAAACCTGGCGCAGCGCCTGCACCCACTGCAACCAGTGCGTGGCCAGCATGGGCCTGCCGGGTGGGATTCGCTGCGTGCTCAACGAGCCGACTGCTTTTGCCTGAAGCGGCACTGCCTTGGTGGGAGCGAATTCATTCGCGAGCAGCCCCGTAGATACCGTCTTGTTTAGCCCCGGGCAAGGGCCAGTTGGGCATCGAATGGCTGGCCGGATTTCAGTACGCCATAGGCGATATGCAACAGCTTGCGCATGGCCGCGCAGACGATCTGCTTTCCGGCCTTACCGCGGGCGCGCAGGCGCTGTGCCAGGGCATTGATCGCGGGGTTGTGGGTCATCGAGGTGATCGCCGGCATGTACAGGCCCGCGCGTAGCCGCGCTGAGCCCACACGGGAAATGCGTACGTGCCCTTTATGCTTACCCGAATCCTGTAGCTTCGGATTCAGCCCGGCAAAGGCAGTGATCGCTCGCGCGCTCTCGAACTGCAGCGGATCACCCAGTTCCGCCAGGAGCAGGGCGGCAGTCTGCTCGCCGATACCATCGATGCTGGTCAGCAGATCGCGTTTACCCCGCAGGTCTGGATCATCATCGATATGGTCGCGGATGGTTTTCAGGGTCTCGGCAATCTGCTCTTCGACACGCTGCAGCACTGAGTGAATCGACTCTTGCACGCTGGCATCGGCCACCCCCAGACGATTGCGCTCCATCTGCTCGATCTCCTTGAGATCCTGCAGGCGCCGCACCAGGGCACGCAGACGGCGGATCGCGGCAGGCTCGGGTTGCCAGGCGCGCAGCTCATCTTGATGGTGCTCGCCGTAGCTGGCAATCAGCTTGGCGTCGACCTGATCCGTCTTGACCCGTTGCAACTGGCTTCGCGCGTAATAGGCAATCTGCGCAGGATTCATCACGCAAATCCGGTAGCCCAGCGCGTAAAAGTGCTCAGCCAGCGCCTCGTGGTAGGTACCCGTCGCCTCCATCACGATCCAGGCCCCAGGTTCGCTGTGCTTGTTCAACCACTCCTGCAACACCTGAAAGCCCTCTGCGGCGTTGATCAGCTTGGCCTTGCTGCGGTACTTGCCGTTGGCCTGCAGGGTGGCGATATCGAAACTGTGCTTGGCAATGTCAATGCCGACGATGCTGGACATGCAACCTCCTCAATCCATCCAGAGTGATCATCACTGCACCCGGCCCGGCCTTGTGAATGCGAGCTCTCACTTGAAGTGGGCTCTAGATACCGTTCGAGCTATCTGAGTGAGTGTGGAGGGCCAGGGCACTATCTACGGGTCGGGCTCGAGGCCTAAGGGTGGACACGGCTTCCTGGCTCTCCCCCGATGATCAGTCGGGGACTATCACCCCTTGAGAGGGTGGTAGTCGAGATACAAGGGTGCGCCGCGCGCACCAGGAGACAGACTCGGTTGTCGTAACCATCGCCTTGGTGCGCATGGCGCACCCTACTGCAAAAAAGAAGAAGCCCCGCGTCGGCGGGGCTTCTTGTTCCATCACTCAAGCCTTACGGCGTCACTCCACCCAGCATCAGCTTCGCCTGCGCCTGGACCAGTGGTGAGGCGGTGTAGTTGCCGTCGATGGGGGTGATTACCGCTTTGCCGAGGGACAGCTGGTAGGCATCACCCTGCTTCTGCTCGGCGGTGGGTGCGGACGGGGCGACGAGGTTGACGCGAACCACGCCGTCAGCGCCCTGCTGGGCTGCGAAGACCACGTTGCCCCAGTCGCTGATCGGGGCGAAGGCCACGCCCTTCACCTCGCCCGATTCCATCGCCGGGTAGTTGATGTTCAGCCCGGTGTTGCCCGGCAGGCCGATCACGTTGGTTTCGCAGTGGGCCTTGGCCTTGCCCTGACTCTGCTCGCAGATGCGCCTGGCCTCGGCGCCGACGGCAGCGGCGCGGTTGATCACGCGGACCGCGAAGCGTGCGGTGTCGTCCATGGCGTTGAGGGTCTTCTGGTAGCCGGCCTGCGGGTTCTGGCTGATCAGTGGCAGGTCGATGGCGGTGGACACGGCCACCGCCGGCACGCCCTTGAACATTGCGCGTACCGCTGCGTTGACCGTGCCGGACATCTGGGTCAACGGGCCGACGTTATCGCCGAAGTTGGTGCCGGAAACCACCAGGTCCGGGCGGTTGTCTTTCAGCAGCAGGTCGAGGCCGACGTTCACCGCGTCCACCGGGGTGCCGATGGCCGAGGTCTTGCCGGCCGGCGGCGTGTAACCCGCGGGCGCGCCGACGCAATACTTGTCCTGGGCGAGCTGGGTGATGGCGACGGCCTGGCCGGGCACCACGACGCTGGCGGCGCCGATGCCGCTGCTGTCGTTCTGCGGGCCCACCAGGGTTACCTGGTGGCCGGCGGCGACCAGCGCCTGGTAGACGGCGCCGATGCCGGGGGCGCGGCAGCCGTCGTCGTTGGTCAGGAAGATGTTCAGGGCACTGGCAGGTTGCGCCAAGGTGACGCCGGCAAGGGTCAGGGAGGCGGCGAGCAGTTTTTTCATTGTTATCTCCATGGGTGAGGACTGCATTGACACTCGGGATGGTTCCCCGCGTGAGAGGGCATCCCGCGTGAACTGGCAGAGGGCTGCGTCGTCATGCGGTGGATTCGGGGAATGCATGCCAGGAAGCGCCAACCGGGCGCGGCCGGTTGGCGTATCGAGAGAGGACCGAAGATCAGCGCGTACCCAGCTTGCGCAGGTTCCCCGGGGTGAAGTCGCTGGCGGAGAAGTTGCTGGCGTTCAGCAGGGCCGGCTTCTGCTCGTCGAGCATGCGGTCGACCATGTAGGAACCGGCGATCAGGTCGTGGTACATGCCCAGGCGCGCATGGAAGCGCTGCAGGTCGTAGGCGTAGATCGAGGTCTGCATATTGGTGCGCCAGAACTGCCCGCGGCTGTCGTAGTTGTCGGCCAGGGCGGCGGCCCAGGTGTCCTCGTCGAGGTAAAGCACGCGCTTGGCGTAGATGTGCCGCGCATTTGGCTTGAGCTTGGCTTCGACTACCCAGACGCGGTGTTTTTCATAGCGCATGTAGTCGGGGTTGAGATGCCCGCTACTGGAGAGCAGTTGCTCGTGGGTCACGCTGGGGTCGTCGATCTTGTAGTTGTGATAGGGGATGAAAATCTCCCGCTTGCCGACGATGGTCCAGTCGTAGCGGTCTGGCGCGCCGTTGAACAGGCGGTCCTCGTCATACACGCGGAAACCACCGGCGCCTGTCGGCGAGTCGTAGCCGACGGTCGGGGCCCGGCGGACCCGGCGTTGGCCAGGGGTGTACTGCCAGGCCTGGCGCGGCTGGCTGACCGGGTTGATGTACTCGTGGCCGACGATGATCTCGCCTTTCTTGCGCACGGGTTCCAGGTTGGTCAGGAGAAAGTGCGACAGCACGCCGCCGGACTTGTCGAGGTCGAACTCGGGCGATGACCAGATCGAATAGATCTTGTAGTTGACCTTCTCGAACACCTTGTTGCCGTCGGCATAGTTGACCACCTGCACGTAGTTAGCTTCTTCCTTGGAAGCGCGGCCCTGCATGGTGTGGTTGAGCATCAGCTCATTGCCATTCTTCGGAATGGGGAATGGCGAGGCGCCCCAGGCGTTGGTGGTGCCATAGCCGTCGCTGGACAGTTCGGCGTTCTGGGCGTTCTGCCGGATGTACGTCTCGACCTGCTCGTCCTGGCGGAAGTCGCGGTGGCTCGGGTAGACCGGCATCCTGAAGGTGTCCGGATAGCGCTTGAGCAGCGCCTTTTCGCCGTCACTGAGGTTGTCGGCGTACTGCTCCATGTTCTGTGCGGTGATGACGAACAGGGGCTTTTCGTCGGCATAGGGGTCCGGGTAGGGCGTGCCGGGGCCGGCGAATTTCACCTGGGGCGGCGTGCCACGCCATTTGCCGGTCCAGGCCGGGATGCTGCCATCGGCGTTGCCGGCCTTTTCTGCGCCCATTGGCGTCAGGTCCTGGCCGAGGCGCGCGGCCTCGGTGCCGCTGACCTTGGCATGGACGGCCAGGCTGCTGCCGAGCAGGGCGGTGGCAAGGGCCGCACGGAAAAGGGTAGGGGTGATCATGGACATGCTGCGCTCCTCCATTGGGGCTTCAGAAGCGGTACTTGAAGGTGAGGGCGATGTTGTCGCGGTCCGCGAGTGACGCGTTGTTGGCATTGCCGAGGTAGGCGCTGTAGAGCGCTTCAACCGAGAAATTGCCGAGGTAGCGCCAGTTGGTGCCGATGCTCATGCGGTCGTCGCCCTGGCCGTCGTTGATCGAGCCAAGCAGGGCGCTGTCGTGTTGCGCAGCGGTGCTGTAGGTGACCGGCACGGTCAGGTCCCAGCCGCTGAAGACGTTGTTGTAGTCGAACGAAGCCTGCACGGTGTATCCCCAGGCGTCGCGGTCCTGGACCAGCGTGTCGGTGCCTGCCAGGCTGAATCCGGGGAAGGGGCTGAAGGGTTCCGACTTGTCGTTGTCGAGCACGGTGTTGTAGACCAGCTCGCCGACCAGGGTGGTGTTGTCTGCGAAGGAGGTCGGGCCTACCACGTGGATCACCGACGTCTGTGCTTGCAGGGTCTCTGCACGCACCGCGCTGCTGAAGGCATTGGCGACCATCACTGGCTGGCCATCCCGGTAGCTCACCTCGCCGGCGAAGCTGGTGTCGCCGAGCACCGTGGCGAAGCTCGCGCCGTACTGGTCGATGTCTTCGAAGTAGCGGGCACGGTAGCTTCCCAGGTCCGTCTGGAAATCGAGCACCGGGGTCTTGGCGTGGAAGCGCGAGTAATAGAGGCCGAACTCGGTGTTGTTCAGCGATTCGGCGGTGTAGGACAGGGCCACGCCGTACTGGCCACTGTCGGACGGTTTGTCGTCGTGCAGCCGGCGCAGGAAACCGCTGGCATCGTTGAAGCCGCCTTCGTCGATGAAGTCGGTGGTGGAGAAGTAGCTGCCGACTCCGAACAGCTCGGTCTTTTCCCATTCGTACTGGTAGTACGCCTGCAGGTTCAGGTCGTCGGTCAGGCTGTACTGGGCGAACACCTGGCCGACCGGCAAGAGGATTTCCTTGACCTCGACGCCGGGGCTGGTCGACTTGGTGGCGTCCACCGGGCTCTGTGCGGAGGAGATGCCCTGGTAGAACAGGCTCTCGCCCCAGCTCACCACCTGGTCGCCGACCCGCAGGTTGAAACTGTGTCCGGCGAGGTCCCAGGTGCCGTAGGCGTAGTAGTCGAGGAAGCGCAGGTCGTCGCGATGCTGGTCGATGGTTTCGTCGGAGAAACGATCGGGACGCGAGCACCGGCCACCGGAGAAGCAGTTGGAGGTGCCGGTGCCGTTGTCGTTGCCCTGGTCGTACACCGCATCGTAGAAGCCGGTGGCGCGCACGAACACACCGAAGTCCTCTCGCCAGGCGGCATTGACTTCGGTGAGGAAGCTGGCGCGGTTGTTGATCAGGCTGCCGCGGTCGAAGGCGTTGTCGCCGTCGTTGCCGTTCGGGTTGCGCGCCTGCTCGCTCAACTGATGGTCGCGATCCTCCAGGCGCCAGGCCAGGCCGTAGCTCAGGGTGGTGTCCCAGTCGACCTTGATGTCGGGGTTCGGGTTGAAGCTCATTGCATGGCTCGGAGTGGCCAGCCCGCCCAGCAGGCCCACCAAAGCGAAATGGATCGCCCGGTCGAGCGGTTTTCGAGTGTTGCCGTTTGTTGTTCTTATCATCGGGTCCCTCTCCGGGGAGTCGTGGCGCAGCCGCACGTGGACCACACCTGGGGGTTGGTTGAATGAGGCGGAGTGACTATGTGGTCAGCGCTGGCGGGCAACATCGTCCGAAGGGACTACGCGGCTTGGGCGAGCCGGTGCCCCGGTTCCGTTAGTCCCATCGGACGATGTTGGCGCTCGAGGGGCTGCCGAGAATCGGCCTGGACTGCGCACACAGAACAACAAGGGAGCAACCCGATGAGCGCGAACAACCTGCAATGGGACGACAGCTGCGACGTGCTGGTGGTGGGATCGGGAGCCGGTGCCATGACGGCCGCGCTGCGGGCCCGCGACCTGGGTTCGACGGTGCTGGTGGTGGAAAAGAGTGACCGCTATGGCGGCACCTCGGCGGTGTCCGGCGGGGGAATCTGGATTCCCTGCAACCACCGCATCGAGGCCCTCGGCGGGCAGGATTCGGCGGAAGAAGCCATCGCCTACATCCGCGCCGTGACCCAGGGTGAAATCGACGACGGGCGCATCGAGGCGTACGTGGAACAGGGGCATCAGGTAGTGCGCTACCTCGAAGCCAACTCCCACGTACGCTTCGAGGCCCAGCCGCGCTACGCCGACTACTACCCGGAAGTGCCCGGCGGCAAGCCCGGCTACCGCTCCATGGACCCGCTGCCCTTCGATGCGCGTCTTCTGGGCGACGAGTTCGCCCGTATGCGTGAGCCTTCACCCGGCACCCTGATGATGGGCCGCATGACCATGACCATGAAGGAAGCCCAGGTGCTGCTCTGTCGCGGCCCCGGCTGGTTAGGCCTGACCCTGAAAATTCTCTGGCGCTACTGGCGGGACCTGCCGGGGCGCGTGCGCTCCAAGCGCGATCGTTTCCTGACCTTGGGCAACGCGCTGGTCGCCGCCCTGCGCCGCTCGTTGCTGGAACGCAATGTGCCGTTCTGGCTGAACTGCCGGCTGGAACGGCTGATCGAACAGGAGGGCAGGGTGGTGGGTGCCGAGGTTGTTCGAGAAGGCCGCCGCCTGCTGATCCAGGCCCGTCGTGGTGTGGTGCTCGGCGCTGGAGGTTTCGAGCGCAACCAGGACATGCGCAGCCAGTATCACCCGCAGCCATCCCGCAGCGCCTGGAGTGCCACTCCGCCGTACAACACCGGCGACGCCATTCGCGCCGGCCAGGCCCTGGGCGCCGCGACTGCGCTGATGGGCCACAGTTGGTGGGCCCCTACCACACACGTGGAGGGCGAAGAGAAGCAGCGCGCGCTCTTCGTCGAGCGCACCCTGCCCGGTTGCATGCTGGTGGATTCGGCCGGGCAGCGTTTCGTCAACGAGGCAGCGCCCTACACCGACATCGTCTACGCCATGTACGCCCACGACGGCAAAGGCGCCACCAGCGTGCCCTGCTGGCTGGTGTTCGACGCCGAATTCCGGCGCAAGTACCCCTGCGGCGCCTTGGTGCCGGGCTACGCCATGCCCGACAACCGCTTGCCGGCGCACCTGCAGGGCTACTTCCACAAGGCTGACAGCTTCGTCGAACTGGCCGGGAAGATCGGCGTCGACCCGACTGGCCTGTTGCGCACCGTGGAACGTTTCAACCCGATGGCCGAAGCCGGCCGGGACGAGGATTTCCACAAGGGCGAATCCCTCTTCGACCGCTACTACGGCGACCCGACGGTACAGCCGAACCCCTGCCTGGCGCCATTGCTGAAGGCGCCGTTCTACGCGGTGAAAGTCGACGCTGGCGACATCGGCACCAAGGGTGGATTGCTTACCGATGTCCATGCCCGTGTGCTGCGCGACGATCGCACCCCCATCGCCGGGCTCTACGCCATTGGTAACAGCGCCGCCTCCATGATGGGCCGCACCTATCCGGGCGCCGGCTCCACTATCGGCCCGGCGATGGTTTTCGGCTTCCTCGCGGCCAGCCATATACATGATGGGGAGCAGAAAGCGGTGGGGGCGAATTCATCCGCGAAACAGGCCGAAGGCCTGCCCAATTGACCCTGTTGGGGCCGCTACGCGGCCCTTTCCTCGCTGCCCCGTAGGGTGCGCTGTGCGCACCGGAACACTTGCACGGGTTTTTTGGTGCGCACGGCGCACCCTACCTATCCAGGAGTACCCATGACTACACGCCAACCCCCTATCGCCCTGGTCACCGGCGCCAGCCGAGGCGTCGGCAAGGGCATCGCCATCGCCCTGGGCGCGGCCGGCATGACCGTCTACCTCAGCGGCCGTTCCAGCACCGAAAGCAACAGCCGCCTGCGCGGCCAACTGTTGCCAGGTAGTCTGGCGGAAACTGCTGAAGCGGTGACCCGCGCCGGCGGAGTGGGCATCGCCGTGCACTGCGACCATCGTGACGACGAGCAGGTGCGCGCACTCTTTGCCCGTATCGAACGGGAGCAGGGCCGTCTGGACCTGCTGGTGAACAACGCGGCCTTCCTTCACGAGAACCTGATCGACCCGGGCCCCTTCTGGGCGAAACCGCTGGAGCTGGTGGACATCCTCGACATCGGCCTGCGCTCGGCCTACGTCGCCAGCTACCACGCGGCGCCTTTGCTGGTGCGCAATGGCAGCGGCCTGATTGCCTTCGTGTCCTCCTATGGCGCCGGTTGCTACATGCATGGCCCGGCCTACGGCGCGCAGAAGAGCGGCGTCGACAAGTTCGCCGCGGACATGGCGGTGGATTTCGAAGGCACGGGCGCCAGCGCCGTTTCCCTCTGGCTGGGACCGCAGCGCACCGAGCGCACCGCCATCGCCGGCCAGGCCCGCGCCGAGCAGTACGAGGCCTTCCTGGCCATGGCGGAGACGCCGGAATTCAACGGCCGCGTCATCCACGCCCTGCTCAACGACCCGCAGCTTCCCAGCCTGTCCGGCCAGACCCTGGTGACCGCGGAACTGGCTCAGGGCTATGGCATCAGCGAAGCCGAGGGCCGCCAGCCTCCGTCCTATCGCGAGATGCTCGGCAGCCCGCGCCAGCAGCACCCGGCGCGGGTGATCTGATTGCCCTATGCTCGGGGGTGATGATCCTGTGGGGGCGAAGTCATTCGCTAAGGGCTGCGTAGCAGTCCCATGCGATTTTGCAGGGCAGGCCAGCGGTCTGTATAGCGAATGAGTTCGTCCCCACCACAAACCGAAAGCGTTGATTCACCCTGCCCGCAACACCCGAATCCCCTTGCTGCGGAGCCTCCTCATGTACCAGAAGACCCTTATCGCCGGTTGAGGCGACATGGACTTCAACTCCCACATGCGCAATACCGCCTACCTCGATAAGTCCGCCGACGTGCGCATGATGTACTTCGCCCACCGTGGATTCCCCATGTCCGAGTTCCGCCGTTTGCGCCTGGGGCCGGTCGTGATGAAGGACGAGATCGAGTACTTCCGCGAATGCCACCTGCTCGCCGCGCTGTCCCACAGCAGCGATTTCGCGGTGGGTTGCTACTGCGAGGACGAAAGCCGCTGCCACCGTTCCTTGTTGCGCCAATTGTTCAGCGAGCGGGGCGCCGTTATCAGGTAACCCTCCGCCGTCGACTTCCCTCTGGCGGCCATTCGACCAAAGGCGCAAAATCGCGCCCCGTCGACGGAAGGCGCTGAGTATTTCAGCGCCTTCATTCCTATACTTTGCAGGTATGGGTCCTACGCTTCATTTCCTCTTTTCTTCTTTTTCGTTACTGGACGCATCGTGAAAATTCGTAGTTCGATCGCCAAGCTGTTCGTCCTTGGTTCCTGCCTGTTCGTCCTTGCAGGTTCGCCAGTCCAAGCCCAGGAACTGCCGTTGCCGGTACGCGATCCGGCGCAACTGCACCTGGCCTCCGGCAGCGTCCTGCTGCTGGACCTCAAGACCGACAAGGTCCTTTATTCCCGCAACTCCGACCGGGTTGCACCCATCGCCTCCGTGACTAAGCTGATGACCGCCATGGTGGTGCTGGAAGCCAGGCAGCCGATGGACGAGATCCTCACCGTGACCATCCGCGACAACCCGGATATGAAAGGGGTGTATTCGCGCGTGCGTGTGGGTAGTCAGGTGAGTCGCCACGAGATGCTGCTGATGACCCTGATGTCGTCCGAAAACCGCGCGGCCACTGCCCTGGCCCACGCCTATCCGGGCGGCTACTCCGCGTTCATCAAGGCGATGAACGCCAAGGCCCGCGCGCTTGGAATGACCAGCACCCGTTACGTCGAGCCCACCGGCCTGTCGCTGCACAACGTCTCCAGCGCCCACGACCTGGTGGTGCTGCTCAAGGAGGCGCGCAAGTACCCGATGCTGAGCCAGCTCAGCACCACTCGGGAAAAGACCGTGACCTTTGTCAAACCGCGCTACAGCCTGGGCTTCCGCAACACCAACAACCTGGTGCGCAAGGCTGACTGGAGCATCCAGCTGACCAAGACCGGTTTCACCGACGAAGCTGGCCACTGCCTGGTGATGCTGACCCACATGAACGGCCGCCCCGTGGCCATGGTGCTGCTGGATGCCTTCGGCAAATACACCCATGTGGCCGACGCCACTCGCATGCGCCGCTGGCTGGAAACCGGCAAGAGCGGTCCGGTACCGGCAGCGGCGAAGAACTACCGCCAGTACAAGGACCGCCAATTGCCCCAGGCGACGGTGCAGAACAGCGCGAATCCCTGATTGGGGCAAACCGGTATCCCGTGAAAAAGCCAGCCGTCACCAGGCTGGCTTTTTCATTTCCGGCTGGTCGGCGCGGGGCGCTATCAGGCCTGCGCCACTGCCTCGCCTGACGGGCTGCCGATGCGTGTACGCACTGCCCGGTGCAGCAGGCTGGAGACCATGAAACCGATCACCGCCAGCACGCTCATGAGCCCGAACACATAGGTGTAGCCCTGCTCGCCCGGGAAGTGGTCGAGGATGGCGCCGTAGATGACATACGCGAACATGCCGGGTGCGTAGCCGATCAGGCAGCCGATGCCGAAGGCGGAGCCTGTGATGCGCGAGGGAATGCCGACCTCGCTCATGGGGGCCCAGAACACGCCACGCATGGTGAAGACGATCAGCGCGAACGACAGGGTGGCGGCCATCCCGGCATAGATGAAGCTTTCCCCTTTGGGAATCGTGAGAATCACCGCCATGACTGGCAGTAGTGCCAGGAATGCCCACTTCAGGTAGCGGCTCGGGCTCTGGAAGCCTTTGTCCGCCATGAAACCACCGGCCGGACCGCCGAGCACCTTGAGGAAATACTGGTTGATGATCCCGTAGGCACCGACCAGCGCGACCGGCAATTGGTACATGTCCTTCAGGTAGGGGATGAAGTAGGTCAGGCCGCAGTAGACGATGTAGACCATGAAGACGTTGAGGCTGACCAGCCAGATGCCCGGTACTCGCACGGCTTCCAGCAGGCCGGTCAGGCCGATGGTTTCTGTGCTGGCGGGACCTTTCCGGCTTTCCTTGAGCAAGAACCAGGTGAGCAGGCCGGCGCCGATATCGATCACCGAGTAGAACAGGATGGCGGACTTCAGGCCGGCTTCGCCGGAGCCCATGGCGACGAACACGCCCAGGGCGGAGAAGGCCACCAGGGTATCGACGACGCCGCGGCCGCCTTCCAGGAAACCGAACATCCGTCCTTGCTCGGTATCGTCGCCCAGGTTGCGAATGGCCTTGAGCAATGCGGGCCAGTAGATGCAGTCGGCGCAGATGGCGAACAGGCTGAACACAATCAGCAACTGGCTGTAGCCGGGGAAGGTCGCCAGGTAAAGACCCAGCGCGCCGGTGCCGATCAGGCCCAGCGGGATCAGTTTGCGGGTGTCGAAGCGATCCGCCAGGAAACCACCGACCACGAACAGGGCGGTGGCGATGATGGCGTTCGCGCTGAGCAGGGTACCGATCTCGGTGTGGCTCAGGCCCATGTGTTCCTGCATGGGCACGTAGAAGGCGTCTTTCAGGTTGGCGAGCTTGTAGATGGTGCCGCCGCCGAGGACGAGGATCAGGAATCTGAGCCACTTGGCCTTAGCCTGTGCTGTCATTTTTGTTCTCCACAGTATCAAGGGTGAATTGCTGCCGGCGGGTCAGGCGCAGGATTGGCCGGCCTCGGTCAGCGTGAGTTCCGCCAGCACGCGCAGCTCGGTGAGCAGCCCGCGGACATGCCGGATCTGGTTGTTCGCCCAACGGTGTTCGTCGGCCATCATGCGGTCGGCGGTGTAGCCGGGCGGCAGGGCGGTTTCGCTCATCTCCCGGTAGGGAATGAACGGGTCTTGCGCCTCGTCCGACTGGCGGAACGACGGGGCGATGTAGTGGTTTTCCTGCTCCAGGATGAAGGCGATCACCTGGGGCGCGTGCTCGCCGAGCATCAACAGTTCGAACAACATCCGCGCGCCGGGCAGGTCATCTTCCGGGCTGCCGTGGAGGACGCCGTAATGGCCGAAGCCGTTCTGTTCGGGGACGATGCGTACACCCTTGAGGTGTACCTGGCGGATGTACGGGGAAAGGTCCTGCAGCGCGGGTAGCGGTTGCTCGCAGGCATTGATCATGTTGCCGAAGTCGAACAGTGCGTTCAGGCGCGGGTTGCCGGCCTGGCGCAGCAGTTGCGCAATTTCGCCGCTCTTGAGCTCCTCGTGCTGCTCGAAGTCGAAGTGCAGGTCGTGCTGGTCGGCCAGTTGGCCGAGGTACTGGAGGTCCGTCTCGATCAGCGCCATCACCCGCGAAAGATGACCTTCATAGCGCGAGTAGACGCGGATGTTGCGAGTGCCTATCGCCTGGGCGACGGCCACCACCTGGTCGACGTCTTCACGGCGCGTGCTGCTGATTTCCAGGTGCACGTCCAGTTCCAGGGCGCGGGCCTTGTCGGCGAAGGCGCGGAGTTGCTCCGGGCTCATCCGCGACAGGCTGTTTTCCTCGCCGTCCAGCAGGTGCAGGCTCAGGCCCTGCAGCTCGTGGCGGTAGGCGAAATCCAGCAGGTCCGCGGGCTTGAGCCGGCCGTGGGTCAGGTTGGTCAGTAGCGGGTAGCCGTGGGCGAACAGACGAAGGCTGTCGAGGCGTTCCAGCAGGCGGGTGGCGAGGTCGGGCGTGAGCAGGGGGGGCGGGGCTTCACTGCTGGCGTTCTGGCGCAGCAGCGCGGCAAAGCGTGCTTGGATAGCGTTCATTCTTGTCATTCCTGAAAAGGCTGCCGGGGTGGCCGGCGCTGCCTTTATCTCTCCGGAATGGCGCTATCGATATAGCCATTATTTTTTAATTGTTATGACCACTTTGGCTGCGCTCGGCTACAGGCGATGCCCGAGTTGTTCCAGGGCTCTTGCCAGCGCCTCGACTTTCTCGGCGGCCTGCTCTTCGGGCGTACCGGCAAAGCCCATCAGCAATCCCGGTGGCAGATAACGCTTGATGCAGTAGTCGCCCAGGCCATAGGTGTAGATCTGATGCCGGGCCAGGCCCTGTGCCACGGCGTTGTCGTCCTCGGCTTCATCCAGCCAGCCGATCAGATGCAGGCCTGCTTCCACGGGGGCGACCCGCATGAACCCGCCCAGACGGTGCTGCAATTGTTCGAGCAGGCGTGCCTGGCGTGCCTGGTAAAGCGCACGCATGCGGCGGATATGGCCGAGGAAGTGGCCCTCGACGATGAAGTCGGCGGTGGTTGCCTGGTGCAGCGTGGAGGGGCTGCGATCCATCACCGCACGGATGGCACAGAAGGGCTCCACCAGGGCCTCGGGCAGGATCACGTAGCCCAGGCGCAGCGAGGGATAGAGCACTTTGCTGAAGGTGCCGACGTAAATGACCTTCTGCCATTGATCCATGGCGAACAGCGCCGGTAGAGGGCGGCCGACGTAGCGGAACTCGCTGTCGCAATCGTCTTCCACTATCCATCCGTGGCCACGGCCGGCCCATTCGATCAGTTCCAGGCGCCGGGCGTAGCTCATGGTGGTGCCGAGGGGATGCTGGCGCGAGGGCGTGGTGAAGGCGAGGCGGGCGTCCGGACAGTCGCGCAGGCCCTGCTGCACGTCCAGGCCCTGGTCGTCGATGCGCAGCGGAACCAGTCGGCAGCCCTGTGCCTGGAAGGCGATGCGCGCGGCGATGTGGCCGGGGTCTTCCATCCACACGCCGTCTTGTGGGTCGAGCAGCAGCATGCCGAGCAGGTTGAAGGCCTGCTGGGCGCCGGATACCACGACCACCTGATCCACGCTGCACTCTATGCCGCGGGCGTCGAAGACGTATTCGACGATGGCTTCGCGCAGGCGCAGCAGGCCCTTTAGTTCGCCGTAGCCAAGCAGGGCCTTGGTGGGGTGACGGAGATGGCGGTTCATCAGGCGCTTCCACACCGGCAGCGGGAAGGCGTCGTAGGCCGGGTGGCTGGGCAGGAAGGAGGTCGGGCACTCGGGGGCCCAGGTGGCGTAGGACACGCCGCCGAAAAGCTCGCTGCGCAGGGAATGCACCGATTGACTCAGGCTCGACAGGCGCGGTGGCTTGCGCGGCTCGTCGGCGCGGGCATCACGGCGTTCCCATTCGTCGCCGACATAGGTTCCGGCGCCGGTGCGCGGTGCCAGGAAGCCTTCGGCGGTCAGTTGGTCGAAGGCGTTGAGGATCGTGATCCGCGACAGTTCGAGTTCCTTGCAGAGCGTGCGGGTCGAGGGCAGCCGCGTGCCGCCTGGCAGCCGGCCGCTGAGGATCTGCTTGCGCACCTGCAGGTAGAGCTGGCGGTAGAGGGGCACGGCGCTGGCGCGGTCCAGCTCGATTCCTGTCAACAGCATGCCGCGGGGGGACTTCATTCTGTGCCTGCCTTGTCGTCTCGGATTCAGTGCGGGTTTCTATTGTGCGTCAGCCTGGCCAGGGAGCGTGTCATGGCGTGTCTCAGTCCAAACGTCCCAGTCTTGCTTCCAGCGCTCTGAGCCGCGCTTGCGCCTGCTCATGGAGAACCTCTGTGGCGGTGTCCACCAGCACGGACGACGGCCGGTACTCGGGCCGGATCAGTTGGACCCGGAACGGAATCGAGGTCTGCAACCGCCGCATCTGCAACCCCCGACCGGCCTCGTCCAGGGCGCTCAGCGGGTTGACGATGGCCAGGCCCAGGCCCTGGCGGACCATGGCGCAGACCGAGGCAGCGGTGCTGGTTTCCACCACCATCCGGCGTTCCACCCCGGCGGCGAGGAAGTGGGCGTCCAGGCTCTGCCGGTAGATATCCAGGCCGGCCAGGCTGATGAAGGGCTGGCCATGGAAATCCGCCAGCGCCAGTTCGGCCTTGGCCAGCAGTTCGTGGCCTTCGGGCAGCACGCAGACCATATCCGCCGCGAATAAGGTCGAGCCTCGGGTGCCGCGGGGCAGCAGGTCGGTTTCCGAGAGCCCCAGGTCATGCCGCTGACCGCTCAGGGACTCTTCCAGCAGGGGGGACTCCTGAGCGCTGATGGCCAGTTGCACGCCGGGGTGGCGTTCGATAAAGGCCTGGCAGAACGCGGGCAGCAGCGTCTGGGCGAACACCGGCAGGCCGGTGATGGCCAGTTGGCCCTGGTCGAAGCGGCGGATCGCCTGCGCGGCCCCCACGATGCGCTCCAGGCCGGCATAGGAACGCTGCACCTCGTCGAACAGCGCCAGGCCCTGCACGGTGGGGGACAGGCGACCACCCTCGCGGTCGAACAGGCGGAACCCCAGTAGGTGCTCGAAACGCGCCAGCTCGCGGCTCACGGTGGGTTGCGAGGTGAACAGCAGGCGCGCGGCGCCCGTGACGCTGCCGGCGGTCATCACTGCGCGGAAGACTTCGATATGGCGGATGGAAAGGTCCATTGGGGCGCTCGGAAAAGGCAGTCAGTCCATATCGATAATGAATGACTGATTCATAAATTGGTATTTTATTGAATTGACAGGCCTCGCCATCATGGCGTCATTCCTTTTCCGGAGGCCGCCATGCGCCCGAACATTCCCGCCGCCACCCTCGCCAACCTCGCCCGTGAACACGGCACCCCGCTCTGGTGTTACGACGCCGCGGTGATCCGCGAACGCATCGCCCAGCTCAAGGGCTTCGACGTGATCCGCTTCGCCCAGAAGGCCTGCTCCAACCTGAGCATCCTGCGCCTGATGCGCGAGGAGGGCGTGCAGGTGGACGCGGTGTCCCTCGGTGAAATCGAGCGCGCGCTGCTGGCCGGTTACTCGCCCAAGGGCGAACCGGCTGGCGTGGTGCTGACCTGCGACCTGCTCGACCGCGCCACCCTCAGGCGCGCCGTTGAATTGGGCATCGAGGTCAACGTCGGCTCCATCGACATGCTCACCCAGCTCGGCCAGGCAAGCCCCGGCCACCGCGTCTGGCTGCGCATCAACCCCGGCTTCGGCCATGGCCACAGCCAGAAGACCAACACGGGCGGCGAGAACAGCAAGCACGGTATCTGGCACAGCCAGTTGGGCGCCGCCATGGCGGTGATCCGCGACTACGGCCTGGTGCTGGTGGGCCTGCACATGCACATCGGCTCCGGCGTGGATTACAGCCACCTGGAAGAAGTCTGCGGCGCCATGGTCGGCGCGGTGCGTGAACTGGGCTGCGACCTGGAAGCCATCTCCGCCGGCGGCGGCCTGTCCATTCCCTACCGCCAGGGCGACCCGGTGGTGGATATCCCGCGCTACGCGGAACTGTGGAACCAGGCCCGCCGCGATATCGAAGGCATCGTGAAACACCCAGTGCGCCTGGAACTGGAGCCGGGCCGCTTCCTGGTGGCCGAGTCCGGCTGTCTGCTCAGTGAAGTGCGCGCGGTGAAGGATGTGGGCGGCAACCACTTCATCCTGGTGGATGCCGGTTTCAACGACCTGATGCGTCCGTCCATGTATGGCAGCTTCCATGACATGAGCTTGCTGGATGACGCCGGCAACCCGGTCACCGCCCCGCCCCGCCAGACGGTAGTGGCTGGCCCGCTGTGCGAGTCCGGTGACGTCTTCACCCAGCACGACGGTGGCCTGGTGGCACCGCGTGCGCTGCCGACGGCCCAGGTCGGCAACCTGCTGCTGATCCATGACACCGGCGCCTACGGTGCCTCCATGTCGTCCAACTACAACAGCCGCCCGTTGCTGCCGGAAGTGCTGGTGGATGGCGATGATGTCCGCCTGATCCGCCGCCGCCAGCCCCTGGCCGACCTGCTGGCGCTGGAGCTGTAGGAACGAATTCATTCGCGAAGGGCCGCACAGCGGCCCATGGTCCGCATCGCGAATGAATTCGCTCCTACACAGGTCGCTTGCCAACCCGCACAATGCGGCGCCATGAACTTCGATTCCCCACTCCTCGCGTACCGCCATGCCCTGGAGCAGGGTGGTTTCCTGCCGGACCCGGCCCAGCGCCACGCCGTCGACTGCCTGCAGGCCTGCCATGAGGCCCTGCACCAGGCCGGCCAGGTTACCGGTGTCTATCTCTGGGGGCCGGTAGGGCGCGGCAAGACCTGGCTGATGGACCGCTTTCACCAGAGCCTCAGGGTTCCGGCGCGGCGTCAGCATTTCCATCACTTCATGCGCTGGGTGCACCAGCGCCTGTTCCAGCTCACCGGCACGCCGGACCCGCTGCAGGCCCTGGCCCGTGAGCTGGGTCGGGATGTGCGGGTGCTGTGTTTCGATGAGCTGTTCGTCAACGATATCGGCGATGCCATGCTGCTCGGCCGCCTGTTGCGGGCGATGTTCGAGGAAGGCGTGGCCATGGTCGCCACCTCCAACCAGCCGCCGCAGCAGCTTTATGCTGATGGTTTCAACCGCGAGCGCTTCGTGCCGGCCATCGAGGCCATCGAGCGGCACATGCAGGTGGTCGCGGTGGATGGCGGCCAGGACCACCGGTTGCACCCCGGTACGGCTCATCAGCGCTACTGGGTGGCTGAACCGGGCCGGCTCAGTGCGCTTGCCGAGGTGTTCAATCGTCTGGCGGCGGGGCAGGGGGCATCCAGTGAGCCGGTGGAGCTGGGTCATCGCCTGGTGCCAGTGGTTCGCCAGTGCGAATCCGCAGCCTGGTTCCGCTATGCCGATCTTTGCGAACAGGCGTTGGCGGCGCTGGACTTCATTGCCCTGTGCGACCGCTTCCCGGCCATCCTCCTCGGCGATGTGCCCAACCTCAGCGCCGCCCGGCGCGAAGGACGTATCGCCCGTGGCACCGAAGACGGTGCCGAGCGGGTGGCGGCCGGGGACCGCGAGTTGCCGCAGCTTTCAGTGCATGACGACGGCGTGCGCCGTTTCATCGCCTTGGTGGACGAATGTTACGACCGCCGGGTGCCGCTTTACCTAGAGGCGGCTGTGGACATGAACCACCTCTATACCGAGGGCTATCTGGAGTTCCCCTTCCGCCGCACCCTGAGCCGGCTGAAGGAGATGCAGCTGGCGCGGTTCTGACCGCCGGATCTACTTGAGCTGATCCTTCACCGCTTCGATGCCGGCGGTAGCGCACTGGTCGTCCAGGTGTCCGCCCGGCGCACCACCCACGCCCACGGCGCCGATCACCTCGTCGCCTACCTTCACCGGTATGCCGCCGCCCACGACCAGGAAACCGTCGATCATCGGCAGGTATTGGGCCGCAGGGTTCTTCTGCACGTTCTCCAGCATCTCGCTGGTGCTGCGCTTGGTGGAGGCGGCGGTGTAGGCCTTGCGCCGGGCGGAGTCGAGGGTATGCGGGCCGGCCTTGTCCGTGCGGAGGATGGCGCGCACATCGCCGGCGCGATCCACCACGGCGGCCGTGACGTTGTAGCCCTTGGCGGTGCAGGCCTGCACCGTGGCATTGGCAATCTCGCTGGCGATCTTGAGGGTCATGTTCTTTTCGCTGGCGACTTCGGCTTGGGCTGTCAGGCAGGCAGCGAGGCTGCCCAGGGCGAGGAACTGGAGTGGTTTCATGGGGCGTTCTCCTGTCGCAGCACGCATGGAGCCTTTGCCTTCGGCCGGAAGACAGGGGCGACGGAACGATGTCGTCGGGTAGGCGCTGGCCGTGGCTTACAAGCCTAGCCAGCCTTCTTAACATTTGTTAATGCCGCCTCCGCGAAGGTCCCCAAGAATCGGCGCACAACAACGCGCAGGTCCAGGAGGCCGCCATGCTTGCCCACGCTCCCAGCACTGTCTACGAACTGCTGCAGGCCTCGTCGGCCCGTTACCCGGAACGGACCGCCCTGACCTTTATCCACAGCCTGGGCACGGAAATCGGCGAGCAGAACTTCAGCTACGCGGCGTTCTTCGCGCAACTCAACCGCAGCGCACGCCTGCTGCTGGACCTTGCGGGCACGCGCAAGCCGGTGATTACCCTGTTGCTGCCGAACATTCCGCAGAGCCAGTGCCTGCTCTGGGCGGCCGCCAGTATTGGTATCGCCAACCCGATCAATCCGCTGTTGAACGAAGAGGCCCTGGCCAGCCTGATGGAAAAGGCCGGTACCGACCTGGTGGTAGCCCTTGGACCGGCGGAGGGTTCCGACCTGTGGCAGCGGGCGCTGGGTGCCGCGCTGCGTCTACCCAACCTGCCGAAGTGCGTTTCCGTACTCACCCAGGCGGGCGAATTCCACTACGACAGCCTGCTGGAGAACTACGACGATGACGCCCTGGAGCTGGCATTGCTGCCCCGGCCGGAGGACATCGCCGCCTACTTCCACACCGGCGGTACGACCGGATTGCCCAAGCTGGCCCGGCAGACCCACGCCAACCAGGTGGCCGCTGCCTATGCCTATCGTGCGCGGATGGCGGCCGGCCCGGAGGATGTCGCGCTGAACGGTCTGCCGATCTTCCACGTGGCCGGCGCCCTGGTGAACAGCCTGGGTGGTCTGGCCAATGGGTTGCGCATGCTGTTGCCGACCCTCGGCGGCTTCCGCAATCCGGAAGTGGTTCGCCAGCACTGGCGCCTGGTGGAGCACTACCGCATTACCCTGAGCGGCGGCATTCCCACCTCCGTGGCGGCGATGCTTGAGGTGCCCATCGGCGGGCACGATATCGGCAGCCTGCGTTACATGCTGTCCGGTGGAGCACCGGTGCCGGCGGCGCTCTGCGAAAAGGTGAAAGCGCTGACCGGACTGGAGCTCTACCAGGCCTACGGCATGACCGAATGCACGGGCGTGATTGCCTTGCCGAACCTGGAGAAGCCGGCGATCCCCGGTAGCGCCGGACATGTGGCTGCGCCCATCGAAGTGAAGATCGACGGCGGGGAAATCTGCGTGCGTGGCCCCACCGTCTTCGCCGGTTATCTGGGGCAGGACGTTCCGCCCCTGGAGGATGGCTGGCTACGCAGCGGCGACCTCGGGCACCTGGACGCGGACGGCAACCTCTTCATCACCGGGCGCGCCAAGGACCTGATCATTCGCAGCGGCCACAACATCGACCCGGCGCTGATCGAAAATTGCCTCGAGAGCCACCCGGCGGTGTCGCTTGCCGCCGCAGTGGGCATGCCGGACGAATACGCCGGCGAGCTTCCGGTGGTCTTCGTGCAGCTCCGTCAGGGACAGACGGCCAGCGTTGACGAGTTGCAGCAGTACGCGTTCGACCATATCGCCGAGCGCCCGGCCTGCCCGAAGCGGGTGTTCCTGGTCGACGCCCTGCCGGTGACGGTGGTGGGCAAGATCTTCAAGCAGCGTCTGCGGGAGATGGCGGCGGCCAGCCTGTATGGCGAACGGGTCGGCGAGCTGTGCCCCGACGTGCATTGTGCGGTGAGCCAGGGGGCCGACGGCGGCTTGTGGATAAGCCTGACGGGCGTGCCCGCCGAGCAGCGGGACTTCTGCCTGGAGCGTGCTGCGGCGCTGGGGCTGCGGGTGCGCGCCGTTCTCAGCCCGCCCGCTTGCGCTTGACCCGCGAGAACGAAACCGGGTCCATGCCCAGGTAGCTGGCCAACTGGTACTGGGGCACCCGGTCCAGCAGCCAGGGTTCGTGCTCCAGCAGCCACTGGTAGCGCTGCTCGCTGTTGCGGGTCAGCAGCAGCGCTTCACGGTCTTCGTTGCGCAGCATGATCTGGCGGATGACCTGGTCCTGCATCTGCAGGAGTTGGGGGAAGCGCTCGCCCTGCTGGACGAGGATGGCCAGGGGCAGGCTGGCGACGCGGCATTTCTCCACTGCCGCGATGTTGTAGGTGCAGGGTTGCTGCTTGAGGTGGGCGCTGAGGGAGCCGATCAACTGGCCCTCGCGGAAGAAGGTCTTGTTCCACTGCCGGCCTTCGGGGGACAGGTAGTAGTAGCGCGCGACGCCCGAGAGGATGGCGTAGAAGTGGGTTGGACGTTCACCCGCGCGGATAATCAGTTGGTCGCGCTCGTAGTCGCGCAGCTTGAGTAGCTGCGTCAGGCATTCCTGTAGCGCCGGGTCGGTCATGCCGTGGGCGGTGAAGATGTCCTGCAACTGGGCCTGGATTTCGGCGGGGATCATGGGGTTCGGCCTGGGGGGAGTGGATTCATCTAAGCACAGGTGTGCAGGTTGCCCTCAATCGAGAATTGCCCGCCGCTCCGGCGTGCCTGACACTAGACTCCTTTTTCAGCCCCAACCAAGAAGGAACACCCACGTGTCCCCACGCGAACAAGACAGCTGGGCCCAGATCTGCCTGGCCGCCGGCCTCGATCCGGAGAAGCGCCTGGCCGCCCGTCAGACCGTGCTTGGCCATGCCGATGCCCTGGATTGCACTCTCTACCGTCCTGACGAGAACGACCTGGACGCCGAAGAGGAAGACCTCGGCGACGCGCGCATTCTCTTCACCGGCCCGTTCCAGGCACCGGTCGAGTGGAGTGCCCAGGACCGTGAGGATTACTTCGGTGATATCGAATCCTCCGCCTTTGTCACCGCGCTGATCGAGTGCCAGGCCGACCCGGCGACCCGCAACTTTTTCATCGCGGATGCCGGTGACTTCGTAGCCGTGGTCACGGCCACCGGCGACGTGCAGATGTTCTACCTGTACGACTGCAACGAAGATGATGACGGCCTGCGTTGCGTCCTGGTGCGGGAGGATGAAGAGGGCTGATCTGCGCGTGTGCCGGAGCGTGTCTTTTCGCGAATGAATTCGCTCCCACAACGGGGATTGCATTCGGGCGTAGGGTGGATGGCGCTCTTTCATCCACCATCGGCGCTGGTCTGGGCTCCGGTTGGTGGACAGAAAAGCGCTGTCCGCCCTACGGGGCCGCTGCGCGGCCCTTCGCGAATGAATTCGCTCCCACGAACAGGGCTTGCGATCAGCGCAGGCTCACATGCCGGCTGATCAATGCCCGCAGCGCGGCGGGTTTCACGGGCTTGGCCAGGTAGTCCAGTCCGGCGGCGTGGACTTCGGCCACCAGTTCGGCGCGACCGTCGGCGCTGATCACCACGCCGGGGAGCGGTTCGCCCAGGCGCGTGCGTAGCCAGGCCATGAGCTCGGTTCCGGTTTCCCCTTCGTCCAGGTGATAGTCCACCAGCGCCAGCTGCGGGCGGACGTCCTCGGCCAGCAGGTGTTCGCATTCCAGGCGGTTGCGTGCGGTCCACACCTGGCAGCCCCAGCGTGACAGCAGGCTGTGCATGCCGGTGAGGATGCTGTCTTCGTTGTCGATGCACAGCACCTGGGTGCCGTTGAGCGCCTGGCCGATGGCCTCGGCCTGCTTTTGAAGACTGGGCGACGGTTGCGGGGTGCGGGCCAGCGGTACGGTCACGCTGAACACGCTGCCTTTGCCGGGCCAGGAGCGCACTTCCAGCGTGTGGCTGAGCACACGGCAGAGGCCGTCGGCGATGGCCAGGCCGAGGCCCAGGCCCTTCTCGGCGCGGGTCTGGTGGCTGTCCAGGCGTTTGAACTCTTCGAATATCACTTTGCGCTTGTCTTCCGGAATGCCCGGGCCTCGGTCCCAGACTTCCAGTCGCAGCTGATCGCCCTCACGGCGGGCGCCCAGCAGCACGCGCCCCCTGGCGTAGCGGAAGGCGTTGGTGAGGAAGTTCTGCAGCACTCGGCGCAGCAGTTTCATGTCGCTTTCCACCCGCAGCTTGCTGCCGCGCAGGCGGAAGTCCATGCCCTGTTCCTGGGCCAGCACCTTGAATTCGGCGCCGAGGGTGTCGAACAGCGAGGCCAGCGGGAAGGCGGTGCGGTCGGGGGTGATGCGACCGCTTTCCAGGCGCGAGATATCCAGCAGGTCGGTGATCAGGTCTTCGGCCGAACGCAACGAGCTGTCCAGGTGATTGACCAGTTCGCGCGCCTCGCGGGGCAGGGCGTCCTGCTGGTGGCCGAGGGCGGCGGAGAACAGCCGCGCGGCGTTCAGCGGTTGCATCAGGTCGTGGCTGACGGCCGCGAGGAAGCGGGTCTTGGACTGGTTCGCGGACTCCGCCGTGCCTTTGGCCTCGATCAGCGCCTGGTTGAGCTGGGACAGCTCGAGGGTTCGTTCGGTGACGCGTTGTTCCAGGCCTTCGTTGGCATCCTTGAGGGCCTGCGCAGCCTGCCGGTAGGCTGTGATGTCGGTGAAGCTCATGACAAAGCCGCCACCGGGCATGGGGTTGCCGATCAGCTCGATCACGCGGCCGTTGGGGAACAGGCGCTCGGAGGTGTGCGGCCTGCCCTGGCGCATCCAGAACAGGCGCCGGGCGACATGGGACTCCACCTCGCCGGGGCCGCAGAGGCCGCGCTCGGCGTTGTAGCGGATGATGTCGGCGATGGGCCGGCCAACGCTGATCAGCCCATCGGGGTAGTCGAAGAGTTCCAGGTAGCGACGGTTCCAGGCCACCAGACGCAGGGACTGGTCCACCACGCTGATGCCCTGGGTGATGTTCTCGATGGCGCCTTGCAGCAGGGCGCGGTTGAACTGCAGCACCTCGGACGCTTCGTCGGCGATGCGCACCACGTCTTCCACCTGCATCTCGCGGCCTTCGATGGCCGCCTTCACTACGGCCCGCGCCGAGGAGGCGCCGAGCACGCCGGCGAGCAGGCGCTCGGTGTGGGTAATCCAGTCCTGGTTGGCATTCTGCGCCGGGTTGAAGCTGATCCCCAGGCGATAGGCGAAGCGGATGAAGCTCTGCCGCGCACGCTCTTCACCGACGAAGCGCGACGCCAGCATCAACAGGTCGTCCACCTGTACGGCCAGTAGCGAACGGGAGCTGGCGCGGGCTGGAGCCTGCTGGCCGACGAAGCGGCCAGCCTGCCAGTGCTCGGAGACGCGGGTACGGGAGAACACCGACACCCAGGCGAAGAGAATCCAGTTGCCGGCCAGCGACAGCACAACCCCCTGGGTCAGGGGCTCGATGGGTAGATCCAGGGGGTTTGCCATCAGCCAGGAAAGGCCCGGGAAGTTCTCCAGCGGCAAGCCGAGGCCTCGGGCCATGACCGGCAGCACTAGGGTGTAAGCCCAGAGCGCGGCGCCGGCGGCGAGCCCGGCGAATACGCCACGGCGGTTGGCTTGTTTCCAGAACAGCGCGCCAATCATGGCCGGGCCGAGCTGTGCGATGGAGGCGAAGGCGATCTGGCCGATGGTCGCCAGGCTCGCGGTGGAGCCCAGCAGGCGGTAGCTGACGTAGCCCAGCAGGATGATCACCACGATGCTGACCCGGCGTACCGAGAGCATCCAGTGGCGGAACACCTCGAACGGGCGCTCGGCGTTCTGCCGGCGCAGCAGCCAGGGCAGCAGCATGTCGTTGGAAACCATGGTCGACAGCGCCACGGCTTCCACGATCACCATGCCGGTGGCGGCCGACGCGCCACCGATGAAGGCCAGCAGTGCCAGGGCCGGATGGGCCTCGGCCAGCGGCAGGCTGATGACGAAGGAGTCCGGCATTACGCCGCCGGGCAGCAGCATCTGGCCGGCGAGGGCGATGGGCACCACGAACAGCGCAGCCAGGGCCAGGTAGATGGGGAAGACCCAGCGCGCCTGGCGCAAGTCGCGTGGCTCGATGTTTTCCACCACCGTGACGTGGAACTGCCGGGGCAGGCAGATGATGGCGAGCATGGCGACGCCGGTCTGCACCAGCAGCGATGACCAGTCCATGGATTGCGACCAGTAGTGTTCCAGTTGTGGAGCGCTGCGGGCGCGGGTGAACAGGTCGTCAAAGCCATCGAACAGGCCGAAGGTGACGTAGGCACCCACCGCGAGGAAGGCCAGAAGCTTGACCAGGGACTCGAAGGCAATGGCTAGCACCATGCCGCGGTGGTGCTCGGTGGCGTCGAGGTTGCGGGTGCCGAAGAGGATGGTGAACAGCGCCAGCACGAGGGAGACGATCAGCGCCGTGTCCTGGGCGCGGGTGCCAGAGGATTCGGCGCCGGAGCCGATCAGCAGGTTCACTCCGAGGACGATGCCCTTGAGCTGCAGGGCGATGTAGGGCAGGACGCTGACCAGGCAGATCAGCGCCACCACCACGGCCAGGGCCTGGGACTTGCCGTAGCGCGCGGCGATGAAGTCGGCGATGGAGGTGATGTTTTCCTGCTTGCTGATCAGCACCATCTTCTGCACCACCCAGGGTGCCACCAGCAGCAGCAGGATGGGGCCGAGGTAGATCGGCAGGAAGTTCCAGACCTGGCCGGCGGCCTGGCCGACCGCGCCGAAGAAGGTCCAGCTGGTGCAGTAGACGGCCAGCGACAGGCTGTAGACCCAGGCGCGCATGCGTGGGGACAGCGGCGCGCTGCGGCGGTCGCCATAGAAGGCGATGGCGAAGAGGACGGCCATGTAGAGGAAGGCGACCGTGGCGATCAGCCCGCTGGACAGCGACATTGCAACTCCGGATGGTGCGGTGGCGGGTGGCGCCCGCCGGAATTCGACTTCCGGCAGTTTCGCACCAAAGCAGGCAATTCGTCAGGCTGCTGCGACCAAGGTCGCAGGCGTGCTTGAGCCCCTGCACGGGGGCTGATAGCGTGCGCTTTCGCCCGCGCAGTTCCGTTCATCTCGCGCGGGGCCCTGCACGTCACTTCCGCTTGACGCGACGTTCTCATCCGGCAGGGTTTTTCACGCCTGAGGAGGGCGCAGATGTTCAATCCACAACCGGTCACCCTGCAGCGCGGCGCCTTGCGCCTCGACCCGCTGCTGGAGGCCGATATCCCGGCGCTGGTAACCCTGGCCGAAGCCAACCGCGACGCACTGGTTTACATGAATGGCCCGCTGCGTCCCGACTGGTATCGCCAGGGGCTGGCGGCCCAACGGGAAGGGCAGGCGGTGGTCTTCGCCATCCGCTTGGGTGACAACCTGATGGGCACCACCCGTTTTGCCGATTTCATTCCCAGCCTGCCGGCTGCCGAGATCGGCTGGACCTGGCTGGCCGCCGGTGAGCACGGCACGGGCCTGAATGCCTCGATCAAGTACCTGATGCTGCGCCATGCCTTCGAGGAGTGGCAGCTGGTGCGGGTGCAACTGAAGACCGCCGCCAGCAACCTGCGCGCCCAGCGTGCCATCGAGAAGCTCGGCGCCCAGCGCGAAGGCCTGCTGCGCAACCATCGGCGCCTCGCGGGCGGCCGCCTCGACGACAGCGTGCTCTACAGCATCACTGACCACGACTGGCCAGAAGTGAAACAACGCCTGGAGGCGCTTTTCAGCGCGTGATGGATATGGCGAGCGGCGAGACTACGCGCTTCTGGCAGGCCCGCGAGCTGGGCGGAGTGGAGCTGCTCCATGCCCGCTACATCGAGCAGCGTTTCGCTCCCCATGTGCATGAAGGCTATGTGTTCACCGTGATCGAGTCCGGTGCGCAGCGCTTCCGTCACCGTGGTAGCGACCACCTGGCGCCGGTGGGCAGCATGGTGCTGATCAATCCCGATGAGTTGCACACCGGTTCCAAGGCTCATGAGCAGGGCTGGCGCTACCGGGGGTTTTACCCGGACCTTGAGCGGGTGACTGAGGTACTGGAGGAACTGGATATCCGGATGAACGGCCTGCCGGGGTTCGCCGATAGCGTTATCCAGGACGCCGAGGTAGTGGCTACCTTCCTGCGGTTGCACCGGATGCTGGAGGGCAGCACCCCCGCGCTTCAAGTCCAGGCGGCCTGGCGCGAGGCGATTCTGCTGCTGTTCCGGCGCCATGCGCGTATCGCCGTACCTCGTGAAGCCGGGGTCGAACCACGCGCCGTGGCTCAGGCACGGGAAATTCTCTCCGCGCATCTGGCCGAGCCGCCATCGCTTGAAGAGCTGGCAGCCGAGGTGGGGTTGTCACCCTTCCATTTCGCCCGGACCTTTCGCCGGGCCACCGGCATGCCTCCCCATGCCTGGCTCAAGCAGCAACGCCTGGACCAGGCCCGCGCCCTGCTCAAGGCCGGTTGTGCGCCGGCCAGCGTGGCGGCACAGCTGGGCTTCTCCGACCAGAGCCACCTGACCCGCCAATTCAAGCAGGCCTACGGCGTTGGGCCGGGCGAATATCGCACCGCCTGCGCAAGATCGTTCAATACCCACTGACCGCCAGGCGCTAGCCTTTCGGGACAAGGAGGCCCCATGTCCCGTATCACTGAGTTCATTCACGGCGCCCGAGACATCGTTCCGATGATCCTGGGCGCCATTCCCTTCGGCATCATCTTCGGCACCCTGGCCGGCGGCGCTGGCCTGTCCGGCTGGCAGGCCATGGGCATGTCACTGCTGGTGTTCGCCGGTTCGGCGCAGTTCATTGCCATTACCTTGCTCGGCGGCGGTGCCGGCGTGGCGGTGGTGTTGCTGACGACCCTGGTGGTCAACCTGCGTCATGCCCTCTATAGCGCCACCTTGCAGCCCTTCGTGCGCCACCTGCCGACCCGCTGGCGGATGCCGCTAGCGTTCTGGCTGACCGATGAGGCCTTCGCGGTGGTGCAGCATCGTTACGCCGAGGAGGACGACTCGCCGCACAAGCACTGGTACTTCTTCGGCGCCGCCCTGGCCATGTACCTGAATTGGCAGCTCTGCACCCTGGTGGGCGTGCTCTTCGGCCAGGCAGTGCCCAACCTGGCGGCCTGGGGCCTGGACTTCGCCATGCTTGCGACGTTCATCGGCATTGTCGTGCCCATGCTGCGCAACAAGCCGCAGGTGGCGGCCGCACTGGTGGCCGCTGCCGTGGCTCTGGCCTGCCAGGGCCTGCCCTACAAACTGGGCCTGATGGCCGCGGCTATCAGTGGCATCGTCGTGGGTGTGGTACTGGAACGACGTTATCGTCTCGATCTGATCCGGGAGGACATCTCATGCAAACCTGGAGCTTGATCCTCGGCATGGCGGCGATCACCTTCGCCATCCGCTACAGCCTGTTCGCCTGGCCCAGCCTGAGCTTTCCGCCGGTGGTACGCCAGGGCCTGCACTACGTGCCGACCGCGGTGCTCACCGCCATCGTGGTGCCGGGGATGCTGATGCCCGACGGGCACAACCTGCACCTGGCCCTGGACAACGCCTACCTGCTGGCGGGGCTGGGCGCCATCCTGATTGCCGCGCTGACGCGCCATCTGTTGGCGACCATTCTCGGCGGCCTGGTGCTGTTCTTCCTGCTGCGCTGGGCGCTGGGGCAGTTGCCGATCTGAGCGGCCCCTGCGGCCCTGTGGGAGCGATTTCAATCGCGAATGAATTCGCTCCCACAGGAAAAGAGGTTCGCGAGCAGAGCTCGCTCCTACGATTCAGGTCCACCTATTCGCACAAACATCTTTCCTGCGAGTGTGGCTTTCGGCCACTGTCCTGCTGTCCAATCAGCGACGTGCAGATTCATGCGCACGGGGCCGTATCCCTGCCAATCACCAGGTACCAAGGAAGATGAGCCAACATTCGCAATTCGCCCTGCTGGGCACGCGGCGCTTCCTGCCGTTTTTTGTGACCCAGCTGCTCGGCGCTTTCAACGACAACATCTTCAAGCAATCGCTGATCCTCGCCATTCTCTACAAGCTCGCCATCTCCGGTGACAAGAGCGTCTTCACCAACCTCTGCGCACTGCTGTTCATCCTGCCGTTCTTCCTGTTCTCCGCGTTGGGCGGACAGTTCGGCGAGAAGTTCGCCAAGGACGCGCTGATCCGCGCCATCAAGCTGGCCGAGGTGGCCATCATGGCGGTGGGCGCCCTGGGCTTCTTCTTCGACAGCCTGCCGCTGCTGTTCCTGGCGCTGTTCGCCATGGGTACCCATTCGGCGTTGTTCGGCCCAGTGAAGTATTCGATCCTGCCGCAGGTGCTGCGCGAGGACGAGTTGGTGGGTGGCAACGCCCTGGTGGAAATGGGCACCTTCCTAGCCATCCTGGCCGGTACTATCAGCGCTGGCATCATGATGTCCGTCGAGCGCTACGAGCCGGTGGTGGCCTGTGCCATCGTGCTGACCGCCAGCCTGGGCTACTTGGCCAGTCGCGGCATTCCGCGCGCGGCGGCGGCATTGCCGGCACTCAAGCTGGACTGGAACATCTTCCGCCAGTCCTGGCAGATCCTGCGCCTGGGGCTCGGCCAGCGGCCGTCGGTGTCGCGTTCGCTGGTGGGCAATTCCTGGTTCTGGTTCCTCGGCGCGGTGTACCTGACCCAGATCCCGGCCTATTCCAAGGAGCTGCTGCACGGCGATGAGAGCGTGGTGACGTTGATCCTCACCGTGTTCTCGGTGGGCATCGCCCTGGGCTCGATGCTGTGCGAGCGGCTGTCGGGGGGCAAGGTCGAGATCGGCCTGGTGCCCTTCGGCTCCATTGGCCTGACCCTCTTCGGCCTGCTGCTCTGGTGGCATTCCGGCGAGTTCCCGCAAGGTGCGGTTCCCCACGACTGGCTGGCGCTGCTGGGCCATGGCCAGTCCTGGCTGATCCTCGCCGACATCCTTGGCATCGGCCTGTTCGGCGGCTTCTACATCGTGCCGCTGTATGCGCTGATCCAGGCGCGCACGGCGGAGAACGAGCGCGCACGGGTGATCGCCGCGAACAACATTCTCAATGCGCTGTTCATGGTGGTGTCGGCCATCGCCTCGATCCTCTTCCTCGGCGTTGCCGGGCTGTCGATCCCCGAGTTGTTCCTGGTGGTGTCGCTGATGAACATCGCCGTGAACAGCTACATCTTCAAGATCGTCCCCGAGTTCACCATGCGCTTTCTGGTCTGGCTTCTTGGCCATTCCATGTACCGCGTGGAGCACAAGGGGCTGGAGGCGATTCCAGAGGAAGGTCCGGCCGTGCTGGTATGCAACCACGTGTCCTTCGTCGACGCGCTGCTGATCGGCGGTGCGGTGCGGCGGCCGGTGCGCTTCGTCATGTACTACAAGATCTACCAGCTGCCGGTGCTGAACTTCATCTTCCGCACCGCCGGCACCGTGCCCATCGCGGCGCGCCACGAGGACCTGCTGGTCTACGATGCAGCCTTCAAGAGAATCGCCGAATACCTGCGCAATGGCGAAGTGGTGTGCATCTTCCCCGAGGGCAAGCTGACCGGCGACGGTGAGCTGAACGAGTTCAAGAGCGGTATAGAACGCATCCTCGAGGAGAACCCGGTGCCGGTGATCCCCATGGCGCTGCAAGGGTTGTGGGGCAGCTTCTTCAGCCGTGATCCGGCCAAGGGCTTCTTCAAGCGCTTCTGGTCGCGCATCCACCTGGTGGCGGGGGCGCCGGTATCGCCTGAGCTGGCCGACCGCCAAAGCTTGCAGTTGCAGGTGGCCGAACTGCGGGGCCATGTCCGCTGAATCAGGCGTTCAGCCATCGCGCTGAAGCCACGGTAGGAGCGAGCTCTGCTCGCGAAGGGGGCGGGTTCGCGAGCAGAGCTCGCTCCTACGAGGGATACCGGCCTCAGATAATCAACTTCTTGATGATGCAAAACCCAAAACGCCGCCCTCCTGCTGAAGGACAAGCGGCGTTTTTTTGATTATCCGGTGGGCTGCTTCATTGCGGGGTTCAGTGGCTGAGCTTGAGGCCGATCAGGCCGCTGACTATCAGGGCGACGCTGAGCAGACGCACCAGCGCCATGGATTCGCCGAACAGGATGACGCCGGCGATGACGGTGCCGACGGCGCCGACGCCGGTCCAGATTGCGTAAGCGGTGCCGAGCGGCAGCTCCTTCATGGCGAGGCCCAGCAGGCCCAGGCTGATGAGCATGGCAATGACGGTGAGGGCGGTGGGCAGCGGTTTGCTGAAGCCGTCGGTGTATTTCAGGCCGACTGCCCAGCCCACCTCGAACAGGCCGGCGAAGAAGAGAATGATCCAGGACATAGTGACCTCCAGAGGACGACAGATTGAGATGGGGCCGTCCCCGGTGATCACTCGCAGAGTGGTAAGGCCGTCCTTACGCTGCGCAATATTTTGCACAACCTGACTGCCTGGGCAAGTCCGCCGGGATCGACGGACCTGCCCAGGCAGGAGAACGCCGGTCGGGACCGGCGCGGCAGGGTCAGACGCCCTGCGGAATTTCTTCGCCGCCGAGGGCTTCGAAGAGCTGCGGGATGAACTCGACCAGGGTCAGCATCATCAAGGTGAAGCTGGCATCGAGCTGGCTGAGGGAGTCGTCGCCGCCATCCTGTTCGGCCTTCTCCTGCAGCAGGTCTTCGAAGCGCAGGCGCTTGATCACCAGCTTGTCGTCGAGGATGAAGGACAGCTTGTCCTGCCAGGCCAGGGACAGCTGCGTCACCAGCTTGCCGGAAGTCAGGTGCAGCTGGATCTCGTCGCTGGTCAGGTCCTGGCGCTTGCAGCGCACTACGCCGCCATCTTCGTCGGTGTCGCGCAGTTCGCACTCGTCGAGCACGTAGAAGTCGGTGGCCGCTTGCTGGGTCTTGACCCACTCGGTGAGGGTGGCGGTGGGGGCGATCTTCACCGAAACCGGGCGGACCGGCAGCGAACCGATGGCTTCACGCAGGGTAGAGAGCAGGTCTTCGGCGCGTTTCGGGCTGGACGCGTCGACCAGGATCAGGCCCTGGGCCGGCGCGATGGCGGCGAAGGTCGCGGACTTGCGGATGAACGCGCGCGGCAGGAAGGTCTGGACGATTTCGTCCTTGAGCTGGTCGCGCTCCTTCTTGTAGACCTTGCGCATCTGCTCGGCTTCGATCTCGTCGACCTTTTCCTTCAGGGCGTCACGCACCACGCTGCCGGGAAGAATGCGTTCTTCCTTGCGCGCGGCGACCAGGAAGAAACCTTCGCTGACGTGGACCAGCGGCGCATCCGCGCCCTTGCCGAAGGGCGCCACGAAACCGTAGGTGGTCAGCTCCTGGCTGGCACAGGGGCGGGCGGGTTTGGTGGCCAGAGCGGCTTCCAGCGCCTCGGCATCGATATTCAGATCCTGGGTGAGGCGATAGACAAGCAGGTTGCGAAACCACATAAGGGAAAACCTCCGGACACAAAGCGCGCATTATTCTCATCGGGAGGCGTCGGGCTCAACCCTGAGCTAAGCCTTTGGAAGGCATGAGGAATTTTTTTTGAATGGGGACTTGCCAGGGTCCGGATACCTCTCTAGAATGCGCCCCACTTCGAGAGTGAAGGGTGATTAGCTCAGCCGGGAGAGCATCTGCCTTACAAGCAGAGGGTCGGCGGTTCGATCCCGTCATCACCCACCATCTCGCAGTTACGCGCAGCGGTAGTTCAGTCGGTTAGAATACCGGCCTGTCACGCCGGGGGTCGCGGGTTCGAGTCCCGTCCGCTGCGCCATATTCAAAAGCCCTCAGGTAGTAATGCCTGAGGGCTTTTAATTTAGATGCGGTCCCTTAGGGGTTGCATTTGGGGTGATTAGCTCAGCCGGGAGAGCATCTGCCTTACAAGCAGAGGGTCGGCGGTTCGATCCCGTCATCACCCACCATTTTCGCGGTTTCGCGCAGCGGTAGTTCAGTCGGTTAGAATACCGGCCTGTCACGCCGGGGGTCGCGGGTTCGAGTCCCGTCCGCTGCGCCACTTTGAAAGCCCTCAGGTAGCAATGCCTGGGGGCTTTTTCTTGCTTGCTCGAAATGTCTTACAAACCCGACAGCAATGCCTACGAGATGCGGGGCAAGTCGCTGAACTAATTGCCAAGCCTCTGTTCTTATTGCCCATAGCCACTTCTCGCGGCGGCCTGATAAGCTCGCCGCTCCATCGTATTGCCATCACGGCGACAGACAAGGATTCAGCATGAAACAACATCGGTTGGCAGCCGCTGTGGCCCTGGTGGGCCTGGTTCTTGCTGGCTGCGATTCGCAGACCAGCGTTGAACTGAAGACTCCGGCCCAGAAAGCCTCTTACGGTATCGGCCTGAACATGGGCAAGAGCCTGGCACAGGAAGGCATGGACGACCTCGATCCCAAGGCCGTCGCCCAGGGTATCGAAGACGCCATCGGCAAGAAGGAGCAGCGCCTGAAAGACGAAGAGCTGGTTGAAGCCTTCGCCTTCCTGCAGAAGCGTGCCGAAGAGCGCATGACTGCTCTGAACGCCGAAAACGCCAAGGCTGGCAAGAAATTCCTCGAAGACAACGGCAAGCGTGACGGCGTGGTGACCACCGCCTCCGGTCTGCAGTACGAAATCGTGAAGAAGGCCGACGGCGCGCAGCCCAAGGCGACCGATGTGGTGACCGTTCACTACGAAGGCAAGCTGACCGATGGCACCGTATTCGACAGCTCCGTCCAGCGCGGAAGCCCCATTGACCTGCCGGTCAATGGCGTGATCCCGGGTTGGGTAGAAGGCCTGCAACTGATGCACGTAGGTGAGAAGGTCAAGCTCTTCATCCCGAGCGAACTGGCCTACGGCGAACAAAGCCCGAGCCCGGCCATTCCGGCCAATTCGGTGCTGGTGTTCGACCTTGAGCTGCTTGGCATCAAGGACCCGACCGCTGCCGACAAGCAGTAATCGGCAACTGTTCGTGTAAACGCCCCGTCTCGACGGGGCGTTTTCGTTTCCGCTTGCAGTCCCATCCGAACCGGAAACCGACCTTCTGGTCACAACGGGAGTGGTGCGGCGATAAAGTGTTACGGTTATGCACATGACCCGGTAACCACGGCTGCATCGGCTGCGACCCACAGCCGCATTGCGGACCGCCTGGTCAAATGCTTGATTTTGCTGGTCTTTTGGCGGTGGGCAAAATTTGCCCGATCTGACGGGAGGCCGCATGAGGTGGGCCTTTTCCTGAGTCTGTGGAAAACTGTTCACAAGGTTATCCACAGATTCCGTGGATAACCGCACGAGGCCCTCTAGGCCAAGCTTCTGCCGAGGAGTACCGATGAAAGCCCCTTGGAATTTCCAGCGTTACCTGACCCTGGCGCAGCGCTTCCTCGCCGGTGGGCGATTGCCATCGCTGCTGCTGGCGGTATCCCGCAAGAGTACGAGCCAGAGCGGCCGGCTCGGTGCGGTAAAGGACGACCTGCGACTGTTACTGTCCCTCGCCAACGCCTGGTTGCGTGGCGAGTACCGCCAGATCAACCCCAAGGCCTTCCTTGCCGTGGTGGGGGCCCTGCTCTATTTCGTCACGCCGCTCGATGCCCTGCCGGACTGGCTGGTGGGGATGGGGTTCGTCGACGATCTCGCGGTGCTGGCCTGGGTGCTCAAGACCTGGGGCGGTGAACTGGACGCGTTCCGTGCCTGGAGAGCGGCGCAGACGCCGGAGGTTCGTGCTGCGCTGGAGCGACTGCCAGCACCGGATGGTCAATGATCCTGGGCGTCGGCTCGATGCTGCTCACCCTGCAGTAACCGCTCCACCTCACCGCTATCCCGCAGGTTTTGCAGTGCGGCATCCAGGCGCTCGGCCGATACCGGCAACTGGTTGCCATAAGCGCAGTGGAGGCGATAGCGCTCCACCACCCAGGGGCTGAACAGCAGCGGGGCCTCCGGGCGGCGGGCCAGTTCGTAGGCGAGGGCACGGCGCATGTCGATAATGGCGTCGAGCCGCTTGCGGCTGAGCAGGTTCAAGCTCATGTCCCTGTCGCGCATATCCTTGCGCTCGACATCACGATTCGCGAAGGCTTCCATCAGCGGCACGCTGTACGCGTAGCCCAGGTAGGTGCCCAGTACCTTGCCCTTGAGGTCGGACAAGCTGGTGATGGCCGGGCTGTCGCGGTGCTGGAGGAGGACGTCTTCCTCCTCCAGCAGTGGCGGTGACCAGTGATAGGCCGTGGCGTCCACCATCCATTCGGGGTTCGCGTTGCAGATGAGGTGGATGCGTCCGCTTTTCAGGGACGCTTCAATGCGCTTGTTGGGCGTTTCGACGAAGTTCACTGGAACCGCCAGGTCCTGGCCGATACGCTCGCCAAGACGCTGGATGAAACCGCCGAGCAAAACGTGGTCGCTCACTTCCACATAGGGCATGCCATCAGCGGGGCCGAAGCCCCAGCGCAGCGCTTCGGCTGATAGCAGGCCGGGCCAGAGTGCGGCGAGCAACCAGAAAACCACATGAAAATGCCGTGTCACGAGCCTTCCCCCGCCTGGTGGACGCAGTATAGTTCACCCTTTGCGGGCGCACGGCCTGATAAGATGGCCGCCTGCACGGAGGTGCTGAAGCAGTCGGCACTGCGTTCCACGGGGAGCTTCAATGAGTGTGCAAGTGATCATGCGTGACGGCCAGGCGGAGTACGCGGTACTGCCTTGGGCCGAATACCAGGCGCTGTTGCGCGCCGCTGGCCAGGCCACTGCGGAGCCAGCCGCCGAAGCCGCCAGAACGGCGCTGGGGCAGTTGAAGTCGCTGCGCGAATCCCAGGGGCAGAGCCAGGAGCAACTGGCCCGCGCAGTCGGTATCAGCCCGCACTACCTCGGTTTGATCGAAAGCGGCGAGCGTAAACCCGATGAAGCCATCAAGCGCGCCCTTGCGCGCGCACTCGGGGTGTCCGGTTGGGAGTCCGGATCTTGAGCCTGCGTATCAGCCGCCAGCATTGGCAAGCCTTGTTGAATGAGCTGGAAGACGCCCGTCGCCAGCGGCATCTGCTGACCTATCGGGCGCTGATCGAACGCCTGCAATTGCCATCCCCGGCCATGCAAACCCTCACCGCCGCCCTGGAGCACCTCGCCGCCCTCGATGCCCGCGCCGAGCGTCCGTTGCGCAGTTCCCTGGTGATCAGCCAGGGCGCCAGCCGCCTGCCGCGTACCGGTTTCTTTGAGTGCGTCGAGCGCCTGGGCCGTTTTGCCGGACCGCCGGATGGCATCGCCGCCGCGTCCTGGCACGCCTCGGAAGTGGTGCGAGTCTTCGAGTTCAGTTATCCCGAGGAGCAGTGATGCTCTGGACGCTGCGTGCGCGAATCGGTTACCTGGTGGCGCGTTGGCTCATGCGTTTTCCCGTGCTCGTGGCGCAACCCCGCGCCTGGCAGTGGATGCAGGGCCAATATGCGCGCATGTCGGCCTTGGGCGACTTGTCGGCGCAAAGCTTCTACGGCCACCTGCTGCTGCACCGCGGCCATGGCTTCGGCGCGCGGGAGGAGGGTATTCGTCTGCTACGCCTTGCGGCCCGGGGCGGTGACGGCAAGTCCGCTTATCAATTGGGCGTGCTGAGTCTGGACGGCGATGCCCGCCAGGCGCCGGATGCTGCAGAGGCCGCACGCTGGTGGTGCCTGGCTGCCGATGCCGGCCACCCTCTGGCCGCGCGCAAACTGGCCGAGCTTTACCGAGACGGTGGCCCGGGTCTGGCACCGGATGGCGAGGCCGCCGACCGTGCGGCGCGTCGTGCCGACGAGCTTGGTCTCTGAGCTGCGGTGAGCAGCATTTCACCGGCCTGTTCCTGAACACGCGTCAAACCACTTCGAGGATGTGCAGGCTGTAGCCGGGCACGGCCTTGGCGTGGCGCTTGGCTTCCGAAGCGAGGCTGGCCAGTTGCGAGGCATCCAGTCTGCCGCAGTCTTCCGGTTTGAGAGGTACCACGCCAATGGACAGAGACAGCAGCGGAAACTCTTCGCGCTGACCGTGGCGGTTGTGGGCGACGAAGCAGCCCGCCTGCAGGTGGTCGTTGCGGTAGAAGCGCCGACACTGCCCCTGGAAGTCTTCCAGCAGTTGATTGAGGCGTATGCGCCAGTCTTCCGACCCCAGTACCAGCATGAAGTCGTCGCCGCCGATATGGCCGACGAAATCCCGCGCCGGGTCCACCCGCTCACCCAGGCATTGCGCCAGGCAGAGCAGGACCTCGTCACCCTTGGCGTAGCCATAGAGGTCGTTGAAGGGTTTGAAACTATCGATGTCCACATAGCAGATCACCGACTGGCGACGCTGCTGCAGCAGGCGGGTCAGGCACTGCTGGATAGGCACGTTACCTGGCAGCAGGGTCAGCGGGTTGGCATGGCGCGCTTGCTGGATCTTCAGTTCGGTAATCAGCTTGAGCACGTCGATCACACGTCCCAGGCCCCGGTAGCGGCCATCGAGAATGATGATGAAGTCCTCTTCGATACGTTGCCGTGCACGGCTGGTGATCAGGCGGCTCACCTGTTGCAACGACTGCCCCATTTCCACGGCTAGGAAGTCCGTGCTCATCAGGCGGTTCACCGACTTGCGCGTGAAGAGGTCGGTGGCGAATGGCTTTAGCAGGGCTTCCGACAACAGGTGGCGATGCACGATGCCCACCGGTCGTTCGTGAGCATCCAGCACGGCGAGGGAGTTGAGGTTGGGTTGGGCGCGGAACGCCTCCAGTACCTCATGGACGGGCGTGTCTTCATGCACAGCCGGCTGCTCATTGAGCAAGGCGGAGAGGTCGCTGCTCTCCTCGCTCATGTTGCCTAGCGATTCCAGTGAGGGCAGCAGGGCGCGTGCATCACGGGAGGGATGTTCCTGGGGGCGCCCTAGCAGGTAGCCCTGCACCAGATCGACCCCCATTTCTGCCAGCACGCCCAACTCTTCCGGAAGCTCGATACCCTCGGCGATGACTTGGGCACGCGAGGCCTTGGCCATTCTCAGGATGGATTCGACAAACTCGCGCTTCACCGTATCCTGGTGGATGCCGTCGATGAAGTGGCGGTCGATCTTCACATAGTCGGGGCGCAACTCGGACCACAACCGCAGGCTCGAATAGCCTGCGCCGAGGTCGTCCAGGGCGATGGAGAATCCCATGGCGCGGTAGTGGTGCAGAGCAGTGTCGAGCAGGTTGAAGTCTTCGGTCGGCGTCTGCTCGGTGAGTTCGATCACCACCTGGCTGGGCGGGATGCCGAAGGCCTGCAGCATTTTCAGGGTGCGGCCCGGCTGGTGTGCCGGGTCCAGCAGGGATTCGGGAGACACGTTGAGAAACAGCATCCCGTCGAGCTTGAGTTCCTTGAAGCGGCGGCATGCACTCTTGCGGCAGGCCATTTCCAGTTCGCTCAGGCGCCCTGCGTGGCGTGCCACGGCGAACAGGGTCATCGGTGGGTGCAGTGGGCTGTTGGACGGGCCGCGGGTCAGGGCTTCATAGCCCAGGATGCGTCGTTCCGACAGCGACAGGATTGGCTGGAACAGGCTGTGCAGGTCGCCGTGAGCGAGGATCTGGCCCAGTGCGCTCAACTGCTCGGTGACGGTCATGCTGTTACTCGTGAAAAAGAAAGGGGCCGCAATTGCGGCCCCTGGATTTCACGACAGTCGCATGACAGCGTTATGACATCATTTCAATGTTTCGCTACCGAGGCATTCAGGCCCAGGTAGTCCAGCAGGATCTGCCCGGTTTCGGTGAGGTAGACGTCTTCTTCCGGTTTGGTCTTCTCGTCTTCCACCGGGAGTGCGTCCTCATCCTCGGTTTTGAGCTCCTTCAGCAGCTCTTCGCCCTTGGCCTTGCGGCGGGTGTTCTCCATCGCCAGCTGCTTGGCCTCGATGTCGGCCTGTTCGGCGCGGCGCTTGGTTTCGTTGAGGCTGACGACGGTGTCCTTCATCAGCTTCTGTGCCAGGGCCAGGCGCTCGCGGCTGTAGACGAAGTCCGGGTCCTGCGAGGTGCGCGCGTCATGGCGGGCCTTCAGTTCGGCCAGGAACGGCTTGAAGGGGTCGACTTCGGGCTTGATCGCCGGGCGGATACTGTCCCACGGCATGGCCTCGGGCAGGGCGCTTTCACCGATCTGCTTGGTGTCCACCACCGACGGGTACTCGATATCCGGCAGTACGCCCTGGTGCTGGGTGCTCTGGCCGGATACGCGGTAGAACTTGGCCAGGGTCAGTTTCAACTCGCCGTGGTTCAGCGGCTGGATGGTCTGCACGGTGCCCTTGCCGAAGGTCTGGCCGCCGATGATCAACGCGCGGTGGTAGTCCTGCATGGCGCCCGCGAAAATCTCCGAGGCCGAAGCGGACAGGCGGTTGACCAGTACGGTCATCGGGCCGGTGTAGTACGCGCCGGTATTCTCGTCGGCCAGTACGTCGACGCGGCCGTCGCTGTTGCGCACCAGTACCGTGGGCCCCTGGTCGATGAACAGGCCGGTCAGTTCGGTAGCCTCCTGCAGGGAGCCGCCGCCGTTGTTGCGCAGGTCGATGACCACGCCGTCGACTTTCTCTTTCTGCAGCTCGCCCAGCAGTTTCTTCACATCACGCGTGGTGCTCTTGTACTCGGGATCGCCCGCACGGAAGGCCTTGAAGTCCAGGTAGAAGGCTGGCACTTCGATCACGCCGAGCTTGAACTTGCTGCCGTCATGCTCGAGGTTGAGGACGGATTTCTTCGCCGCCTGCTCCTCCAGCTTCACCGCTTCACGGGTGATGGCAACTACCTTGCTGGTCTGGTCGTTCGGCGCGTTGCTGGCCGGGATCACCTCCAGGCGCACCACCGAACCTTTCGGGCCGCGGATCAGCTTGACCACTTCATCCAGGCGCCAGCCGATCACGTCGACCATTTCGCCATTACCCTGGGCAACGCCGACGATCTTGTCCGCCGGGGCCACCTGCTTGCTCTTCTCGGCCGGACCGGCCGGAACCAGACGCACCACCTTCACGTACTCGTTATCGCTCTGCAACACGGCACCGATGCCCTCGAGGGACAGGCTCATGTTGATGTCGAAATTCTCCGCGTTATCCGGGGAGAGGTACTGAGTGTGCGGGTCGTAGGTCTGCGCGAAGGCGTTGATGTAGGCCTGGAACACGTCCTCGCCGCGCGTCTGGTCGAGGCGGGAGAGCTGGTTCTTGTAGCGTTTGACCAGCAGTTCCTGGATGGCCTTGGGCTCTTTCTTGGCGATCTTCAGGCGCAGGACCTCATCCTTCACGCGCTTGCGCCAGAGGTCGTCGAGCGCGGCACGATCCTTGGCCCACGGCGCTTTCTCGCGATCGGTCTCCAGGCTTTCGTCGACGCTGAAGTCGATCGTGTCGACGCCCTTGTCGAGCATCGCCAGGGCGAAGTCGAGGCGCTCCTTGAGGCGGTCGAGGTGGCGTTTGTAGATCACGAAGCCGGGCTCCAGGTCGCCGCTCTTGAGCAGGTCGTCGAAGCGCGTGCGCCACTTGTCGAACTCGGCGATATCGGCGGCGGTGAAGTACATCCGTGCCGGATCGAGGAGCTTGAGGTAGCCCTCGTAGATCTTCGCCGAGCGCTCATCGTTGAGCGGCGGCTTGTTGTAGTGATGGCGCTTGAGCAACTCCACTACGTTGAGGCTGGCGATCACCTGTTCACGGTCGGGCTGAATGGAGTCCCAACTGTTCGGGGCGGTGGGGGCGGCATGCAACGGCAGGACGCTGACGCTGAGGGCCAAGGCTAGTGCGGAACTGATCAGGGAGCGCTTCATGCTGATTCGACGTCGGGACAGGTGATAACGCATATTAGGCCGTATTTGAGGGCGCCGGGTTCCATCGGCGCAAAGCGAAGGCCCGGCAGCTCGCCGGGCCTGATCCAAGCTCACTATGGAGGCACCGTGAAGGCATTGCAAGGCGTCGAAGGGCGCGTGGAGTGGGGGGAACGGGCCAGTCCGGCCTGTGATGTCGGACAAGTACGGATTCGCGTGGCCGCCGCCGGCCTGAACCGTGCCGACCTGCTGCAGCGTGCGGGGCTCTACCCGCCGCCACCAGGGGCGAGCGACATCCTCGGCCTGGAAGCTTCCGGGGTCATCACCGAAATTGGCGCCGGCAGTGGCGCCTGGCGGGTGGGCGACCGCGTCTGCTGCCTGTTGGCCGGTGGTGGCATGGCTGAAGAGGTGGTGGTCGATGCGCGTCACGTGCTGCCGGTACCAGAGGGGCTGTCCCTGGCCGAGGCCGCCGCGCTGCCGGAAGTCTATGCCACCGCCTGGCTCAACCTGTTCCAGCTGGCGGCGCTGAGGCCTGGCGAGAAGGTGCTCCTGCATGCCGGTGCCAGTGGCGTTGGCTCGGCGGCCATCCAGCTGTGCAAGGCCTTCGGCAGCCCCTGCTGGGTCAGCGTGGGTTCGGCGGAGCGCCTGGCCTATTGCGAGTCACTTGGTGCCCAGGGCGGCGCGCTGCGTGGCGAGGACCTGGAAGGCCTGCGCGACTTCGCGCCCTTCGATGTGATTCTCGACCCAGTGGGCGGCAACTATGCCAGCCTCAACCTCGCCCTGGCCGCCACCGATGGCCGTTGGGTGAACATAGGCCTGATGGGCGGACGCAAGGCCGAGCTGGACATGGCCCTGCTGCTTGGCAAGCGCGTGCAATTGATCGGTTCCACCCTGCGCAGCCGCGACGAGCAGTTCAAGGCCGATCTCATCAGTGAACTGCGCCAGCACGTATGGCCATTGTTCGAGGAAGGCCGCCTGCAGCCACGCCTGGAACGAGCTTTCGCTGCCAAGGACGCCGAAGCGGCTTTCGAGGCCCTGGCCAGTAACCAGGTAGAAGGAAAACTGGTGCTCGTACTGGACGAAAGCCTGGTCTGACGCCTCTCGCTCCGACGCTCAAGGCCCCATGGCTCGGGGCGTCGGGGAGTTGCATTGAGGTAATCAATCGTTCTGATGGGGTCATTCAATATGATCTTTTTGGAATAACCCAATAGTCTTTGTCGGGTAAATTTCTAACCCAACGAGGACGTTGCGATGTCTCTGATCAACACCGAAGTCAAACCGTTCAAAGCCACCGCCTACCACCACGGCAAGTTTGTCGAACTGACCGAAGCCAACCTGAAGGGCAAGTGGTCCGTGTTCTTCTTCTACCCGGCCGACTTCACCTTCGTTTGCCCTACCGAACTGGGCGACCTGGCTGACAACTACGCCGAGTTCCAGAAGCTGGGCGTGGAAATCTACGGCGTGTCCACCGACACCCACTTCACCCACAAGGCCTGGCACGACACTTCCGACACCATCGGCAAGATCCAGTACCCGCTGGTTGGCGACCCCACCTGGGTTCTGTCCAAGAACTTCGAAGTACTGATCGAAGAAGCTGGCCTGGCTGACCGTGGCACCTTCGTGATCGACCCGGAAGGCAAGATCCAGATCGTTGAAGTCAACGCCGGCGGTATCGGCCGTGACGCTCAGGAACTGCTGCGCAAGGTCAAGGCTGCCCAGTACGTTGCCGCTCACCCGGGCGAAGTCTGCCCGGCCAAGTGGAAGGAAGGTGAAGCCACTCTGGCTCCGTCCCTCGACCTCGTCGGCAAGATCTAAAAACGGTCGGGAAGCTGTTGCGCAGCGCTGATGCTGCGTTGAATACAGGCTCGGGCTGCTCATTTACAGCTCGTAAACTCCGCGCCCTGCGCCTGTATTCGTCTTGCCTGAGCGCTTGCTCTCGACGCTTCCCACTCCGTTTGCACCTGTAAGAAGGCAGGTAGATGGTCCCGCGCCATCCGCCTGCATCACACCCCTCATCCCGTTTCGGGCGGTCGGCGACGACCGTCGAGGGGTGACTCATGCCCGCAAAAAGGAAATCGCACATGTTGGACGCCAATCTTAAAACCCAGTTGAAGGCCTACCTCGAAAAGGTCACCCAGCCGTTCGAGATCGTCGCGTCCCTCGATGACAGCGACAAATCCCGCGAGTTGCTCGGGCTGCTGCAAGACATCGTCGGTCTGACCGACAAGATCACCCTGAAGACCGATGGCAGCGACGCCCGTCGCCCGTCGTTCTCCCTGAATCGCCCTGGCGCCGGTATTTCCTTGCGCTTCGCCGGCATCCCCATGGGCCACGAGTTCACCTCGCTGGTGCTGGCCCTGCTGCAGGTTGGCGGTCACCCGTCCAAGCTGGGTACCGATGTGATCGAGCAGATCAGCTCCATCGAAGGCGAATTCACGTTCGAAACCTATTTCTCGCTGTCCTGCCAGAACTGCCCCGACGTGGTGCAGGCGCTGAACCTGATGGCCGTGCTCAACCCGAACATCCGCCTCGTCGCCATCGACGGCGCGCTGTTCCAGGATGAAGTCGAGCAGCGCCAGATCATGTCGGTGCCCAGCATTTACCTGAACGGCGAGCTGTTCGGCCAGGGCCGCATGGGCGTGGAAGAAATCCTCGCCAGGATCGACACCGGCGCCGCCGCTCGCGACGCCGAGAAGCTCAATGCCAAGGCAGCCTTCGATGTGCTGGTGATCGGCGGTGGACCCGCTGGTGCCTCCGCAGCTATCTATGCCGCGCGCAAGGGCATCCGCACCGGCGTGGCCGCCGAGCGCTTCGGTGGCCAGGTGCTGGACACCATGGCTATCGAGAACTTCATCTCCGTACAGGAAACCGAAGGCCCGAAACTGGCCCGAGCCCTGGAAGAGCACGTGAAGCAGTACGACGTCGACATCATGAACCTGCAGCGCGCTGCGGCGCTGGTTCCGGCCAAGGCCGAGGGCGAGCTGCATGAAGTGCGCTTCGAAAGCGGTGCCTCGCTGAAGGCCAGGACCGTGATCCTCTCCACCGGCGCCCGCTGGCGCGAAATGAATGTGCCCGGCGAGCAGGAATACCGTGGCCGTGGCGTGGCCTACTGCCCGCACTGCGACGGTCCGCTGTTCAAGGGCAAGCGCGTGGCAGTGATCGGCGGCGGTAACTCCGGCGTCGAAGCAGCCATCGACCTGGCGGGTATCGTCGCCCATGTCACCCTGATCGAGTTCGACGACAAGCTGCGTGCTGATGCCGTGTTGCAGAAGAAGCTGGCCAGTCTGCCGAACGTCGCCGTGATCAAGAGCGCGCTGACCACTGAGGTGAAAGGCGATGGCCAGAAGGTCAACGGCCTGGTCTACAAGGACCGCACCACTGACGAGCTGCGCACCCTGGAACTGGAAGGCATCTTCGTGCAGATCGGCCTGCTGCCCAACAGCGAGTGGCTGAAGGGCGTTGTGGAGCTGTCCCCGCGCGGCGAAATCATCGTCGACGCCAAGGGCCAGACCAACATCCCCGGCGTGTTCGCCGCTGGCGACGTGACCACGGTGCCGTACAAACAGATCGTGATCGCCGTGGGCGAGGGTGCCAAGGCATCGCTGAGCGCCTTCGATCACCTGATCCGTACGACCTGATTTACTCAGCGTGGTGTGCTGATGTGGCGGAGGCCTGCAAGGGCTCTCCGCTTTTTTTATGTCCGTACGGGTTCCCTGTATTCTTCGCGCTTTCGTTCTTCAAGCGGCAGGGCTCATCTCGTGAAACAGCAACTTATCGAATTGATTACGGCAATCAGCTCCGGCTGCATGGCCGAGGATGAGATCGACCGCGTCGCCTTTGAGGCGGCCCAGGCTTACGCCGATGCGGATGCGTTTCTCGCCGCCAACCCCGATATCAACTACGACGACAGTTTTCCCATTCCCCTGGGCGAATGGGTGGTGGTGGGCAGCCTGCCCGAAACCGTGCTGTTCCAGGCCGACAGCTATGACCAGCTGTTCCAGCAGGTGGTGGACTCCTTCGGCCCCAGCGTCAATTTCGTGCTCAAGCCCAAGCAACTGGTGAAGGTGGAGCCGCTCAAGGCGCTCAACCGCATCCAGGTGCAGATGGGCAGCCTCTACCCGGAAAAGGGCGGCTACGTGCTGGTGGATTTCAGCGAGCCGCTGGATGACGAACTGCAGTGCGTGCTGGTGTACAAGCACGACCTGGAGAAGGTCATGCAACTGGCCGTGGACGTCGGCATCTACGCCGCACCGGCCTATGAGGCCCTCAAGGCCGCGATAGAGGAGGGCGACGACTGAGTCGGCTTTGGCTCCCTCTCCCGCTTGCGGGAGAGGGCGGGGGGAGAGGGTTCTCCATCAGTCGCGCAGCGCTTCACCGGTCCACCATAGGTGCCCTGGCGGGTCCCAATGGTGGATGGAAAGAGCGCCATCCACCCTACAAATGGCCCCGCCTTACAACTGGTAGCCGTAGGACTTGATCACTTCCGCGGCCTTCGGCCCCTTCAGGTAATCCACCAGCGCCTGGGCCGCCGGGTTGGCTTCACCTTTCTTCAGGATCAGCGCGTCCTGCTTGATCGGCTCGTGCATGTCGGCTGGCACGATCCAGGCGGATCCGCTGGTGATCTTGCCGTCCTTGTATACCTGCGACAGGGCAACGAAGCCCAGTTCGGCATTGCCGCTGGAAACGAACTGCAGCGCCTGGGTGATGTTCTGGCCTTCCACCAGCTTGGGCTTCACGGCGCTGGCCAGGCCCAGCTTGTCCAGCACCTGGGTGGCTGCCAGGCCGTAGGGTGCGGTCTTCGGGTTGGCGATGGACAGGTGCTTGTACTGGCCGGTCTTCAGTACCTCGCCCTTGGTATCCACATAGCCGTCCTGTGCCGACCACAGCACCAGGGTGCCGATGGCGTAGGTGAAGCGCGAACCAGGCACGGCATCGCCTTCCTTCTCCAGTTTGGCCGGGGTGGTGTCGTCGGCGGAGAGGAAGACCTCGAAGGGCGCGCCGTTCTTGATCTGGGTGTAGAACTGGCCGGTGGCGCCATAGACGGCCACCAGTTTGTGGCCGGTGTCCTTCTCGAAGTCCTTGGCGATGGCCTGGATCGGAGCGGTGAAGTTGGCGGCGACGGCCACCTGGACCTCGGCGGCTGTGGCGTTGCCGAGGCTGAAGCAGCTGAGCAGGAAAGCGAGGGGCTGGATAAGGCGATACCGCATGATGGACTCCTGGGGAGATGCTTGTATTCGTTATGTACAAAAATATATAGCGCTCGCCATTCTCTGGAATATCTGACCTCGCCGTCAAGTTGCGCCCGGCACAGATGGTTCAGCTCGGATGGGGAGCTGGAACCCTTTGGCTCTGAGCTACAGGCATACGCCCGCCACTGGCGCGGCCGATGAGCGCCGGATCGCGAAGCGATCGGGCCGGGGCGCAGAGAGGGGCTGGGGTGAGGGCAATCAGCTCCAGTCGAGGATCGGCCAGCCAGCTTCCTCAGCGTGGGCCCGCAGGGTCGGGTCGGGGTTGACCGTGTGCGGGTTGGCAACCCGCGTGAGCAGCGGCAGGTCGTTGCGCGAGTCGGAGTAGAAGTAGGCGCCGTCGAGGCTTTCTGCCTGTTCGTCCATCCAGGCGTTCAGGCGGGTCACCTTGCCTTCGCGGTAGGTCAGCACGCCGCGGGTGCGGCCACTGTAGCAGCTGTGTTGTTCCTCCAGGTCGATGGCCAGGACTTCTTCCACGCCCAGGCGCTCGGCGATGGCGCTGACCAGGAAATGTGCCGAGGCGGAAATGATCAGGATGCGATCACCGGCGGCGCGGTGCCGGGCCAGGCAGCGCATGGCATCGGAGTGGATCAGCGGCTCGACCACATCTTCGACGAAGGGCCCGACCACGAACTCCACCTCTTCAGCGGTGCGACCCACCAGCGGCGACAGGCTGAAGGCCATGTAGTCCTCCATGGCCAGCTTGCCTTCGGCATACAGCGCCATGAGTTCATGGTCCTTGCGGACGAAGGATTCCCCGTCGACCCAGCCCAGTTCGGCCATGTGGGCGCTCCACAGGCTGGCGCAGTCGCCGTCTATCAGGGTGTCGTCAAGGTCGAAGATTGCCAGGGCCATCAGGCCACCTCCCGTATTGCGTGGTCGTCTATGCGCAGACCGATGCGTTGGCCTTTGCGGTGCAGATCTTCGGCGGAGCGGTTGAGTACGTCCACCACCAGTTCCACGCCGCGAGCCTCGACGCGATAGCGCACCACGTTGCCCAGCAGGCTGTGGCTGCGCACTTCGGCCTCGATGCCGCCTTCCTGGCTGAGAGCGATGGCTTCCGGGCGGATGGCAATGCGGCCGTTCACCGGGCGTTGCAGCAGGCGACTGGCGGCGTCGGCCTCGAGCAGGTTGTAGTTGCCGATGAAACCGGCGGCAAAGGCGTCCACCGGCGCGGTGTAGAGGGTTTCCGCGTCGCCGCTCTGAACGATGCGCCCGGCGTTCATCAGGAAGATGCGGTCAGACAGGGTCAGGGCTTCTTCCTGGTCGTGGGTGACGAAGATGGTAGTCAGCCCCAGTTCCTGCTGGATGGCGCGGATCTGCTCACGCAGGTGCTTGCGGATGCGCGCATCCAGCGCCGAGAGCGGCTCGTCCAGCAGTAACAGGCGCGGGCGCGTGACCAACGAGCGGGCCAGGGCCACGCGTTGGCACTGACCGCCTGAGAGCTGGTGCGGGTAGCGCGTGGCGAAGTCCGACAGCTCCACCATGGCCAGCACTTCGTCGACCCGCCGTTTGCTGTCGGCGGCGCTGACTTTCTGCATGCGCAGGCCGAAGGCAATATTCTGCTGCACGTTCATGTTGGGAAACAGCGCGTAGCTCTGGAACACCATGCCGATGCCGCGCTTCTGTGGCGACACGGGCACCAGGTCCTGGCCGTCCAGCAGGATCTGTCCGCCGTTCACCTCGGTCAGGCCGGCGATGCAACGCAGCAACGTGGATTTGCCGCAGCCGGAGGGGCCAAGCAGGGTAACGAATTCGCCCTTGCCGATTTCGCAATGGATGTCGCTGAAGATGGCGGTCTGGCCGTAGTGCTTGTGCAGGCCACGGATGGAAAGAAAACTCATGCGTTGTCCTTGTTCATACGGTTGGCTGCCCAGGTGAACAGCAGCACGAAGAAGAAGTAAGAGATCACCAGGGCGCTGTTGAAGTGGCCACTGCTGTTGCGCATGTTGTTCAGGTAGACCTGCAGGGTCTCGTAGCGGGTGCCCACCAGCAGGTTGGCGAAGACGAACTCGCCGAAGAGGAAAGAGAACGACAGGAACAGCGACACCATCAGGCCCTTGCGCAGGTTGGGCAGCACCACCAGGAAGGCGGCCTTCCAGCTGCTGGCGCCGAGCAACTGGGCGGCGTCCATCAGGTCGCGCAGGTTGATCGCCTGCAGGTTGTTGGTGATGGCGCGGTACATGAAGGGCAGGGCGATAGTGAAGAAGCAGCCGATCAGGATCCAGGGCGTGCCCACCATGGCCAGCGGGCCGGAACCGTAGATCTGCAGCAGCCCCACCGAGGACACCACCGGCGGCACCGCGAAGGGCAGCAGGATGAGGATATTCATCAGGCCGTCGAGCCGGGGGAAGTGGTAGTGCACCACGAACAGCAGCGGCAGGATCAGCACCACCGACAGGGCCAGGGCGCCGAAGCACACCAGCAGCGATTGGCCGAAGGCGGTGAGAAAACGCGTGTCGCTCCACAGCGCCAGGTACCACCTGAGCGTCAGCCCGTCCGGGAGGATGGTCGCCGACCAACTGGTGGACAGCGAGTAGAGCAGGGTGCCGGCCAGCGGCAGCAGCAAGATCAGGAACAGCAGCCAGACCACCGTGCGGTGGTAAAGACCGGCGTTGCGGGATTCAGCGCGCGACATGGTAGCTCCTCTTCAGCAGCCACTGGTGCACCACCGTGATCAGCGCCATCAGCCCCACCAGCACCATCGCCAGGGCGCTGGCCAGGTTGGGGTTGAGCGCGATATCGCCGGCGACCATGGCGGCGATGCGGATGGTCAGCACGTTGAAGTTCCCGGTGGTCAGCGCGTAGACGGTGGCATAGGCGCCCAGGGCGTTGGCCAGCAGGATGACGAAGGTGCCCAGCAGCGCAGGGGTCAGCACCGGCAGGCCGATGTGCCGCCAGAACTGCCAGGGGCTGGCACCCAGCAGGGCGGCCGACTCGCGCCAGTCCTCGCGCAGGGCGTCGAAGGCCGGGTAGAGCAGTAGCACGCCGAGGGGAATCTGGAAGTAGGTGTAGAGCACGATCAGGCCGGTCTTGGAGTAGAGGTTGAAGTCCTCGATCACGCCGGACTGCTTGAGGAGGATGGTCAGCGCACCGTTGAAGCCGAGCAGGATGATGAAGGCAAAAGCCAGCGGCACACCGGCGAAGTTGCTGGTCATGTTCGAGAAGGCCATGACGAAGTCGCGCAGCTTCGAATCCACCTTGCGCAGCGAATAGCTGCCGACCACCGCGATAACGATGCCGATCAGGCTCGACCAGAAGGCGATCTGCAGACTGTGCTTGATGGCCTGCAGGTAGAACTTCGAGCTGAACACCTTGGCGTAGTTGCCCAGGCCCCAGCCTTCCGGCGTGTTCAGGCTGTGGATCGCGACCCAGGCCAGCGGCGCGATCTGGAACAGAATGAAGAACAGGGTGAAGGGCAGCAGGCAGAGCAGCGCCAGCCATTTGCCCCGGTTGGTTGAATTCACTTCAGCAGCTCCCGGCAAATGGCCTTGTCATGGGCAACCCCGAGCAACTCGCAGACGGTGCCGCACAGTTCGGTCTGCTTTGGCTGCGCCGTGGTGTCCAGGCTGAAGGCGTCGCCCAGGACGAACATCGGCACTTCACGCTCCTCGGGGAGCATGCCGTTGTGGGAGCGGTCGTTGTTCATGCCGTGGTCGGCGGTCACCAGTACCTGGTAGCCGGCATCCAGCCAGCGCTGCAGGTACTCGGCCAGCAGGATGTCCGCGACCCGCGCGCTGTTGCGGTACTGGGGTGAGTCGAGACCGTGCTTGTGACCGGCGTCGTCCACGTTCATCGGGTGCACCAGGAGGAAGTCCGGGTTGTGGCGCAAGCGCAGGCTCTCGGCATCCGCGAACAGGTGCGAGTCCGGATAGTGGTCGGCGTAATAGAAGTGGCCATGCTGGATCGGCAACTGCGGGGCCTCGGTGTGGCGGTCGCGTGCGGCGTTGAAAGGCGAGTTGTTGTACAGCTCGCTGACCCAGTGGTACGCGGCGGCGGCGGTGGTCAGCCCGGCGGCACTGGCGTAGTGGAAGATGCTGCGCTCCTTCGACAGGCGCGACACATCGTTGTGAACGATGCCGCTCTGGATCGGTGGAACACCGGTAAGGATGCATTCGTAGAGCGGGCGGGACAGCGCCGGCAGCTCGCACTGGAGCTTGTACAGCACCGCCTTGCCGGCTCCGCACCAGGCCTGCAGGTGGCCCAGCGCGTGCCGGGCCACCTCGTAGTTCAGGCCATCCAGAAGCACGAGGATGACTTTGTTCTTCATCATTCCATCTCGATGATCACGTGCTCTTGCCACAGTTGCGGCAGTGCCTTGGAGGTTTCTTCCCAGGCCTTGGCATCCTTGATCGGCTGGACCTTGGCGTACTGCGCGTTAGGCAGCAGCTTGGCCTGGACCTCGGCTGGCAGGGTCAGATGCTCGGCGCGAATCGGGCGGGCGTTGCCTTTGGCCAGGTTGATCTGGCCGGCGTCGCTGAGGATGTACTCACGCGTCAGCTTCGCCGCGTTGGGGTTCTTCGCGTACTTGTTGATGATGGTGGTGTAGCCGGAGATCACCGAGCCATCGGAGGGGATCAGCACGTCGAATCGGCTGGGGTCGATCTGGTCGCGGTAGGACAGGCCGTTGAAATCCCAGACGATACCCACTTCCACCTCACCCTTTTCCAGGGTCTGGATGGTCGGGTTGGACAGCGACAGGCGGCCCTGTTTGGCGATTTCGGCGAAGAAGTCCAGGCCCGGCTGGATGTTCTTCTCGTTGCCGCCGTTGGCGATGGCGGCGGCCAGTACGCCGTTGACGGCCTGGGCGGCGGCGCTGACGTCACCGATGGCGACCTTGTACTTGCCTTGCTTCAGGTCGGCCCAGGACTTGGGCGCTTCCTTCACCAGTTGCTTGTTGACGATGAAGGCGATGGAGCCGGTATAGGCCAGCATCCAGTGGCCGTCGGCGTCCTTGGCCCAATCGGGGATCTGTGCCCAGGTGCTGGGCTTGTACGGCTGCGTCACGCCCTGCTGGACGGCGATGGGGCCGAAGGCCGCGCCCACGTCGCCGATGTCGGCGGTGGCGTTGTCCTTCTCGGCGGCGAACTTGGCGATTTCCTGGGCCGAGCTCATGTCGGTGTCGACGTGCTTGAGGCCGTACAGTTTGTTGAGGTCGACCCAGGTGTCTTTCCAGTTGGCCCAGCTGTCGGGCATGCCCACGCTGTTCACCGCACCTTCCTTGCGAGCGGCTTGTTCGAGACTCTTCAGATCTGCATCGCTTGCCATCGCCTGGGTTCCCAGGACGATGGCCGTTCCCATCAGTGAAGCCAGCAGCAGGCGTTTCATGTGAAGCTCCTTAGCAGGTTTGGAGGTTGGTCTAGATCAGCAAGACCCAGGCCAAATCTAAAAGCCTTGGATGACGGTTTGATTTCAGGGTCTCCGCCCGGTATGGCGGCGGCAAACGCCTGAAAAGCGTAGACCATGGCTAAGTGACTGATTCGGGAGGCTGTCGCGATTGGCGATGGCATGGCGTGTGCAGGCGTGCCTGACTGTCATCCCGCAGTCATCTAGGCTGCCTAGGATGGCCGGAAAGCCCGGCCATGACGCACCCTTGTGGTGCTGGTCTATTCCAGATTGGAGTTTTTCGATGCGCGACGAGGCGCCCCGCACCCTGACCGCCATCTGCACCGCCCTGCAGGCTCAGATCGAACACGGCCTGCTGCCCCACGGCAGCAAGCTGCCAGCCGAGCGCAAGCTGAGCGAGCTGTTCGATACCACCCGCATTACCCTGCGCGAAGCGCTGGGGCAACTGGAAGCCCAGGGGCTGATCTACCGCGAGGAACGTCGTGGCTGGTTCGTTTCACCGCCCCGAGTCGCCTACAACCCCCTGGTGCGCAGTCACTTCCACGCCATGGTGGCCGAGCAGGGACGCACACCGGCGACCGAGGTGTTGGGCGCGCGACTGATTCCGGCCAGTGTGGAAATCTGCGAACTGCTGGAGCTGCCAGCACTGTCCAGCGTCTACCAGATCCGTCGTGCCCGCCGCATCGACGGGCGCCTGGTGCTCTATGTCGAGCACTACCTCAACCCGGCCTACTTCCCCGGCATCATCGATTTTGACCTGACGCGCTCGCTCACCGAGCTGTACGACAGCCAGTACGGCATCCGCTACGGGCGAGTACGCTTCGACATGGTGCCCACTGCCCTGCATCCGGAGGCGGCGGCGCCGCTGAAGGTGTCAGCCGGCAGCCCGGCCCTGCGCATTACCCGGATCAACCGTGACCAGCACGGCAGGCTGATCGACTGCGACCTGGAGTTCTGGCGGCATGATGCGATTCACGTGAGCGTGGAAGTGCCGGAGTAGGGCGCCTTGTAGGTTGGGTCGGGCGGCGTTCCGCAGAGGAACGAAACCCAACATTCCGTGGCCGATGCCGGGACCGTTGGGCCTCGCTGCGCTCGGAACCAACCTACGGGGCGGCTACGCCGCCCTTTGGCGAATGAATCGCCCCCTACAGGATGAAGGGATTGCCCCTCAGGCGTAGTTTTCTGGCGACAGCTTGCGCTCGACCAGTTCGATCAGGATATGCAGGACCTTGATGTGCAACTCCTGCACGCGGTCGGCGAAGTCGCCGCCGGGGGCGCAGATGCAGACGTCGGCCAGGGCTTCCAGGGCTGAACCGGGCTTGCCGGTCAGGGCCACCACCTTCACGCCGATGGCGCGGGCGGCTTCGGCGGCCTTGATCACGTTGGGGCTCTTGCCGCTGGTGCTGATGGCGATCAGCACGTCGCCCGCACGGCCGTGGGATTCCACGTAGCGGGAGAAGATGTAGTCGTAGCCGAAGTCGTTGGCGACGCAGCTGATGTGGCTGGCGTCGCTGATGGACACGGCGGCGATGCCGGGGCGGTTCTTGCGGTAACGACCGGTCAGCTCCTCGGCGAAGTGCATGGCATCGCACATCGAGCCGCCGTTACCGCAGGAGAACGCCTTGCCCTTGTTCTCGAAGCTTTCGATCAGGAGTTCGGCCGCACGCTCGATGCTCTTCAGGGCCTGCTCATTGGCGATGAAGCGGTCCAGGGCGGTCCTGGCTTCCCCCAGGCTGTTGCGGATATGGCTGAGCATGCGGGCTTCCTTCCTTAGCAGGGCAGGTCGTGGCTGGAGTAGAAGGCGGCCAGCACCTTCACCAGGTGGGCCAGGTCATGGCTGCCGGCCAGTTCGCGAATGGAGTGCATGGCGAAGGTCGGCAAGCCGATGTCCACGGTGCGAACCCCCAGCTGGCTGGCGGTGATCGGACCGATGGTGGAGCCGCAACCCATGTCGCTGCGGGTCACGAAGCTCTGCACCGGCACTTCGTTTTCCAGGCACAGGTGGCGGAAGAAACCGGCGGTTTCGCTGTTGGTGGCGTAGCGCTGGTTGCTGTTGACCTTGATCACCGGGCCGGCGTTGAGTTTCGGGCCGTGGTTGCCGTCGTGCTTGTCGGCGTAGTTCGGGTGCACGCCGTGGGCGTTGTCGGCGGAGACCAGCAGGGAGCGCTGGATGACGCGCGCGAAGGCGTCTCCTTCCGGCAGTACGCGGCGCAGGATCTGTTCCAGCATTGGGCCGTCGGCGCCACAGGCGGAGCAGGAGCCTACTTCCTCGTGGTCGGTGCAGACCAGCACGCAGCTTTCGTCGGCTTCGGCGGCTAGCAGGGCCTGCAGGCCGGCATAGCAGGACAGCAGGTTGTCGAGCCGCGCACCGGCGATGAAGTCGCCGCCCAGGCCAATGACTGCGGCGCTCTGGGTGTCGTAGAAGGACAGCTCGTAATCCAGCACGGCGTCAGCGACGACGCCGTGTTCCAGGGTCAGTTGCTCGGCCAGCAGGTCGCGGAAATCACGGGCTTCACCCGCGGCCAGTTGTGCCAGGATCGGCGGCAGTTCGGTCTGGGCATTGATGGCCCAGCCCTGGTTGGCTTCACGGTTGAGGTGAATGGCCAGGTTAGGGATCACGGCGATAGGGGCCTGGAAATCGACCAGCTGGCTTTCCACCATGCCAGCGGCACGGTAGGTGACGCGGCCGGCCAGGGACAGGTCGCGGTCGAACCAGGGCGCGAGCAGGGCGCCGCCGTAGACTTCCACGCCCAGTTGCCAGAAGCCCTGCTTGTGCAGTTCCGGATTCGGTTTGACCCGCAGGCAAGGGCTGTCGGTATGCGCGCCGACCAGGCGCAGGCCGCCTTCGAGGACGGGGCGCTTGCCGAGCTTGATGGCGACGATGGAGGAGTCGTTGCGGGTGACGTAATAACGCCCGCCGTTTTCGATGCGCCAGGCCTCGCGTTCATCGAGGCGCACGTAGCCGGCGGCCTCAAGGCGCTTGGCCAGGCTGCGGGTGGCGTGGAAGGGGGTGGGCGAGGCCTTGAGGAAATCGATCAGGCCCTGGTTCAACTCTTCGCGCATTGTGGGACTCCGGACAGCAGTGGTCGGGAGTTTATCCCATCGCCCCCGGTGATTAGGAGGGCGACCAGCGGTGAATTTTCGCTAACAGGCCGATAGTGAGGGCTGCCGCCTGTACCTGTGGGAGCGATTTCAATCGCGAATGAATTCGCTCCCACAGGGACGGTGGCTCTGGTCAGAGCCGCCGGGCGACCACCGAGAACAGGTGCCAATGCTTGTTGCGGCCCTTGGCGGTGATGCCGTCTTCTTCCTTTTCTTCCAGCATCAGCACGTCCCAGCCGGTCAGCAGTTCTTCCAGCTGCCGGCGGCGCAGGATGGTGATGCCGTTGTCCGCCCAGTCATCCCGTTCGCCGAACAGGTGCCCGGCGAAGAGGCCGCCCACCGGCAGCGCGTTGCAGATGCCCTGCCACAGGTTGGGAAACGCGGCGGGAGGGCAGAGGGGCAGGGCGAAGCTGGAGTTGACCAGGTTGGCTGGCGGTAACGGCATGGACTCGAAGCGACAGCAGAGGCTTTCCAGCCGCACGCGCTTCTCTTCGTCCAGCTGGGCTTGGAGGCGGGCCAGGGCCTCGGGTTCGGCATCCACGGCCAGTACTCGCCAGCCTCGTCGGAGCAGTTCCAGGGTGTCGCGCCCTGCACCGCAACCCAGGTCCAGCGCATGGCCGGGCGGCCCGCTCCAGTTCTCCAGGGCGGTGAGCAGGGTAAAGCGGGCAGGTTGGCCCTCGGTGGCGTTGTAGAACTCGGTGAAGGCCATGATTTCCCCGAATGCGCGCAAGCCTTTTTCTTGAGCCTAGGTCAGAACGGTGCCGGGCACTCGAATCGCAGGCGCTCGCCCGTCTGCGGATGGGTCAGGCAGAGCAGGCTGGAGTGCAGACAGAGCCGGTCGTGAGCCGCCAGGGCCTCGGGGTTGGCATAGAGGCGGTCGCCCAGCAGCGGATGGCCGATGGACAGCATGTGCACGCGCAACTGGTGCGAGCGGCCGGTAATGGGGGTCAGCTCGACGCGGCAGTAGTGCCCGCAGCGCTCCACCACTTGCCAGAAGGTCAGGGCGTGGCGGCCGTGTTCAAAGTCCACCACATGGCGCGGCTTGGTCGGCGGGTCATACCGCAGGGGCAGCTCGATGCGGCCGCTGTCCAGCTCCGGTTGGCCCCAGCAGAGGGCGGTGTAGGCCTTCTCGGTTTCGCGGTCATGGAACTGGCGGGACAGCTCCCGGTGGCTGTCGGCATCGCGCGCCAGCACAATCAGTCCGGACGTTTCCCAGTCCAGCCGGTGGACGATGCGTGCCTCCGGGTAGCCGTTTTCCTGCAGGCGAGTGATCAGGCAATCCTTGTTGTCGTCGGCGCGGCCGGGCACCGAGAGCAGGAGCGTGGGCTTGTTCACCACCAGCAGGGCGTCGTCCTGGTGGATGAATTCGATCTGGGAAAGCGGCATGGGAGTTCCGGAAACGCCGACGGCGGCCAAGGCCGCCGTCATTGCACAGCTGCGTCGATCAACGATCGGGCAGGGTGATGTTGAGCTCGAGGATGGAGCAGCTGCCCTGGTCCTCCAGTATGACCTGGACTTGTTCCTGGTCGATGTTGACGTACTTGCGAATCACATCCACCAGATCCTTCTGCAGGGCAGGCAGGTAATCCGGTTGGCTACGCTGGCCACGTTCGTGGGCAACGATGATCTGGAGTCGTTCCTTAGCGATCGAAGCGCTGTTCTGCTTCTTCCGCTCGCGAAAGAAGTCGAAAATGTTCATTCACGGCCTCCGAACAGGCGTTGTAAGAGTCCTTTCTTCTGCACGTCGAGGAAGCGGTGAGGCAGTTCCTTGCCGAGCAGGCGGTCGACGGCATCGCTGTACGCCTGGCCGGCGTCGCTCTGGTCGTCGAGGATGACCGGAATACCCTGGTTGGAGGCCTTGAGTACCGCCTGGGATTCCGGAATGACACCGAGCAGGTTGATGGCGAGGATTTCCTCGACGTCTTCGACGCCGAGCATTTCGCCCTTGGTAACGCGCTCGGGGTTGTAGCGGGTCAGGAGCAGGCGCTCCTTGATCGGGTCTTCGCCCTTCTCGGCGCGACGGGACTTGCTGGCCAGCAGGCCGAGCATGCGGTCGGAGTCGCGAACGGAAGAGACTTCCGGGTTGGTCACGACGATCGCCTCGTCGGCGTAGTACATGGCCAGGTGGGCACCTTTCTCGATACCGGCCGGCGAGTCGCAGACCACGTACTCGAAGTTCTGCGCCAGTTCCTCGATGACCTTGCCGACGCCTTCGAGGGTCAGCGCGTCTTTGTCGCGGGTCTGGCTGGCCGCCAGGACGTAGAGGTTTTCCAGGCGCTTGTCTTTGATCAGGGCCTGGGTGAGGGACGCTTCGCCATTGATGACGTTGACGAAGTCGTACACCACGCGGCGTTCGCAACCCATGATCAGGTCCAGGTTACGCAGGCCGACGTCGAAGTCGACGATGACGGTCTTGTGACCGCGCAGTGCGAGACCGGTACCGATGGCGGCGCTGGTGGTGGTTTTACCCACACCACCCTTGCCGGACGTGACAACGAGGATCTTGGCCAAGGTGATTCACCCCAAATGATAAGAAAGTCGGGAAGTTATCGGCCCATCCGAGCCGTCCGTCTTCCCTTTCATGTCCCTGAAAATTCGCGGCAGTATCCGTTAAAGGCGGGTGATGTTCAACACGTCTCCCGACAGGCTGACTTGCACCGGCTGACCCCAGAGCGGATCACGTCGCAGGTCGTCGGCAACCTTGTACTGACCGGCTACCGAAACCAGCTCGGCGGCCAGCTGGCGGCAGAAAATTCGCGCCTTGGCATCGCCCTTGATGCCGGCCAGGGCACGGCCGCGCATGGGACCGTACACATGGATGTTGCCGTCGGCGAGAAGTTCCGCCCCGGGACTGACCGCGGCCAGGACCACCAGGTCGCCGCCGGGCGCATAGATCTGCTGGCCGCCACGCACGGGGGTGGTGATGATCTTGGTGGGTTGCACCTCGGGCTTGGGCGGTTCGGCCGGCTTTTCCGGCTTTTTCTTCACCTCGGGTTCCACCGGGTCGATGAGTCGTTCGCGGGCGCCTGACGGTGGCAGCACCGGGATGTCCAGCGCGTCGGCGGCGGCGATGTGCTCTTCGCGTTGGGCGCGGATGGCCAGCGTGCGCAGGCCGTGACGGCGGCAGGTTTCCAGCAGGGCGGGGAGATCCAGCGGCGGCTCGCCCTCAGGCAGCTTGTCCAGCGCCATCACCAGCGGGGTGTTCTGAAAGAAGTTGGGGGCCTGGGCGACTTTTTCGTCCAGCTGCCGATTGAGGCGTGCGAGGTCGTTGTGGGCCAGTTCCATCACGGTGATGGCGAGCATGCTGCCCTTGAGCTGGAACACAGGTTCTTGGTCGAGAAGGTCGGCTTGGCTCATGGTCTGCCTGCAATCGTGAATGGCGAGGACTTATAGCGAGATCGCCCGGCGCTAGCAAGCCGGAGGGTGCAGCGCATTTGGAGTAGAATGCGCGGTTTTCTCGCTCAAGCGGATTCAGAGATGGATAGACCTCAATTTCGCCCACAGTTCCTCCACCCGCGCTATTGGGCGCTGTGGCTGGGTCTGGGCCTGCTCTGGCTGATCACCCTGTTGCCCTACCGGGTGCAACTGGGCCTGGGGCGCATGCTGGGGGCGTTGATGCTGCGGGTGGCCGGTTCTCGGCGCAAGATTGCCCGGCGCAACCTGGAGTTGTGCTTCCCGGAGTTATCCAGCGTTGAGCGCGACCGGCTGCTTCAGGACAACTTCGCCTCCACCGGCATCGCCTTCTTCGAAATGGCCATGAGCTGGTGGTGGCCCAAGCCGCGGCTGGCCCGGCTTGCCCATATAGAAGGGCTGGAGCACCTGCAGAAGGCCCAGGCGGACGGGCAGGGGGTGATCCTCATGGCCCTGCACTTCACCACTCTGGAAATTGGCGCGGCGCTGCTCGGCCAGGTGCACACCATCGACGGCATGTACCGCGAGCACAAGAATGCGGTGTTCGACTTCATCCAGCGTCGCGGCCGCGAACGCCACAACCTCGACGCCACTGCCGTCGAGCGTGAGGACGTGCGCGCCATGCTCAAGGTGCTGCGCGCGGGACGTGCCATCTGGTACGCGCCGGACCAGGATTACGGCCGCAAGCAGAGCCTGTTCGTGCCGCTGTTCGGCATCGAGGCGGCCACCGTTACCGCCACCACCAAATTCGCCCGCCTGGGGCGCGCCATTGTCCTGCCCTTCACCCAGCGCCGCCTGGACGATGGTTCCGGCTACAAGCTGGTGATCCATCCGCCGCTGGCCGACTTCCCCGGTGAAACGGAAGAGGACGATTGCCTGCGCATCAACCACTGGGTAGAAGGTGCGGTGCGCGAGTGCCCCGAGCAGTACCTCTGGGCCCACCGCCGTTTCAAGACCCGCCCGGAAGGCGCGCCCAAGCTTTACTGAAACCTATACTCGCAACAGACCGCCCGGAGAGTCGTCCATGGAAGCCAGCGCCACCGCCAAGAAGCCCGTGACTGGGCTGATCCTCTCGGGTGGCGGTTCGCGGGCGGCTTATCAGGCGGGCGTGCTCGGCGCCATCGCCGACCTGCTGCCGGATGCTGCCTGCAACCCTTTTCCCGTGATTGTGGGGACTTCTGCCGGGGCGGTGAATGCCGTGGGCCTGGCCTGCGGTGCGATGCATTTCAGCCAGGCGATCCGCCGCCTCAACAGCGTCTGGCAGGGCTTTCATTGCGGGCAGATCTACCGCAGTGACTGGCCTGGCGTGATTCGCCAGAGCTCGCGCTTCTTCGGTCACAGCCTGCTCGGTCTTGGCCGTGACATCCCGGTGGCGCTGCTGGACAACGCCCCGCTACGCGAACTGCTGGCGCGTGAACTGGACTTTACAGGTATCTCCGCCGCCGTCCGTACTCGCCAATTGCGTGCCGTGGCGGTGACCGCCTTCGGCTACGAAACCGGCCAGGCGGTAACTTTCTACCAAGGACGCGCCACCATCGATCCCTGGTTCCGCCATCGCCGCGTCGGCGTACCGACCCGGCTCGGCGTCGAGCACCTGATGGCCAGCGCCGCAATTCCCCTGTTGTTTCCGGCCGAGCGTCTGGGCCGCGAATACTTCGGCGACGGCGCGGTACGCCAGACGGCCCCGATCAGCCCGGCGTTGCACCTTGGCGCCACTCGGATATTGGTGGTAGGTGTGAGCGGCAACCCTTTGGGCATGAATCCCACCCAGGAAATGACGCAGGCCCAAGGGGGGCGTCCGCCAACCCTGGCGCAGATCAGCGGGCATCTGCTGAACAGCACCTTCATCGACAACCTGGAAAGCGATATCGAGTTGCTGGAGCGAATCAATCATATGAGCCGAGCCATTCCGACCGAGGCTCGGCCGCGCAATCTGAGTTCGGAACAGGTGGACGTGCTGGTGATTTCGCCGAGCCGGCCGCTGGACGAAATCGCCGCTCGCCACCGACGCGAGATGCCCCGCGCTATTCGCACCTTCCTGCGTGGGCCGGGAGCGACCCGGGCAAGCGGCGCGGGTGTGCTCAGCTACCTGCTGTTCGAACCGGGGTATTGCAACGAGCTGATCGAACTGGGTTACCAGGATGCCATGGCCAAGCGCGCCGAACTGCAACGCTTCCTCGGCCTGGAGACAGCGCCGGTACACCCGCAGGTGACTCCGGCGCTCTGATCCGGCGCCCGTTACTGGCCGAATCGACCATCGCTGGCCAGGTCCAGTGCACCTTTTTCAGAGAGGCGCACCATCCGTCCCTTGCCGATGGCATGGCCACTGACGTGCCCCCCGCCCTTATAGACGTCGAGCATCACCCGCAGGCTGTCGGCCAGTTTCGGTGCTACCCGGCTGTCGCTTGGCAGGTCGAGGTCGAAGATAGGCGGCTCGCTGTGCTTTTCCTCTGGGGGCAGTCCGTGCGCCGCTTACTCGGCAATCTGCAGCTTGCGCGACTCGGTGTAGACGTAGCGCAGCTTCTCGTACTCGAAGGGCGAATTGAGCTGGCCGTAGCGGAACTGGGTGGTATAGCGCTTATCCACCATGCGCAGCGCGGTGATCTCCGGGTGGTCGCTGCTGACTTCCGGCACATTGAGGAAGTTGATCTGGTAGTCCGCCACGTAGTCCACCACCAGCCCGCCGGTGTCTCGCAGGTTGGATGGACCGAGGATTGGCAGCATCAGGTAGGGGCCTTCATTCACGCCGTAGACGCCCAGGGTCTGGCCGAAGTCTTCGATCTGCTTGGGCAACCCTATGCGCGTGGCCGGGTCCCAGAGGCCGGCCACGCCGATGGTGGTATTGAGCATCAGGCGGCCAGTGATTTCCATGGAGCGCTGGCCCTTGAGCTGCAGCAGGCTGTTGAACAGGTTGGGCACGTCGCCCAGGTTGCTGAAGAAGTTGCTCACCCCGCTGCGCACGAAGCCCGGTGTGACGTAGCGATAGCCGCGCACCACCGGCAGGAACACCCATTCGTCGAAGCGGTAGTTGAAGTGGTAGACACGCCGGTTCCAGGACTCGTAGGGGTCGTAGACGTTCAGCGCGTCCAGGGTTGAGCGCTCGAACTCACGCTGGTCCAGGCCGGGATTGAACTTGAGATCCTTCAGCGGCTGGGTGAAGCCGTCCTGATCGGGTTCCTGGGCCTGGATCAGGCCGCTGGCCAGCAGCAGGGCAAGGAAGAGGGCTTTCTTAGCCACGGAAGAACTCCAGCATGGCGTCGCCGTTGACGCGGTAGTTGAGGTTGCCGCAGTGCCCGCCGTGGGGGTACAGGGTCAGCCGGTCGCCCATTGCGCGGCGCAGGAACCCCAGGTCGCCGGGGCCGAGAATGAGATCGTCGGCGTTATGCATCACGGCTATCTTGCTGCTGACCTTGAGGTAATCCTCCAGCGCGTAGAGGCTGACCTGGTTGATCAGCTGGGCCAGGCTGCCGCCGTTGTAGCGGGCACGCCAGTACGGGATCAGCTGCTCGGTGATGTAACAGTCGAAATCGCACTGCAAGGCGCGCTTGTAGAAAGGCGTCAGGCTGGTGCCTTCGTTGATAGGGTACTTCACCGGGGTGATCAGGCCGCGGCGATTGATCAGGTCCGAGGTGAACGCGATATCCGAGGAAGAGAAGCGGAAGGAGGTGCCGATTAGCATCGCCATCTGCTCCTTGGACAGACGCTGCCTGGATTCCTGGAAGTCGAACAGCAGCGCGTCGTTCAGGTCGATGTAGCCCTTCTGCTGGAAGTAGCGGGTCAGTTTGCCGAGCACCACCTGGTAGAAGGTGGTGGTGTCGTCGACGCCCTTGACGCGGGTCTGCACCAGGCGATCGAGGTTAGTCACCGAGGTGTAGAGGTTCACCGGCGGATTGAGCAGCAGCACGCGTTTGAAGTTGAAGCTTCGGCGGGTCTCGTCCAGATGGCTTACGAAGGCTGCTTCCAGGGCGCCGAGGCTGTAACCGGTGAGGTAGAAGTCGGTGATCGGCAGGGCGGGATGCTGGGCGCGTACGGCCTGCATCACCCGGTAAAGGTCGTCGGCGTCTTCGGCGGTCAGGCCCGGCGTGGCATGGCGCGAGGCGGCTGCCATGAAGTCGTAGCTGGTGGGGGAAGAAAGCTGCACCACATGATAACCAGCGCCATAGAACAGCTTCTTGAGGTTCTCGGCATGGGTGCTGGCGTAGTTGCCGCCGGTGCCGGCGATGATGAACACCAGGGGCGCAGGACCTTTCTGCTGGGCCATTCGATAGCGCATCTTCTTCACGGGCCAGAAGTTGTCCGGCAGCGCGCTTTCCCGTTCCGGGCGCAGTTTGAGGTCGTAGTCCGATTGCGTGATGTCATCGTCCGCCGGCACTTGGCTGCGCAGGTCCGGCGGCGTGGTGGCGATGGTCGCCTCGAAGGGGTTGGTGATCGGAAAGCCGTAGCTGGCCGCGTCCACATCCGCAGCCAGCACGTGCGCGCAGAAGGTCAGGCTGCCCAATAGGACGGCGAGGCGAAGACGGAGCATAGGAAAGGGTTCCTGTTCAGGTTCTGTGGAAGCCAGGCCCTGCCAGGCAGCGTCAGCCGCTCCCTCGGCACGCCGGCGAGGCCGGCAGGCTGCGTTCCTTATAAGTGAACGTGATGAGTGAATACCGAGGCTATGACAACTGCAAGTCCGGCAAGTGCGGGCCATCCATCAGGCCGGTACGACTCGGCAGGTTGCAAGGTCCTTGCATACCACGGGCGTGGGGGTATCCTTGGCGCCGCTTACCCATTCGGAGAGAACCATGCCCAGCCGTTCGTCCCTCATCCTGCTGCTGATCCTGCTGCCACTTTGGCTGGCGGCCAGCTACGGCGTTCGTTTCGCCCTGATGGAGGACGGCCAGTGGGTCGGCCTGTGCGTCGACGAGGCGCAACGCTGGGAGTGCCAGGCGCGCGCCGGCCTCGGCCTGTTGATCCACTTCCGCATCATCGCCTGGATCAGCCTCGGCGCCGCCCTTGTCGCCTTCTTCGTGCCTGGTCGCGCTGGTTGGTTCCTGGCCCTGCTGGCGCTGCTCTTCGCCCTGCCGGCCCTGGTGCTCTATACCGCGAGTCTTGCGGTGTTCGCTTGCGTTATCGCCGGCCTGCGCCTGGTGCGCCGCCAGCCGGAACTGGTTGCGGCCAGCGCCTGAGTTTCCAGCGCACAAACAAAAAGGACGCCTTGAGCGTCCTTTTTTGTTTCCGGTGAAGGAGGAATGTCGTGCCTGTGGGAGCGATTTCAATCGCGAATGAATTCGCTCCCACAGGGGCAGAGCACGTCCCGGATCAACCGCGAACCCGCAGGCAACGCCACAGGGCTGCCAGCAGGAGCGTGCTTACGGCAGCCCAGCCGATGGCCTGGACGTTGCCCAGAGTTTCTTCGTAGAGCTGCGGCACGATGCCGGCGCCGATCAGCACCGCCATCAGGGCGACTTCGCGACGGGGTACGGCTACCGGGCGGAACAGGTAGACCAAAGCCGGCAGCAGCAGGGCGGCGCTGGGGAAGCTGCGGTAGCGGGCGTCGAACACCAGGGCCAGCATCAGCACCGCTCCGGCGAAGCCGGAGGCGGCCAGCCACCAGCCACCACGGGCTTCCAGCCAGTCGAACAGACGGCCACGCCCACCCGCACGAGCGGACAGGGCCAGGGCGCCATGGGCCAGGACAACCAGATTGAGGCCAACCAGGAAGGCGGCCCACAGCCACTCGCCGACGAAGCGGCTGGTGACCCGCGCCATTTCACCCCACAGGCCGATACTGGCGGCGCCCACGGCCGCCAGCAGCGGTAGCACCAGGGCGGCGCGAGTGGAGGCCGGCCGGCCGGCGAGCGCCAGGGTAGCGAGGAAGATCAGGCCGGAAATACCCAGCCACATGGGCCAGTAGGGCAGGTTGGTGACGGGGCCGGCGAGCACGCCTTTCTCCTGGCGGTCGGCGTCGAACAGGCCCCAGTAGCCGCCCACGGCGCCTTCGCTGGCGCGCTTCCAGGGCTGGTCGAAGGCTTCGATCAGGTTGTAGCCCCAGCCGTTCTGTTCGGCCATGGCGACGAAGCCGCGAATGAACCTGGCCTCGTTGACGCGGCTGGGGACGGCGGTTTCGCGCTGGCGGCCTTCGCTGGGCCAGCCGGTTTCGCCGATGAAGATGTCCTTGGGTGCGAACTTGTTGCCGAACACCTGGCGGATTTCGGCGGCATGGCGCAGGGCCTGGTCGATGCCGGCGGGGTCGTCTTCCCAGTACGGCAGCAGGTGGATGGTGAGGAAGTCCACCGCCGGGGCAACTTCCGGGTGACGCAGCCAGAATTCCCAGACGTCCGCGTAGGTTACCGGTTGCTTCACCTGGGCCTTGACCTGCTCGATCAGCCTGGCCAACTGGGCGCCGGTGACTTCCTTGCGCAGCAGGGTTTCGTTGCCCACGATCACCGACTGCACCACATCCGGGTTGGCATTGGCGGCTTTGACCAGGGCGTCGATCTCTTTCTGGGTGTCCACCGGGTTGCCGTTGACCCAGGCGCCCAGCATCAGCTTGAGGCCGTGCTTGCGGGCCAGCTCCGGAATGGCTTCCAGACCGGTCATGGAGTAGGTGCGTACGCAGTGGAAGCGGGTCGCCAGCAGGGCGAGGTCGGCGTCCATGCGCTCGGGGCGCAGCACGAAGGGCTGGTCGAACGGCGACTGGTCCTTGTCGAACGGGCTGTAGGACGCGCACTGCAGCTTGTGGCTGGGGGTGGCGGCGTCCGGCAGGATCACCGGCTTGCCGAGACCGTACCAGAGGCCCGCGAGGGCCAATACGGAGATCAGGAAGGAAAACAGGTAGGGGAGTGCAGGGAAACGGGCGTTCTGACTCATGGTGGGCGTGCTTGCGTGAGGGCAAAGCCGCGCATCTTAGCGGATTAGCCCACCTCGCTCCTACGGCCCGGAACGGGAAATTCCAGACAGCGCATTTCGGCGCCGTGCCCCGTCAGGCGTGGTGGTGCAGCCAGGCGTGCTTTGGCATCGGCGGCTTGTCGCCCTTCTCAAAGCGCTTCCAGATCTTTTCGTGGAAGTAGAAACCTACCGAGTTGCACAGCGGCTCCACCGCCGCTACCAGTCCGCCGACCGTGATGCTGCCGGTGAGGGCATAGGCGACGCTGAACGCGATGCAGAAGTGCATGAGGGTGAAGGTCACGGTCTTGAGCATGGTGCACCCCGGTCATTCGAATGGTTATTCGGTGTGATCAGGCTAGGGCTCATTCGCGATACAAGGAAATGTTCATCGGCGATGGTGTCGATAGTTTTGCCTTATGGATCGTGTACGACCTTGGTCGAGAATGGCCCAATGTTCGACTAAGGTCGTCTGTTGCGCTTGTACGGCCGTTTTATTGTTGATTTCACCAGCAACCCGCGCTGTGGAGGACAACAACAATGAACGACAGCACCTACAAGCGGATTCAGGAGAATCCGCGTTTTCAGGAACTGGTTTCCAAGCGAGAACGCTTCGCCTGGATACTTTCTGCCATCATGCTCGGCCTTTACCTGGCCTTCATTCTCCTGATCGCTTTCGAGCCGCAAGTGCTCGGCACCCGCATCAACCCTGACTCTCCGGTTACCTGGGGTATCCCGATCGGTATCGGTCTGATCCTGTCCGCCTTCGTGCTGACCGGCATCTACGTGCGCCGCGCCAACGGCGAGTTCGACCGCTTGAACCACGAGATCCTCAAGGAGGTCCAGTAATGATCGCGCGCATCCTTGCCGTGCTCGGCCTGATGGCCGTGGCCCCCGCCCTCTGGGCAGCCGGTGCCATCGAGGGCGATGTCCAGCGGCAGCCGCTGAACACCTCGGCCATCGTCATGTTCGTCGCCTTCGTCGGCGCCACCCTGTACATCACCTACTGGGCCTCCAAGCGCAGCAAGTCGGCCTCCGACTTCTACACCGCTGGCGGCAGCATCACCGGTTTCCAGAACGGTCTGGCAATTGCCGGTGACTACATGTCGGCGGCGTCCTTCCTGGGTATTTCCGCCCTGGTATTCACCTCCGGCTATGACGGCCTGATCTACTCCATCGGCTTCCTGGTGGGCTGGCCGGTCATTCTCTTCCTGATCGCTGAACGCCTGCGTAACCTCGGCAAGTACACCTTTGCCGACGTGGCGTCCTACCGCCTCAAGCAGAAGGAAATCCGCACCCTGTCCGCCAGCGGCTCGCTGGTGGTGGTGGCCTTCTACCTGATCGCGCAGATGGTCGGCGCCGGCAAACTGATTGAGTTGCTGTTCGGCCTGAACTACCACGTCGCGGTGGTTCTGGTGGGTATCCTGATGGTCTGCTACGTGCTGTTCGGCGGCATGCTGGCCACCACCTGGGTACAGATCATCAAAGCCGTGCTGCTGCTCTCGGGCGCCTCCTTCATGGCGATCATGGTGCTCAAGCACGTCAACTTCGACATCGCTACCCTGTTCAGCGAGGCCATCAAGGTCCACCCGAAAGGCGAGGCCATCATGAGCCCCGGCGGCCTGGTGAAAGACCCGATCTCCGCCATCTCCCTCGGTCTGGCCCTGATGTTCGGTACCGCTGGCCTACCGCACATCCTGATGCGCTTCTTCACCGTCAGCGACGCCAAGGAAGCCCGCAAGTCGGTGTTCTACGCCACCGGTTTCATCGGCTACTTCTATATCCTGACCTTCATCATCGGCTTCGGCGCCATCCTGCTGGTCAGCACCAACCCGGCCTTCAAGGATGCCAGCGGCCTGCTGTTGGGCGGCAACAACATGGCAGCGGTGCACCTGGCCAACGCCGTGGGCGGCAGCCTGTTCCTCGGCTTCATCTCCGCGGTGGCCTTTGCCACCATCCTGGCGGTGGTCGCTGGCCTGACCCTGGCCGGTGCCTCGGCGGTGTCCCACGACCTTTATGCGTCCGTGGTCAAGAAGGGCAAGGCGAGCGAGAAGGACGAGCTGCGCGTATCGAAGATCACCACCGTGGCCCTGGGCTTCGTGGCGATCGGCCTGGGCATCCTGTTCGAGAAGCAGAACATCGCCTTCATGGTGGGCCTGGCCTTCTCCATCGCCGCCAGCTGCAACTTCCCGGTGCTGATCCTCTCCATGTACTGGAAGAAGCTGACCACCCGTGGCGCCATGATCGGTGGCTGGCTGGGCCTGGTCACCGCGGTTGGCCTGATGATCCTCGGCCCGACCATCTGGGTGCAGATCCTCGGCCATGCAACTCCGGTCTACCCCTACGAGTACCCGGCGCTGTTCTCCATCTTCGTTGCCTTCGTCGGTATCTGGTTCTTCTCCATCACCGACAAGTCGGCCGCCGCGGACGAAGAGCGTGCACGCTTCTACCCGCAGTTCGTGCGCTCCCAGACTGGCCTCGGCGCCAGTGGTGCCGTCGCCCACTGATCCACGTTATCCCTTGCAAGACTTGGGGCAGCCTTCGGGCTGCCCTTTTTGTTGTTTGCGGGGTCTGTTGTGTTCGCTTCGTTGGGCTTCGCTTCGCTCAGCGCCAACCTACAAAAGGAAGGGATCCATGCTCGCCCTGTCTTGCGTGATGCTTGTGTAAGGTTCGCATCAGTTACCGCAATCAACCTTCTACAAGGAGCGACAATGGAAACCATGGATTGCAGCAGCCTCGATGAGGTTCGAGCGCAGATCGATTTGCTCGACCGCCGGATAGTCGCCTTGCTCGCCGAGCGAGGTGCCTATGTGCGGAAGGCAGCTCGGTACAAGCGTGACAAGGCGGAGGTCGAAGCGCCGCAACGGGTGGCTGCCGTCATCGCCAGGGTCAGGGAGCTGGCAGTCGAATCGGGAGGAGACGAGGGCGTGGTCGAAGCCGTCTATCGAGCAATGATCTCGGCCTTCATCGAGGCCGAACTCAGCGAGCATTCCCGGCTTCGCCAGGGCAGTAAGTAGGTTGCTCGGCGTTGACGGCTAGATCATGCCGAACAGCAGGAGCACCACCACTATGACCAGCAGCAACCCAACCATGCTCGACGGGCCATAGCCCCAATTGCGGGAATAGGGGAAGACCGGCAGGCCGCCGATTAGCAGCAGGATCAGGATGATGAGCAGCAGAATGGTGATCATGGGCAATGGCTCCTCGGTAGCTGGGATTGCCAGGGCACGTGGCGTTATCGTTGATGGTAAGTCGACCGTGCCCCTGATTACCGACTGACCTCCATTCGAGATGGTTCAAGGAAAACGACCCTGTGGACGCCCCGCCATGAGTGACCGGATCGCCGCCGACGCGGTACTGCTGCTGCACCTGGCCTTCATCCTGTTCGTGGTGGTGGGTGGGGTGCTGGTGCTGAAGTGGCCGCGCCTGGCCTGGCTGCACCTGCCGGCAGTGGCCTGGGGCGCCACGGCGGAATTCCTTCATCTCGTCTGCCCGCTCACGCCCCTGGAAAACCGTCTGCGCCGCGCGGCGGGGGAGCAGGGCTACAGCGGGGGCTTCATCGAGCACTACCTGGTGCCATTGATCTATCCTGCGGGGCTCACGCCGGGCATCCAGCTCTGGCTCGGGGCCTTCGTGCTGCTGATCAACCTGGTGCCCTATTGCCTGCTGGCGAGGCGTTTGATGACGCGCCGCTAGCGGCGTTTGCCCTCATCATTCAGCACCGTGATTCAAGGGTGGTGCCACTATGGCCTTCGCTACACTGCGGCTCATCTACCGCACAAGCAGAAAGGCACCTCACCATGCAAAATCGCATCATGATCACTGGCGCTGGTTCCGGGCTCGGCCGCGAAATCGCCCTGCGCTGGGCGCGCGAGGGCTGGCAGCTGGCCCTCTCCGACGTCAACGAAGCCGGTCTGGCCGAAACCCTCAAGCTGGTCCGCGAAGCCGGCGGCGATGGTTTCACCCAGCGCTGCGACGTCCGTGACTACAGCCAGCTCACCGCCTTCGCCCAGGCCTGCGAAGAGAAGCTGGGCGGCATCGACATCATCGTCAACAACGCTGGCGTCGCCTCGGGCGGCTTCTTCGAGGAGCTGTCGCTGGAGGATTGGGACTGGCAGATCGCAATCAACCTGATGGGCGTGGTCAAGGGCTGCAAGGCGTTCCTGCCGCTGCTGCAGAAAAGCCATGGCCGGATCATCAACATCGCCTCGATGGCCGCGCTGATGCAGGGGCCGGCGATGAGCAACTACAACGTCGCCAAGGCCGGCGTCGTGGCCTTGTCGGAAAGCCTGCTGATCGAGCTGAAGGAACAGGGCGTGGGCGTGCACGTGGTCTGTCCGTCTTTCTTCCAGACCAACCTGCTGGATTCCTTCCGGGGTCCGACCCCGGCCATGAAGCAGCAAGTGGGCAAGTTGCTGGAAGGCTCGCCGATCAGCGCTGCCGACATCGCCGACTACATCTTCCAGGAAGTGGCCGCTGGCGCCTTCATGATCCTGCCCCACGAGCAGGGCCGCATGGCTTGGGCGGTGAAGCAGAAAAACCCGCAGGCGCTCTACGACGAGATGGCCAGCATGGCGGCGAAGATGCGGGTCAGGCACCACAGCGCTCATTGAATCTGGTTGTCCGATCAGTCAGCTTTTGCTGCGTACGGGGTTGCCCGGCGGTCGGACGGGGGAGTAGGGTTTCTCCCCCGGCCTGACCGCCCATCCGGATGGATCCACCGTGAAACCCTTTTCCCGCGCGTTGCTGATGCTGGCGCTGGTGCTAGCCGCCATCAACCTGCGCCCCGGCATCACCTCGCTTGCGCCCCTGATCGAACGCATTGCCCTTGAGCTCTCCCTCAGTCGAAGCCTGATCAGCCTGACCACGGCGTTGCCGGTACTTTGCATGGGCCTCCTGGCGCCCCTGGCTCCGCGCCTGGCAGTGCGATTCGGTCTGGAACGGGTAATCACCGCCTGCCTCGTATTGATCGGCCTTGCCCTGCTGGCGCGCCTGGGCGGCTATGCCAGTACCGTACTGATTGGCAGCGCCGTGGCCATGGGCGCCGGCATTGCCATTGCCGGGCCGCTGTTGTCCGGATTCATCAAACGTCATTTTCACGACCAAATGGGGCGAGTGGTCGCCTGGTATTCCCTGAGCATGACCATCGGCGGCGCTGGCGGTGCGGTGCTGACCCCGCCGGTGACCCAGTGGCTCGGCGACCGCTGGCATTTCGGCCTGGCCTTCTGGTCTCTGCCAGCGTTGCTGGCGGTGCTGTTCTGGCTGTGCCTACCCAACCGCGCCGAACCCGCCAGTGAGGCGGGGCAGGGTGGCCTGCCCTGGAGGGAAGCCAGGGCTTGGTTGATCACGGCCTTTTTCGCGCTTCAGGCGGGTCTCTTCTATGCCCTGACCACCTGGCTGGTGGCCCGTTACCACGAGGCCGGTCTCAGCCTGCTGCGCAGCAACAGCCTGTTCAGCCTCTTCATGCTGGTGGGACTGCCCAGTGCCTTCATCCTGCCCTGGCTGGCCCAGCGCTTCGGCAACCGCTATCAGTTGCTGCTGGCCTGCGGCCTGGTCAGCTCGATCTGCCTGGGGATGATCGCCTTCCAGCCGACCCTGCTGCCGGAAGTCTGGGCCGCCTTGCTGGGCCTGGGGCTCAGCGGCTCCTTTGCACTGTCCCTGGTGCTGCCGCTCTACGAGGCGCACACGCCCCTGGCGGTAAGCCGCTGGACCGCCATGATGCTGTTTGCCGGCTACGGGCTGGGCAGCCTCACGCCTGTCCTTGCCGGCCTCGGACGCGATCTGGCGGGCAATTACCAGGTGCCGTTCATGGTGATTACCGGGCTGGCGCTGATCATGTGCGTACTTGCCTGGCTCCTCGGCCGCGGCAGGCGTTAAGGACTTCGACGCATTTCCTTTCTCCCTTGGCAGTCCTGTGTTAGAAGGCTGCCACTGTTTTACTGGAGTGCCCGCGTGGAGTCCGAATCCATCGTCTATGGCTGCATCCGTGACTGGCCGTCGCTGGACGACCAGGAGCACCGCATGCGCCGCGAGACCAACCGCCACGTGCTGGACAACCTGCCCAGCGGCGAAGCCTGGCCGTTCCTCGGTCGCGAAATGTTCTCCTGCTGCGAACAACCCGGCGCTGGCCTGTTCCGCACGCAAGTGATCCATTTCGGCGCGAGCTATCCGGCGGTGGAGTACGAGTGGACGCTCTGGGTAAAGGCGTTCGAGTCCCTGCTCAAGCAGCTGTACTGGAGCAGCGCGGTGGTCCATCTGGAAACCGAACTCAACGGCCTTCACACCTTCCGCTGGGAAAGCGAGCAGGGCTTCCACAGCCCCCAGGAAGGCAACCTGCGCGTGCGCTGTGCCTGGGAGCGCGAAGGCGGCGTGCACGGCTGATTCCCTGTCCACACTCCCGACCATCAAGGGATTGATCCGATGCTCAACTACCTCTGGTTCTTCCTGGCCGCCCTGTTCGAGATCGGCGGCTGCTACGCCTTCTGGCTCTGGTTGCGGATGGGCAAGAGCGCCTGGTGGGTCGTTCCGGGCCTGCTCAGCCTGACCCTCTTCGCCCTGCTGCTGACCCGCGTGGAAGCGGCCTACGCTGGCCGCGCCTACGCCGCATATGGCGGTATCTACATTGTCGCCTCGCTGCTCTGGCTGGGTCTGGTGGAACGCACCCGACCGCTGGCCAGTGACTGGCTGGGCGCCGCGCTGTGCGTGATGGGTGCCACCATCATCCTGCTGGGGCCGCGCTTCTCGCCAAGCTGACATCGGCCCTGCCGCGCTGGCTGGCAGTGGCCAATGTGCTCGAGGCCTTGCTGCGCTTCATTCCCGAGAATTGCGTCCTGGCCTGAAGTGCGGCTGCACGGATTACTTCAACCTTTCCCCCCAAGCGCTGTCGAATCGGTCATGGCGGCCTGGAAAGTGGTTTTCAGCACGGCTGATCGTCTTTTCAGGCATCGAACCTCCCCCGCGCAGGAGAGTGCTGGATGAATCTGCCGTCATCAGGGACAGCGGCACGTGTCCTGGTGGCGCTTTATTCATCGCTCCTCCTGGCGTGCACGTCGCTGCCCCGCATCAACCCCGACATGGTCCACTCACCGGTTGCACAGGTGCAGCTGGACGGTGCCCGTGGTCCACTTTCGGATGCGCACAGCAAGGCCATCCTCGATCGCCTCAAGGCATCCGGCATGGAGACCAATATCTTCGACCTCCACCTGGCGATCGAAGAAGCTCTGGTGGGCAGCCCGCTTACCGCCGGCAACAAGGTTGATCTGCTGCAGGACGGCCCGCAGACCTATCAGGCGATGCTCTCGGCTATCGAGTCTGCCCGCGACCACATCAATATGGAGACCTACATCCTCGAAGGCGACGAGGTGGGGCAGCGATTTGCCGAGGCCCTGATCGCCAAGCAGCGCAGCGGTGTGCAGGTGAATCTGATCTACGACAGCGTTGGCACCCTGGGCACGCCACCGGCCTTCTTCGCGCGGCTGCGCAAGTCCGGCATCCGGCTGGTGGAGTTCAACCCGGTCAACCCTGTGACCGCCAAGGCCGGTTGGGAGTTGAACCAGCGCGATCACCGCAAGCTGCTGATTGTCGATGGGCGTATCGCGATCCTGGGCGGGGTGAACATCAGCGGGGTCTACTCCGGGGGCTCGTTCGCTCCCGGTTCCCGGCGCCAGGCGGGCAAGGGCCTGCCCTGGCGGGACACGGATCTGCGCATCGAAGGCCCAGTGGTGGCTGACCTGCAGAAGCTGTTCATCAGCACCTGGGATCGGCAGAAGGGGTGCGAACTGGTTGCGCGGCACTACTTTCCGCCCCTAGAACGCAAGGGCAACGAGGTGGTGCGCGCCATCGGCAGTTCGCCGGACGAACCCTACAGCCAGATCTACGCGACCCTGATCTCCGCCCTGCACAGCGCCCAGAGCGAGATCTGGCTGACCAGCGCCTATTTCGTGCCAGACCCGCAACTGCTCGATGCCCTCAAGGCTGCCGTTGCCCGCGGTGTCGATGTGCGCCTGATGGTGCCTGGCAGCACTGATTCCTGGCTGGTGTTCCATGCCGGACGGGCTTACTACGCCGAGCTGCTTGAAGCCGGAGTGCGACTCTATGAGCGCCGCGACGCGCTACTGCACGTGAAGGCGGGGGTGATAGACGGTGTCTGGTCCACGGTGGGCTCCACCAATCTCGATTGGCGCAGCTTCCTGCACAACCAGGAGGTCAATGTGGTGGTGCTGGGGGCTGATTTCGGTGCACGCATGCGCGAGGCTTTCCTCGGCGACGTTAAGGGGTCGCAGGAAATTACCCTCGCGGCCTGGCAGCGTCGTTCCATTCGCGCCCGGATGAGCGAGCGCATCGGGCGCGTCTGGGAGTACTGGCTGTAGATCGTGGTTCCAGCTCATTTGGACCTGGGACGGTCATGAGTCAGCGGCTCTGCCTGTTACGGCCTCGAGAGATGTGGAAGGCGTGCAAGGAGGATCAGGTATTCCTGTCCACCTGCAGCTGGCGTTCCTCCTCCTGCGCACGGCGGTAGGCCGCCTCATGCAGGGCCTGGGCATCGGCCAGCAGGAGGCCGAGGGCGGAGGCCAACCGGGCGGTTTCCTGGGGCAGTACGTCACCGTGGGCGCCGTTCTCCAGTATTTGCAGCAAGTCACCCAGGGCAGCCATGCGCTGGTTGGCGGCTTCGAACAGATGATTGGCGGGCGCGCGAGCGTTGACGAACAGGACATCGTCGTAGGGCTGGGAGAGCGGGAGAAGGGGCTTGAAGTCAGTCATGAGCCATCTCCTGCGGTAGGAGGTGGTTTGCCTGGAAAAGGGGGGAGTGGTGGCGCATATCCTTGTGTCCTCACGTGGTAGAGGAACCGCCCCGTCCGTTACGACACGATAGGGAGGCGGGCCGTGCAGGGGTCGCAAACCGGTTACGCGAGGAAAACCCGGCAAGGCCTCAGCCTTCCCTGCACGGCCTGCCATGGAGCTTGCCAGCCGTGTCCCAGCGTTAAGTTCGGGTTGCGACACCCGGTCGCGGTTCCAGTCGCGACGGTCCGGACTCTAGCGAGGGCTTTTGTAGGCGCTCAAGGTTGAACTGCTGTACGAAATGTCTTGCCGAGTGATGGGATGTTGCGGGGCGTGTCGGAAGGGGATCTGGGCGGCGGACGCGGGAGATTGCCGGGCGTTGCGGTGAGAGTCCTGATCTAGAGATGTTGCGCGCCAGTTCTCCGAAATTGCCGACGAATGGCCCGTTGTTTTTTTGCGCGCTGTCATCATCTCCTAGCAGAGCTTCTACACTCTGAATTCAGAGTCTATTGGTGCTCTGTGCTTTGTTTGGGTCGCCCCGTGGCGGCCTTTTTTGTCCCGCAGTTTATGCCCGGCCTGTCGCTGGTACGGAATAATCGCCACTTCGTCCGCCCACCATGGGCAACCGCGTTGCCCTTGGCCAATGAATCGCCTCTACGTCTCCAGCCACTCCTTGGGGACATCCAGCTTGAGCATCAGCTGGCACAGCTGGCTGTCAGGGTCGTAGACGATCACCGCCTCACCCTTCTTCAGCGCCCGGCGAACCCGTTCTACGCGCGTTTCCAGTGGTGTGTCGTCGCCGTTGTCGGTGCCTTCGCGGGTGACGAAGTCTTCGATGAGGCGAGTCAGGGTGTCGGCTTCGAGCAGATCAAAGGGGATGAGCATGGGGAAATCTCCGGCGGGGGCGAAATGCTAACGCCGCCGCCGGACGCCGTCACCCGTCGACGCTTTGCCGCAGGATGAAACGCTCCAGGGTCGAGAACAGCAGGGCGCTGTCCAGTGGTTTGCCGAGGAAGTCGTCCATGCCGGCGGCGGCCCCCGCTTGGCGATGCTCTTCGAGGATGTGCGCGGTCAGTGCGACGATGGGCACTGGCGGCCAGTTGCGATTGCGTTCGAGGCGGCGTATCTGCCGGGTGGCCTCGAAGCCGTCCATTTCCGGCATCTCGCAGTCCATCAGGATCAACTGGATGCCTTCCGGATCGCGCTGATACTCGTCCACGGCTGCCACGCCATTGGCGACGGTGCGCACCAGGTAGCCACGTTTCTTCAGGAAGCCCTGGACCACCATCTGGTTCACCGGGTTGTCTTCGGCCACCAGGATGCACGGCGTGGCGCTGACCCGGCGGCGTTCTTCCTGCTGCTGGGTGCGTTCTTCCAGCCGCCTCTCGCGGTAGAGCTCCTGCAGGGTCTCGCGCAAATGCGACAGGGCCATCGGCTGGGCCATGGTGCGCAGGCGCAGGCCGGCACCGGGCGGCAGTTTCTGGCAATGCTCTGGCGGGCAGATCAGCATCACCCGCTGGCTGTGTTCGAGGTGCGGGCGCAGTTTTTCCAGCCAGTGTTGCGGATCGCCGGGCCAGGGCGCCTGCAGCACCAGCAGGGGCGGTACGGCGAAGTCGGCCAGGTGTTTGATCAGCCGTTCCGGGTCCTGGCAGCGTTCGCAGCGCATACCCCAGCGCCCCAACAGGCGGCCCAGCGCATCCAGCCCAAGGGCGTCCTGGCTGGCCAGCAGGGCGGTGCGGCCGTCCAGCAGTTGGGTCAGGTCATCGGTCTTGAATTCGCCGGGCTGCAGGGGAATGTCGAAGCTGAAGCGGGTGCCCTGATTGAGGGTGCTTTGTACTTCGATGCGTCCGTCCATCATTTCCACCAGCTCCTTGCTGATGGCCAGCCCCAGGCCGCTACCCCCGAAACGGCGGGTGGTGCTGGAGTCACCCTGGGCAAAGGAGTCGAACAGTTGTGTCAGGGCTTCCGGGCGAATGCCGATTCCACTGTCGCTGACGCTGAACACCAGGTGCGCGTTGCCGGCGGAATTGCGGCGGACACTGAGGTTGAGGGACACATGGCCGTCGGCGGTGAACTTTACGGCGTTGCCCAGGAGGTTCATCAGCACCTGCTTGAGCCGTGTCGGGTCACCCTTGATGCGTCGCGGCACGCCGGCATCCAGGCTGAGGTGCAGGCCAAGGCGTTTGTCCATGGCCTGCGCGGTGAACAGGCCGAGAGTTTCCGACACCAGGTCTTCCAGGTCGAACTCGATGTGTTCCAGTTCCAGCTTGCCGGACTCGATGCGGGCGAAATCGAGGATGTCGTTGATCACAGCCATCAGCGCCGTGCCAGAGCTGGAAATGGTGTCGACGTAGAATCGCTGGCTGCGGTCCAGCGGGGTGTCCTTGAGCAGCTGCAACATACCCAGCACACCGTTGAGCGGCGTGCGGATCTCATGGCTCATCGTGGCCAGGAAGCGGCTCTTGGCCTGATTCTCGAAATGCGCCTGCTCGGCCGCCTGGCGAGAGCGGTAGCCCTCTTCCTTGAGGCTGTTGATGCGGTCGGCCAGTCCGATGGACAGGGTGATCAGCTCGATGGTGACGCCGATCTTGACCACGGTGGCGCCGAACAATCCCAGCACCTCGATGCCCAGTGAGCCGGTGGTGACCTGGATGAAGGCGAACAACAGTACGCCCCAGGCCAGGGTGTAGTAGGAGCCGTAGCGCAGCCCCTTGCGCCAGACGTAGAGGCCGGTGAGCAGGAGGAAGGCGGAAATGCCCGACACCGTCAGGCTGGCCAGGATGTTCCAGTTCTGCAGGCCGATCAGCGGGAAGGAGATCAGGGCGACCAGGGTGGCGACCATCAGCCCGCGCAGCACCTGGTCCAGCCTCGGGAAGTGCAGGCTGGTGTGCAGGAAATGGCGGCTGAACTGCACAGCGGTCAGGCAATGCAGGTACATGAAAATGTAGATGGCCACCGACTGCAGGCCCACATGGTTGGGCAGCAGCTTGAACAGCATGCCGTCGAAACACGCGGCGAGCAGGCCGACATTGAGGTTGTAGGCCAGGTACCAGAGGTAGGCCGGCTCGCGCAGCGACAGGTAGAGGAACAGGTTGTAGAAGAACATGGCAAAGAGCACGCCATAGAAGGCCCCGTTGAACCCCATGAGGTTTTCCTGGGCGGCGGCGCTGGCGCCGAAGGTGCTGAACACCAACGGCACGAAGATCGTGCTGGTGCTTTCCACCCGCAGGATCAGGGTGCTCTGGCCGGGCTCCACGCGCAGGGGGAACCAGAAGTTGCGCACCTGCACCGGTCGCTGGGCGAAGGCGAAGTGGTCGCCGGTTTCCTGGACCTGCACGCGGCCGTCAGGGCCGATGGTGTAGAGGCGGACATCGTCCAGTAGCGGGTAGTTGGCCTCCAGATAACCTTCCAGGGCTTCGGGGAGACGATTGTCCAGGTGCACCCGGAACCACCAGACGGAGGCGTTCTTGCCCAGGTTGGCCTGCTCGCTGCGAAGGGGGCGGAAGGCCGGCTCTGGAAGTTTGCGCACTTGTTCCAGGCTGAGTTCGCCCTTTGGGTCTTCCAGGTAGCCGACCCAATGGCCAAGGGACAGGCGCAACTGATCCTGGTCGAGCGGCACCGCGTCGAGGGCGAAGGCTGGCCGGCAAAGCCAGAAGAGGAGAAGAGCCAGACCGAGTGCGATCGTTCTCGCACAGCCTGAGAGGTGAAGCATGGGCGACCACCCGTGTTGTCATGCGTCCTTGGGTGGCACTTTGCTCCTAGCTTGAGCGCCCTTCAAGGGCTGCCTTCACCCTTTCCCACAAGACTTTCCACGGTAGGGACACGTGTCTCGCTCTCCATCTGCGCGTCATGCTCCAGCTGGTGGCTGAACGGCTCCAGCGATTGCTGGCGGGTTACCGCGTCGGTCGCGAACACCGGCGGGCTCAGCAAATAGGCGCCAAGGAGGCGGGCCAGGGCCTCCAGGCTGTCGATATGGGTGCGCTCGTAGCCGTAGGTGGCGTCGCAGCCGAAGGCCAGCAGGGCGGTGCGGATGTCGTGCCCGGCAGCGACTGCCGATTGGGCGTCGCTGTGGTAGTAGCGGAACAGGTCGCGGCGCAACGGGATGGCATGGGCCTCGTCCAGCCGCAGCAGGTGCCGCGAAAGGTGGAAGTCATAGGGGCCACCGGAATCCTGCAGGGCAACGGTGACGGTGTTGCCGTTGGGGAGTTCGTGCCCGATGGGCACTAAAGGGTCCGCCCCTGTGCGCTTTTGTGAGTTTTATATCGATTGGTTATAGGGCGTTGTCTGTCAGGAGAGGAGCTTCTGTGCGGCCAGGGACAGGCTGACTGCCACCAGCATCAGGGCGAATAGCCGCTGCAGGGTGGCGCCGCGTAGGCGCGTGGCCAGGTGGTTGCCACAGAGCACGCCGATGGCGCCTCCGGCTGCCAGGCCGCCGAGCAGGGCCATGGGCGGCTGGGCGCCGGTGAGGTAGAGCAGGAAGCCGCCGCCGGACACCACGGCGATCACCGCCATCGAGGTGGCGGTGGCGGCAAGCATGGACAGCGGGGTGAACCAGAGCAGTGCCGGCACCACGAGGAAACCTCCCCCCACACCCATTATCCCGGACAGCACGCCAACGCCGATACCGATGGCCACCAGCGGCGCGCTGCGCAGCGCGCCGGACGTGCTCTGTGGCAGGCCGGCGCCGCGCCACATACGCCAGGCGGACCAGAGCACCAGCAGGCAGAAACCGAGGATCAGCGCGAATTCCGGGATGAAGCGCCCCAGCCACTGGCCGAGCGCGTTCCCCGGTAGGCCGGCGAGGGCGAGCAGCAGCACTGGGCGCCAGGCCACAATGCCCTGGAGGGCGCGGGGGATGGCTCCGATGGCGGCGGACAGGGCGACGGCCCCGAGGCTCACGCCGATGGCGTCGCGCAGGGGCAGGTGCAGGCTGAGCAGCAGGGGCAGGGCCACCAGCGAACCGCCGGCCCCGGTCAGGCCCAGCAGCAGGCCGAGGACGGCGCCGATGCCAAGGGCTTCGAGCAGCAGCAGTTCCATGGTCAGGCGTTCTGGCCGCGGATCAGGCGGCGCAAGGCAAAGCGGTTGGGGTGGCAGGCCTCGGCCACGGTGCGGGGCACTGGCAGCGGCTCGCCGTCCAGCCAGGCGGCCAGCAGCTCGCCGGATAGCGGTGCGGTGATCAGCCCGCGCGAGCCGTGGGCGCTGTTCACATAGAGGCCGTCGTACCAGGGCGCCGGCACCTGCGGCACCTGCCGTGCGTCCTTGGCCAGCACCGCATAGGCTTCGGCGAAGGCTTCGGCATCTGCCAGCGGGCCGACGATCGGCAGGTAGTCCGGGGTGGTGCAGCGGAAGGCCGCGCGCCCTTCGAGACGGGCCGGATCCAGCTCGACGGCGTGCAGGCGGCGGCCGAGGTCGGGGGAAATCTCCTCCAGTAGCTGCAGGTTACCCGCATGTTCGCTGACTGTGGGCGTGAGGTCCGTGCTGTGGAAGTCGAAGCTGGCGCCAAGGGTGTGCTCACCATCGCGCGGCGGCGCCACGTAGCCTTCGGCGCAGAGCACGGTGCCCAGGCCCACGCTTTCAGCGGTGGCCGGCAGGCGGCTGATCTGCCCACGGATGCGCTTGAGCTGCAGCCCGGCCGCCTGGGGAAAACGCAGCACCTCGGCGGCACCGGCCAGCACCGCCACCGGTACAGCGGCCAGGGTGCGCTCACCGTCGCGCGCGCACCACAGGCCGTCTTCGCGACGCAGCTCCAGGGCCTCGCTGTGTGTGATCAGGCGGATATTGGGATGTTTGCTCAGCAACTGGCACAGGGCCGGCGGATGAACCCAGCCGGCCTCGGGATAGAACAGGCCGCCGGCAGGCAGCTCGACACCGGCCAGCGCTTGCGCCTGATGCTGGTCGAGGCTGTGCAGCAGATCAGGGGGAAAGGCCTCGGCCAGCCGCGCCTGACGCTGTGCTTCCTTGGCGTCGAAGGCCAGTTGCAGTACGCCGCAGGCTTGCCACTCGCGGCCTTGCTCCAATCGTTGCAGCAGCCGGCGGGTGTGCCCGAAGCCACTGAGGATCAGCCGCGACAGCGGCGTGCCGTGCGCCGAGAGCTTGAGGTAGAGCACGCCCTGAGGATTGCCGGACGCCTCGCGGGCCGGGGCGTCGTGGCGCTCCAGCAGGGTGACCTGCCAACCACGGGCAGCCAGGCTGGCGGCGCTGGCGCAACCGGCCAGGCCGGCGCCGATGATCAGTGCTTCGCGGCGCTCGGGGGCGAAGTTCGGGCGGGCGTACCAGGGCTTGCTGTCATCGGGGGCCTGGCCTTCGAATCGGCCACGGCTCATTTCCCACTTCTTGCCGAAGCCGGGCGTGCGCTTGATGGCGAAGCCCGCCTCCTTCAGCGCGCGGCGCACGAAGCCGGCGGAGGTGAAGGTGGCGAGCGTGGTTCCAGGTCCGGACAGTCGGGCCAGTTGGGCGAAGAGGGCGGGGCTCCACATGTCGGGGTTCTTCGCCGGGGCGAAGCCGTCGAGAAACCAGGCGTCGAAGCGGGCGTCCAGTTCCGGCAGGCAATCCAGGGCATCGCCCACCAGCAGGGTCAGCAACACCCGGCCGCCGGCCAGGCTGAAGTGTTGGAAACCTGGGTGAACCGCCACGTACTGGTCAAGAAGCTGGGTGGCCAACGGCGCCAATTGCGGCCAGAGCGCCAGGGCGCGCCGGAGGTCGTCACGGGTGAGGGGGAATTTTTCCACGCTGACGAACTGCAGGCGGGCATCGGCCGGTGCGCACTGCTCGAACAGCTGCCAGGCACAGAGGAAGTTCAGCCCGGTGCCGAAGCCGGTTTCACCGATACAGAAACGCCCGCCCGCCGGCAGTTCGGCGAAGCGCCGGGACAGGTCGTTGCCATCGAGGAACACGTGGTGGGTTTCGTCGATGCCCGATGCCGGGGAAAAGTAGACGTCATCGAATTCCCGCGATAGCGGTTGGCCCTGTTCGTCCCAGTCGAGTTGGGCGTGGTGGAAGTCGGACATGGAAGTACCCGTGACAGCGAAGGGCGAATGGTAGCCGATGTGGCCGACGGGGCGGCAGTCAGGAGGGCGAGGAGGCGCCGCATCACCAGCTCCCGTAGGGAATGCCGAAGCGTTGGATGTAGCGCTTGGCTTTCTCGCTGGGCTTGTAGGCATAGCGTCCTTCGTTACGTCCCTGGTCCGGCCCCAGGGGCTCCACCTCGGCCTGGGCGCGGGCCACCTTGACCGATTTGTAGCAGCGGTTGTAGACCCAGACCTGAATGACGCCGCCCGGGGCCAGGCCCAGGTAGAGGGTGGCATCGTAGCGTGACACCCGGTGCGGTTTCTCCGGGCAGCGCCAGGCGACGGAATCGCGCATGATCTGCCGGGCTTCCTCCGGGATGTCCACCCAGGCGCGGTAGGTCTGCGGCTCGACGATGGATTGCCAGCGCACGTAGATGCGCTGGGGCAGGTCGGCGCCCACCACTGCGACCCCGCTGGGCCCCGCCCCGCCGCCCCAACCGCGGGCCGCTTCGGTGCCATCTTCCGGCTCATCGCCGGCCGCACTGCCACCACCGGTATTTCGGAACAGGCGGCCTTGGATATCCACCACCGCGCTGTCCTCGACCCAGACCTTCATGTAGGCGGGCTGGACGAAGCCCAGGCTCCACCAGGGGCTGTGTTCATCCTGGGCGCCGGACAGTGGGTCCATGGCCTGGCAGCCACCGGTCAGTAGCAGGGCCAGAAGGGTGAGGAAATGGCGCATCACCAGCTCCCGTAGGGAATGCCGAAACGCTCGATGTAGCGCTTGGCCTTTTCGCTGGGCTTGTAGGCATAGCGTCCCTCGTTACGTCCCTGATCCGGTCCCAGGGGCTCCACCTCGGCCTGGGCGCGGGCCACCTTGACCGATTTGTAGCAGCGGTTGTAGGCCCAGACCTGGATAATGCCGCCGGGGGCCAGGCCCAGGTAGAGGGTGGCCTTGTAGCTTGACACCCGGTGCGGTTTCTCCGGGCAGCGCCAGGCGACGGAATCGCGCATGATCTGCCGGGCTTCCTCCGGGATGTCCACCCAGGCGCGGTAGGTCTGCGGCTCGACGATGGATTGCCAGCGCACGTAGATGCGCTGGGGCAGGTCGGCGCCCACCACTGCGACCCCGCTGGGCCCCGCCCCGCCGCCCCAACCGCGGGCCGCTTCGGTGCCATCTTCCGGCTCATCGCCGGCCGCACTGCCACCACCGGTATTTCGGAACAGGCGGCCTTGGATATCCACCACCGCGCTGTCCTCGACCCAGACCTTCATGTAGGCAGGTTGGGCGAAACCCAGGCTCCACCAGGGATCATGGGGGTCGTTGGCGCCGGACAGCGGGTCCATGGCCTGGCAGCCGCCGGTCAGCAGCAGGGCCAGGAGGGCGAGGAGGCGATGCATTAGCGCTGGCTCCTGTCCGGGGTATGGGGGTGGCGCACGCGCTGGCCATCGGCGGTGGGGGCGTTGACAAAGGTCAAGGGGATACCGGTGCGCGGCGTCTGACCTTGCAGGCGTGCGGGTGGGTTCCAGTGGGCCGAGCAGTGGATGTAGTGCAGTTGCAGCAGACGCTCTTCGGCGGGGGTGGTGCTGTAATCACCCGTCAGAAAGCGCTCGCAGAGCGGTTGGAGTTCTACCGGCAGCTGGGTATCGGAGCGGTCGGGGATATCGTCGAAGTTCACGCCATACTGCCTAGCTAACCGATGCATTAGCCGCAGATACACCCGCGACAGTTCACCGCGCACCAGGCGCTTCAGCTGCAGAGCGGCATAGACCCGCTTGCGCGGCGGCGCCAGGCGATCCGCGGGATCGGGCGGCAGCGGCCGGGCGTCCGGGGTGACGATGGTCAGCATTTCCGTCGGCCAACCCCTGGCCAGCCAGGCGTCCCTGGCCCGCTCGGCCTCGCGGTGGATGGAGGTGCTGCGCACATCGGTCTGCAAGGGGACGTCCAGCGCCTGCATGGGGCTGACCAGCAGGCACTCCTCGGCCTCGGCCAGGTAGCCGCCGCCCAGGTCGGCATGGACGCCGGGCAGGACCCATTCGCAGTGCGTGGGCGCAGTGCGGTTGAGGGCGAAGTTGGTGCGGTGCTCGTCCCGCGCCACCAGATGCACCACCACCGGGAAGTGCTCGGGCCCCAGGTAGAGCTGGAGGCCCGGGGTGCTGGCGCTGCGCACATTGCCCAGGTTGGCCAGGCCGGCGGTGGAGGCCACGGTGTCGAACAGGCCGATGAAAGCCACCTGCACCCCCTCCCCGTAGCGGCCGGTCAGCTTGGCGCTGAACGTGCCGTTGGCATCGGGGAGCATCCAGCCCAGTGGGCCGTTGCGGCCCTTGGCCGCCTGATTGGCGAAGTGTCGGGCCGCCGCCGCGCCGCGGCTGAAGCCGAAGAGATCGAAGGTCAGCGTAGCGATTTCATGCTCGGGGTTTTCGTCGATGAAGTCGTAGCAAACCCTTCGGATGTACTTGAACGCCTCTCTCACCTTCGCTTCCACGCCAGTGGCACCGCGCCCCGTCATGGCACCGAGCAGGTTGTCCTCCTCGCCCGCGCGGGTGCCGATGCCTTCGATATAGACCCGACGATGGGCCTGCTTGGCTGCGGCGGGCAGCTTCCGCGTATCCGGATACAGGTCGTGGAGCACTTGATATTGGTCACACCATTGCCGTAGCTGCTCTCCGGGTCGCGCATATAGGGTTGGCAACTGGCGTCCAGGTCGTCCTCGGTGATGGGGTGCTGGGCGACGCAGCGCTGGCCCTGGGCGGCGTTGGCGGCATTGTTGTAAGTGCCGTCGAAGAACACGCCGAGGCGCAGGTCGACGCGCAGGCGCGGCGTGGACGTCAGTTGGAGGGGTTTGTACTTGGGCGGGGGCAGGGTGTCGGCGGGTGCGGCCGGCGCTGAAACCGGTGCGCCGAAGAAGGCGAGGTCGGCGCGCTTCCAGGCCTCCAGGGAGTGGAAGGGCGTCTTGGTGACCAGCAGCCATTCCCCGTTGCGAACGCAATCGACGATTCGTTTGCGGTAAGGTTCTTCAAGGCAGTTCTCGCGAGTGGCACCGCACTCGAAGATCAGTTCGCTGAGTCCGTTCGGCCAGAAGTAGGAATGGCGCAGTTCCCAGTCGACCTTGCCTGCGGCGAAGAATGGATTTTCCACCTCCTCTTCATTGATGGGAGCGAAAAACGACCGCTTGACCAGCTTCATCCTGTCCATTGCACCGTGCCTCCTGTAGAGCTCCATGGATGAGGGGGAGGCTTTCACAGGTGCGCAGCCATGTGGCCCCGGCAGCGACTGAAGCGATTGTCGGAACGGGCTGCTCTGGTGTGGGGAAATCTTTTGGGGTTGTAGGCGCTTCGGTGGGGGATGAACCCGGCGAGTCGGTGGGCATGACGAAACTGAACAGACAGCCTCCCCGCCATCCGCTACCTTTCCCCCATCACGCCAAGGAGGTCTGCATGTTCGAATCCGCCGAGATCGGCCATTCCATCGACAAGGAAACCTATGAGAAGGCCGTGCTGGAGTTGCGCGAAGCCTTGCTGGAAGCACAGTTCGAGTTGAAGCAGCAGGCGCGCTTCCCGGTGCTCATCTTGATCAACGGCATCGAGGGCGCCGGCAAGGGCGAGACGATCAAGCTGCTCAACGAGTGGATGGACCCGCGCCTGATCAATGTGGAGAGCTTCCTGCGGCCGACCGACGAAGAGCTCTCGCGGCCGCCGCAGTGGCGCTTCTGGCGCAAGCTGCCGCCCAAGGGGCGTATCGGCATCTTCTTCGGCAACTGGTACAGCCAGATGCTCCACGCCCGGGTTGACGGCGATATCAAGGACGCCCGCCTGGACCAGGCCATCAACGAGGCGGAAGCGTTCGAGCGCATGCTCTGTGACGAGGGTGCGCTGATCTTCAAGTTCTGGATCCACTTGTCCAAGAAGCAGCTCAAGGAACGCCTCAAGGCGCTGGAGAAGGACCCCCAGCGCAGCTGGCAGCTCAACCCCCTGGACTGGAAACAGAGCGAGGTCTACGACCGCTTCGTGCGCTTCGGCGAACGGGTACTGCGCCGCACCAGCCGCGACTACGCGCCCTGGTATGTGATCGAGGGTTTCGACGAGCGTTACCGCAGCCTCAGCGTTGGCCGCATCATTCTCGAAGGGTTGCAGGCCGCCCTCAAGCAGGAGGGCAGACCCAAGCCGCAGCCCCATACGGCGCCGCTGATGTCCAGCCTGGACGAGCGCAGTCTGCTGGACAGCCTCGACCTCAGCCGCACGCTCGACAAGGACGACTACAAGGAACAACTCGCCACCGAGCAGGCACGGCTGAATGGCCTGCTGCGCGACAAGCGCATGCGTGGCCATGCGCTGATGGCAGTGTTCGAGGGAAATGACGCCGCCGGCAAGGGCGGCGCCATCCGACGCGTCACCGGCGCGCTGGACCCTCGGCAGTACCGCACTGTGCCCATCGCTGCACCCACCGAGGAAGAACGCGCCCAGCCCTACCTCTGGCGCTTCTGGCGGCATGTGCCGGGGCGCGGCCAGTTCACCATCTTTGACCGCTCCTGGTACGGCCGTGTGCTGGTCGAACGGGTCGAGGGCTTTTGCTCGGAAGCCGACTGGCTGCGCGCCTATGGCGAGATCAACGACTTCGAGGAGCAGTTGCACAACTATGGCATCGTGCTGGTGAAGTTCTGGTTGTCCATCGACAAGGACACCCAGATGCAGCGCTTCAAGGAGCGCGAACAAGTTGCCTTCAAACGCTACAAGATCACCGAGGAAGACTGGCGTAACCGCGACAAGTGGGACCTCTACGTCAACGCGGTGGACGACATGGTCGACCGTACCAGTACCGAGATTGCGCCCTGGACCCTGGTGGAAGCCAACGACAAGCGCTATGCCCGCGTGAAGATCCTGCGCACCCTCAACGAGGCGCTGGAGGCCGCCTTCAGGAAGGGCTGAACACGGGATGGAGACGCATACGCGGGATGAATGATCGTGGTGGGTGAGTATGGGCCGGAACTATGCTCGTCCCACTTTCCATCCCAACAAGAACGAGGTGCGTCATGCGTGAAGTGGTGATCGTCGACAGCGTGCGGACTGGCCTGGCCAAGTCCTTCCGCGGCAAGTTCAACATGACCCGGCCGGACGACATGGCCGCCCATTGCGTGAACGCCCTGCTGGCACGCAACGACCTCGACCCGGCACTGGTGGACGACTGCGTGGTCGGCGCCGGCTCCAACGAAGGCGCCCAGGGGCACAACATCGGCCGCAATGTGGCGGTGCTGTCGGGCCTGGGCATCGGCGTCGCCGGCATGACCCTCAACCGCTACTGCTCCTCGGGCCTGCAGGCCATCGCCATTGCCGCCAACCAGATCGCTTCGGGTTGCAGCGACGTGATGGTGGCTGGCGGCGTCGAGTCCATCACCCTGACCCTGAAGAGCATCAACCAGGACAACTTCGTCAACCCGCGCCTGAAGCTCGAACACCCCGGCATCTACTTCCCCATGGGGCAGACCGCCGAGATCGTCGCGCGCCGCTACAACGTCAGCCGCGAAGTTCAGGACCTCTATGCCCTGCAGAGCCAGCAGCGCACCGCCCGTGCGCAGGCCGAGGGGCTGTTCGACGATGAAATCGTGCCGATGAGTGTGAAGTACTTCGTCGAAGACAAGGCCTCCGGCGAGAAGAGCATTGTCGAAGGCGTGGTGGACCGCGACGACTGCAACCGCGCCGACACTACCCTGGAAGGCCTCGCGTCGCTGAAACCGGTGTTCTCCGAGGATGGTTCGGTCACCGCCGGCAACTCCTCGCAGCTCTCCGACGGCGCGTCCATGACCCTGCTGATGAGCCTGGACAAGGCGCTGGAGCTGGGTCTGAAGCCCAAGGCGTTCTTCCGTGGTTTTGCCGTTGCCGGTTGCGAGCCGGATGAGATGGGCATCGGCCCGGTATTCTCGGTACCGAAGCTGCTCAAGGCCAAGGGCCTCTCCGTTGACGACATCGACCTGTGGGAACTGAACGAAGCCTTCGCTTCTCAGTGTCTCTACGCCCGCGATCGCCTCGGCATCGACAACGAGAAGTACAACGTCAACGGCGGCTCCATTTCCATCGGCCACCCCTTTGGCATGACCGGCTCGCGCCAGGTCGGTCATCTAGTGCGTGAACTGCAGCGCCGTGGCAAGCGCTACGGCATCGTCACCATGTGCGTGGGCGGCGGCATGGGCGCCACCGGCCTGTTCGAGGCTTATCGCTGAGGCGTGGGGCGGACCTGTGGGAGCGATTTCAATCGCGCTGCATCCTGCAGGGCTGCCGTAGGTTGGGCTAGAAGCGAGGCCGAGCCTTGCATCGTTGGGCTTCGTTCCTCTGCGCCAACCTACGGGGCCGCTTCGCGACCCTTTCGCGATTGAAATCGCTCCCACAGCTTGTCGGGGCGCCAAAAAGGAAAAACCCGCGCCTGGCGCGGGTTCTTTCATTCTGGGGCGCTCATCGGCCCCGAAGCGCAAGTATGGCGTTGGATTGCTGAATGCGGCGAATGTAAAGCGCGATCTCCCGCTCCGCATCCACACGCGTGAAGAAGGGCCCCTCCAGCGTCCCTTCCCGGGTGGAGAAGAAGTACTGACCGTTCACGGCGCTGACACGCTCACTGCGGTAGTGGGTGCCTGACGCCATGTCGCACGCACGTCGACCGAACATCGGACCACCTCCCTCTTTCATTGGCTATTTCAGTCTAATCAGCGCTGGCGTGCTTGCGCCGGGCCTCGACGGGCGGTGTGCCGGGGGCGAGCCCGGTGCGACAGGTACAGTTATGCGGCCGACAGGAGCGAAACTGTTCCTGTGCCCTGGAACCGGGCGCTCCTAGAATGGCGTCTCTCCTATCGCCCGCCGCCAGTCCAGCGGGCTCCTCCTGAGGTTCCCATGCATATCTCCTCCGGCCGTTGGGTCTACGGCCTGTTCCTCGCCCTGGTCACGGCTGTGCTCTGGGGCGTGTTGCCCATCTGGTTGAAGGAAGTGCTGCAAACCATGGACCCGGTGACGGTCACCTGGTACCGGTTGATCGTGGCGGGCTCGCTGCTGTTCCTCTACCTCGGCGCCAATCGCCGCCTCCCAGCCTTCCGCCCGCTGGGCGCGCGCGGTCGCTGGCTGCTGGTGCTGGCCGTTGGAGGGCTTACCGGCAACTACGTGTTCTACCTGATCGGCCTGAACATGCTCAGCCCCGGCACCACGCAACTGGTGATCCAGGTAGCGCCGATTCTCTTCCTGCTGAGCAGCCTGTTTATCTTCAAGGAGAGCTTCAGCCTGGGGCAGGCCTTCGGCCTGGTGGTGACGATCCTGGGGTTCGGCCTGTTCTTCAACCAGCGCCTGGAAGAGCTGCTCACCTCCATGAGCCAATACACCCTGGGCGTACTGGTGATCCTGCTTTCCGCCTTTGTCTGGACCTTCTACGGCCTGGCGCAGAAGCAACTGCTGAGCCACTGGAGTTCGGCGCAGGTGATGATGGTGATCTACCTCGGCTGCGCCGTCCTGCTGACGCCCTGGGCCCATCCGATGGAGCTGTTCAGCCTGAGCCCGCTGCAGGGCTGGCTGCTGCTGGCGTGCTGCCTGAACACTCTGGTGGCCTATGGTGCCTTCGCCGAAGCCCTGGCCCATTGGGAAGCCTCACGGGTCAGCGCCACCCTGGCCATCACTCCGCTGGTGACCTTCGCCAGCGTGGCGCTTTGCGCCAGCCTCTGGCCGGACCATGTCCAGCCGGAAGAAATCAACTGGATCGCCTACGGCGGCGCCGTGTTCGTCGTACTGGGCTCGGCCCTCACCGCCCTGGCGCCCTCGCTGGTGCGCAGCTGGCGCGCGCGTCGTCAGGCGGCATTAGTCGGCGGTGAATAGGTACCTGTGGGAGCGAATTCATTCGTGAATGAAATCGCTCCCACAGAAATGGAGGCACTCCTCACCTAGCAGCGGGCGCCCAGTGTTTCGGCCTTGCGCAGCCAGGTCTGGCGCTGTTCCTCGGAGGAGGGGCGCACCGGGGAGAACTCGGTCAGGCGGCGGGTCTTGATGCCGCAAAAGCCGAGAATGGTGCGCACCATCTGGCGGTGCGCTGGCGCCCCGTAGATCCAGCGGAAGTACCAGGGCGGGGTATCCAGGGTCACCAGCAGGTCGGCGGTGCGGCCGGTCAGCAGTTTGTCCCAGGCCTGGGACTGGCCGCGATAACGGAAGGCGAAGCCCGGCAGGAAGACGCGGTCGAAGAAGCCCTTGAGCAGCGCCGGCAGGCCACCCCACCAGACCGGATAGACGAACACCAGATGCTCGGCCCAGTGGATCTGCCGTTGGGCGTCGAGCAGGTCGGGCTCCAGGTTCTGGCTCTGGTCGTAGCCTTCTCGCAGCACCGGGTCGAACTGCATTTCTCCCAGTTTCAACAGGCGCACCACGTGCCCCTCGCTGCGCGCACCCTGAGCGAACGCGTCACCCAGGGCGTGGCACAGGCTGCCGCCTTTGGGGGTGCCGAGGATCAGCAGGATACGCTTGCCATCGCCTTCCAGCGGTGTGGCGCCATGCTTTGCCGCCTCAGCCATGGTGACCGGCCTCCAGCATACTTTCCGGGCGGACCCAGGCGTCGAACTCCTCCTCGGTCAGGTAACCCAGGGCCAGGGCGGACTCGCGCAGGGTGGTGCCTTCGGCGTAGGCCTTCTTGGCGATCTGCGCAGCCTTGTCGTAGCCGATGTGTGGATTGAGGGCGGTGACCAGCATCAGGCCGCGCTCCAGATGCTCGGCCATGCGCGCTGCATCCGGCTCCAGGCCGGCCACGCAGTGCTGCTGGAAGTTGCGGCAGCCATCGCCGAGCAAGCGGATGGACTGCAACAGGTTGTGCACGATCACCGGCTTGAACACGTTCAGTTGCAGGTGGCCCTGACTGGCGGCGAAGCCGACGGTGGCGTCGTTGCCCATGACCTGGCAGGCCAGCATGGACAGCGCCTCGCACTGGGTCGGGTTGACCTTGCCGGGCATGATCGAGCTGCCCGGCTCGTTGGCCGGCAGCCGCACTTCGGCCAGGCCGCCACGGGGGCCGGAGCCCAGCAGGCGCAGGTCGTTGGCGATCTTCATCAGTGCCACGGCCAGGGTCTTGAGGGCGCCGGAGAGGTTCACCAGCGGTTCATGGCCGGCCAGAGAGGCGAACTTGTTCGGCGCCGAGACGAAATTCAGCCCGGACAGTGCGGCCAGTTCAGCAGCCATGGATTCGGCGAAACCATGCGGCGCGTTGAGACCGGTCCCCACGGCGGTTCCGCCCTGGGCCAGTTGCAGCACCATGGGCAAGGCGCCGCGGATGGCCTTCTCGGCGTAGTCGAGCTGGGCGACAAAGGCGGACAGCTCCTGGCCGAAGGTAATGGGCGTGGCATCCATCATGTGGGTGCGGCCGGTCTTCACCAGATGCGAGTGGCGTGCCGATTGTTCGGCCAGGCCGCCGGAGAGCTCGGCGATGGCCGGCAGCAATTCGTGCTGCACCGCCTGGGCGATGGCGATGTGCATCGCGGTGGGGAAGCAGTCGTTGGAGCTCTGGGCGAAATTCACATGGTCATTGGGGTGGACCGGGCTCTTGCCGCCCCGTTGGCCGGTGGCCAGTTCGTTGGCGCGGCCGGCGATCACCTCGTTGACATTCATGTTGGACTGGGTGCCGCTGCCGGTCTGCCAGACCACCAGGGGGAACTGGTTGTCGTGCTTGCCGGCCAGCACTTCATCGGCGGCCTGCTCGATCAGGCGGGCGACGTCCGGCGGCAGGTCGCCGTCGCGGCCATTGACCCGCGCAGACGCTTTCTTGATCAGCGCCAGGGCATGCACCAGGGCCAGCGGCATGCGCTCGCTGCCGATTGCGAAGTTTTCCAGCGAGCGTTGCGTCTGGGCACCCCAATAGGCGTCGTCGGCGACTTCGACGGGCCCCAGGCTGTCGGTTTCTGTACGGCTCATGTGGATTGGCTCCGGCTATTGATTCCGCAGTTTAGGCCGTATCTCCGGCACTCGGTTCAACCGTTCGGGCAATTACCAGCGCGCGCGGGTGGCCCCCAGCCAGCCAAGGGCGTTGGTCACCGGCACGCATTCTCCGTCAGGGCTGCGCAGGACGCCGTCGAAGCGGCCGAACCACTGGCGCGTATCGGCGAACAGCGGGCCCAGGCGCGGCCTGGCCTGGTGCAATTGGCGTGGGGTGAAGGTGAGCTCGACCCGGCGACAGGCGGTGGATAACTGCCAGGAGGCCAACGGATCGTTCTGCGCCTGTTCGATCAGCACCGGGCGATCCAGCTTGGACAGGAGGCCGCCGAACCACAGGGCGTTCTCGGTCAGGCCGCTGGCGTCGGTCCAGCCGGCGCCGAAATTGCCGGCGATACCGCCCGGTGCGGCGAAGGCGGCACGGGTCCAGTGACTCTGGAAGGGCCAGACGCCGCGGCCGAAATCCAGCGCGGCGAAGCTTTGGCCCGTGGCGCAGAGGTAGTGGCGCTCGCCCAGTTGCACGCCGCCGCTGGCGGGCAGTCCGAGCTGGCGGCTGCTGGCGTGGAAGCAACTGCCGGGCAGGGGGGCCACCAGGTTCACCGATTCCAGATGGGCGGGGCGCTGCACATCCAGGGCCACATGCAACGGCTGTCCACCCAGGTCCGGCGCTTCCACCCGCAGGCTCAGGCGGCCGGGGAACTCCTCCACGCGGATCTTCAGCCGTGGATGAGTGAACTGGTGGTTTTCCAGGGGGGTATCGGGCAGCTCGCAGCCCAGGGCGAACGGGCGCAGCTGTCTATAGGCGACGGCCTGGCCTCTGTCCAGGTCGAGGAAGTAGGCGGCGCCGTAGCCCAGGTAATCGAGGTCCGCGAGAGTCAGCGAGAGCATCCATCGCGGCGTGGTGATGCACCAATGGTTCCAGCGCTTGCGCCGGCCGAAGTGACCTGGGATGGCATAGTTCAGGCGCGGTCGGCTGGACCAGCCGATCGCGCTGGTCGCGAGCTTGCCGCGCGCATCGCAGAGCGCGGGAACCCCCGGCGGCAGGGTGGAAATATGGCTATTCATCGGGCACGTCCATGTGTGAAAAGCCCAGGCATCGCAGGAAACCGGCTACTGCCAAATCGGAAAACCGACTCTGCAGCACGAGAGCATTCCGGGCCGGCACAGCATGCCCAGTGGGGGGAAGCATGAGCAAGTGATGTCACTTTGACAACCGCTGCATGGAGTGCGACATCGCACATTTTCGGCGCGTTGTGGTCGAAAATTGCTCCGCTTGAGCCCGGTATCGGCTTGAGCGCAAAATGATCCGCCTCGGCGCAACTCTCCCTTAATCCGAGCCCAGACAAGGATTCCCAATGACCAAGCTTCGCGTTCTCTGCACCGCCGTACTGCTGGCTTGCGCCAGTGGCCAGGTTCTGGCCGATGCCGCCAGCCACGCCGCCGATGCCGAGCGTTTCCTCAAGCTCGCCCGTGCCGACAAGCTGACCGTTCCGGTCTACGCCCAGGTGCAGCAGATGTTCGAGCAGCGTTTCCAGCAGACCCAGGCGCCGGCGAACAAGAAAGCCACCCTCGAGAGCTACCAGGCCAAGGCCAACGCCGCCCTGGACAAGGCTGTCGGCTGGGACAAACTGAAGCCGGAGCTGGTGAAGATCTACACCAGCAACTTCAGCGAGAGCGAACTCAAGGACCTGATCGCCTTCTATGAGTCCCCCCTGGGCAAGAAAGTGCTGGAGAAGATGCCGGCCCTCACCCAGCAGTCCGCCCAGCTCACCCAGAGCCGCCTGGAAGCCGCCGTACCCGAGGTCAACAAGCTGCTCAGCGACATGACCGGCGAGCTGGCACCCCAGGACAAGAAGAAGCAGTAACCGGAGTAGACGTTCGATGTCCATGCGTGACCGAATCCTCACCGCCCTGGCCGCTCTCGAACCCCAGCACCTGGACGTGCTGGATGAGAGCCACATGCACAGCCGTGGCCAGGAAACTCACTACAAGGCCGTTATCGTCAGCCCGGTGTTTGCCGGGTTGAATGCCGTCAAGCGCCACCAGAAGGTCTATGCCAGCCTGGGCGAGCTGATGGGACAGTTCCATGCACTGGCGTTGCACACCTATACCCCCGAGGAGTGGGCGGCGCAGGGCGCTGCACCAGCGTCACCGACCTGCAAGGGCGGCAGCAAGCTCGGGCATTGAGGGCCTGCAAGCAGGCGCCCGATGCCCTTTCGGCGCCTGAGGCATTCTCACGCAGCCAACGGTCTGCGGCTTTTTGATAGACTTCGCACCGCGCCGGCCCTGCCGGCGCAGTCGTTTCTGTCACCCGGTCCGCCCTTTACGTGGGCGACCACTGGAGGAAGTCACCGCATGACCCAGATCGTTGTTGCGGCGCTGTACAAGTTCGTCACCCTGAAGGACTACGTAGCGCTGCGTGAACCCCTGCTCAAGACCCTGCTGGACAACGGCGTCAAAGGCACCCTGCTTCTGGCCGAAGAAGGCATCAACGGCACCGTGTCCGGCACCCGCGAAGGCATCGATGCGCTGCTCGCCTGGCTCAGGGGCGATCCGCGCCTGGTTGAACTGGATCACAAGGAGTCCTACTGCGACGAGCAGCCGTTCTACCGCACCAAGGTCAAGCTGAAGAAAGAAATCGTCACCCTCGGCGTGCCCGGCGTCGACCCGAACCAGCAAGTCGGCACCTATGTCGAGCCCAGGGACTGGAACGCCCTGATCAGCGATCCCGACGTGCTGCTGATCGATACCCGCAATGACTACGAAGTGGCCATTGGCACCTTCGAAGGGGCGATCGACCCCGAGACCAAGTCGTTCCGCGAGTTTCCCGACTACATCAAGGCCAACTTCGATCCGGCGGTGCACAAGAAGGTCGCGATGTTCTGCACCGGCGGCATCCGCTGCGAGAAGGCCTCCAGCTACATGCTCAACCAGGGCTTCGAAGAGGTGTTCCACCTCAAGGGCGGCATCCTCAAGTACCTGGAAGAGGTGCCCCAGGATGAAACCCGCTGGCGCGGCGACTGCTTCGTCTTCGACAATCGCGTGACCGTGCGCCACGATCTATCGGAAGGCGATTTCGACCAGTGCCACGCCTGCCGTAACCCGATCTCGGTGGAGGATCGCCAGTCGGAGCACTATGCGCCCGGCATCAGTTGCCCGCACTGCTGGGACAGCCTGAGCGAGAAGACCCGCGCCAGTGCCATCGAGCGGCAGAAGCAGATCGAACTGGCCAAGGCTCGCAACCTGCCTCACCCGATCGGCCGCGACCCGCGCCAAGCAATGGAGGACTGAGTGTGTCCAAGGCCCGCCTGCTCTACGTGATGGACCCCATGTGTTCCTGGTGCTGGGGCTTCGCCCCGGTCGTGGAGGCCCTTGCCGGGCAGGCCGCGGCGGCCGGCGTGCCACTGCATCTGGTGGCCGGCGGCCTGCGTACCGGTCAGGGGGCCGCGCTGGATGGCCAGACCAGACGCTACATCCTCGAACACTGGCAGGCGGTCAACCAGGCCACCGGGCAGCCCTTCCGTTTCGACGGTGCGCTGCCCGATGGCTTCGTCTATGACACCGAGCCCGCCTGTCGCGCGCTGGTCGTCGCCCAGGAGCTCGCGCCGGAACTGGCCTGGCCGCTGGTCAGGCTGATCCAGCATGCCTTCTATGCCGAAGGACGGAATGTGACCCAGGCCGCCACCCTGGTGGCGCTGGCCGAGCAGGCGGGGATTCCGCGCATCGAGTTCGCCGAGACCTTCGACAGCGCGGGCGCCCATGAACGGGCCGTGGCTGATTTCACCTGGGTGCAGGACCTCGGCATCGCCGGCTTCCCCACCTTGCTGGCCGAACGCGACGGCCAACTGGCGCTGCTGACCAATGGCTATCAGCCGCTGGACGAACTGGCGCCGCTACTGGGCCGTTGGCTGGAGCGGGGCGCCCATGCCTGATCGCTTGAGCTGGGCGGAGATCCGCCGTCTGGCCTTGCGCCACAAGAAGGCCCTCTGGCTGGCTAACTTCGTTGCCGTACTGGCTACCCTCTGCAGCGTGCCCATTCCGCTGTTGCTGCCCCTGCTGGTGGATGAAGTGCTGCTGAAACAGGGCGATGCGGCACTGCGCTTCATGGACAATTTCCTGCCCCAGCCTTGGGAAAACGCCGTTGGCTACATCGGCCTGATGCTGGTCGTCACCCTGATGCTGCGCGGCATGGCCCTGGTGTTCAACGTGTTGCAGGCGCGCCTCTTCGCGCGGCTGGCCAAGGACATCGTCTACCGCATACGTACCCGCCTGATCGAACGCCTCAAGCGCATCTCCCTGGGCGAATACGAAAGCCTCGGCGGCGGCACCGTCACCGCCCACCTGGTGACCGACCTGGACACCCTGGACAAGTTTGTCGGCGAGACCTTGAGCCGCTTCCTGGTGGCCGTGCTCACCCTCACCGGCACGGCGGCCATCCTGGTCTGGATGCATTGGCAGCTGGCGCTGCTGATCCTGCTCTTCAACCCGCTGGTGATCTACGCCACGGTACAGCTCGGCAAGCGCATCAAACACCTTAAGAAGCTGGAAAACGACAGCACCGCGCGCTTCACCCAGGCGCTGACGGAAACCCTGGAAGCGATTCAGGAAGTACGTACCAGCAACCGCCAGGGTTTCTTCTTCGGCCGTCTCGGCCAGCGTGCCCAGGAAGTCCGCGACTATGCCGTCGCTTCCCAGTGGAAGAGCGACGCGGCGGGGCGCACCAGCGGCCTGCTGTTCCAGTTCGGCATCGATTTCTTCCGCGCTGCGGCCATGCTCACGGTGCTTTTCTCCGACCTGTCCATCGGCCAGATGCTGGCGGTGTTCAGCTACCTCTGGTTCATGATCGGGCCGGTGGAGCAACTGCTCGGCCTGCAGTATTCCTACTATTCAGCCAGTGCTGCCGTCGGTCGCATCAATGAGTTGCTGGCCCGTGCCGACGAGCCCCAGTACACGCCGAGCGTCGATCCGTTCCGCGGCCGCGAGACCGTGGGGATCGAAGTGAAGGGGCTGCGTTTCGCCTACGCAGAGGAACCGGTTCTGGATGGCCTCAACCTGTCCATCGCGCCCGGCGAGAAAGTCGCCATCGTCGGCGCCAGCGGCGGTGGCAAGAGCACCCTGGTGCAACTGCTGCTGGGTCTCTACCAACCCCAGGCCGGGCAGATCCGCTTCGGCGGATGCCGGCTGGAAGAGATCGGCCTGGCCGAGGTGCGCGACAACGTCGCCGTGGTCCTGCAGCATCCTGCCCTGTTCAACGACAGCGTGCGCGCCAACCTGACCATGGGGCGTTCACGCAGTGACGACGCCTGCTGGCACGCCCTGGAAATCGCTCAGTTGGCCGACACCATCCGCAGTCTGCCGCAGGGGCTGGACAGCGTGGTGGGGCGTTCCGGCGTGCGCTTGTCCGGTGGCCAGCGGCAACGCCTGGCCATCGCCCGCATGGTGCTGGCTGAGCCCAAGGTGGTCGTCCTCGACGAAGCCACCTCCGCCCTGGACGCCGCCACCGAATACGCCCTGCACCAGGCGCTGGGTACCTTCCTCAACGGCCGCACCACCCTGATCATCGCCCACCGCCTGTCGGCGGTTAAGCAGGCAGATCGGGTGCTGGTGTTCGACGGCGGCCATATCGCCGAAGACGGCGACCACCAGCAGTTGATCGCCGAAGGCGGCCTTTACGCGAAGCTCTACGGGCATTTGCAGCAGGGGTGACCAAGCGGGGCAGGCGGCACGTTTGTAGGGTGCGCCATGCGCACCGCAGCTCGGTCTGGCTTTGACGAAGTAGCCAATCTGTACGCTGATTTGGTGCGCGTGGCGCACCCTACGAGTAGGGTTCCCCCGTAGGGCCGCCTCTGTCAGCCGTACCGCACCACCTCGAGGAAGACGATGCGCTGGCCGATGTCTTGGAACACCCGCGCCGACGCGATCTCGTTGTAATCGATGCCGTCCAGCAGGCTGAGCATCTGTGCGTCGTGACGGTAGCGTGGACGCCAGTCCAGCAACCTTTCGAGGAAGCCAATGGCGTTGACGCCAGGACGGAAGTTGGCCAGGAGCAGGCGGCCGCCCGGCCGCACGGACTGGAACAGGCGATGGACCAGACGTTCGCAGCGACGGTCGTCGAGCAACTCGGTGACGCCCGCGGAATACACCAGATCGAAGTCCTGCAGCCGGTATTCACCGGCCAGCAACTGTTCCAGGCTGCCCTGTTGGGTATGCACGCCCAGCGCACCGTAACTCTTGCGCACCGTTTCCAGCCGCGCGGTATCGTCATCGAACACTCGCATCTCGCCGAAGCGTCCGTGGCGCAGCTCGCGGGACAGCTCCGCTTCGCGGAAATGCCCGCCGGCGATGCACAGCAGGCGGGCGTTCTTGCCGGCGCGCTGGCAGGTTTCGTCCAGGGCGCGTGCGAGCATGCGTCGGCGGCAGCGCAGGGCGCGGGCCGCTTGCGCGCTGGTGGCGAAATCGAACAGTTGCCGGGTGCGTTCTTCGGGCAGCTCGCGCAGCGCGTCGGACTCCACCCCGTAGAGATAGTCCAGCAGCAGGGCATTGCCGCAGCGCAGGCTGGGGCTGGGCAGTGGTCGGCTGGGGAAGGGCAGGATATTGCTCGGTGCCGGTTCTTCTTCGGCGGGTGGCGCGGGCGCGTCGAGTTTCATGCGCTCACGCTCGGCTTTGATATGCGCCAGCTCCCGCTGGAGTTGCTCTTGCTGCTGAATGTATTTGCTCAGCTCTTCCGGATCGCTGATCTCTTCCACACGGCACCTCCTTTGGCCAGACGTGGATTCCTTGACCCGTCACGCGGGATGAAGGCACTCATTCACTCAGCTAAGAACGTTAGTTGATGGCCATTCGCCTGCCATCATTCAGATGAATGACACGACGCTTCCGGATGGGCGGAGGCCTGCGATTCAGAGCCCCTGCAACCGCGCGAAGAGGCTGATCAGTTCGACCTGGCGCTCGGTTTCCGTCTTGCGCAACAGGGCGCGCAACTGGGTGCGAATGGTGTTGATCGAGACGTTCAGATGCTCCGCGCACGCCTCGGGCGCCAGGCCGCGCACCAGCAACTCGGCCAGGCGCAGCTCCGCCGGGGTGAGCTGGAACAGGTCGGCCAGCAACTGGCTCGGGAGCTGGCTTTCCAGCAGGGCCAGGAGCACCAGCGGCCCCGGATGCCGGGCGGCCAGCGCCGATGCTTCGGGCACCGGCGTCACCAGCAGTTGCACCGGGGGGTCGTAGCTCAATGGCAGCCAGCCGGCGCTGCGTTTGCCATGGCGGCCAGTGGCCTGGCGAATCAGCGCCTGCAGGCGACCATCGATGGTCTTGCCGTGTACCCGCCCCTGGCGACCTTGAAGGGCAAACTGCGGCTGGCTCAGCCGTTGTTCGGCCTGACGGTTGCAGAACAGTACCCGCCCTTCGGCATTCAGCAGCCACAGCGGTGCAGGGTGGCGCTCCAGCAGCAGGTCGCGGTGGGCGGTCTCCAGTTCCAGCGCCTGGAAGCGATCGGCCATTCGCGCTGCGCGCAGCAGGTGCGGGCTGAGGCGCTGCAGCAGATCGCGATGCTCTTTTTCCGGCAGGGTGGCCCCCGTCGCCGTCAGCAACGACAGGTAAATCCCCGAGTCGGTCTGCTCCTGCAGCTTGATGCAGGAAATGCTGCTCATGCCGAAGGGGATGTGGAATTCCTGGTAATAGGGGTCGCGGCGGATGCGTTGCAGCCCCAGGTCTTCGCGGTCGTGGTACCAACTGCCCACGGGGCGTGGCACCAGGACTTCCTTGGCCGGATCGTACTGGTGGTAGTAACTGTTGTAGGCGTCCACCGTGGCCGGATCGCAGAGGTTGATGGAGGTGACGTGCGGCCGCTGCTCCCGCTGGTCGAGGAAGAGCAGGGCACCCATCTGGTGGCCCGTGGCGTCCACCAGTTGCTTCAGTAGCGGCCGCCAGGTGTCTTTGTCGAGTACGCACTCGTAGCAGAGGTTCACCAGGTTGTCGTAGAGCTCATCCAGGCGTGGCATTGCGTGGCGTCCTTGCGGGGTTGGTGGCGCATTGCCGTCATATCGCACAGGCCAGGACCCCTTGCCTATCGCCGCTGGTCGGCCGGGCGGGTTCCGGCCTGGCAGCCTGGCTGAACGGCCTGTCAAGTAAACCTTACGCCGGTGGGGCGCCTGCCGCGTGATATCGACTCGCTCCGGCGGCTGTAAGGAAAACTTTCCGGATTGACCGTCCGGCGCCGCGCCGATGTCCATCACGCGGCTTGTTCGCCAAGCGCTGCCAGAGTGAGATGGCGCAAACAAAAAATCGGCCCGACGCCATGAATACCGAACTCACCCTCTACGGGTACTGGCGCTCCAGCGCTGCGTACCGCGTGCGTATTGCCCTTAACCTCAAGGGCCTGGTTTATCGCCAGGAGGCCGTCCATCTGGTCAAGGACGGCGGCCAGCAGCACCAGGGCACCTATCGCGAACTCAATCCCCAGGGCCTCCTGCCGTTGCTGGTGGACGCCGGCAATGCCGGTGGCGCAGTCCGCATCGCGCAATCCCTGGCCATCCTCGAATACCTCGAAGAAGTCTTCCCCGTACCCGCCCTGCTGCCGGCCGACCCGGCCCAGCGCGCGTTGGTACGTTCCCTGGCCCTGCACATTGCCTGCGACCTGCACCCGCTGAACAACCTGCGGGTGCTGCAGTACCTCAAGGCCGAGCTGGGCGTGGCCGACGAAGCCAAGGACGCCTGGTACCGCCACTGGGTGGCCTTGGGCTTCGGGGCTGTGGAAAAGGGGCTGGAAGCCTTTGGCGGCAAGCTCTCCCTGGGCAGCCGTCCCGGCTACCTGGAGGCCTGCCTGGTCCCCCAGGTCTACAACGCGCGACGCTTCGATTGTGACCTGTCGGCGTATCCGCGCATCCTCGATATCGCTGCGCGCTGCGACGCCCTCGAAGCATTCAGGAATGCTGCTCCGGAGGTACAGCCAGACGCGCAATAAGGTTTACCCGCCTTGCAAACTTCCGCCGGACCACAAGCCCGGCGGGTGAAATCCCGTCACGACAACAACAAAAGGTGACGCAATGAGTGACATGCAACACTCGGGCGAGCTGAAACGCGGCCTGAAGAATCGCCACATCCAGTTGATCGCCCTCGGCGGCGCCATCGGCACCGGTCTCTTCCTCGGTTCGGCCGGGGTCCTCAAGTCCGCCGGCCCGTCGATGATCCTCGGTTACGCCCTCTGCGGTTTCATCGCCTTCCTGATCATGCGCCAGCTCGGCGAGATGATCGTCGAAGAGCCCGTCGCCGGCTCCTTCAGCCACTTCGCCCACAAGTACTGGGGCGGCTTCGCCGGCTTCCTCTCCGGCTGGAACTGCTGGGTGCTCTACATCCTGGTGGGGATGAGCGAACTCACCGCAGTGGGCAAGTACATCCATTTCTGGTGGCCGGAGGTTCCGACCTGGGCCACCGCAGCGGTGTTCTTCCTGGTGGTCAACGCCATCAACCTGGCCAACGTGAAGCTCTTCGGCGAGGCGGAATTCTGGTTCGCCATGATCAAGGTCGTCGCCATCGTCGGGATGATCGTCATCGGCTGCTGGCTGCTGTTCAGCGGCAGTGGTGGTGAACAGGCAACCGTTGCCAACCTCTGGTCCCACGGCGGCTTCTTCCCCAATGGCGTCAGCGGCCTGGTGATGGCGATGGCCTTCATCATGTTCTCTTTCGGCGGGCTGGAAATGCTCGGCTTCACCGCAGCCGAGGCCGACAAGCCGAAGCAGGTGATCCCCAAGGCGATCAACCAGGTGATCTACCGCATCCTGATCTTCTATGTCGGCGCGCTGGTGGTGCTGCTGTCCCTGAGCCCCTGGGACGCGCTGCTGGCGTCGATCAACAGCGCCGGAGACCCCTACAGCGGCAGCCCCTTCGTGAAGATCTTCGCGCTGATCGGCAGCGACACCGCCGCTCACCTGCTGAACTTCGTGGTGCTCACCGCCGCGCTGTCGGTCTACAACAGCGGCACCTACTGCAATGGCCGCATGCTGCTGGGCCTGGCCGAACAGGGCGACGCCCCGCGCGCCCTGGCCAAGGTGGACAAGCGCGGCGTACCGGTGCGCTCGCTGCTGGTGTCGGCTGTGGTGACCTTCCTCGCCGTCATCGTCAACTACGTGGTTCCGCATAACGCGCTGGAACTGTTGATGTCCCTGGTGGTGGCCGCCCTGGTGATCAACTGGGCGATGATCAGCTACTCCCACCTGAAGTTCCGCCAGTGCATGGACAAGGACGGCGTCCGTACGGGCTTCCGCGCCCTCTGGTTCCCCATGGGCAACTACCTGTGCCTGGCCTTCGTGCTGTTCATCCTCGGCATCATGCTGATGATCCCGGGCATCCAGGTGTCCGTGTACGCCATCCCGGTATGGCTGCTGGTGATGTGGGGCTGCTACCGCCTGAAGCTGTCCACCGCCGCCAGCTCCCGCCAGGCCTGCGTCGCCGACTGATCCGTGCAACCTTCGAAGGCCCGGCCTCATGCCGGGCCTTTGCATGTCCGTGGGGCGCTCGGAAGTGGATTGCGCAAAAATCAGATAAATTGTAGTGATATTCGGAAAATTACAGGAAAAGTGTTGACATATTCAGCTTGTTAGTCGGGGGTTTCTCTGTATGGTCGGGGTTCGTTTCCAGGACTCGTACAGGAGAACAGAAGAATGAAACTGGCTCTGCACTTCGATGATTCCGTTGCGATCAACGTCCTGCGCCAGGCGATCCTGGCCGCCGGGGAGAACACGACCATTCACTATTCCGCCGCCCACGAAATGGACGCCAGCAGCCTGCTGTCGGTGCTCAGCGCCGCTGGCAGCGAGAAGAACCTGGTCCTTGGCTTCGAAGGCGCCCGCCTGGATTCCCGCAGCCTGCAACAGGCGGTCAGCTTTGCCGGGGGGCTTACTTCGGTGAACATCAATTCGGCCCAGGCGGTGACCCCGAGCGTCCTGGTCACCGCCATCACGGCCGCCGGCGACGGCAAGTCCCTGCGGGCGGTCTTCAGCGGCAGCGGCGCCACCGAAGAACTGCTGTGCTCGGCGCTGGAGGCCGCCGGCCGGCAGGTGGATATCGGCATTGGCGCGTCCCAGTCCCTGAGCATGGATACCCTGCTGGCCACCCTCGAAGCTGCCGGTGATGAGCGCAACCTCGCGGTGGAAATGGGCGGCGCCCAGCCGGTGGCCAACCTGGCCCAGGCCCTGGAGGCCGCTGGCGCCAGTACCGGCATCGCCATCAACACCGCCCATTGCCTGAGTCAGCACGATCTCTCCTCGCTGATGCTGGGAGCGGGGGACGGCAAGCACCTCAGCCTGTCCTTCAATGGCTCGCAAATCGAAGGTACCAACCTGCCGCAGGTGGTGGCCGCCGCTGGCACCAATACCCTGGTTCGGCTGAACACCGCCGAGGCACTGAGCGCCGCGCGGCTGCTGGCGACCATAGAGGCCACCGGCCATACCCGCCGGCTCAGCGTCGAGTTCAACGGCGTGCGGACCACCGCTGCGGGACTGGTGCAGGCCATCCAGGTGTCCGGTATCAGCACGTCCATTGGTGTTAGCAGCGCCCAGTCGATCAAGGTTACGGACCTGGCCACGGCGCTGGAAGCGGCGGGGAAGACGAAAAAGCTGGACCTGCAGCTCAACGGCGGGCACGTGGCGGCCAATGACCTGAAGCAACTGGTGGAAACCGCCGGCGACCGTTGTTCCCTGTCCGTCACTGGCGCCCAGGCGTTGCAGCTGCCTGCGCTGCTGGAGATGCTGAAGGCGGCGGCCTGACGTTTCCTGGCGGTGAAGGACCATCGAGCCGGCCACGGGCGGCTCGATGCTTTCAGGGCCTCAGATCTGGAACCGCGCCACCGACGACTGCATGGCGCTTGCCACGCGGTCAAGGCGCTCGGCGGCCTGGGCCAGGTCCTGCATGGCCTGGCTGTTGTTCCGTGACATCTGGGCGATGAGCTCGACCCGCTGGGCGACTTCGCTGCTGGCCTTGGACTGCTCGCCGATGGTATGGGAAATCTCCTCCACCACCTCCGCGGCGCGGTGGGCACCGCTGCGAATCTCGCTTATCGACTCGCCGGCCTGCCGGGCCAGGCCAACACCGTCCTGAACCCGCTCCACGCCGGTCTGCATGCTGTCCACCGCCTGCTGCGTGGTTTCCCGGATGCGCTGGATCATCCCGGTGATCTCCTGGGTTGATTGCGCGGTACGCGCTGCGAGGTTGCGCACTTCATCCGCCACCACCGCGAAGCCGCGTCCGGCTTCCCCGGCACGGGCCGCTTCGATGGCGGCGTTCAGCGCCAGCAGGTTGGTCTGCTCGGCAATGCCTTTGATCACCTGGATGATGGAGTGGATTTCCTCAGACGACTGGCCCAGCGCCGTGATGGTGCTGGAGGACTGGTTCACCGCGTCGGCGATGCGGTTCATGCCTTCCACCACGCCGAGGATCACCTTGCCACCGCTGCCGGCAAGGTCTTCCGAATGCGCTGAAATATCCTGTGCATTGCGGGCATGGTCGGCGATCTGGTCGATATTGGCGATCATCTGTTCCATGGCCGCGGCCATGTTGGTGGCGCTGTCGGACTGCTCGCCCGCACCGTCCACGATGCTTTGTGAGGTTTCGCTGAGGCGGTGGGCGGTGCCGCGCAGCTCTTCGCTCTCGCTGCGAATGGTGGCGATCATCTGGCGCAGGTTGCCCTGCATCTCGGCCAGTGCGCGCTGCAGTTGGCCGGCTTCGTCGTCGCTGTCGATGCTGACCTGGGTGAGCAGGTTGCCCTGGGCGATGGCGCGGGCCACTTTCACCGTCTTCTCCAGCGGCCGCAGCACTGCGCGCATCAGTTGGCTGGTGACCAGGCAGAGCAGGCCGATCACCAGCAGGATGCCGCCCACCAGCCAGCTTGCTGCGCGGCTGACTGCGGCCTCGCCATCGGTACGGGTCTTGGCCGCGTGCGCCTCGATCGTGCCGCTCAGGGCTTCGTTCTTCTCTTCCAGCTCGCCGAAACTGCGCTCGAAGGAGGGCAACTCGGCGCGGGCCGCCTGTGGATCGCGAAGGGCGAGGTTGACGATGCGCTCGGCCTCGCCGATATAGGCCTCCAGGGCGGGTTGGGATTCGGCGATGGCGGTGCGGATGTCCGCTGTCAGCGGCAGCTTCGCGTTGTCGCCCAGGGTGCGACGAAACCACTCGCTGTGCTCGCGCAGGTCATTGCGCACCTGGTCGGCCCCGGCCTGGTCGCCCGGCTGCACCAACAGGGCAGCTAGTACGTCCGCGCGCAGGGCGTCGTGCATCATGTCGCCCTCCAGATGATTGCGCAGTGCGCTAACGCTGAGCTGGTTCTCGGCCAGCGCATCGGCCAGCTCCGTCTGTCCCCAGTAGCCGATTCCGCCCAGAAGGGCGGCGGCGATGACGCTGATTGCACCGGAGGCGACCATTTTCTGTCTTATTTTCATGTCCTGTCCCTGCTGGTATGGCCCGATGCTGGCAAGGGTAGTCCAGCAGCAAGTGGCGCTGGAGAGTTTATCGGCCGCCAGTCGGGCCTCATGAGGGCGGAGTAACTCAGCCAGTTCCCTGACCCCTCAGCGTGCCAGTTCGGTGCCATGGGGTAGGCGCTCCAGGCGGGGCGGTCTGGGGGCGAACCCGCTCACCAGCGGCGCTATGCCAGACCTCGAATGGTGGATCGGTGAAGCGTGGTCCACCCGGCTGAAGCCCATCCTTGGGCGTCGGGGGGCCTGTGTGAGCGCATTCGTTTGCGATGGGTGTGTATCGATTCCCTCCGGGCGCCGGACGGGAAGCGCCCGGAGGGTTGGCTTACTTCAAATCAATACTCGTAGCTCACTGGCTGATGGTGGATGCGTGATTTATAGGGGGTTGCGGGTTTCGCGACCGGCTCTGCCACTTCCTGGGCGGTCCATGAGCCGGCCGCCGTTGGTTCGTTCTCGACCAACTGGGCGAAACGCTCGCGATCCTCGTCGGTCGTCTGCACGCGTTGCGCCTGCATCTCCCGATGTTGCAGGAGGCGATCTCCGCCTCCTTCCGCCAGCATCAGGAACGGCTGCTGGGCTGCCGGTTGAAGGGATGCGCTGGACGCCTGCAACGAAGTAAGCGCGACAACAGAAAACAGCAGGCTGGACAAGGCAGTGGTGGTAATTGCGGATTTCATTGCTTCTTCCTCGTGAACCCCCCGATTGACCCCCGAGGCGGGATATTAAGGAAGTTGAGGAAGTTCTCAAGCACTAACTTAAGTTGCCTGACAGATGGTTTGATTGGTGACGATTGGTAGTTTGTAAGATGCTGATTGGCATGCGTTATTCCGATGTTTTTGCTCATTTTAAGGGCATGTAAAGAATTGTATTTTGGTTTGTAATTTCCTGTAGGCGGGATGTTTCTGCAAGGTTTCGTAGAAACACTTCAGAAACATAACTCGTTAATTTCTCGTGCGGCCTGGCCCGACTTTTGTGTCCCTCCGTCGAAGCGGATTCGCGGCCTCCGCGATGTTCCCCGCCACCTTACCCGGAGCAACGCTCCCGCAAGCGCCAGAGCCCCCACCCCTCTGGCCGACCGATTTAATCCCTCTCCATGGAGCCTCGTACCTTGCGTGGGGGGGCCAACGACAGTAACGAGGAGTAACGCAGTGCGCGCGCACGTCAGACGACTTTGTCATAGGTGGGCAGAGGCGAGTTTGAGGTGGCGAACCTAGCCCCTCCAGAATGCTGAGGGGCGATTCAGGGGAATAATTCGACGTGATTCATTTGGGCTTGGGAAACCACGTCTTTAGGACGTGGTAACCGGTTCCGCTTGTTACGACTCAAGTTGTGAGGAATGAGCGAGGGAGCCGCGCAGGTAGGGTGCGCTATGTGCGCCAGTCGCAAGGCATGGCGCCAATCGGTGCACATCGCGCATCCCACGGCAAAAAAGTGTAAGCGTTCTGCTCCGAATACAGGATTGGCTTCCTCCTTGTCAGGAGCAAAGCAAGTCTATGCTCTATGATGGTGGATGTTTACTCGAAGTAAACAAGCAACCCCGAGATGGTGAAGACGCCTATTGCCGCAGAAATTAGCATTGAATGGGATGACTCCCTCTCATAGTTCCCATATCTAGATGCCAGGATATATACGTTGACCGCTATCGGTAGGGCGGCCATAAGTACCGCAACCTTTACTGAGTCGTCCGGCAATCTGAAAATGTATTTACATGAAATAAATACAAGAACCGGCAGTAACACGACTTTGAAAAGGGCGTTAAACAACGGCTCAATTTTTGCCAGGCCGCTTTCCGAATGGGTTGCCAGAGCGGCTCCTAGAGCAACCAGCGCGAGCGGTCCGGTTGCCGTGGTCATCTGATTTGAGAAAATCATGATCGTCTCGGGCAAGGACAACTGGACCTTCACGTAGAAAACCGCGAAAACGACAGAAAAAATCAACGGGTTGGTTGCCACCCCCTTCAAAATGGATAAAAGGACTTCCAATTTTTTCTTTTCAGAGGGTGCGGAGCGCGCTGCAGTCATCTCCATCATCAGAGATCCGCCAGCAAGAATCACTATATTGTCAGCCATAGTGATCATCAGCGTTGGCAAAATTACCGAGTCACCGAATGCCATCACCATGAGCGGAAGACCCATGTAGCCAACAACTCCGGATATTGAGGTTAATCCCCGTAAGAAGAATTTTCGGGAATTTCCTCCCCAGAATAGTGTTCCAAGAAGTGCCGACAGTAAGAATACAATAGTGCATGGCAAATAGTAGGCGACCAGCAAAGTCCAGTTAAGGCCCTCTTCAAATGGTGCGGAGATTGTTTTGGTGAAAATGAAAAACGGTAGGAATAGCCAGAAAACTATTCCTACCAGTCCTTTCACCGTTTCCTTTCCAATCACTCCAAGACGAACCATCAGATATCCACAAAGGATCATCGAGAAGAGCGGAAGCGCAACAGTCAGGACTTTATCCATGTCAGACCCCAAGCATTTCTTTGGCCGAATTCGCTAGGTTTCGACTTGTGTAGACGCAGTCCTTGTAGAACTCCATGAATTGGCGTCTGGCTGTTTTGTAGCGTTGCTCTGTTTCATGGAAGCTTTCGCTCATCTCTTCTTGGATTTTGCTAACTACTTGCCACAATTTTTGCGTGGAAACGGCCGAGATATCTGACTCTGGGTAATGACGGCGAATAGCCATTTTTACCGTGTCCGGGTGCAGGCCGACATAGTTTACAAAGTACCGCTTGTCGTCCCGTGTATCCAGGAAATCAGGGATGTTCAAAACGCCCAAATTGGAGTCGGTCTCGAATATTTCTCCAACTGGTCTGTATACACTTGGGACCTGCAGGAGTTTTTCTTCACAGAGTCGTGCGGCGGCAATGAGTTTGTCGATGTCAACCACGTTCTTGCCTAGGGAAATGTTGTTTACATGGCAAAGCTTCACGATTTGCTCGATGGGCGCGATTCCGGATCTATTGCCATATCCGGCCAAAGCCCCTTCGATCATTTGGAAACCACACTGAATGGAAATCATGGCGTTGGCAACGGCAAGTCCGTTGTCATTATGGGCATGTAAGCAAAAAATGAGATCAGGATAGTCACGTACGAGGTTGGAGCAGAGCCACTCGGTAGTGTTCGGCTGCAAGGACCCTACGGAGTCGTTGATACGAATAATTCCAGCGCCTAGATCGCGGGCCCAGTTTATCTGGCGGCAAATTTCCCGATAGCCACTCTCGGATACGCCCCGCCTGAAATTGTTCAGGACGCTGGCCTTGAATTTTTTCGTCCCTAGTTCTTTGAATGCCTGGACTGCGCGCTCAAAAGTATTTTCCTTCTCTTTGTACGTAATCATTCCAAAGCTGAAAACAGTATCTGCGATCCACTGACTCCCTTTGTACTTCGAGAGATTTCGATATGCCGTTTCCCAGCAATTCAAAAGTACAATAAAGGTTGATTCGACATCCTGCGAAATCTCGCCACTATCACGCGCCTCGTGCAGAGAACGCCAGACATCCGGGCTTTCAGGACCGCAGCCAACCACAAAGTCCCGAATGCCCGCATCAATCATGCTGCGCAAGATATCTACTTTGCTCTCCACGCTTATAGGAAATGCGGTTCGCTCAACACCCTCGCGCAAGGTCTCATCCACCAGATGAGGGATCATAAAGTCCGTGTACTTCTTTTCGATAATCACGTCCATTTGAAAATCCTCTATTTATCACTTTGCGTCCCATCAAGGTGATGGTTGAAACATGAGGCCAGACTTGCTGTAAATGTAGAATGCCAAGAAGTCCTCAATGCAAAATGGAATTATCCGAGAGCAATGGGGGGAGATTCTGCGTAAAACAAGAATGGTAGGAATATTCAAGCAGCCCGAGAGGGACTATCGATGGTTGCACCAGATTTGGCTGGATACCGTAAAAGAGCAGGCGATTACTCTCGGGCTGCAGCCTGAGCCACCTCGCCCTGAGACCCCCGCCGAATAAGCCATCCCGTCTCCGGTGAAAAAACTGTCCCCATCGCACAAGTTTCCCGATGAGGCAGAGGACCTTTGCCTACGCGTACGCCGGCAAGCGCAAGCAGCAAGAGGCTGTTCCTGATCGTATTGGGTCAGGCAATGCAACGCCGGATTGCTTGAGTCTGCCCGCCTGTATTCATCTTCCCGCAAGCGCCGGAACCCCCATTTCACGCGCCTTTCGCGTTAGTCCCATCGGACGATGCCACCCCCCTGGCCGACCGATTTAATCCCTCTCCATGGAGCCCCGCACCCTGCGTGGGGGGCCAACGACAATAACGAGGAGTAACGCATGGATATCCGTGGCCTGGGCTATGTCACCGTAGCCGCGACAGACCTGAACCCATGGCATGACTACGCCACCGGGGTGCTCGGCATGATGGTGGATGCCGGATCGGACGAGCGGCTCTACCTGAAGATGGACGAGCGCCCCTACCGCATCCTCGTGGAGCGCGCCGACCGCGACGGCTATGGCGCCTGCGGTTGGGAGGTGGCGGGCAAGGCGGCCTTCGAACAGGCAATCGCCGAACTGCAGCAGGCCGATGTCGAGGTCCAGCGCGGCAACGCCGCCGATGCAGCCAGCCGCAAGGTGCAGGAGCTCGCGCGTTTCGCCGACCCGGATGGCAACCGCCACGAACTGTTCTGGGGGCCGCTGCAGGACTTCGCGCCCTTCGCCTCGCCGGTGGGTGTCAGCGGCTTCGTCACCAGCGACCTGGGCATGGGCCATGCGGTCCTGCCGGCACCGTCCTTCGACCGCTGCCTGGACTTCTACGAGCGGGTGATGGGCTTCGGCCTTTCCGACCTGATGAAGGTGCGCTTCACGCCGGACCCGGCCGAGCCGGAAAAGCGCATCCACTTCCTCCACTGCAATAACGGCCGCCATCACTCGCTGGCGCTGTTCGAGTGCCCGATCCCGTCGGGCTGCGTGCACCTGATGGTGGAAGTGTGCGAGCTGGACGACGTGGGCCGTGCCCTGGACCGCATGCACGCCAACGGCGTGAAGCTCTCCGCCACCCTCGGGCGCCACACCAATGACGACATGACCAGCTTCTACATGCAGACCCCGGGCGGCTTCGACCTGGAATACGGCTGCGGCGGCAAGGTCATGGACTGGCAGCGCCACACCCCCTTCGAGAGCACCGTGGTCAGCCACTGGGGCCATGACTTCAGCGTCGGCCGTCGATAAGGAGCCGCCCCCATGGACAAACGCATGACTGCCGCCGATATCGTCGGCCAGCTTCACGATGGCATGACAATCGGCATTGGCGGCTGGGGCCCACGGCGCAAGCCCATGGCCCTGGTGCGCGAGATTCTGCGCTCGGACCTCAAGGACCTGACGGTGGTCGCCTACGGTGGCGCCGACGTCGGCATGCTCTGTGCCGCCGGCAAGGTGAAGAAGCTGATCTACGCCTTCGTATCGCTGGATTTCATCCCGCTCGAACCCTACTTCCGCAAGGCCCGCCAGGAGGGTGCGGTCGAGGTGATGGAGATCGACGAAGGCATGCTGCTGCTGGGCCTCAAGGCCGCGGCCATGAATGTGCCCTTCATCCCCACGGCTGTGGGCCTGGGCACCGACGTGCTGCGCCTGAACCCGGAGCTGAAACTGGTCGGCTCGCCCTACGACAGCCGCGACTGGGTCGCCATGCCGGCCCTGAAACTGGACGCCGCGCTGGTCCATGTCGACCGCGCCGATGCCCGTGGCGTCTGCCAGATCGCCGGCCCTGACCATTACATGGACGACCTTTTCGTGCGTGCCGCCGAGAAGGCCTATGTCAGCTGCGACGAACTGGTCGACAGCGACTGGTTCCATGAAGACCCGGCCCGTGCCCGCCAGGTGTTCTGGGAGCGCAACCGCACCAGCGCCGTGGTGCACCTGCCTGGCGGCGCTCACCCGTCGTCCTGCGCGCCGCTCTACGGCTTCGATACTGCGCACTTCAAGGCCTACAACGCCTCGGCTGCCGAGTCGGGTGGCTGGGAAGCCTACGTGGAGCGCTACGTGACCTGCGGGGAAGCGGAATACCTCGCTCGCGTCGGTGGCCTGGATGCCATTCGCCAACTGCCGCTCCCGGTTTTCTGAGGACGCTGAGATGACTGCCACCAAACAACCCTACAGCCTCGCTGAGCTGATGATCTGCGCCGCCTCCGAAACCTTCGCGGGCGACGGTGAAGTGCTCGCCACCGGCATCGGCGTTCTGCAGCGCCTGGCCGCCTCGCTGGCCATGCTCAACAGCAACGCCGAGTTGATGATGACCGACTCCGAAGCCTTCATGGTCGCCGAACCGGTGCCGATTGGCCCGCGCGGCGGCTACCAGCCCAAGTGCGACAGCTGGATGGGCTTCTCGCGCATTTTCGACAACGTCTGGAGCGGCAAACGCCATGCCCTGGTGGGCCCGGTACAGATCGACCGCTTCGGCCAGGCGAACATCTCGTGCATCGGCGACCACGCCAGGCCGAAGTCGCAGATGCTCGGGGTGCGCGGCTTCCCCGGCAACTCCATCAGCCACGCCAACTCCTTCATGGTGCCCAGCCACAACACGCGGGTGTTCGTCGATGGTGAGGTGGATGTGGTGGCCTCGGTTGGCTACAACCCCGAGCGCCTGGCCCGTGGCTGGTCGCTCGACGAGATCGACCTGCGCCTGATCGTCACCGACCTCTGCGTGCTCGACTTCCAGGGGCCGCAGCGGCAGATGCGCATTCGCTCCCTGCACCCCGGTGTCACGGTGGACGACGTACAGGCCGCCACCAGCTTCCCGCTGCATGTGCCGGAAGCGATTCCCACCACGGCCGCGCCGACCCTCGAACAATTGATCCTCATCCAGCAGCTGGACCCGCACAACCTGCGCGCCAGCCAGCTCAAGGACAACCCGCCGGGCGTGCGCGCCCGGGCCATGACCCACTGAGGCGGAATCGCGCAGATGAACCAAGAACAGGCTGAAGAGCAGGTGGTGCAGTACGAAGTGCAGGGCCCGCTGGCCCTGGTCACCCTGCACCGCCCCGAGTACCACAACGCGCAGAACTCGCGCATGACCTACGCCCTGGACGCCGCCTTCCGCCGCGCCTGCGACGACGACAGCGTCAAGGTCATCGTCCTGCGCGGCGCCGGCAAGCACTTCTCCGCCGGCCACGACATCGGCACGCCCGGCCGTGACGTGCAGCAGAGTTTCGAACGCACCAGCCTCTGGTACGACCACGTAAACAAACCGGGTGGCGAATTCCTCTACGCCCGCGAGCAGGAGGTCTACCTCGGCATGTGCCGGCGCTGGCGCGACATGCCCAAGCCGACCATCGCCATGGTGCAGGGTGCCTGCATTGCCGGCGGCCTGATGCTGGCCTGGGTGTGCGACCTGATCATCGCCTCGGAAGACGCCTTCTTTTCCGATCCGGTGGTCCGCATGGGCATTCCCGGCGTCGAATATTTCGCCCATGTGCATGAACTGAATCCGCGCATCGCCAAGGAATTCCTCTTCCTCGGCGAGCGCATGAGCGCCGAGCGTGCATGGCAGATGGGTATGGTCAACAAGGTGGTGCCGCGTGACGTGCTGGAAGACGTGACCCTGGACGTGGCCAGGCGCATCGCGCAGATGCCGCGCCTGGGCCTGCAACTGACCAAGCAGGCGGTGAACAACGCCGAAGACCTGATGGGCAAGCGCGCCACCATGGACATGGTGTTCGGCCTGCACCACTTCGCTCACGCGCACAACGAGCTGGTCAGCGGCGACAAGCTCGGTGGTTACGACGCCCGCGCCATGGCCCAGTCCCAGCGCAACCCGTCGGAGGCGTGATGGCGACCTTCCTCGACACCCGCCTGACTCGCCTGCTGGGCTGCCGCTACCCGATCATCCAGACCGCCATGGGCTGGGTGGCCGACCCGAAACTGGTGGCGGCCACCGGCAACGCCGGCGGTTTCGGCTTCCTGGCCGGCGCCACCATCGAACCGCACCGCATGGAAGCAGCCATCCTCGAAACCAAGGGGCTCACTGACCAGCCGTTCGGCGTCAACTTCCACATGTACCAGGCCAACGCCGGCGAGATCGTCGAACTGGTGCTCAGGCACGGCGTGCGTGCGGTGAGCTACAGCCGCTCGCCGGGCCAGTTGATGATCGCCCGGCTGAAGGATGCCGGTGTCGTCTGCATCCCCACTGTTGGCGCCCTGAAACACGCGGTGAAAGCCGTGGAGATGGGGGCCGACGCGGTGACCGTGCAGGGCGGGGAGGGCGGTGGCCACACCGGCTCGGTGCCCACCTCGATCCTGCTGGGCCAGGTGGTGGATGCCGTGGACGTCCCGGTGGTCGCCGCCGGCGGTTTCAAGGACGGGCACGGACTGCTCGCCGCCCTGTCGCTTGGCGCCGACGGCATCGCCATGGGCACGCGCTTTTTGATGAGCGCCGACAGCCCGGTTCCGCCGGCCACCCTGGAACGCTACCTGAAGGTCCGCGACCCGGCCGCGATCATCGTCAGCCGCGCCATCGACGGCATGCCGCAGCGGATGATCCGCAACGAACTGCTCGACAGCCTGGAGCGTTCCGGCGGCCTCAAGCGCCTGCTGCTGGCCCTGCGCAGCGCCCTGGCCTACCGCCGCCACAGCGGCGCCAGCGTTACCCAGTTGCTGGGCAGCGCATTGAGGCTCGGTGGCAGCGACGGCCTCAGCGCCGCCCAGACCCTGATGGCGGCCAACGCGCCCATGGTGATCCAGAAAGCCATGGTCGACGGCCGTCCGGCCGAGGGCGTGCTGCCCGCCGGACAGATCGCCGCCGCCATCGACAGCCTGCCGGGCTGCGCCGAACTCATCGAATCCATCGTGCAGCAGGCCGAGCAGCGTCTCGCCGAGCTGTGCCGCCGAACGGAGCCTTCGTAGGGTGCGCTGTGCGCACCAGCGGCCGGTGCGCACAGCGCACCCTACGGGCGAAGCATCGAACAACCTTGGGGACAGTCGGATGAGCAATCCATTTCATGTAACGCAGGACAATGGCATCGCCGAGATGGTCTTCGACCATCCGCCGGTGAACGCCTTCGACAGCAAGGGCTGGGCCGCGATCGCTGCCGAGCTGGAACGCCTGGGCGCATTGGACGAGGTGCGCGTCATCCTCATCCGTGCCGAGGGCCGGGGCTTCTGCGCCGGTGTCGACATCAAGGAACTGGCGGCCGACGGCAACCTGATCGTCGCCGTCAACAGGGGCAACTACGACAGCTTCAAGGCCGTCCACCGCAATCCCAAGCCGGTGATCATCGCCGTGCACGGCTTCGTCCTCGGCGGTGGCATCGGCCTGTGTGGCGCAGCAGACATCCTGGTCGCCTCCGACTGCGCGCGCTTCGGCGTGCCCGAGGTGGACCGTGGCGCCATGGGCGGCGGCGCCCACCTGCAGCGCCTGTTCCCGGTGCAGAAGGTGCGCCACATGTACTTCACCGGCGAGATGATCGACGCCGCCGAGGCCTACCGCCTGGGCGCCGTGGAGCGCGTGGTACCCCGCGCCGAACTGCGCGAGGCGGCCCTGGAGATCGCCTGCAAGATCGCCGCCAAGAGCCCGGCCATGATCGCTCTGGCCAAGGAGGCGCTGACCGGCATCGAGGACGGCAACCTCGAAGACAAATACCGCTGGGAGCAGGGCTTCACCCTACAGGCCTACCGTTCGCTGGATTCCCAGGAAGCCCGCGACGCCTTCGTCGACAAGCGCACCGCCACCTTCAAGGGCTGACCCCATGGAACTGACCTACACATCCGAACAGCGGGCCTTCCGTGAGGAGGTCCGCGCCTGGCTGGCGGCCAACGTGCCGGCCGAACCGCTGCGCTCCTTCGACTGCGCGGAAGGCTTCCGCCAGCACCGAGCCTGGGAAGCGAAGCTCAACGAAGGCCGCTGGGGCATGGTGACCTGGCCGAAGGCGCTGGGCGGCCGCGGCTGCGACCTCATCGAGTGGCTGATCTTCGAAGAGGAGTACTACCGCGCCGGCGCCCCGGCACGGGTGAACCAGAACGGCATCTTCCTGCTCGGCCCGACCCTGATGGAGTTCGGTACCGCCGCGCAGCAGGAACGCTTCCTGCCGAAGATGGCCACGGGCGAAGAAATCTGGGCCCAGGGCTGGTCCGAGCCGAATGCCGGCTCGGACATGGCCGCCATCCGCTGCCGTGCCGAGCGCCGGGGCGATGTCTATGTGATCAACGGCCAGAAAACCTGGTCCACCCGCGCCGTCTGGGCCGACTGGTTGTTCGGCCTGTTCCGCAGCGACCCGCAGTCGAGCCGCCACCACGGCCTGACCTTCATTCTCCTGCCGCTGAACAGCCCCGGCATCACCGTGCGGCCCATCCCCCAGCTCAACGGCCTGCCGGGCTTCGCCGAAATCTTCTTCGACGACGTGGAAGTACCGGTGGACAACGTGCTGGGCGAGGAGGGCATGGGTTGGCATGTGGCGATGTCCACCGCCGGCTTCGAACGCGGCCTGATGCTGCGCTCGCCCGCCCGTTTCCAGGAAACCGCGCGGCGTCTGGTGCAGCTCTACCTGGGCAACCGTGAACAGGCGGACCTGGACCCGGCCATCGGTGAAGCGGTGATGCGCGCCTGGATGGACGCCGAGGCCTACACCCTGAACACCTACATGACCGCCTCGCAGTTGGTGAAGGGCGGCAAGATCGGTCCGGAATCCTCCACCAACAAGATCTTCTGGTCCGAGCTGGACCAGCGCATGCACGAGACGGCGCTGTCCATCCTCGGCCTGCGTGGCGAGCTGCTGCCGGAAGCGCCGGATGCCGGCGACGTCGGCCACTGGCTGGACGGCTTCCTGTTCGCCCAGGCCGGGCCCATCTACGCCGGCACCAACGAGATTCAACGCAACATCATCGCCGAGCGCATGCTCGGCATGCCGCGAGCCTGAGGAGCGCGCCATGGACTTCACCTTCAGCGACGACCAACTGCTGTTCCAGGACAACGTACGCGCGTTCCTTACCAACGAAGTGACCCCGGAGCGTATCCGCGAGCTCTGGCAATCCGAGAATGGTCGCAGCGACGAACTCTGGGGCCAGCTCACCGAACTGGGCCTGACCGCGATCACCGTGCCGGACGGCTTCGGCGGCCTGGACATGAACGAACTGGACTTCATCCTGCTGGCCCAGGAATGCGGCTACGCCGGCCTGCCCGAACCCCTGGTGGACACCATGCTGATCGGCGTGCCGCTGCTCGCCGCGTTGCCGAACCAGCTGGACCTGCAAGGCGAATGGCTGACCCGCATCGCCGAAGGCAAGGCCCGTCTTGCCGTGGGCGAGCCGGGTAACCCGCTGGTGGCTGACGCCCATGTGGCGGAGCTGCTCCTGCTGCCCCATGGCGATGAGGTGCATGCCCTGCGCCGCGAAGAGGTGAACCTGACGCGCAATGAATCGGTGGACCCGAGCCGCCAACTGTTCCGCGTCGACTGGACGCCGAGCGCGCAGACGCGCGTGGCTGAAGGCGAGCAGGGCCGGGCGCTGTGGGCCGCCGCGAAGAACCGTGGCGCGCTCGGCACGGCTGCGCAGCTGCTGGGCTTGGCCAAGCGCATGGTGGACCTGGCCGTGGACTACAGCTTCGAGCGTAAGCAGTTCGGCAAGCCGGTGGGCTCCTTCCAGGCGGTGAAGCACCTGATGGCCAACGTCGCGGTGCAGATCGAGTTCGCCAAGGGCCCGTTCTACCGCGCCGCCCATGCCGTCGCCCACGGCCTGCCGGGGCAGGACGTGCAGGTGTCCCACGCCCGCCTTGCCTGCACCGAGGCCGCGCTGCTGGCGGCGAAGAACGCCATCCAGACCCACGGCGCCATGGGATACACCTGGGAAGTGGACCTGCAGCTCTTCATGAAACGCGCCTGGGCCCTGGACAAGGTCTGGGGCGACCGCGGCTGGCACAAGGCACGGATTCGTGAGGCGTTGTTCTCGAGTGCCGTTCAGCCGGGGGCCGGGAATACCTTCTAGTCCGATATCCCTCACCCCAACCCTCTCCCAAGGGGAGAGGGGGCTGTCCGTGCAGCGGTTGAATTCGGCACGGACCGCTTTGCTCCCCTCTCCCTCCGGGAGAGGGGCCGGGGGTGAGGGTAGTCACCCTTCACTCCAATCCTGACCATTCGAGATTGCCATGCCCGAAGCCTACATAGTCGACGCCCTGCGCACGCCCACCGGCCGGCGCAAGGGTGGCCTGAGCCGAATCCACGCCGCTGACCTGGGCGCCCACGTGTTGCGCGAACTGGTCGCCCGCAATCCCATTCCCGACGCCGATTACGACGACGTGATCTTCGGCTGCGTCGACACCATCGGCCCGCTGGCCGGCGACATCGCCCGTACCTGCTGGCTGGCCGCCGGCCTCGACCAGGCCGTGCCCGGCACCACTATCGACCGCCAGTGCGGCTCATCCCAGCAGGCGGTGCACTTCGCCGCCCAGGCCGTGATGAGTGGCACCCAGGACGTGGTGATTGCCGGCGGCGTGCAGACCATGACGCAGATTCCGATTTCCTCGGCCATGACCGCCGCCGAGCCGCTGGGTTTCACCGATCCCTTCTCTGGCTCCGAGGGCTGGGTGAAGCGCTACGGCAAAGTGCCGCCGACCCAGTTCCGTTCCGCACAAATGATCGCGGAGAAGTGGGACCTGTCCCGTGAGGCGCTGGAAGCCTATGCCCTGGAATCCCACCGCCGCGCCCTGCGCGCTATCGAGCAGGGCCGCTTCGCCCGCGAGATCGTGCCGCTGGCCGGCGTCGAGCATGACGAAACCCCGCGCCACACCAGCCTGGACAAGATGGCCGAGCTGGAAACCCTGTTCGGTTGCGACCGCGTCACGGCTGCTGTGTCCAGCCAGACCTGCGACGGCGCCAGCGCGCTGCTGGTGGTCTCCGAGGCGGCGCTCAAACGCTACAACCTCACACCCCGCGCGCGCATTCACCACATCAGCGTGCGCGCTGACGACCCGGTATGGATGCTCACCGCGCCCATCCCCGCCACCGAGTACGCGTTGAAACGCGCCGGGATGAAGCTGGACGACATCGACCGGGTGGAGATCAACGAAGCCTTCGCCTCCGTCGCCATGGCCTGGCTGAAGGAAACCGGCTACCCCCATGAACGCACCAACGTCAACGGCGGCGCCATCGCCCTCGGCCACCCCCTGGGCGCCACCGGCACCCGCCTGATGTGCACGCTGCTGCACGAGCTGGAACGCAGCGGCGGCCGCTTCGGGATGCAGACAATGTGCGAAGGCGGCGGGCAGGCGAACGTGACCATTATCGAAAGGCTCTGAATCCGCTGGCCCTCTCCCCAACCCTCTCCCGCAAGCGGGAGAGGGGGCTGTCCGTGCAGCGGTTGAGTCCGGCACGGGCTGCTTTGCTCCCCTCTCCCTTCAGGGAGAGGGGCCGGGGGAGAGGATTGCCACGCCCAACTCGAACTCACCGGAGAACCCCACATGCCAATTTGCAAAGACCGCTCCGTCATCATCACCGGCGCCGGCGGCGGGCTGGGTCGGGCCTATGCCCTGGCCTTCGCAGCCGAAGGTGCCAAGGTGCTGGTCAACGACATCAACCTGCCGGCCGCCGAAGCTGTGGTCGCACAAATCCGCGCCGCAGGCGGCCAGGCCATCGCCAACAATGGCGACATCACTAACTACGCTGCTGCCGGCGAAATCGTGCGCCAGGCCATCGAGGCCTTCGGCGACCTGCACGTGCTGGTGAACAACGCCGGCATCTGCCGTGACCGCATGTTCGCCAGCCTCACCGAAGCCGACTGGGACGCGGTGATGGCCGTGCACTTGAAGGGCCATTTCTGCCTGGCCAGCCATGCGGTGAAGCACTGGCGCGAACAGGCCAAGGGCGGTGTTGCCGTCAAGGCGCGGATCATCAACACCAGCTCCGGCGCCGGTTTGCAGGGCTCCATCGGCCAGTCCAACTACGCCGCTGCCAAGGGTGGCATCGCCGCGCTGACGCTGGTGCAGGCCGCCGAACTGGCGCGCTACGGCATCACCGCCAACGCACTGGCCCCGGCCGCACGCACCGGCATGACCGAAGACGTGTTCGCCGAGGTGATGAAGAAGCCGGAAGACGGATTCGATCACTTCGCCCCGGAGAACGTCGCCCCATTGGTGGTGTGGCTGGGCTCCGAGGACTCGCAAGCCATCACTGGCCGCATGTTCGAGGTGGAAGGAGGCAAGCTCTCCATCGCCGATGGCTGGCGCCGTGGCCCCGAGCACGACAAGGGCGCGCGCTACCAGCCGGAGGAAGTGGGCGAGGTGGTGGAACGCCTGCTGGCCGAAGCGGTGCCGGCGCAGAAGGTCTACGGCAGCTAACGCTTCCCCGGCTCTGTAGGGGCGAATTCATTCGTCTGGGGCAACCCCATTGCCCCAAACAAATAGGCCCCTCTCCAAACCCGGAAGAGGGGCCAACCCACACCTCAAATCACCTCACGCCCAACGGCAACTCCTCCATCTTCACCAACTGCCAGAAGTCTTCGAGGTTGCTGCGGGACAGATGAATCAACGCATCCACCAGCGCGCTTTCCTTGATGTTGTCCAGATAGGGCCCGGGAATCCCCTCCCGTAGCGCCGCGTTGTCCAGGGCGATCTCGGCAAGCATCTGCACCGTGTGCAGCCGCGAATCCAGGCGGTCCACCAGCCCCCGCAGCCGACGCTCCTCTAAGTCGATGCTCATGCCGACACCTCCTTGCCCGAAGTCATGAAGGCCGGCAAATCCCGCCAGGCCACCCAGACCTCACCCTGCCAGCGCACCACACCAATCCGCCGACCCTCGTAGCTCACGACGTCACGACACGGCGCCGCGTCGGGATGGCCGATCAATCGGGCGAAGTCATGGGTGACGAACCAGGGCTGGTTGTCGACCATCAGGGCGCGCAGGCGGAGGGAATGGCGGTAGAAAACGAGAGGGGTGTATGCGTCGTGCATGGAGGTACTCCTGGACAAGTTAAGGAGCTACCGCCATTCGCTGTCATTCGAAGGGCGGCAGACCGCGCGGGGTTGACAGACCGGGTCCAGAGACCGGCAGATCGCGAGGATCTCCCCACGCGATCTGCCATAGGGCAGTGCAGTTAAAAACTGCATGCGTACCAGGGCCTGCAAAAAACGTCCGCCGTTCTTCGCATGCACCTTGCGGCGCAATCGCGCCTGGACTACGAGCTGTCAAACCCGGCCACGGGATTGACCGTGACGGGGGGGGGCCTAGCCAGGGCGCGTGTAGGGCCTCAAGGCTAACGGGCTGTGGGAAAATTATCTGTAGGGCGCAGAAAAACGCGTCAGAAAATGCTGTAGGAAGTGGCAGTGTGGGCGGCGTGGCCATCGCCCTTGCTTTGCTGCCGGCAGGTTTCATAGCGGGGGCAGTCCATGAAGCGTTTCATCCAGGGCGAATGTCGAGGCCAAAGCAAGCTACTGCCCGAGAGCCTGGATGATTACGTGGCCGATAGCCACACAAGAGCCGCCACAAGTTGCGCAGCGATGCCATTTCAGATCGCCCAGCTCAGTGCTTAGGTCAGCAGCTTCTTTCCGCTGGTTGCGTCCACTGCGGCATCCAGCTCGGCTCCAGCCAAGTGCTGCGCATAGTGGTCTTTCAATTCCGGTTCCCAGGCTGCGACCTCATCCAGAATATCCGCCGCCTCCTCCTGGGACAGCGCAAAGTGCTGGTGGTGACTCAACAGGTTGGCTCGGCTCAACAGGGGCCCTTTCATTCCAACATCCATCGCAAGCCCCTGCGCTGGGCCCTCTCCCAACACTGGAAGTACGTCGTACATGGGCGAGAGCCGCCAAACTCCGTCCTGCCAGATCACCGCGTGGTTGCGGGGATGATCATCACTGTTACCCACCAGGGCGTTGTACGCCATTCGCCGATAGAGCTCTTGCCGATCAGCATCTGGCGCACCTCTGCGGTACAGCTCATCGGCCAGCGCGGCATAAATCCATCCCTTATTGGTTTGCACACGCCAGTCGGCATCAAGCAGGGTCAAACCGCTCATCATTGGGATACGGTGAAATTTCTTCTGATCCGCAGACCACTTCCGGTCAAATCGCTCGACCAGGAGCGTGTTGCCTCTCTCGCTGCGATGTAAGGCTGTACGGGCAACGTTCATTCCCTTGTGAGCCGCAAACGTCATGCAGGCGTACTCGAATGCCGGCAGGTCGTAGTGATCGAACTTATCGCGCGGCTTGGCCAAAATCAGCCTATGGTCGAAACGGTATGTGCGCTTCGGCCTGGCGCCACCGACTGCCGAGCGCTGATCCCGTATTTTCAACGCCTCCAGCTGTTCATGGGTCAGCTGGCTGTCATAGATCGCCGCGCAGACGTCTATGAATTGGTCGAGCCCCTTGGCGTCGAGCATTTTCATGGGCTTCTCGCCTACACCCGGCCTGGGCGTACGCTGCTCGCCGGCCATGATGTTTCCTGCACGATCCTCGTTCGGTGACAACAGCAGGAGTTGAATCGGATCGAGCGCGCCCATCCGGGTGCGCCGTAACAACCGCTCCCCCCAACCGTCAGGCATCGCATCGTCGATGAATCCGGGCACACCGCCATTCTTGAGCACGGTAATCGGGCGACTGGACAGCGGGAACCGAATCGGGTCCGGCACCCAGTACTTGCCCTCAACTGCCTCCGGCGCATAGAGGAATGTGCCGACGCCACCCTCCAAGGTAAGCCTGCCTAAGGTCACTGTCGCGCCCGTGATCGGGCACTCCATGTAGATGTAGGCACTGGGCATCAGAAGTCCTCTGCATTGCTACGCGGTAGTCGTACACGCTTGTTGGTATTGGTTTCCAGAAAATCGGCATCGAATGCGGGGTCATCCAGCAGTGCTTGGAACACCCTGTCAGAAATCCCTACGGTAAACAGCGCCAGCATGAAATCGCGTAATGAAACGCCCTCCGCTTTCCCAGCCTCGATATGCCGAATCGCACGAAGGGAGATCCCGGCTTGTTCTGCAAGGTCAGCCTGTCGTATCCCCATGCGCAGGCGCGCCTCTTTCACCAGTAGGGCTACGCGGTACAGCAGGGATGCGCTTTGTACGGGAAAGTAGTCTTTCATAAGGTTTCACCAGGGGACATCCTATGCTTCATAAGATGTCATTTAGTACACATTAATGGCTAGATGAAAAGCGTATTATGTTTGCTGGATGATCTCTTATAGGTCATAAGATGCAGTTCAGTGGCACTTTAATTTCGTGCCAATCCATTTCTCCGCACGTCGTTTAAATGCCTCGCCTAGGCGCATGCCCGCCAAACAGACCACCAGGCCTCCATCTCCTGCATGGCCCCGTTGGGTTTCGAGTTATTCGCGAAGCGCCGTCCGCCCCCAACCCACGCGGTTCCGACCGTACGTGAACACCCCCCTCTCACCAACACCGGCCCCCTTCCCTGATTCTCCGTCGTCCATCCGGACGATTCCCCGCTGCCGCCAAGCCGCCAGACTCTGCCTCAGCCCAAGAATCACCAGAAGGCAGCCTTATGGAATTCGCGTTCAGCGATGAGCAGGAGATGATCCGCGAGTCCGCCGAGAGCTTTCTCGCGGATGTTTCCCATTCCGCCGCCGTGCGTGCGGCCATGGCCACCGAGTTGGGCCATGACCCCGAACTCTGGCAGCGCCTGTGCGGCGAGATGGTCTGGCCGGCCATCCACATCCCCGAGCAATACGGCGGCCTTGGCCTGGGCTTCGTCGAACTGGCGATCCTGCTGGAGCAGATGGGCCGGCGACTGTTCTGTTCGCCCTTCTTCGCCAGCGCTTGCCTGGCGACTCCCGCGCTGCTGCTGGGCGGGAGCGACGCACAGAAGTCCCGCTGGCTACCGCAACTGGCCGAAGGCAGCCTGACCGCCACCCTTGCCTACGCCAGCAACAACCGAACTGGCCTGGACGCCGTGCAGGCCTGCGTGAAGGAAGAGGGTGAGGGTTTCATACTCGACGGCAGCCTGCGCCAGGTGGTGGACGGCCATAGCGCCGGCTTGCTGATCGTGGCGGCTCGCGGTAGCGAGGGCATCGGCCTGTTCGCCATTCCGGCCGAGACCCCCGGCATCAGCCGCAGGCTGGTTCCGACGCTGGACCAGACGCGCAAGCTGGCCGAGGTCGAACTCAACCATGTTTACGTCGGTACTGATGCCCGTCTGGGAGCGCCAGGGCAGGGCGGCGAGTTGTTGGAGAAAGTCCTGCAACTGGCCTGCGTGGCCCAGGCCGCCGAGCAGACCGGAGGCGCCCAGCAGGCCCTGGACCTGACCCTGGCCTACACCGCCGAACGGCAGCAGTTCGGTCGCGCCATCGCCAGCTTCCAGGCCATCAAGCACCGCGCCGCCGACATGATGCTGGAGGTGGAGTGCGCGCGTTCGGCGGCGTACTACGCCGCTTGCGTGGCCGAAGAGGTCCTGGTGCCCAGCGGCGATGCGGCTGTCGCCGCCGAACTGCCCCTGGCCTCTGCCCTCGCCAAGTCGCGTTGCTCGGAGGCCTTCTTCCATTGCGCGGCGGAGTCCATCCAGCTGCATGGCGGCGTGGGGTTTACCTGGGAATACGACCCGCACCTCTACTTCAAGCGCGCACGGGCCAGCGAGGCCCTGTTCGGCGCGCCGTCCTGGCACCGCGAGCGCATCGCCGTGGCGCTTCTGGGGGAATACGCATGAAGATCAGTTTCAGTGCGGCGGACGAAGCGTTCCGTCGCGAGGTCGCCGGCTGGCTGGCGGACAACCTGTGCGGCGAATTCGAAGTGCTGCGCTTTCGCGGCGGTCCGGGGGACGAGCACAGCTTCCCCGAGGAGCGCAAGGCCTGGGAACGCAAGCTGGCCGCAGGCGGCTGGACCTGCGTGGGCTGGGCGCCGGAGCACGGCGGGCGCGGCCTGTCCATCAGCCAGCAGGTGATCTTTCACGAGGAATACGCCCGCGTCGGCGGCCCCGGCCGCATGGGCCACATCGGCGAAGGCCTGGCCGGCCCGACTATCGCTGCCTTCGGCACGGAAGAGCAGAAGCGCCGCCTGCTGCCGGGCATAGTCGCGGGCACTGAATTCTGGTGTCAGGGCTACTCCGAACCGGGGGCTGGCTCTGACCTGGCCAACGTGAAGACCCGCGCTGTGCTGGAGAACGGCCAGTGGCGCATCAGTGGGCAGAAGGTCTGGACTTCGCTGGCCCATGAATCGCAATGGTGCTTCGTCATCGCCCGCACCGAAGCGGGCAGCGTGGGCCACCAGGGGCTGTCGTTCCTGCTGGTGCCAATGAATCAGCCGGGCGTCACCGTCCGGCCCATCGAGCAGCTCACCGGTACCTCCGAGTTCAATGAGGTGTTCTTCGACGACGCCGTGACTGATGCCGACAACATCCTTGGCGCGCCGGGCGATGGCTGGAAGATCGCCATGGCGCTGCTCGGTTTCGAGCGCGGTGTGTCCACCCTCGGCCAGCAGATGCTGTTCCAGAACGAGCTGGACGAGATCATCCGCATTGCCCGTAGCAATGGTGCTGCCCGCGACCCCTTGCTGCGCCAGCGAATCGCCGAAGCCTGGGGCGGATTGCGCGTCCTGCGCTACAACTCCCTGCGCATGCTCTCCGGGACCCAGGACGGCTCGCTTCGCCGCGAAGCGATGATCTACAAGCTGTGCTGGGCCAACTGGCACGTCGAACTGGGCAAGCTGGCCATGGACGTGCTCGGCCCGGATGCCGAACTGCTGGAGGGCGGGCCGTATGAACTGGGCCGCCTGCAGTCGATGTTCCTTTTCAGCCGCTCCGATTCCATCTACGGCGGCACCAACGAAATCCAACGCAACATCATTGCCGAACGCGCGCTGGGCATGCCCCGCGAGCCGCGCGTGCGCGCCTGATCCGAGGACCTTGCATGAGCATTCCCACCTACGTTCCCGGCCACGGCCTGCTGCGCGGCAAGTCGGTGCTGATTACCGCCGCCGCCGGTGCCGGCATCGGCTTTTCCACCGCCCTGCGCGCCGCCGAGGAAGGCTGCCGCGCGCTGATGATCAGCGACCTTCATGAAGGCCGCCTGCAGGAAGCCGTTACGAAGATCCGCGAGGCCACTGGCCTCGACCAGATCCATGGCCAGGTCTGCAACGTCACCATTGAGGAGCAGGTGCAGGCCCTGGTGGTGGCCGCCGAGCGCGAACTGGACGGCGTCGATGTACTGATCAACAACGCGGGCCTGGGCGGCTCGCGCCTGCTGGTGGAGATGAGCGACGAGGAATGGAATCGCGTCCTCGACGTGACCCTCACCGGCACCATGCGCATGACCCGCGCCATGCTTCCGAAAATGATCGAGCGCCAACGCGGCGTGATCGTCAACAACGCCTCCGTACTCGGCTGGCGCGCGCAGAAGGAACAGAGCCACTACGCCGCGGCCAAGGCCGGCGTGATGGCCCTGACCCGTTGTGCTGCGGTGGAAGCGGCCGAGCACGGCATCCGCATCAACGCCGTCAGCCCGAGCATCGCCCTGCATGACTTCCTGAAGAAATCGGCACCCAAGGAGTTGTTGGACCAGCTCGCCTCCCGCGAGGCCTTCGGCCGCGCTGCGGAAGTCTGGGAAGTGGCCAACGTGATGATGTTCCTGGCCAGCGACTACAGCTCCTACATGACCGGCGAAGTGCTGTCGGTTTCCAGCCAGAGGGCCTGAGCATGACGGCGATCTTCGAAACCCCGGCCGCCTTGCTGGAGCGGGTCGGTGAACACCTGGGCCGGAGTGACTGGATCAGCGTCGAGCAATCGCGCATCGACCAGTTCGCCGAAGCCACCGGCGACCACCAGTGGATTCACGTCGAGCCGGCGCGTGCCGCCAGCGGCCCATTTGGTGCCTGCATCGCCCACGGCTACCTGACCCTCGCCCTGGTCAACCTCTTCCTGCCGCAGATAGTCGAGGTACGCGGCATCTCCATGGGGGTGAACTACGGCTGCGAAAAGGTGCGCTTTCCCAACGTGGTCCGCGCCGGCAGCCGCGTGCGCGGCAGCGCGCAGCTCATCGCCGCCGAGGACGTGAAGGGCGGCATCCAGGCCACCCTCCGCGTCAGTGTGGAGATCGAGGGTGAGGATCGGCCGGGCTGTGTGGTGGACACCATCAGCCGTTACTACCCCGTGTGAGGGCGATTTCCTTGTAGGGGCGAATTCATTCGCCAAGCAGGCCGAAGGTCTGCCCTGCAAGCCTATTGGAGGCAGCTGCGCTGCCCTTGGCGAATGAATTCGCCCCTACAGGAACTGAACAATTCTGGAGTAACCCAATGAAAGAAGCCGTAATCGTCTCCACCGCCCGCACCCCTATCGGCAAGGCCTTCCGCGGTGCCTTCAACGACACCGAGGCGCCGCTGATGGGCGGTCACGTGGTGCGTGAGGCGCTACGCCGTGCCGGCGTGGAGCCGGGCGAGGTGGATGATGTGATCATGGGCGCCGCCGCCCAGCAGGGCACCCAGGCCTACAACCTCGGCCGTCTCTGCGCGATGGCCGCCGGGCTGCCCTCCAGCGTGTCCGGCATGGCGCTGGAACGGCAGTGCTCCTCGGGCCTGATGAGCATCGCCCTGGCGGCCAAGAGCATCATGTGTGACGAGATCGACATCGCCATCGCGGGCGGTCTGGAGTCCATCTCCCTGGTGCAGAACAAGCACAAGAACAGCTACCGCAACCAGTCTGAAGCGGTGCTGGCGCAGGACCCACGCGCCTATATCCCGATGATCGAGACCGCAGAGATTGTCGCCGAGCGCTATGGCATCTCCCGCGAGGCCCAGGACGAATACAGCTACCAGAGCCAGATGCGCACCGCCCTGGCCCAGAGCGCCGGACTCTTCGACGCCGAGCTGGCGCCACTGACCGTACGCAAGCTGGTGACGGACAAGGCCACCGGCGAGAGCCGCCATGAATCCGTGCCCCTCACTCGCGACGAATGCAACCGCGCCGACACCACCCGTGAAAGTCTGCGCGCGCTGGAGCCCGTGTGGCAGGGCGGCCAATGGACCGGTGCCGGGCGCTTCATCACCGCCGGCAACGCCTCGCAGCTTTCCGACGGCGCCAGCGCCTCGGTGCTGATGAGCGCGCGCGAGGCCGAGCGTCGTAGCCTTGAGCCCCTGGGCGTTTATCGCGGCCTGGCCGTGGCCGGCTGCGACGCCGACGAGATGGGCATCGGCCCGGTCTTCGCCATTCCCAAGCTGCTCAAGCGTCACGGCCTGACGATGGATCACATCGGCCTGTGGGAACTGAACGAGGCATTCGCCTGCCAGGTCCTCCATTGCCGCGACACCTTAGGGATTCCGGACGAACGCCTGAACGTCAACGGCGGCGCCATCGCCATCGGCCATCCGTTCGGCATGTCCGGCGCGCGCATGGTCGGCCATGCGTTGATCGAGGGTAAGCGCCGGGGTGTGCGCTACGTGGTGGTGAGCATGTGCATCGGTGGCGGCATGGGTGCCGCTGCCCTGTTCGAAACCCTCTGAGGAGCATCTGATGATCAGTCCGCAACAGGTACAGGAAACCATGGTCCGCTACATCGAGCTGGTGGACGCTTGCGATATCGATGGCATCGTCGCGCTCTACGCCGCCGATGCCACTGTGGAAGACCCGGTGGGCAGCCCGCCCCATGTCGGCATCGAAGCCATCGACCGCTTCTACCGCGAGGGCCTGGGCCGCGCCAACGCGCGCGCGCGCCGCACCGGACCGGTATCGGCCAGCCACGCGGGCAGCGGCGCGGTGCCGTTCTGCGTGGACGTCGACTGGAACGGTCGCGCCTGCTCGATCCAGGTGATCGACGTGATGGAGTTCGATGCCGAAGGTCGCATTCGCTCCATGAAGGCCTTCTGGGGCGAAGCCAACCTTGTGCCAAGGGACGCGTCATGAGCCCCGAGCGGCGCCTAGCCCGATTGGAGTCGCTGGAGGCGATACGCGTGCTCAAGCATCGCTACTTCAATGCCTGCGATCTGAAGGAAGTGGAGACGATCCGCGACTGCTTTGCCGAGGGGCCGATTGCCATCGATTACGGCCCGGTGGGCCGCTTCCGGGAGCGCGACAGCTTTGTCGCGCTCTATCGTGAGATGGCCTGCAACGAACGGGTGATCGACCTGCACCACGGCGCCAACCCGGAGATCGAGCTGCTGGGCGCAGATGAAGCGGTGGGGCGCTGGGCGCTCTACTACTTCAACCTCGACGCCGAAACCGGCGCCACCCGGCAACTGGGTGGGGTTTACCGGGATCGCTATCGCTGCATCAATGGGCAGTGGAAGATCGTCGAGACGGTGTTCAGGGCGCATTCCATGGTGGAGGGGAGTTCCCTCTCCCCCTGCCCCTCTCCCTGAAGGGAGAGGGGAGCTTATTCGTGCCCCAGACAAACGCTGCGTGTCCGGCAAACCGAAGAGTGCCAGGCGCGAGTCACCCCTCTCCTCTTCAGGGAGAGGGGACGGGGGAGAGGGGCGGCGCTATCAGTTTGCGCCCGCCTGCTCCAGAAACGCCGGCTTCTCCCCGCCGCCATGCACGCAGATATCCGCGCCGCTCACATAGCTGGCCAGCTTTGATGCGAGGTACAGGCACGCATCGCCAATGTCCTCCGGGCTGGCCATGCGTTGCAGCGGAATCCCCGCCGCGACCCGCGCCACGCCCTCGGCATCACCGTAATGCAGCTCGGCCTGCTCGGTGAGGATCAGCCCCGCCGTTATGGCATTCACCCGCACCTTCGGCGCCCATTCCACGGCCAGCGAACGGGTGAGGTTGAGCAGCCCGGCCTTGGCCGCGCCATAGGCGGCGGTGCCGGGGGAGGGGCGGGTGGCGCTGACGCTGCAAATGTTGACGATGGCGCCGCCGCCGGGCTGTGCCTGCATCACCCGGTTGGCGAGCTGGCAGAGGTTGAGCGGCGCCAGCAGGTTGAGGCGAATGATGGATTCGGAGAAGCGCGGCGACGCCGTGGCGGCCTCGGCATGGGGCGCGCCGCCGGCATTGTTCACCAGCACGTCGAGACGGCCGAAGCGGTCGACGATGGCATCCACCAACTGTTGAAGCTGCTCGATGTCGCGCACGTCACAGGGCAGGAAGTGGGCGCTGCGGCCGGCGTGCTCAGGCAGGCATTCTGGCGCCTGGCGCCCGCAGATCACCACCTCGGCGCCGCGTTCCAGGAACCGCAGGCTGATACCCCGGCCCACGCCCTTGCCGCCGCCGGTTACCAGCACCACCTTGCCGCTGAAATCCAATGCATCGCCCATGGTCGCGTCCTCTGAAATGTCGATGGGCAGAGGCTAGGGCGAGCAGGGCGGGCCGCCTACGTCCGGGAGGACTAGGGAATCTGCTGTTGGGGCCTACAGGGGCCCGCGCCTGAATTCCGAACACCCCTGCTAGTCCTCTCGGACGATGTTGCCCACCGGAGCGCGCCGAATAATCCCGGCACAACAACAAGCCGAGGAGTGTCCCATGGACGCGCGATTGCCAGGGCGTTTCGTCACGCTGCCCGATGGCCTGCGACTGCATTACATCGAGGCGGGAGAGGGCGAGCCGGTGGTGTTCATCCATGGCAGCGGCCCCGGCGCCAGCGGCCATAGCAATTTCAAGCAGAACTACCGGGTGTTCGCCGATGCCGGCTACCGGGTTATCGTCCCTGACCTGCCCGGCTACGGCGCTTCCGACAAACCGGAAACCACCTACAGCCTGGACTTCTTCGTCGCTGCCCTGAGCGGCTTGCTGGACGCCCTGGATATCCAGCGCTGCGCGCTGGTGGGCAACTCCCTGGGCGGTGCCATCGCCATCAAGCTGGCGCTGGACGCCCCGCGCCGGGTCAGTCGCCTGGTGCTGATGGCCCCCGGCGGGCTGATGGAGAAGGAGCAGTACTACCTGCAGATGGAAGGCATCCAGAAGATGGGCGCCGCCTTCGCCAATGGCGAGCTGAACGACGCCAAAGGCATGCGCCGCCTGCTGTCCCTGCAGCTCTACGACGCCTCGCTGATCAGCGACGAAACGGTCAACGAACGGGTCGCTGTCGTTCAGCAGCAACCGCGTTGCGTACTGAGCACCATGCAGGTGCCGAACATGACGACGCGCCTGTCCGAACTGGCCTGCCCGATCCTTGGTTTCTGGGGCATGAACGACAAGTTCTGCCCGTCCTCCGGCGCGCAGACCCTGCTGGAAGCCTGCCGCAATATCCGTTTCGTGATGCTCAGCGAGTGCGGGCACTGGGTGATGGTGGAGCACCGCGAGCTGTTCAATCGCACCTGCCTGGAGTTTTTCGCGGAGGGCCGGCCATGAGCGAAGTCCGGCAACGCGAGTTTGGCGAAGAGCTCTATCAGGCGCTGCTCGCCGGCCGCACCCTGGCGCCGCTGACCGAGCGCTGGCCAGAGATAACCATCGACGACGCCTACCGCATTTCCCTGTACGCCATCGAGCGCCGCGTGGCAGCGGGCGATGCCATCGTCGGCAAGAAGATCGGCGTCACCTCCGAAGCCGTGCAGCGCATGCTCAACGTGCACCAACCGGATTTCGGCTTCATCACCCGTGACATGTGGTTCGACGACGGCGACGAGATTTCCATCTCCGGAACCCGCCTGATCCAGCCCCGCGCCGAGGGTGAGATCGCCTTCAAGCTCAAGCGCGACCTGATCGGCCCCGGGGTTACCGAACAGGACGTGCTCGACGCCACCGAATACGTGATGCCCTGCTTCGAGATCGTCGATTCGCGCATCCACGACTGGAAGATCCGCATCCAGGACACCGTGGCCGACAACGCCTCCTGCGGTGTCTTCGTGCTTGGCCGCGAGCAGGTGGACCCGCGCGAACTGGACCTGCCCAACCTGCGCATGACGGTGTTCAAGAACGGCACGCAGATCAGCCAGGGCCTGGGCTCGGCGGTACAGGGCAACCCGCTGACGGCGGTGGCCTGGCTGGCCAATACCCTGGGGGCCTTCGGCATCCCGTTCAAGGCCGGGGAGATCATCCTCTCCGGTTCCCTGGTTCCGCTGGAGCCGGCGCGTGCCGGCGACCATTTCGAACTGACCATCGACGGCCTGGGCAGTGCCCGGGTGTCCTTCCGCGACTGACTCCGGGGGAAAGAACATGAGCAAGAAACTCAAGGCGGCCATTATCGGGCCGGGCAATATCGGCACCGACCTGTTGATCAAGATGCGCCGCTCCGAATGGATCGAACCGGTGTGGATGGTGGGCGTGGACCCAACCTCCGAAGGCCTGAAACGAGCCGCCGAATTCGGCCTGAAGACCACCGCAGAGGGCGTCGACGGTCTGCTGCCCCATGTGCTGGACGACGATATCCGCATCGCCTTCGATGCCACCTCGGCCTATGTGCACGCCGAGAACAGCCGCAAGCTCAATGAGCTGGGCGTGATCATGATCGACCTCACCCCGGCGGCCATCGGTCCGTATTGCGTACCGCCGGTGAACCTCAAGGAGCATGCGGAAAAGCTGGCGCTGAATGTCAACATGGTCACCTGCGGCGGCCAGGCCACCATCCCCATGGTGGCGGCGGTATCCCGCGTGCAGCCGGTGGAGTACGGCGAGATCGTCGCCACCGTGTCCTCCCGCTCCGTGGGGCCGGGCACCCGGCAGAACATCGACGAGTTCACCCGCACCACCGCCGGTGCCGTGGAGAAGATCGGCGGCGCCAGGCGCGGCAAGGCCATCATCGTGATCAACCCGGCCGAGCCGCCGCTGATGATGCGCGACACCATCCACTGCCTCACCGAAGGCGAGCCCGACCAGGCGGAAATCCGTGCCTCGGTGCTGCACATGGTCAAGGAAGTACAGCGCTACGTGCCCGGCTACAAGCTGATCAACGGCCCGGTGTTCGATGGCCGCAAGGTGTCGATCTTCATCGAAGTGGAAGGGCTGGGGGACTTCCTGCCCAAGTCCGCCGGCAATCTGGACATCATGACTGCCGCCGGCCTGCGCACCGCCGAGATGTTCGCCGAAGAGGCCCACAAGGGCGCTCTGCAATTGCCCACTCGCTGATTGGAGATACCCACATGAACCTGCAAGGCAAGCGCGTGCGCCTGCACGACATGAGCCTGCGCGATGGCATGCATGCCAAGCGCCACCAGATCAGCCTCGACGAGATGGTCGCGGTGGCCACCGGGCTCGACGCCGCCGGCGTGCCGCTGATCGAGATCACCCACGGCGATGGCCTGGGTGGCAGCTCGCTGAACTACGGCTTCCCGGCCCACTCGGACGAGGAGTACTTCGACGCGGTCATCCCCAAGCTCAAGCAGGCCAAGGTCTCGGCCCTGCTGCTGCCGGGCATCGGCACCATCGACCACCTGAAGATGGCCCATGATTTCGGCGTTTCCACCATTCGCGTCGCCACCCACTGCACCGAGGCGGACGTCTCCGGCCAGCACATCGGCATGGCGGCGAAGATGGGCCTGGACACCGTCGGCTTCCTGATGATGGCGCATAGGGTCAGCGCGGAAAAACTGCTGGATCAGGCCAGGCTGATGGAAAGCTACGGCGCCAACTGCATCTACTGCACCGACTCGGCGGGCTACATGCTGCCGGACGAGGTGACCGAGAAAATCGGCGTGCTGCGTGCTGGACTGAATGCGAACACCGAGATCGGCTTCCACGGCCACCACAACATGGGCATGGCCATCGCCAACTCCCTGGCTGCCATCGAGGCCGGCGCCGTGCGCATCGATGGCTCGGTGGCGGGGCTGGGTGCCGGTGCCGGCAACACGCCGCTGGAAGTGTTCGTCGCGGTGCTGGCACGCATGGGTGTGGACACCGGTATCGACCTCTACCGGATCATGGATGTGGCCGAAGACCTGGTGGTGCCGATGATGGACCAGCCGATCCGCGTCGACCGCGATGCCCTGACCTTGGGCTATGCCGGGGTGTACAGCTCATTCCTGCTGTTCGCCAAGCGCGCCGAGCAGAAGTACGGCATCCAGGCCCGTGAACTGCTGGTGGAACTGGGCCGCCGCGGCACCGTGGGCGGGCAGGAAGACATGATCGAAGACCTCGCCCTGACCCTGGCGCGCCAGCGGGGGGTGTTGCCGACTTGAGGGTTTTCCCTCTCCCCAACCCTCTCCCTGAAGGGAGAGGGAGCTGCCCGTGCAGGATGGGTAGTGAGTGCCAGGCGCGAGTCACCCCTCTCCTCTTCAGGGGCGAAGAGGCACGCTTTCGGAAGCACCGCTTACGGTGCCGATGAGCGACTGAGCGCGAAGCGATCAGGCTGGGGCGCAGGGCGGGGGCCGGGGGAGAGGGTACGAACCCTCACACCCGATTCCCACTCCCCCTTCTCCGCGCCTGCGCCAGCAGCGCAGGCGCAATTTCTTCCAGCGCCAACACGTCCTCCGCCGCGCCAATCTCCGCCGCTTCCCGAGGCATTCCGTACACCACGCAGCTGGCCTCGTCCTGGGCGACGGTGTAGCCGCCGGCTTCGCGGATTTCCAGGAGGCCCCGGGCGCCGTCCTTGCCCATGCCGGTGAGCAGGGCGGCGATGAGATTGCGGCCGGCGCAGCGGGCGGCGCTGTTGAACATCACGTCCACGGCCGGGCGGTGGCCGTTGACCGGGGGTGCCTCGGACAGGCGGGCGACGTAGTTGGCGCCGGAGCGTGCGACTTCCATGTGCAGGCCGCCGGGGGCGAGGAGGGCGGTGCCGGGGAGGATGCGGTCGCCATCGCGGGCTTCGCTGACGCTGATGCGGCAGAGCTTGTCCAGGCGCGCGGCGAAGGAACGGGTGAAACCGGGCGGCATGTGCTGGGTGATGACCACGCCAGGGCTGTCGGCCGGCAGGCCCAGCAGCACTTCCTTGATGGCTTCGGTGCCGCCGGTGGAGGCGCCGATGGCGATGAGCTTCTCGGTGCCGACTATGGGCAGGCCGCGTTCGACCGGCCGTTCAGTGGGTTGAGTGCGGCGGATCATGCGGGCACGTGCGGCGACTTTCAGCTTGGTGCGGATGTCCTCGGCATAGGCCTGCATGCCTTCGGCGATGCCCAGCTTGGGCTTGGCGACGAAGTCGATGGCGCCCAATTCCAGGGCGCGCAGGGTGGCCTCGGAGCCGCGTTCGGTGAGCGAGGAAATCATCACCACGGGGGTCGGACGCCCCTTCATCAGTTTGTCGAGGAAGGTCAGGCCATCCATGCGCGGCATTTCCACGTCGAGGGTGATGACGTCGGGGGAATGTTGCTTGATCAGGTCGCGGGCAACAAAGGCATCGGGTGCCACGCCCACCAGTTGCAGTTCGGCGTCGGCGCGGACGATCTCGCTGAGCAGGCTGCGGATCAGTGCAGAGTCATCGACCACCAGTACCTTGATCGTCACGTGTTCACTCCTTGAACAGGTCGTAGGGGCCCAGCGCTTCGCCGCGCTTGAGGTAGAGCAGGTATTCCAGCTCGCGCTGCAGGATGGTGTCGTTGTGCAGGTTCCGGAGCTTCTTCACCAGCACCTTGCCGGTGGACGGGAAGATGTAGACCTTGCGCGCCTCGGCACCCATCACGTCCTCGGCCAGCAGCGGGATGCCTTCGGTATCGAGGTAGCTGTGGACGAACTCCACGGTGCGCAGGGTGGTGTCATGGCGCAGCAGTTCGTGAGGCAGGTTGCCGGCGCCGAACACCTTGGCTTCCAGCTGGTGCCGGCGGGCGCCTTCACGCAGCAGTTCTTCGCCCAGCTGTTCCATGATGCGCACGCCATGGTGGGCGCTGGCGAGGTCGGGCAGCAGGAACTGGTTCATGCCGCCGATGCCACGCTGGCGGTCGAACAGGCAGACCGCCACGCAACTGCCGAGTACCGACACCAGCACCTGGTCTTCTGCAGTGGCATAGAACTCGCCGGGCAGCACCTTCACCGCCGAGAGCTGGAAGTCCGGGTCGAAGTAGCGGGTGGCGGCGATGGCGCCTGCGGTATCGCCTTTCATGCGAACCCTCCCGGCACGGGTTGATAGACGGTGCGGCAGACCAGCTTCACCGCGTGGCTGGCCTGCACGAAACTTTCCGAATGGCCGGCGAAGAACAGACCGTCGGACCTGAGCAGGCGCACCATGCGTTCCAGAAGGCGCACCTGGGTGGGTTTGTCGAAGTAGATCATCACGTTGCGGCAGAAAATGGCGTCGAAGCCACCGCCGAGGCGCCAGTCCGTGTCCAGCAGGTTGATGCGGCGGAATTCCACCCTCTGGCGGATCTCCGGGGCCACGCGTGCCAGGCCTGCGTTGCTGCCTGTGCCGCGCTGGAAGTAGCGCTTCTTCAAGAGAGGGTCGAGTTGGGCCAGGCGCTCCAGCGGGTAGACGCCATGACGTGCGGTTTCCAGCACGCCGGTGTCGATGTCGGAGGCGATGATCTGCACGTTCTGCGCGCGTTCGCCCAGGGCCTGGTGCAGGGCGATGGCCATGGAGTAGGGCTCTTCGCCGGTGCTGGAGGCGGCGGACCAGAAGCGCAGCGGCCGGCCCCGGCGCTGGGGTTCGCGGGCCAGGGCGACGAGTTGGTCGAAATGGTGCCGCTCGCGGAAGAAGGCGGTGATGTTGGTGGTCAGCGCATTGATGAAGGGTTGCCATTCCTCGGGATGCTGGTCGAGGTAGGCCAGATAGCTGGAAAAGCTGCGCAGTTCAAGTTGGCGCAGGCGCCGCGACAGGCGGCTGTAGACCATTTGCTGCTTGCTGGTGGCCAGGCTGATACCGGCACGCCGATAGAGCCGCTCGCGCACCTGCTCGAAGTCGTGGTCGTTGTAGCCGAACTCGTGTTCGCCTATCACCAGTGCAGTCATTGCATTACCTCGAAAACCCCGGCGCCTGGGCGCCGGGGACATGGTCTGGGACTAGAACTCTTCCCATTCCTCTTCCTTGCTCCGTGCGGCCCGCCCAGCGCGGGCCGGTCGCGCAGCCTGGGGCTGTCGTGCAGTGCTCCGGACCGGAGCGGGCTGGCCGGCATGCGCCGGGTCCAGCTTGAACACGGCCACGGACTGGGCCATCACACCGGCCTGATCCTGCAGGGCTTCGGCCGCGGCGGCGGCCTCTTCCACCAGGGCGGCGTTCTGCTGGGTCATTTCGTCCATCTGGCTGACCGCGCCGTTCACTTCCTCGATGCCACGGCTTTGCTCGGCGGAGGCCGCAGCGATCTCCGCCATGATGTCGGTGACCCGCTTGATCGCGACCACGATGTCGCTCATGGTCTGGCCGGCCTGGGCCACCAGGGTGTTGCCGTTCTCCACCTTGCTCACCGAGTCGGAAATCAGCGTCTTGATCTCCTTGGCCGCTGCCGCCGAGCGTTGCGCCAGGGTGCGGACCTCGGCGGCGACCACCGCGAAGCCGCGTCCCTGCTCGCCGGCGCGGGCGGCCTCTACGGCAGCATTGAGGGCGAGGATGTTGGTCTGGAAGGCGATGCCGTCGATCACGCCGATGATGTCGGAGATCTTGCGCGCCGACTCGTTGATGGCGGTCATGGTGTTGACCACCTTTTGCACCACGTTGCCGCCTTCGGTGGCCACCTCCGAGGCGTTCACCGCCAGGGAGTTGGCCTGGCGCGCGTTCTCGGCGTTGAGTTTCACCGTGCTGGTCAGCTCCTCCATGCTGGAGGCGGTTTCCTCCAGACTGGATGCCTGCTGCTCGGTGCGGGTGGACAGCTCGGCGTTGCCGCTGGCGATCTCGCCGGCGGCGGTGTTGATGGTGTCGGCCGCTTCGCGGATCTGCCCGAGCATGCGCGACAGGCTCTGGGCGGTTTCGTTGGAGTAGTCCTTCAACTCGCCGAAGGTGCCCTGGTAGTCGGCGCTGATGCTTTGCGACAGGTCGCCCTGGGCGAGGGCGCTGAGCATCCGCGCAACGTCCTTGAGGCCCTTGTCGGCGGTATCCACCAGGCTGTTCAGGCCGGTGGCCAGGTTGAGGATGAAGCCGGTCTTGCCCTCTTCGCTGATGCGTCGGGAGAAGTCGCCAGCGGCGGCTGCGCCCACCAGGGCGGCGACCTCACGCTCGACCTGGACTTCCAGCGTGCGGTCGGCCCATTCCACCACCGAGCCGAGGCGTTCGCCGGCATCGCTGATCACCGGGTTGGCCACCAGGCCGAAGGTTCGGCCGCCGACATCGATCTGGGTGCGGAAGGTGCTGGTGAAGGTGGCCAGCAGTCGCTTCTGGTGCTCCGGGTTCTTGTGGAACTGGTCGATGGAACCGCCCAGCAGCTTGCTCACCGAGAAGCTCGGCAGGGCCTTGCGCAGGTCGGCCTCGGCGTTCTGCAGCATCGTGGTGACGGTCTTGTTCATGTAGATGATGTTGCGCTCGCCGTCGGCGATCATCACGTTGGTGCTGCAGTTGTCCAGGGCGCTCTTGATGCGGATGTTCTCGCTGGCGGCTTGGGCCGCGACCTTGAGGCGGTCGCGCACGCCATCGATGGCTTCGGTGATCTGCGCCTTCTTGCCCGGCAGGCGCTCCATATCCTTGCTGAAGTCGCCCCGGCCGTAGGCGGTGACTACGCCCACCACCTGCATTTTCACCGCGATGTGGGCGGCCACCAGTTCATTGACGCCCTTGGCGATGCGCGCCTGGGTGCCCGTGAAGCGTTCCACCGGGATGACCTGGTCGATCCAGCCCTCGCTGTGCTGGCGGGTCATTTCCACCAGGGCCTTGTCCAGCGCCTCGGTCTGGGTGCTTTCCGCCTCCTGCTGGCGCAGATGCTTCTGCAGGCGGGCGAGGCTGTCATAGACCGGCGCCCAGATCAGGTCTTCGCCCTGGCTGATGGACTGGTCGAGGTTGCCGTCGGCCAGGCCCTGGATCAGGCTGGCCAGGTGCTGTGCGCGAAGCTGTGCTTGTGCTTTTCCGTTGAACAGACCCATGGATTTTCCTCTTGCGTGTCAGGCTGCGGCTGCTTCGACCAAGGCCATTTCGCGGCTGGTCATCAGCTTCTCGATATCCACCAGGATCAACATCCGCTCGGCCACGGTGGCCAGGCCAAGCAGGTATTCGGTATCGAAACTGGCGCCGAACTCCGGCGGCGGCTTGACCTCGTCGCCCGCCAGGGCGATCACGTCGGACACCGAATCCACCACCACGCCGACGATGCGCCGGCCGATGTTGAGGATGATGACCACAGTGAACGGGTCGTAGGTGACGTCGGCGAGGTTGAACTTGATGCGCAGGTCGACGATGGGAACGATGGCGCCGCGCAGGTTGATCACCCCCTTGATGAACGCGGGGCTGTTGGCGATGGCGGTCACCTGGTCATAGCCGCGAATTTCCTGCACCCGGAGTATGTCGATGGCGTACTCCTCGCGACCGAGGGTGAAGGTCAGGTACTCCTGGGCCGGTTGCCCGGCCTGTTCCGCACTAGGGGAGTTCATGCAGCACTGCTCCTTGTTGTTGTGCCAGCCCCGGCAGGGCGTCGACATCGAGGATCAGGGCGACGCTGCCGTCGCCCATGATGGTGGCGCCGGCGATCCCCTCGATCCGGCGGAAGTTCTGTTCCAGGCTCTTGATCACCACCTGCTGCTGGCCCACCAGGTCGTCCACCTGCAGGGCGAAGTGGCGCCCGTCGGCTTCGAGGATGACCACGATGGACTGCTCGGCGGGTAACGGCGGCGTGGATTCGCCCAGCAGGTCGTGCAGCGAGAGCAGCGGCAGGTACTCGCCGCGCACGCGGATCACCGCGCCTTCCTCGCCGCCCAGGCCACAGATATCGGCGGCCTTGGGTTGCAGCGATTCGACGATGTAGGTCAGCGGGATCACGTAGTGGGTGTGCGCCACGGCGACGATCAACCCGTCGAGAATGGCCAGGGTCAACGGCAGGCGGATGCTGATGCGGGTACCGAGACCCGCCGCCGAGTCGATGTCGATGCGCCCGCCCATGGCCTGGATGTTGCGCTTGACCACGTCCATGCCGACGCCGCGTCCGGAGAGGTCGGTGACCACTTCGGCGGTGGAGAAGCCGGGCATGAAGATCAGTGGCCAGACCTCGGCATCGCTCATGCCGTCATGCACGGCCAGGTTCTTCTCGCGGGCCTTGGCGAGGATGCGTTCGCGATCGAGCCCACGGCCGTCGTCGCTGATCTCGACGACGATGCTGCCGCCCTGGTGGAAGGCGCCCAGGCGCACGGTGCCGCTGGCCGGCTTGCCGACGGCCAGGCGCGCTTCGGGCTGCTCGATACCGTGGTCGATGCTGTTGCGCACGATATGCGTGAGCGGGTCGCTGAGGCGCTCGATCACGCCCTTGTCCAGCTCCGTGTGCTCGCCCTGCAGCACCAGTTCCACCTGCTTGCCGAGGCGTGCCGAGGTGTCGCGAACCAGGCGCGGGAAGCGGCTGAAGATGAAGCTGATGGGCAACATGCGGATCGACATCACCGATTCCTGCAGGTCGCGCGTGTTGTGCTCCAGCTGCGCCAGGGCCTGGTGGATGCGCTCGTGCTGGCTGGGGTCCAGCGCGCCACCCAACTGGCCGAGCATGGCCTGGGTGATGACCAGCTCACCCACCAGGTTGATCAGGCTGTCGATCTTCTCGACGCTGACGCGAATGGAGCTGGATTCCCCGTCTCCGCTGGCAGGCTTGCCGGCGGCGGGCGGTGGGGCGGCCAGGGTTTTGGGCGGTTCGCTGGTGGCCGGCACCGGCAACCCGGCCGGCGTGCCGGGCGCGTCGTCGAACAGGCCGAAGGCTTCGGCTGCGGCCGGCACGGGCATGCCGGGGGCATCGTCGAAAAAGCCGAAGTCCTCGTCCATTGCCGACTCGGGCGTGCCCGGTGCGTTGTCGAAGAAACCGAATCCGCCGTCGTCGCTGGCCACCGGTGCCTCCACCAGCAGTTCGCGCAGGCGGGCGACGGTTTCCGCCACGGGCACGTCCGGGGCCGGGCGCTGCTGGCGGTGGGCGTCGAGCAGACGCATCAGCACGTCGCGGGCCTGGAGGAAGAGGTCGACCATTGTTCCGTGCAGGGCCATCTGGCCGCTGCGGATGCGGTCGAGCAGGGTTTCCAGTTCGTGGGTCACGGCGGTCAGGTCATCGAAGCCGAACATGCCGGCCGAACCCTTGATGGAGTGGGCGGCGCGGAAGATGCCGTTGAGTTCTTCCGCATCAGGCTGCTGCAGGTCGAGGCCCAGCAGCAGCAGTTCGAGGCTGGCCAGGTGCTCTTCGGTCTCCTCGAAGAACACCTGGAGGAACTGATTCATCCCGTCGCTCATGGGAAGCGCCTTGTGCAGGGGTCAGGGGAGGACCTTGCGGGTGACTTCCAGCAGCTTCGGCGGGTCGAAGGGCTTGACCAGCCAGCCGGTGGCGCCGGCGGATTTGCCTTGCTGCTTCATGGCGTCGCTGGACTCGGTGGTCAGCATCAGGATGGGGGTGGCGCGGTAGCTGGCGAGCCCCCGCAGGTTGCGGATCAGGCTGAGGCCATCCATGTTCGGCATGTTCTGGTCGGTGAAGACCAGGTTGTAGGTCTTGCTCTGGGCCTTGCCCAGGCCGTCCTTGCCATCCACGGCCTCATCCACCAGGTAGCCGGCGGCCTTGAGGGTGAAGCTCAGCATCTGCCTTATGGATGCTGAATCGTCGACTATCAGGATTTGCTTGCTCATCAGTGCCGCTCTCCTTGCCGCTCGTTTTTCTGGGGTGAAGCCTTTGTAGGTTGGTGCTGAGCGAAGCGAAGCCCAACAGGCGAGCTTTCAGGGGCTCGTTGGGCTTCGCTTCGCTCTGCGCCAACCTACGTAAACCTTGTCTTTTCGATTGATGGCTAGTGGCCATGCTTAGGTGTAGATGAGCGCAATATGGGCGTCCAGCTCTTGGCGTCAGTCATTCGTCGTGCGGATGAACGGCACCACTCGGACGATCAACGGTTCAGAAAAGCTCCACCTCGCCGGCATTCACGCTGCTCTGGCTGACGGGGTTGGCGACGGGTTTGCGCAGCTCGCCGGTCTCGTCGTCCACCCGCTGTGCCCAGTGCTCCGGCGCCACTGCGCGCAGGCCACCCAGGCCGGCGGCGAACCCGCCGAGCTTGGCGAAGTGCTTGCGCATCTGCCCCAGCAACTGGCTGCTCATGTCCTGGAACTGCAGGGCGGTGATGGCCTGGTCGACGCCGCCACCCACTTCCAGGGCGATCCGGTCCAGTTCCTGGATCACCTTCAGGGTGTGGCGGTTCATGCTTTCCAGGTCTTCCAGCATGTGGTGCAACTGCTGTTTGGAATCCAGGGCGAAACCCATGTCCTTGTCCGCCAGCTGGGCGATGGCTTTTTCCGCGTCCTGGATTTCGCGATAGACCACGTCCACGTGCTCGCGAATCTGCTCGGAGAAGCCGGTGGAACGCGTGGACAGTGCCCGCACTTCGTCCGCCACCACGGCGAAGCCCCGGCCGCTCTCGCCGGCGCGCGCGGCCTCGATGGCGGCGTTCAGCGCCAGCAGGTTGGTCTGCTTGGCGATGGCGTCCATGTCGTGGGTGGATTTCAGGATATCGGCGATCTTCTGCGTTACCCGGTCCATGCGCTTCACCAGCTCCTGGGAGGTCTGGCTGGTTTCCAGGGTGGCTTCCACGAACAGGCCCAGGGTGTTGCGGGTAGTGGCGATGAACTCCTGGAAGTTCATGCCTTCGTCGTCACTGGATTGATTGCCGTAGCGCTCGATCAGGGAATGGGAATGGGCGCGCTGCTGGTCGATGCGTGCGGCGAGGCTGTGGAAGCTGTCGCCGAGGCGAACGATGGCGTCCTGCAGCAGCCCGTCAATCTGCCCCGCATGGGCCTGGAGGGTGCCGAGGTGCTCATCCACCGCATCCTGCGCTTGTTGCCAATCGGGCGCTGCCACCAGCGGCTGCGCGTTCGCCTGCGCCGTAGCCGGGCGGGCCTCCCGTTGCAGCCAGGCCAGCGACAGGCTGGCCAGCCAGCCACCGCCCAGCACCAGCCACACCGGCACATCGACGGCGACCATGCCGGCGCAGGCCAGCCAGATCAGGGAATGCAGGGCCACGCCCTTGAGCGGGTTGGCGGACGACGGATGCGACATGGAGCACTCCCTTGCCAGGATGGATTGACCGAAAGACGGCCCCAGGCTGTGTGAAAACTACTGTGCCCGGTTGTGCGGTGTTTCCCCGCAGCCTGTGAAAAGGCCATCGGCAACGCTGGATAAAACTAGAGGGTCAATGGGTACTGTCAAATAGCTATCCAGCCTCTTTTTTCGCTATTCATCCTGCTGTTTCCGTCTCGTCCTCCACGAGACTCAGGTAGCGATGGGCGCCGCAGCGCAGGCAACGCTGGCAAATCATGGGCACGGCGCCCACGTCGGTACGAAATCCCTCGGTCCAGTGGCAACCGAGCAGGAAGCAACGAATACGCATGGCTCCTCTCCCGGGGGCGTACCCCCTGGTTCGATCGGGCAGTGGTGGATGGAACTGCACTTGCCTTGTTCTTGTTGGAGGCATGGATCGTGTTCGAGCATCGACCGCGTCCCTAGAACCGGCAACCTAAACGGTCGAACGGTGGCGCCGTTGGTCGGGATGAGCCTCCCGGCGGGCGGATAGCCCTTGGCCGGATGTCCCGGCGGGGGGCGAAATCCTGCGAAGGATTGTGCCGCTCTGCGGGCCGGTGCCGGCATTAGCTGGTCATTTGCCGACTATGCTTGGTTGGCGGTCGAACACAGCGCTTCGGGCGGGTCGATGCTCGTTGCGGTTCGTGCCGGCGCCGTCGATTCGTGGGGTTCGGATGCCGTTTCTGATTCGTGCGTCGGAAGGCATGCTGGAGATCGTGAAATGGATTTTTTCAAGAGCGAGAACGCAGCAGGGCAGGCCATATTCAGCACCCGCTCGCGCCCGGCCCGATGGCACCGCATGTACTTCTTCCTCGCCGGCTTCGACGTGCTGGTCGTCGTACTGAGCGTGCTGCTGAATCACCTGATCGTCGATACCTATCACCGCTCCATCAAGGCCAACCAGTCCTGGGTCCTGCAGTTGTCCAGCTACTCGACGCTGGGCAGCCTGGCCTCGGCCGTCAACGCGCCGGGCAACAACGTGTTCGACACCCACGATGTCGAGGCCGAACACCGGAACATGAGCGAGGCGCTGCGTGCCTTCAACGATCACCTGGCGACGGCACGGCAGCAGTTGCAGGGCCGCATCGAAAACCAGGTCGAACACAGCGCGGATATCCAGGCCTACGCGCTGGCGCTGAAGGATGAAGTCGACGCCGTCGACGTGGCGATGGTCGAGATGGTGAACGAGGCCTTGCTGATCTTTTCGTACTTTCGCGACGGGCAGTCGGACAATGCCGGCAAGCGCATGGCAACCATGGACCGGAAGTATTCCGAGCTGCTCGCCTCGCTTGCCGCCGTGCGGGAGCGCGTCGGGTTGATTCAAAGCAAGCTCCTGGAAGAGGAGCTGGAGTCGGTCGAATTCCTGCGCCGGATCGAGTACGCCATCATGCTGTTCGTGCTGCTGATGGTCAGTGCGGCGATGCTCTACGGGAGCAAGATCCGCCGGGAGATGGAAGCGCACGCCGCCGAGCGGGAGGGCTACCTCACGGTGCTGCGCGAAAGCGAGCGGCAGTTCCGCCAGCAGGCGTCGTTACTGGACAAGGCCCAGGATGCGATCGTGGTTCATGGGATGGACCATCGCATCCTGTACTGGAACAAGAGCGCCGAGCGCCTGTACGGATTGTCGAAGGAGGAGGCCTTGGGCCAATCGGCGCAGGAACTGATCTACCAGGGCCAATCCGCGTTCAACGAAGCAACCGACAGGCTGATCGAAGTGGGGGACTGGGCCGGCGAGGTCACGCTCAAGCGCCGGGACGGCAGCCTGATCACCCTGGAAAGCCACCGCACCCTGGTACGGGACGATGACGGCCAGCCGCAATCCGTCCTGTCGATCAACACCGACATCACCCACCGCAAGACGGCGGAACAGGAGGTCAAGCGACTGGCCTTCTACGACCAGTTGACCGGTCTGGCCAACCGGCGACTTTTGCTGGATCGCTTGCAGCATCTGCTGGCAGTCAGCGCCCGCAGCCTGCATACCAGTGCGGTCATACTCATCGACCTGGACAACTTCAAGGCCCTGAACGACACGCTGGGGCACGACCGCGGGGACATGCTGCTGCAGCAGGTCGCCCATCGCCTTTCCAACTGCATACGCGAAAGTGACACCGTGGCCCGGCTGGGCGGCGACGAATTCGTGGTGCTGCTGGAGAACCTGAATGAGAGCCCTCCGGAAGCGGCCATTCAGGTCAAGGCGATTGGTGAGAAGATCATCGACGCGCTGAACATTTCCTACCCGCTGGATGGCTACGACCATCACAGCACCCCCAGCCTCGGCATTGCCCTGTTCCAGGGCCAGTTGAACACCGTCGACGACATCATGAAGCGCGCGGACCTGGCGATGTACCGCGCCAAGGCGGCGGGTCGCAACACCATGCGGTTCTTCGACCCGGAGATGCAGGCGGTCGCCACGGCACGTGCCCGGCTCGAAGCAGACTTGCGCCAGGGCTGGCAGAACAAGGAACTCGTGCTGCATTTCCAGCCGCAGGTGAACAGCGAAGGGCAGGTGATCGGGGCCGAGGCGCTGATGCGATGGCAGCACCCGGAACGCGGCGCCATCCTGCCCACCGAGTTCGTGCCGTTGGCCGAGGAAACCGGGTTGATCCTGCCGTTGGGGCATTGGGTGCTGCAGAGCGCTTGCGCCCAGCTGACGGCTTGGTCGAAGCATCCGGAAACCGCCCGCCTGGGCATGGCTGTGAATGTCAGCGCACGCCAGTTCCACCACCCTGATTTCGTCGGAGAGGTGCTGGAAGTGCTGAGGTGCACCGGGGCCGATCCGAAGAAGCTGAAGCTGGAACTGACCGAAGGGCTGCTGGTGGAAGACATGGAAAGCACCATTGCCAAGATGATGGAGCTGAAGGAAATCGGCATCGGCCTGTCCCTGGATGACTTTGGCACCGGCTACTCGTCGCTGTCCTACCTGAAGAGCCTGCCGCTGGACCAGCTGAAGATCGATCAGTCGTTCATCCGCGATGTGCTGGTGGACCCCAACGATGCGGCCATTGCCTGCGCGATCGTAAGCCTGAGCCGGATCCTTGGGCTTTCCGTGATTGCCGAAGGCGTCGAGACCGAAGCCCAGCGTGCCTTCCTGTTCAGCCATGGCTGCAAGACCTACCAGGGCTACCTGTTTTCCCCGCCGATGCCGGCCGAGCGGTTCAGGGAGTACGTGCACGCGCGGTCGATGGCCGAGCACTGATTTCCCGGCAAGGTGCTGAACCTTGCCTGGGCGCCGCAGTCATAGCCCGGTCCCGATGTCATCATTCCCCTCTCGCAAGCCCTGTCATGTCCCCGATCATTCGCACCTTTCGCCTGGCTCCGTTGCTCCCCGTCGCCCTGTTGTCCCTGTTCGCCAACCCCGCCCAGGCCGGCGATGAGCGACAGTTGCTGGCCGCCATCAACGACTACCGTACCCACAGCCAACGTTGCGGGTGGCGCACGGTCCAGGGGGCGCCGCCGCTGGTGCTGAAGTCCAGCGTGGCCTTGCCGGTGGAGTATCGGGGGGAGCTGCGAAGGGGGTTGAGCAACGCCGGCTACCAGGCGGGCGAGGTGCGCACCATCCGGCTGTCCGGGGCGCGTGACGCTGGGGCGGCTTTCAAGATGCTCCGCAATGATTACTGCAGCGACCTGCTCGACCGGCAGGTGGCCGATATTGGCATCAGCCGCAATGGCAACCAGTGGCGCGTGGTGCTTGCGCGGCCATTGGCCAGCGCGCAATTGGGCGATGCCCGCTCGGCGGGCCGGACGCTGCTGGCCCAGGTCAACGCCGCGCGGGCCAAACCGCGTCGGTGTGGCAGCAAGCGTTTCGCCGCTGCGCGTCCCCTGACCTGGAGCGCCGCCCTCGGAACCGCCGCCCAGCGGCACAGCCGCTCCATGGCTGAGCGCGATTACTTCTCCCACAACGACCCTAACGGCGATTCGCCGTTCGACCGGGCGCAGGCCGCCGGTTACCGGGGCCGGCAGGTCGGCGAAAACATCGCTGCCGGCCAGGGCTCGCCCCGCGCTGCCATGGACAGCTGGCTGGCTAGCCCCGGCCATTGCGCCAATCTGATGAACCCCCGCTTCACCCACGTCGGCGCGGCCTATGCCTCGCAGATCCGCAGCGAGAACGGCATCTACTGGACGATGATGTTCGGCGCGCCGTGACTCCGGGCTCTCCATTGTGGGAGCGAATTCATTCGCGATGTGTTTGGGGGCCTTGCCACCACTGATGGGTATTGCTTCACTCCAGCGGAGCGCCGCCCGCCACATCCTGCGGAGCTGATGAAGCCAGGTAGGGTGCGCTGTGCGCACCAACGGTTGAACGAGGCGCAAGAGTTGATCCCGCGATCGGTGCACATGGCGCACCCTACGTTGGGGGCTGTGCAGGTCATGCCGCGAAGCCCGACGTCATTGCACACCCTTGTCCTCGATCAGGTCGGCGTCGAACAGGTGCTCCAGTTCCGTGCGGGCTTCGCGGGCGGTCTGGATCATGGCGGCGTCGTCGTTGTAGACCCGGTGCTGGGCGGCGAGCACTTCCTCGTCGTGGCGCTGGAAGCGGCGGATGCGCGCGTTGGCCCGGTCTTCGTCGAGGCCCATGCCGAGCAGGGCCTGGCGGCTCATTTCCAGGGCGGAGTGGAAGGTCTCGCGCACGGGCACGGCGCCGAGGTCGAGCAGGCGATGGACATGCTGGCGGTTGCGCGCGCGGGCGATGATCTTGATGTGCGGGTAGAGGTGTTTCACCCGTTCGGCGGTCTTGAGGTTGGTGTCCGGATCGTCGGTGGCGATGATCAGGAAATCGGCCTTGTCCACCTTGGCCGCGCGGAGGATTTCCGGACGCAGCGGGTCGCCGTAGTAGATGGGCATGCTCCCCAGGCTGCGGCCGTAGTCGATCATTTCCACGGCGGTATCCAGCGCCACGAAGGGCACGCGCTGGGCGCGCAGCACACGGGCGATGATCTGGCCCATGCGGCCCATGCCGGCGACCACCACGCGCGGTTCGTCACTGTCGATACGGGCATATTCCTCCGGCACATCCACCGGCGCCGGCCTGGCCTTGAACAGGCGGAACAGGACCAGCACCAGCAGCGGTGTGATGGCCATGGACAGGGTGATACCGAGTACCAGCAGGTCGTGCAGGCGGTTGTCCAGCAGCTTCTGCTCGAAGGCCAGTTTGAACACCACGAAGGCGAACTCGCCGCCGGCGGCCAGTATGATGCCCAGGCGAATGGCGTGGGCGCGATCCAGTCCGCCACCGTGACGGCCGACGAGATAGAGCAGCGGGAGCTTGATCAGCACCAGCAGAAGGGTCAGGCCGATGACCAGCAGCGGCTCGTTCAGCAGCAGGCCGAAGTCGGCGGTCATGCCCACGCTGATGAAGAACAGGCCGAGCAGCAGGCCCTTGAAGGGTTCGATCTGGGACTCCAGTTCGTGGCGGTATTCCGAGTCCGCCAGCAGCAGGCCGGCGATGAATGCACCGAGGGCCATGGAGACGCCGACCAGCTCCATCAGCCAGGCGGTGCCGATCACCACCAGCAGCGCGGTGGCCGTGGAGACTTCCTGCAGATGGGTCTTGGCGACGATGCGGAACACCGGCCGCAGCAAATAGCGGCCACCGACGATCACCGCGCCAATGCTGCCCACCACCTGCAGCAGGTGGACCAGGGTGTCGCGGTCGGCTTCCAGTTCACCCGCGCCGCTGATGACGGGCAGCAGGGCGATCAGCGGGATGGCGGCGATGTCCTGGAACAGCAGGATGGCGAAGGCCAGGCGGCCGTGGGGGCTGGTCAGTTCCTTGCGCTCGGCAAGGATCTGCAGACCAAACGCGGTGGATGACAGCGCCAGGCCCAGGCCCAGCACGGCGGCGGTGTTCAGCGATTGGGCAAAGCCCAGCCAGGCGATAGCACCGATGACCAGGGAGGTGAGCAGCACCTGGGCCAGGCCAATGCCGAACACCGAGCGGCGCATGACCCAGAGGCGCCTTGGCGAGAGTTCCAGGCCAATGATGAAAAGCAGCAGCACCACACCCAGTTCGGAGAGGCGGGCGACGCTTTCGGTGTCGCTGATCAGGCCCAGCGCAGAGGGACCGATCAGCACCCCGGCGGCGAGGTAACCCAGTACGGCTCCCAGTTGCAGGCGCTTGGCCAAGGGAACCGTGATGACGGTGGCAAGCAGGAAAATCACTGCCGCCTGCAGCAGGCTGCCGTCGTGGGGCATGCGTCACTCCTTCGTTTGGGGCTTGCGGGGGGCGGCATCTTAGAGCAAGGCGCGGTGTTGCGTAGGGTGGACAGCGCTTTTCCTGTCCACCAGGCAGAGTGCGATTTGGCACCAAAGGTGAATAAAAGAGCGTTATCCACCCTGCGACTGTTCGGGGGACCGGGCTGCGCCGAGTCGGCGCAGCCCGGTGCAACTCACTTGGCGGTGAGGGTGCTGTAGCTGGTTATCAGGTTACGGTAGTCGGGGATGTGGTTGGAGAACAGCGCGGCCAGGCCTTCGATGTCGTTGCGCCAGTCGCGGTGCAGCTCGCAGGCCACGCCGAACCAGGTCATCAGCTGGGCGCCGGCGGCCTCCATCCGGCGCCACGCGGCATCGCGGGTGACCTCGTTGAAGGTGCCGGAGGCGTCGGCGACCACGAACACGTCATAGCCTTCCTCCAGGGCCGACAGCGCCGGGAAGGCCACGCAGACCTCGGTCACCACACCGGCGATGATCAGCTGTTTCTTGCCGGTGGCCTTCACCGCCTTGACGAAGTCTTCGTTGTCCCAGGCATTGATGTTGCCGGGGCGGGCGATGTACGGCGCATCGGGGAACTGCGCTTTCAGTTCGGGCACCAGCGGGCCGTTGGGGCCGGTCTCGAAACTGGTGGTGAGGATGGTCGGCAGCTTGAAGTACTTGGCCAGGTCACCCAGGGCCAGCACGTTGTTCTTGAACTTGTCGGGCTCGATATCCCGTACCAGCGACAGCAGGCCAGCCTGGTGATCGACCAGCAACACCGCGGCGTTGTTCTTGTCCAGACGCTTGTATTGGAACGACATGGTGAATCTCCTTGCTTGGGTTTTTGCCCGTCCTCGAGAGGCGGACGGCGTGGGGTCAGCGTTGCGAATCCAGTACTTCGTTGTCCTTGGTCACTTGCTGCGTTTTCAGGTAGCTCTCGATCAGCAATTGATAGTGCGGGAATACATGACTGTAGGCGTCGGCCCACTGGGCTGCATCCGGGCGGTTCCAGGTTCGTTGAACTTCAGAGCAGACGGCTGCGGTGTCCATGGGCACGACGCCGGCCTGGACGATCCGCGCCAGGGTGATGGCCGTCCTGGCCGAAGCGGTTGCCCGCCGGCCCACGAGTCCATCGTGGGGATTGGCCGGACCAGGCGAGCGCCCGGCCCGGCGTGTGACCGTCAGTCGTCCATGTGGCCGAAACGGCCGCTCTGGAAGTCCTGGATCGCCTCGCGTATCTCGGTTTCGCTGTTCATCACGAAGGGGCCGTAACCGACGACCGGCTCGTCAATGGGCTCACCGGAAAGCAGCAGCACCAAAGCCTGGTCATTGGCTTCCAGCAACAGTTCGTCGCTGTCGGATTCAAACAGTGCCAGTTGTCCTTCGCGCACGAGGTCTTCGCCGTTGACCAGCAGGGTGCCGCGTAGCACCACCAGGGCGGTGTTGCGGCCGGGGCGGAAGTCGAGACTGACCGGTTTGCCAGGGTTCAGGCGGATGTCCCAGACGTCCATCTCCGTGAAGGTGCGTGCCGGGCCGTGCTTGCCGTCGAACTCGCCGGCGATCAGGCGCAGGCTGCCGGCCTGCTCTGGCAGGGGCAGGTTGGGGATGTCGGCCTCCAGGATGGTCTGGTAGCCGGGCGCCGCCAGCTTGTCGCGGGCCGGCAGGTTGACCCAGAGCTGGACCATTTCCAGGGTGCCGCCACTGCGGGTGAAGGCTGCGGAGTGGAACTCCTCATGGAGGATGCCCGAGGCCGCCGTCATCCATTGCACGTCACCGGGGCCGATCAGCCCGCCGGCGCCGGTGGAATCCCGGTGCTCCAGTTCGCCCTGATAGACGATGGTCACCGTCTCGAAGCCCCGGTGCGGATGCTGGCCGACGCCGCGTGGACGTTCGGCGGGGGCAAACTCGGCGGGGCCGGCGTAGTCCAGCAGCAGGAACGGGCTGATGTGCTTGCCCAGACTGTCGTAGGAGAACAACGAGCGAACCGGGAAACCGTCGCCCACCCAATGGGGCCGGGGGCTGGTGTAGATGCCGCGAATCTTTTTCATGGTGTGCCTCCTGAAGTGCATGGGGCACATCTTGAAACCGCAACACTGCCTCCGGTAGTCGGGCTAAATTGGCCTCAGAGTCCTATTTGGAGAACGCTGGTGGAAGACCTCAATGACCTCTACTACTTCGCCCAGGTGGTGGAGCACGGCGGCTTCGCCCCGGCCGGCCGGGCGCTGGACATGCCCAAGTCCAAGCTCAGCCGGCGCATCGCCAACCTCGAAGAACGGCTGGGCGTGCGGCTGATCCAGCGTTCGACACGGCATTTCTCGGTTACCGAGATCGGCCAGGAGTACTACCGCCATTGCGTGGCAATGATGGTGGAGGCGGAGGGCGCCGCCGAGGTGATCGAGCGCAACCGCTCGGAACCCCAGGGGGTGGTGCGTATCAGTTGCCCTACGGCGCTGCTGGACTTCTGGGTGGGGCCGATGCTGACCCGCTTCATGGTGGAGTACCCGTTGGTGGCGTTGCACATCGAGAGCACCAACCGCCAGGTGGACCTGATCCAGGACGGCATCGACGTCGCCCTGCGCGTGCGTTTCCCGCCCCTGGAGAGCACCGACCTGGTCATGAAGGTCCTGGCCAACAGCACCCAGAGCCTGGTGGCCAGCCCGCGACTGCTGGAGAACACGCCGCAACCTCTGGTGCCGGCGGATCTGGCGAGCCTGCCGAGCCTGCACTGGGGGACATCGCTGCGCGAGTACATCTGGCAACTGGACGGCCCCGATGGCGCCAGTGCGTCTGTACGCCATCATCCCCGACTGGTCACCGATGATCTGCTGGTGCTGCGTCAGGCAGCCGAGGCGGGCGTAGGGGTGGTGCATATTCCCTGGGTGGTGGTGCGCGAGGAACTGGCCAGCGGCCGATTGGTGCAGGTAACGCCTGACTGGGCGCCGAGGACGGGCATCGTGCATGCCGTGTTCCCGTCCCGGCGTGGACTGCTGCCCTCGGTGCGGACCTTGATCGACTTCCTGGCGGAGGCCTTCAAGGAGAGCGGGATCAGGTGATGGGGGAGTAAGTCTGTGGGAGCGAATGAATTCGCCCCCACAGAAAGAGCACAGCGGAACGACATCGCACGGACAGCCCCCTCTCCCTTCAGGGAGAGGGTTGGGGAGAGGGGGTTAGTCTATTCGCGAATGAATTCGCTCCTTCTACAGAATGGGGGCGCTTCAATGCGCCCCGGCGCCCTTCACCAGGTCGCTTTCGTTCCACTCGGTGTAGACGCAGGCATCCGCCGCCGCCCAGCGCACCATCACCGGGGCGCCCGGTTGCAGGGGGGCGGTGGTGCCAGAGAGCTCTTTCAGGGTCAGGCTAGTGCCACCTGCGGTGACCACGCTGCAGGTCAGGCTTTCGCCGAGGAACACGGTCTCCGCCACTTTCGCCTGGATCTGGTTCCAGCCTGCGGCCAGGTGTTCGCCGGCGGCCTGTTCCGGGGTCAGCACCTGGGCTTTCTCCGGGCGCACCATCAGCACCAGGTCCTGGCCGCTCTGCAGGCCAGCGGTCGGACGGATGGCCAGCGACTGGCCCTCGAAACTGGCGCCGGCGTTGCCCTGGGCCTTCACCTTGAGGAAGTTGGAGTTGCCGAGGAAGGAGGCCACGAAGGCGTTCGGCGGGCTCTGGTAGAGGTCATAGCCGCTGCCCAGGCCGACGATCTTGCCGTGGCTGAAGATGGCGATGCGCTGGGACAGGCGCATGGCTTCTTCCTGGTCGTGGGTGACGTAGACGATGGTGATGCCGAGGCGGCGGTGCAGGTGGCGCAGTTCATCCTGCAGGTCTTCGCGCAGTTTCTTGTCCAGTGCGCCCAGGGGTTCGTCCATCAGCAGGATGCGCGGCTCGTAAACCAGCGCACGGGCAATCGCCACTCGCTGCTGCTGTCCGCCGGAGAGTTGGGCCGGGCGGCGTTGGGCGAACTTGTCCAGCTGCACCAGCTTGAGCATGGCCTCGACGCGGCGCTCGCGTTCGCCAGCGGTCTGTTTGCGGATATCCAGCGGGAAGGCGATGTTGTCGCGCACATTGAGGTGCGGGAACAGCGAGTAGCGCTGGAACACCATGCCGATGTCGCGCTTGTGCGGCGGCACGTTCACCAGGGACTTGCCGTCCACCAGGATCTCGCCGGAGCTGGGCGTCTCGAAGCCGGCCAGCATCGACAGGGTGGTGCTCTTGCCCGAGCCACTGGAGCCGAGGAAGGTGAGGAATTCGCCGTCCTGGATATCCAGGGAGATATTGTCCACGGCGGCGAAGTCGCCGTAGTGCTTGTTCAGGTTGCGCAGGCTGACCAGGGTTTTGTTTTCGCGGGTGTCTTGGATCACGGCACTCATTTTCTTTACCTCGGCGCTCAGGCGCTTGCAGGGTTGCGCCGGCGCAGCACGGCGGCGATCACCATGACCAGTACGGACAGACCGATCAGCAGCGTCGAGGCGACGGCGATCACCGGGGTCAGGTCCTGGCGTAGGGTGGTCCACATTTTCACGGGCAGGGTCTGCAGGGTCGGGCTGGCCATCATCACGCTCAGCACCACTTCATCCCAGGAGACCAGGAAGGCGAACAGGGCGCCGGCCATCATGCCGGGGCGAATCGCCGGGAAGGTCACCTTGACCACCGCCTGCAGCCGCGAGGCGCCGCAGATCACCGCGGCATCCTCGATGGACTGATCGAACAGCTTCAGCGAGTTGATGATCGAGATGATGGTGAAGGGCAGGGCGACGATCACGTGGCTGACCACGAAGGAGAACAGCGTCCCGGTGTAGCCCAGCTTGAGGAACAGCGCGTACACGGCCACGGCGATGATCACCAGCGGCACGATCATCGGCAGGGTGAACAGGCCGTAGAGGAACTCGCGGCCGGGGAACTTGCCGCGCACCAGGGCGAAGGCGGTGGGCAGGCCCAGGGCCACGGAGCAGATCGTGGTCAGCACGGCCACCTTGAGGCTGGCCAGGGCCGATTCCATCCATTCGGCGTTGGAGAAGAACTGTTCGTACCACTTCAGCGTCCAGCCCGGCGGCGGGAACACCAGCCACTGGGAGGAGCCGAACGACAGCAGCACGATGAACAGGATCGGCAGCAGCAGGAAGGCTGCAATCGCTCCGGTGGTGAGGTAGAGGCCGATGCGCAGGCGCAGGCCCATGGCGTTGGGTGACAGCAGCATGGCTTACCTCGCAGTACTCGAAGCGACAGGCGATTCCGGCTGCAGCTTCAGGTAGACGTAGAACAGTGCCAGGGTGATGGCGATCAGCAGCGCGGCGGCGGCGCTGGCCAGGCCCCAATTGAGGAAGGACTGCACCTGCTGGACGATGAACTCCGGCAACATCATGTTCTGCGCGCCACCCAGCAGGGCCGGGGTGACGTAGTAGCCCAGCGACATGACGAAGACCATCAGGCCACCGGAGAACAGGCCCGGACGGCACAGCGGCAGGAACACCTTGGTGAAGTTGGTCCAGGGGCTGGCTCCGCAGATCGAGCCGGCCTGCAGCACCATCGGATCGATGGCCGACATGGTGGCCTGCAGCGGCAGCACGATGAACGGGATCATGATGTAGCTCATGCCGATCACCACGCCGGTGAGGTTGTGCACCATCTCCAGTGGCTGGTCGATGATGCCCAGCGCCATCAGCATCTTGTTGATGACGCCCGAGGCTTGCAGCAGCACCAGCCAGGAGTAAGTGCGTGCCAGCAGGCTGGTCCACATCGACAGCAGCACGATGTTCAGCAACCAGCGGCCCCAGCCACGCGGCACCAGGGTGATCACCCAGGCCAGGGGGAAGCCCAGCAACAGGCTGATCAGGGTCACCAGGCCGCCAACGGCGAAGGTGTTGAACAGCACGCGGGCATAGGCCGAGTTGGCGAACAGCTGCTCGTAGTTGCCGAGCCCCGGCGTGGGTTCGAGTACGCCACGCAGGAGCAGGCCGATCAGTGGTGCGAGGAAGAACAGGCCGAGGAACAGCAGGGCGGGGATCAGGTTGCGGGCACCGCGCCAGCGCAGGGTGGTCTCGTTGACTTGATTCATCGACGCAGCCTTGGAGTCAGTGCCAGCGGAGGCGCGGGCTGCGCCTCCGCTGGCCTTGGCCGGCGAGTGGGGCTGGATGGCAGCCATCTTCACTTGACCAGCCATTCGTTCCACCGCGCGGCGATAGCCGGGCCGTTTTTGGCCCAGTACGCGTAGTCGAGCGTGATCTGTTCTTTAGCGTAGGCAGTGGGGAGGTTGGGGGCGAGGTCTTCCTTGATCTGACCGACGCTGTCGACGTTCACCGGGGCGTAGGCCGTGAGGTTGGCGAAATCGGCCTGGCCCTTGGCGCTGCTGGCGTTGGCCAGGAATTTCATGGCCGCGTCCTTGTTCTTGGCGCCTTTGGGGATGACCAGGAAATCGGCCATGACCAGGTTCTGCTTCCAGCTCACGCCAACCGGGGCGCCGTCCTGCTGCAGGGCATAGACGCGACCGTTCCAGAACTGGCCGAGGGTGGCTTCACCGGAGGCTAGCAGTTGCTGGGACTGGGCGCCGCCGCCCCACCAGACGATGTCTTTCTTGATGGTGTCGAGTTTCTTGAAGGCGCGGTCCAGGTCCAGCGGGTAGAGCTTGTCGGCGGCTACGCCGTCAGCCAGCAGGGCCAGTTCCAGCACGCCGGGGCTCGGCCACTTGTACAGGGCGCGCTTACCCGGGTAGTTGGTGGTGTCGAACAGGGCGGTCCAGTCCTGCGGGGCGTTGGCGCCAACCTTGCCCTGGTTGTAGCCGAGTACGAAGGAGAAGAAGAAGGAGCCGACGCCGTGGTCGGAGACGAAGCGCGGGTCGATCTTGTCGCGCTGGATCACGCCGAAGTCCAGGGGTTCCAGCAGGCCTTCAGCGGCGGCACGCAGGGCGAAGTCGGCCTCGACGTCCACCACATCCCACTGCACGTTGCCGCTCTCGACCATGGCTTTCAGCTTGCCATAGTCGGTGGGGCCGTCCTGCACCACGCGAATACCGCTGGCCTCGCTGAAGGGCTCGGCCCAGGCCTGCTTCTGCGCATCCTGGGTAGTGCCGCCCCAGCTCACGAAGCTGAGATTGTCGGCGGCGATGGCCGCGGTGCCGGTTGCGGTCAGGACTGCTGCGGCGAGTACCGCGATTGCACGTTTTTTGAACACCATCTTGCTTGCCCTCATTGTTGTGTTTGTACGCAAGCGGGCTTCGCTTTCTACCCGCTTATCAGGAGCAGGGGACCCCAGTGGGGCCGTCAAGGGCGGCCGTGTCGAGTGCTCTTGTTCATGCTGGTCCCTGGCGGGTGCACTCGCAATAAATCTCCGGCCTACGGAATGTCATATTATGGTATTCCAAACTTTGTGCAAGTCCTCGGCGTTGCCGATCATCGGCGATGGATAGTTGGGGGCATTTCTGTAGATCCTATGCAAAGGCCGCCCGCACGCCGATTCTTAATCCGGGGGATAGAAGGTTTGGCCCAGAGGAGGAATCGACATGCGAACGGCCTACGTTGAACAGCATAGTGCGAACGAACCGGTCTTGGCAGTGGCGCTGGAGTTGGCCAGGGCCAGTTGGAAAGTGGCGCTGAGTGATGCCCGGCGCGCCCCCCGGCTGAAGACAGTCGACGCACCGCAACCCCTGGCGCGCCTGGAGCAGGTGGTGCAAACGATCGCGGAGACGCGCGCGCTCTGGGCGTTGCCAGCGTCCGCCAGAGTGGTCGTGGTGTATGAAGCGGGCCAGGATGGCTTCTGGCTACAGCGCGCCTTGCAGGCGCGTGCGCTGGAGGTCCTGGTGATCGATCCAGCGAGCCTGCTGATGGCGCGGCGGAGGCGTCTGGCCAAGACTGACCGGCTGGACGCCTTGCGCCTGGTGGAGGCCCTGCTGGCCTGGCTGCGTGGCGAGCAGCGGCGTTTTCAGGTGGTGTGCCCGCCCAGCGTCGAGGACGAGGATCGCCGGCACTGGGGGCGCGAGCGCCAGCAGTTGCAGCGCGAGCTGCAGCAGCACCGCAACCGGATCGAGAAGCTGCTGGCGACGGTGGGCTGCTGGACCCGGCTGGATCGTGCCGGCCGCCAACAACTGGCCGAGGGCACGCTGCAGGACTGGGCTGGCCAGGCGCTGGGGGCGGCGCTGCAGGCCCGCCTGCAGCGGGAGCTGCAACGCTGGCAGGAGGCCCGGACCCAGCTGCGGCGGCTGGAGCACGAACACGCGCAGCGCTTCGGCACCCGCCAGGCCGAACAAGTGGCGCGACTGAGCCAGTTGCGCGGCATCGGCACCGTCGGCGCCCGGCAACTGGTACTCGAGCTGTTCTGGCGGCAGTTTCGCAACCGCCGTCAGTTGGGGGCCTGCGTTGGCCTGGTGCCCTCGCCCTACGACAGCGGCACGCTGCGGGTCGACCAGGGCATCAGCAAGCAGGGTAATCCCCGGGTCCGCGCGCTGCTGGTCGAACAGGCCTGGCTATGGCTGCACTACCAGCCGAACAGCGCCCTCAGCCACTGGTTCGCCAAGAAGGCCGGCGGTGATTGCCGTCGCAGTCGACGGGTAGCGATCGTGGCCCTGGCGCGACGCCTGGTGATCGCCTTGTGGCGCTACCTGGAGCGCGGTGAGCTGCCGGCGGGTGCAACACTGAAAGCCGTGCCCTGACACCACCACTCAGCCAGCGAGCCGCGACGAAAGAGTTACGCAGTCAACACGCCCGTAATTCGCCCGGGTCATCAGCGCGATGACCGATCTTGTAGAAAGGGTGTGGTGCAAAGGGGTATGCCTGAGCGCAACGCGCAAGCAGGATCGTGTTGGTCCTCGTGACCAGCGGATAGAAGGTGGTGAGACGCTAGGTCTCACGAGCAGCATGCCCCGCTGCCTTGATGCGTGCCCCAAGTCATGAATCGGAGGAACAGGCCTTGACACCGAGATCTTCATAGAAGGGGCGAATTCATTCGCCAAGGGCTGCGAAGCAGCCCCCCTGGCCTTGCAGGGCAGACCTCCGGCCTGCTTGGCGAATGAATTCGCCCCTACAGAAGCATGGCCCGGTGCAGGGAGGAGCGGCGGTTCAGGGCCTTGGCTCACCCCTCGAACGGCAGGGTATCCACCACTTCCAGGTCATAGCCGGTCAGGCCCGCGTACTTCAGCGGCGCGCCCAGGTGGCGCAGTTTGCCCACGCCCAGGTCCTGGAGGATCTGCGCGCCGGTGCCGACTTCGGAGTAGATACGCGACTGCGAGCGGCTGAACTGCCGGCGTGGCTGGGTCAGCTGCGGCACGCGTTCCAGCAGGGCCTGGGAGGATTCGTTGTTGGCCAGAACCACCACCACGCCGCGCCCGGCCTCGGCCACTTTCTGCAGGGCGGCCCAGAGGGTCCAGTTCTTCGGCCCGGTGTACTCGGCACCCACCAGGTCGCGCAGGGGGTCGATCACGTGCACCCGCACCAGGGTCGGTTCGTCGCGCTGGATGTCGCCCATCACCATGGCCATGTGTACGCCCCCTTCGATGCGGTCCTCGTAAGTGACCAGGCGGAAGGTGCCATGCACGGTGGGCAGTTCGCGCTCGCCGATGCGGGTGACGGTGTGCTCGGTGCTCAGGCGGTAGTGGATCAGGTCGGCGATGGTGCCGATCTTGATGCCGTGCTTTTCGGCGAAGGTTTCCAGGTCCGGTCGGCGGGCCATGCTGCCGTCGTCGTTCATCACTTCGACGATCACCGCCGCCGGACTGAAGCCGGCCAGGCGTGCCAGGTCGCAGCCGGCTTCGGTGTGGCCGGCACGGGTCAGTACGCCACCTTCACGGGCCCGCAGGGGGAAGATGTGGCCCGGCTGCACCAGATCGTCGGCCTTGGCGCCCGGCGCTACGGCGGTCAGCACGGTGTGGGCGCGGTCGGCGGCGGAGATGCCGGTGGTCACGCCGCTGGCCGCTTCGATGGAGACGGTGAAGGCGGTGGCGAAGGCGCTGCCATTGGCCGGCACCATCTGCTCCAGGCCGAGGCGTTCGCAGTGTTCATCGGTCAGGGTCAGGCAGATCAGGCCTCGGGCTTCGCGGGCCATGAAGTTGATCGCCTCGGGGCTGCACTTCTCCGCCGCCAGCAACAGGTCGCCCTCGTTTTCGCGGTCCTCGTCGTCCACCAGCAGGACCATCTTGCCCTGGCGGAAGTCTTCGATGATTTCTTCGATGCGATTGAACGGCATGGTGCGACACCTGGCTGGATCAATGAGAAAGGTTTCTGGTATACCATAATACCAATTTAACCGGAACTGCAGAGGTCAGCATGAAGGCTTACTGGATCGCCCACGTCGATGTGACGGACCCGGAACGCTACAGCGAATACACCCGCCGCGCCCCGGCAGCGTTTGCCCGATACGGCGGCAAGTTGCTGGCCCGTGGCGGCCGTTCAGAGGCGATGGAAGGCCGTGCTACTCCCCAGCGTAGCGTGGTGATCGAGTTCGAATCCTATGATCAGGCCCTGGCCTGCTACCGCTCGGCGGAATACCAGGAAGCCTGTGGATATCGCCAGGGGGTGGCGAAGGCGGAGGTGATCATTGTGGAAGGGGTGGTGCCTTGACGCGGGGCCTGCCCTCTCCCCCAGCCCCTCTCCCTGAAGGGCGAGGGGAGCTTGACCGCGCGGACTCACCCATCAGTTCTTCGAGATGACTTCGGAGTCTCCTGCTGGCTCGCAAGCATCAGGCTCGAGTCACCCCTCTCCTCTTCAGGGAGAGGGGGCGGGGGAGAGGGTGCTACCGGATGAAGTGAATCTTCCCGGTATCGTCATTGCCCATATAGATGCCGTACACGCCCGCCTGGCGTTCCTCGATGTAGCGCTCGAGGATCTGCCGGATGGCCGGGTAATAGATGGCGTCCCAGGGAATCTCTTCGGGGGCGAAGAAGCGATAGTCCAGGGTCTCCGGGCCGTGCTGGCCGGTCACTTCCAGGGCGGTGGCGCGGAAGATGATGTAGACCTCGCTGATCTTCGGCACGCTGAAGATGGAGTAGGGAGAGACGATTTCGGCGCGCACGCCGCTCTCTTCCCAGACTTCGCGCAGGGCCGCTTCCTCGGTGGTCTCGCCGTTCTCCATGAAGCCGGCTGGAAGCGTCCAGGTGCCGGGGCGCGGCGGGATGGCGCGCTGGCAGAGCAGGTACTTGCCGTCCTGCTCGATGATGCAGCCGGCGATGATCTTCGGGTTTTCGTAGTGGACGTAGCCGCAGTCCGCGCATACCAGCCGTTCGTGGGTGTCCCCGGCGGGACGCTGGCGGCTCAGGCCGCCACTGCCGCAACCGGGACAGAAGCGCGGGGAGGGCATGGTATCAGCGTCCGATGCGCGGCTCTTTCAGGGCGATCGGGCTGGCGATGTCGCGCACGTTGCCCGGTTCGTCCTGCTTGGACTTGAGGTAGTCCAGGGCCACTTTGGCGGCGGCGCGCACGTGGTCCACCGAAGCCTGGTGGGCGGCCAGCGGATCGCCGCTCTTGATGGCTTCGACGATGCGCTCCATTTCCTTGTTGCTGGCGCCGCGACGGTTTTCCTGGGACACCGAGGTCGCGCGCAGGTAGCTGATGCGCGCCTGCAACTGGCGCAGTTGGGTGGCGGCGATGTGGTTGCCGGAGCCTTCCAGCAGCACGTCGTAGAAACCTTGTACGGAGTCCAGCACCTGTTGCAGCTCGCCTTCCTCGAGGGCCTTGCGGTTCTCCTCCAGGGCGCGTTCCAGGGCGCGAATGTCCTTGGCCTTGGCGTTGAGGGTGAAGAGCTGGACGATCAGGCCTTCGAGCACGCAGCGCAGCTCGTAGATGTCGCAGGCGTCTTCCAGGGTGATGATGGCCACGCGCGGACCCTTGGCATCGGCGAACTCCACCAGGCCTTCCGACTCCAGGTGGCGCAGGGCCTCGCGTACCGAGGTGCGGCTGACGCCGAGGCGGTCGCAGAGGTCGCGCTCCACCAGGCGGTCGCCCGGCAGCAGCTGGAAGTTCAGGATGGCACCCCGCAGCTTGTCGAGGACGATCTCGCGCAGGGTGACGGGATTGCGGTTGACCTTGAAGCTGTCGTCGAGGGGCAAGCGTTTCATGTGGTCCGCTCTGGTTATGGCTGTCCGTAGGAAAAACGAAGGAGCACCAGAGGGTGCTCCATCATCGGGTGGCGCCGGCGGTCAACCTTGTGCCTCTGCATCGGCCTCGGCGAAGGCTTCACGGGCGATGCGGAAGCTGTCCACCGCCGCCGGCACACCGCAGTAGATGCCGACTTGCAAGAGAATCTCGCGGATCTGCTCGCGGGACAGGCCGTTACGCAGGGCGCCGCGAACGTGCAGCTTCAGTTCGTGGGGGCGGTTGAGCGCCGAAATCATGGCCAAGTTTATCATGCTGCGTTCTTTCAGCGATAAGCCGTCCCGGCCCCAGACGTGGCCCCAGCAGTACTCGGTGACCAGCTCCTGCAGCGGGCGGGTGAAGTCGTCGGCGTTCTGGATCGACTTGTTCACATAGGCCTCGCCCAGCACCTGGGTACGGATTTCCAGGCCCTTGGTGTACTTGTCGTTGCTCATGGGGTTCTCCTTCGGCAACGCCGGTTGCGAATAAAAAAGGGGCCGCTGTCGAGAGTGGCGACCAGCGGCCCTGAAGGTGACTCAGGAAATCTCCGGCAGGGCGCCCAGCTTGCCCTTGTGGTAGAGCATGGGCGTGACCTCGTCCTTGGGCAGGATCAGGTTCTTCACCGCTCCCACGATGATCGCGTGGTCACCGCCGTCGTACTCGCGCCACAGCTCGCATTCGATGATCGCGGTGGCCTTGGACAGCAGCGGGTTGCCCAGCTCGCTCAGGTGCCAGTCGATGCCCTTGGCCTTGTCCTTGCCCTTCTTGGCGAAGGCGTAGGCTTCGGCCTGCTGGTCGGCACAGAGCAGGTGGATGGCGAACTGCTTGCTGTCACGCAGGATTGGGTAGGTGTCCGAGGCGTAGTTAGGGCAGAACAGCACCAGGGCCGGGTCGATGGATAGGGCGCTGAAAGCGCTGGCGGTGATGCCGACGATCTCGCCCTCGGCATCCAGGGTGGTGACCACTGTGACGCCGGAGGGGAATGAGCCCATCACTTCTTTGTAGATGCCGGGTTCGATCATGGGGATGTCCTCTCAGCGCATCACGAAGGGGTCGGGCATGGGCGCCTGCGAGAGGTTGATCCACACCGTCTTCAGCTCGGTGTAGGCCAGCACCGAATCGATGCCGCTCTCGCGGCCGTAGCCGCTGTTGTGGAAACCGCCGATAGGCGCCATGGCCGAAACCGCGCGGTAGGTGTTGACCCAGATGATCCCGGAGCGCACGTCACGGGCCATGCGATGGGCGCGGCCCAGGTCGCGGGTCCAGATGCCGGCAGCCAGGCCGAACTGGGAGTCGTTGGCGATCGCCAGGGCTTCCGCCTCGTCCTTGAACCGAATGACCGAGGCCACCGGGCCGAAGACTTCTTCTTGCATGATCTTCATCGAGTTGCTGTCGCACTCGAACAGGGTCGGCTCGTAGTACCAGCCCTGTTCGTCGATTGCCGGACGCTTGCCACCCATGCGCAGGCGCGCGCCTTCGGCGAGGGCGTCAGCGACAAGGCCTTCGACCACGGCGAGTTGCTGCGCGGTGGCCATGGGGCCCATCTCGCTGCTCTCGTCCTGCGGGTTGCCGATGCGGATGCGCTGGGCGCGGGCTACCAGGCGCTCGACGAACTCGTCGTAGATTTCGTCCTGCACCAGCAGGCGCGAACCGGCCACGCAGCTCTGCCCGGAGGCGGCGTAGATGCCGGCCACGGCGCCGTTGATGGCGCTGTCCAGGTCGGCGTCGGCAAAGATGATGTTGGGCGACTTGCCACCCAGTTCCAGCGACAGCTTGGCGAAGTTCTCCGCGCTGCTGCGCACCACGTGGCGCGCGGTGGCGGCGCCGCCGGTGAAGGCGATCTTGCGCACCAGTGGATGGCGGGTCAGCGCCGCGCCGGTGCTGGGGCCGAAGCCGGTGACCACGTTGACCACGCCCGCCGGGATACCGGCCTCCAGCGCCAGGCGCGCCAGTTCGAGGATGGTCGCCGAGGCGTGTTCCGAGGGTTTCAGCACGATGGTGTTGCCGGCGGCCAGGGCCGGGGCCAGCTTGATCGCGGTGAGGTAGAGCGGGCTGTTCCAGGGAATGATCCCGGCCACCACGCCCAGCGGCTCATGCACCGTGTAGGCGAACAGCTCGGGCTTATCCAGCGGCAGGGTACCGCCTTCCAGCTTGTCGGCCAGGCCCGCGGTGTAGTGGAAGAATTCGGGCAGGTAGCCGACCTGGCCGCGGGTTTCGCGGATCAGCTTGCCGTTGTCGCGGCTTTCCAGCTGGGCCAGGTGTTCCTTGTTCTCGGCGATCAGGTCGCCCAGGCGGCGCAGCAACTTGCCCCGCGCGGTGGCGGAAAGGCCGCGCCAGGCCGGGTTCATGAAGGCCTTCTGGGCCGCCTGCACGGCACGCTCCACATCCGCCTCGTCGGCATCGGGCAGTTCCGCCCAGGGCGCGGCGAGCGCCGGGTTGAGGCTTTCGAAGGTCTTGCCGGACAGCGCATCGACCCACTGGCCGTCGATGCACATCTGGAAGCGTGCGAGCGTCATGCGACGATCCCCTTTGCTGGGTTCTGTAAGGTCTGCGCGTGCTGGAGGAAATCCAGCAGCACCTGGTTGACCAGGCGCGGCGACTCCACCGGCATCATGTGCCGCTGCTCTTCGAGTACCGCCACCTGGGCACCGGGAATGCGCTCGGCGAGTTGCCGGGCCATTTCGGGCGTCGAGCCCGGATCCAGTTCGCCGGTGGCGACCAGGGTTGGCACCGTGATGCTGCCGAGGTCGTCTACGCGGTACATATCCTGGGTAGCGAACAGCTCATAAGTAGTCAGATAGCCCTGCGGATCGTTGCTGGCAAGGGTTTGGCGAATAGCGGCGATCTGCGCGGGGTTTGCTGCCTGGTACTCGCGGCTGAACCAGCGCGACAGGGCCGCTTCGGCGTTGGCGTCCGGGCCGTGTTCGGCGGCCTGGCGTGTGCGTTCGATCACCCCGGCGCGCTGTTCGGCGCTGCGGTTGAAGACGCTGTTGAGGATCACCAGCCCCTCGATATGCTGCGGGTAGTGCAGGGCGAAGGCCCGTGCCACCAGGCCACCCATGGAGAAGCCGATGACGGTTGCCCGCTCCAGCTTCAGGTGCTCCAGCAATTCACGCAGTTGCTCGGCATAGCCCTGCAGCCCGGTGCCCGCTTCAGGGCGCGGGCTGGCGCCATGGCCAAGCATGTCGTAGGCGATGACCTGGAACTGCGGGGCCAGGCCAACGATCTGGCCGCCCCACATTTCCTTGTTCAGACCGACGCCGTGGATCAGCACCACGGGGTGGCCTTGGCCGGTCGCCAGATAACTGGTGCCGGCCGGTGTGCGTTCAGCGGTGAGCCGAATCATGGATCGCTCCTGCACGGGCCTTGGGATCACTGGGCCTGCTCGGCGGCCAGTTCTTCCAGATCGATGTAGCGGTTGCCGATGCGCGGATGCAGGCGGCCACCGTCGGCGGCGCCCAGCACAACGATGATTTCGTCGGCGCGCGGTGCGTCTTCGATCTGCATTTCAAGGGTGATGTAGTGGGAACGCAGGCCTTCGTCGTCCTTGTGCATCATCGGGATCTGGATCGAGGTGCCCGGGCCACCGCGCTTGTTGGTGAAGCTCAGGTAGCTCTTGGCGTTCACCGCCTGGCGGTAGTGGTTGCCGAAACGCAGGGTGTGGATAACCGCGGAAGCGTGCTCGATTTCGCCGTCGGCGCCGACCACGGCGGCCTTGCCATAGGCCTCGATCTTCGCTGCACCGCCGATGGCGGCGGTCAGGCGCTCGACCATCATGGCGCCGAGGTCGGAGCAGTTGGCCTTGATCTCGGGCTTGAGGTCTTCGACGAAACCACGGCCGAGCCACGGGTTCTTGATCACAACGGCCAGGCCCACCATGGTCACGGGCTTGTCGGTGGCCTTGCCGCCTTCGATGAAGGTCTCTTCCACGTAGCTGACGATCTTGCGGATTTCGAAGCTCATTGGGCTCTCCTGGTTTGGGAAGTCTCTTGCTGTCTGATGGTATACCATAATATTGAATATGCAAGAGTCAGCCGCCGGCAGAGGGTAGGCCTTGGCGACGGAAGGTCATCCGGAAATGGAGAAAGGCCAGGAGCGCCGCGCCATACGGGCGGCCGAAGGGGCGCGAAGGATACGGGAAAAGATGGAATACCGTAATACGAGATTCCAGCGAGATGTGGCGTTTTGACACCGTGTAGGGGCGAATTCATTCGCCAAGGGACGCGCAGCGTCCCCCGGGCTGTGAGCCGAACCTGCGGTCCGGTTGGCGAATGAATTCGCCCCTACAAGGAAGCGGGGGGCGGTCAGACCAAGGAAGGTGCCCCCAACTGCGCCGAGATCAGCGCCTGGGCCTGGCCCAGGGCCTGGAGGAAGGTGGCCTGGGCGTCGGGACCATCCATCACGGCATCGGGGCCGGAGAGGTTGATGGCGGCGACCACTGCACCGCTGTGGTTGCGGATTCCGGTGGCGATGGCGGTGGAGTAGTCGGAACGGTGCAGCACCCAGCCGCGCTCGCGGTCCTGGGCGATCAGCTGCTGCAGCTCCGGCAGGGTGCGCGGTGCTGGCGGCGGGTAGTCGTCGAGGCGCACGTGCTGGTAGAGCTGGCTCAGTTCGATCTCGTCCAGCGCGGTGAGCAGTACGCGACCCAGTGCCGTGCTGTGGCAGGGCAGGCGGGTACCGACTGGGATGTTCACGGTGAGGCGCTGGGGCGCGAAGGCGCGGTACAGGTAAAGGCTGTCCGTCTGTTCGCGGATGCTCAGGTGGCAGGACAGCGAGGTACGGTCGCGCAGGTCGTTGAGAAAGGGCATGGCGACTTCGACTATGTCGCGGCTGGCGAGGTAGGCGAAGCCGTTGGAGATCACCCGCGCGCCCAGCTCGAAGGCATTGCGCCCGGCCTTTTGCAGATACCCCATCTCCACCAGCGTCTGCACGATGCGGTAGACGGCCGAGGGGCTGACCCCCAGGCGCTCGGCCATGTCGTTCATGCCGAGGCTGCGTTCTCGCGCAGTGAACATGCCGAGGATGGTCAGCCCACGCTCCAGGGCGGGCACGCGGTAATCGGTATCCCGTTCCGGGGTTTCGATGGTGGTCATCAGGACTCCTTCGATCAGATACGCTTTTGTAGGTTGGCGCAGAGCGCAGCGAAGCCCAACGGCGGACATGACCAGGAATCGTTGGGTTTCGCTTCGCTCGCGGAACGCCGCCCGACCCAACCTACGAGAGCAGCGTGTCCAACGACATCGGCTCTCCGCCGAACTCCTCCATGGCATCCAGCATGGCGCCGTGGAAGTAGTCGAGCGATGCCCGGTCGCAGAGGATGTGGAAGCGCGGCAACTCGCCCGTTCCGGCGTTGATCACGATGACATTGATCCGCGCCGCCGAAGTCTGCGCCACAGCCCCCACGGGGAAGGCCTCGGGCCGCAGGTCGACGCCACAGACCTTGGCCATCACCTCCGCCACGTGGCGGCCGGAGAGCTGCAACCAGGCGTGGCTGTCCTGGCGCGGCAGCAGGTAGTTGCCGCTGTCGCCGAGTTGCCACCCGGCTTCTTCGGCGGCGATGCGTTCGCCCCGGTCGGCGAGGCTGCCCAGCAGCAGGTACTCGGTCTGCGACAGGCGCGCCACCAGAGAGCCGTCATCCTGCGTCAGCGCCCGGTTGGGCGCCTCCGGCAGCTGGTAGCCGCGTTCGTTCAGAAAGGCGGCGGCGTCGATGCCGCGAAAGCCCACGCGCGGCAGGTCGGTGAGGTCGATGAGCGCGCAGCGCTCGATGGGATTGAGGCTGGTCATGGCTCAGAGCTCCTGGCGCTGGTTGTCGGGATCGAAGAAGGGCAGTTGCACCACGGTGGCCTGGACCACCTGGCCACCCTCGACGCGGATCGGGATCAGAGAGCCCGGTTCGGCCTGGTCGGCACCGGCGTAGGCCAGGCCGATGATCTGGCCGAGGGTGCCGGAGTACTCGCAGGAGGTGACGTTGCCGCTGATGTCCGGGCCGTTCAGCACCAGGTGGCCTTCCAGCGGCTGCGCGCTGCCCTTGGGCAGGGTGAAGCCCACCAGCTTGCGCTTCAGGGGCTGCCTTTCAAGGATTTCGAAGGATCGCTTGCCGACGAAGAAGGCCTTCTTGCGGCCGATGGCCCATTCCATGTCGATCTCGCCCGGATGGGTCATGCCGTCGGTGTCCTGGCTGATGATCACGTGGCCCTTTTCCAGGCGCAGCAGACGCTGGGTCTCGACGCCGAACGGACGGATGCCGAACTCGGTACCGGCGGCCATCAGCGCGTCCCACAACTGGCCACCGTGGCGCGCGGGAACGTGGATCTCGTAACCCAGCTCACCGACGAAGCCGACGCGCATCAGCCGCGCCGGAATGCCGGCCACGGTGCCGGTGCGCACGGCGAGGTAGGGGAAGCCTTCGGCGGACAGGTCGACATCGTCGCAGAGCTTCTCCAGCACCTTGCGCGACAGCGGCCCCGCCAGGTTCACCGCGGCGAGGGCGGCGGTGACATTGGCGATGTCCACGTTGAGGCGCCACTGGGCGTTCCACTTGAGCATCTGCTGGTAGATGCGGTCCACGCCGCTGGTGGTGGCGGTGACATAGAAGTGGTTGTCGGCCAGGCGCGCGCAGACGCCGTCATCGATCACCACGCCGTGCTCGTTGGTCATCAGCGCATAGCGGGTTCGCGCTACCGGCTGCTTCTTGAAGGGCAGGGTGTAGATGCGCTCCAGCAGCTCGGCGGCGTCCGGGCCGCGTACGTCCAAACCGCCCAGGGTGGAGACGTCGATCAGGCCAACCGTCTCGCGCACATGGCGCGCTTCTTCCTGCATGCAGCGTTCGCGATCCTCGGCCTTGCCGTAGAACGCCGGGCGTTGCCAGATGCCCGCCGGCATCAGCTTGGCGCCGGCGGCCACATGCCGGCTGTGCATCGCGGTCTGGCGGTACGGGTCGAAGGCGCGGCCGGCGACGTGGGCAAGCTTCTCCGCCTCGAAGGGCGGGCGCGCGGTGGTCACGCCGGTTTCGCTGATGCTGCGGCGGGTGGCCTGGGCAACCAGGCGTGCGGTGGGTAGCGCCGAGTGACGGCCCTGGGACGGGCCCATGCCGACGGTGGAGAAGCGCTTCACCAGTTGCACGTCGCGGTAGCCGTGGCGGGTGGCATTGACGATGTCGCGCACCTGCAGGTCTTCGTCGAAGTCGACGAAATCCTTGCCCTTGGGGTGCGGGAAGATCGGCCAGTCGAAGTTGACTCGCGCCTCACCGTTCAACTCGGCTTCACCGATGCCAGCATCCAGACTAAGGGCTCTAGCGACGCGCGCGGCGACGCGGGCACCATCCAGCAACACGTTGTCCAGGTTGTGCCGGCCGTTCACCGAGCCGGCGATGGTGAGGCCTTCCGGCAGGCCGCTGATGGCGAACTCGGCGCGCTGCTCGTCGTAGGCCAGCTTGCCGCCGGCCTGGCAGAGCAATTGATACACAGGCATGTAGCCGGCGGACATGCACAGCAGGTCGCAGGAAAGTTGCAGACCCTGCTCACCTACCTGGCCCTGGGCGGTGATGCGGCGGATATCCACGCCGCTGACATGGCGCATGCCCTTCTCGTGCAGCGCCTCATAGACAGTGCTGCCGAGGTGGCAGGGGATGCCCTGTTTCTCCACGGCGATTTTCAGCGTGGCATCGGCAGGCTGCTGGCGCATGTCCACCAGGGCCGCCACCTGCACGCCCTGCTCGGCGAGGTCGAGGGCCGCGAGGTAGCCGTCGTCGTTGCCAGTGAGCACCACGGCGCGTTTTCCGGGCTTCACCGCGTAGAGCTTCATCAGACGCTGGGCGGCGCTGGCGAGCATCACACCGGGCAGATCGTTGTTGCGGAACACCACCGGCTGGTCGAAGGAGCCGGCGCTGACGATGCACTGCTTCGCCCGCACCTTGTACATCCGCCGGCCCTGGATCACCGGCAGGTAGTTTTCGGTGAACCAGGCATTGCAGGTGGCTTCCTTCAGCACCTGGATATTGGCGTGGCCTTCCACGGCGGATACCAGTTCGCGGCGCAGGATGTCGGCACGGCGGCCTGCCACGTCGAAGCGCGCATAGGTGAGTGAGCCGCCGAGCACCGGCTGTTGCTCGATCAGCAGCACCTTGGCGCCGGCATTGGCGGCGGTGAGTGCGGCGGAAAGACCGGCGGGGCCGGCGCCGATGATGGCGACATCCACGAACAGGTAGGCCTTGTCGTAATACTGCGGCTTGAACTTCAGGTCGAGCACGCCGAGGCCGGCTTTCTTGCGGATCAGCGGCTCCCAGACCTTCCACATGCCCTTGGGCTTATAGAAGGAGCGGTAATAGAAGCCCACCGGCATGAACTTGGAGAACGTGCCGAGGTAGGCGTCGCGGTCGTTGTCCAGCGAACCGTTGACGTTCTGCGCGGTAACGCTGAGCCCCGAGCGAATGGCTTGGGCATCGGCCAGCACATTGGGCTCATCCGGCAGTTGCACCAGGGTGTTGGCGTCCTGCCCGGCCATGGTCAGCGGGCCACGCGGGCGGTGGTATTTGAAGGAGCGCGAGAGCAGCCAGCGGCCGTTGGCGAGCAGGGCACTGGCGATGCTGTCGCCGGCAAAGCCCTGGTAGGCGGTGCCGTCGAAATCGAAGGCCAATGGCTGGTCGCGGTCGATCAGCAGGCCCATGGGGGCGGGGAGGCGGCTCATCCGGCGATCTCCTGGGTGTGCGGGGCGAACTCGACCCGCTGGGTGAAGACTTCCTTCGGGTCGAAGGTGCGAATGATCTGGTCGGTCACCGTGTGGCGCTCGGCGAGGAACCAGTAGCTGGAGGCGTTATGCATCCACCACTCGCGGACCACGCCGGCGATGTTGTCGCTGTTGAACACGTAGTCGGCCCATTCGGCGTCGGTGCAGATGGCCGGATCGGGCATCTGCTTGAACTCGCCGCCGTAGGTGAATTCGCTGATGTTTCGGGGACCGTTGAGCGGACAGTTCATGATCTTCATGGGCTTCACTCCTTAGCGAGCAAGGCTGCGGTAATAGGTACTTGTAGGACCGAGCTTTGCTCGCGAAGCTTCTGTTCCGGTTCGCGAGCAGAGCTCGCTCCTACGGCTGAACTCATCAGTGGCTGGCGGCGGTCGCGCCCATTTCGTTGACCTGCTGGAAGGTGCTGAAGCGCTCCAGGGCGAAGGGCTTGATCAGGTCCGGCACCTTGCCGCCGCTGGCCACCAGTTCGGCCATGGTCTTGCCGCAGATGGGCGTGGACTTGAAGCCCCAGGTGCCCCAGCCGGCGTCCAGGTAATAGTTCTGCACTGGCGACAGGCCCATGATCGGGCTGTAGTCGGGGGTCATGTCGGTGATCCCCGCCCACTGGCGCATCAGCTTGGCGTTGGCCATGAAGGGGAACATCTCGATGGCGTGCGCCAGCAGGCTTTCCTTGAGGTCCAGGGTGGAGCGGGTGTTGTACAGCGGGTAAGGGTCGGAGCCGCCGCCGAAGACGATCTCGCCACGGCTGGTCTGCTGCACGTAGCAGTGCAGGGCGGAGGAGCTCACCAGCGGGTCGAGGAAGGGCTTGAACGGCTGAGTCACCATCGCTTGCAGCGGGTAGGTGTGAATCGGCGCGCGGATGCCCGCCTTGGCCAGCATCAGCGAGCTGTGGCCAGCGATGGCCTGCACCGCACAGCCGCATTTCACCGTGCCGCGATTGGTCTTCACGGCGGTGATGCGGCCGTTTTCGATGACCAGGTCCTGCACTTCGGTGAGCTGGTGGATTTCCACCCCGCGCTTGGCCGCCTGCTTGGCGTAGCCCCAGGCCACGGCGTCGTGGCGGGCGGTGGCACCGTCGATGTGCCAGAGGCCGGCGAGTACCGGCAGGTGGCCGGGGTCGAGGTTGAGGGTCGGCACCAGTTCGCGGATCTGCTGGCGGTCGATCATCTCGGTGCGGCCACCGAAGTGCTTGTTCACTTCGGCGCGCTGGCGGAAGGCGCGTACCGTGGCATCCGTGTGGGCCAGGGTGAGCTGGCCGCGCTCGGAATACATGATGTTGAAGTCGAACTCGTTGGAGAGGTTCTGGAACAGCTTCACCGACTCGGCGTAGAAGCGCACGCCTTCGGAGGTGAGGTAGTTGGAACGGATCACCGCCGTGTTGCGCGCGGTGTTGCCGCCGCCGAGGTAGGACTTCTCCAGCACCGCGACATTGGTGATGCCGTGGTACTTCGACAGGTAGTAGGCGGTGGCCAGGCCGTGGCCGCCGCCGCCGATGATGACCACGTCGTAGGACGGCTTGAGTTCGGTGGGCGGCGGCAGGTCCACCTCCACCGGGTATTCGGAGCTCAGGCCGTATTTCAGGAGATTGAAGGGCATGACGCCTCCGGAAGCTGGGCAAGGGTGATGGGGGACGGGTGCTGGAGGCGCGCCGCGGCCAGGGTGTTCTTCATCAGGAAGGCGATGGTCATGGGGCCGACGCCGCCGGGTACTGGGGTGATGGCGGCGGCGCGGGTGAGGGCGGAGTCGAAGTCGACATCACCCACCAGCTTCGAGCGGCCGCCTTCCTCGATGCGGTTGATGCCGACATCGATGACCACGGCGCCGGGCTTCAGCCAGTCGGCATCCACCAGGCGCGGGCGGCCGACGGCGGCGACGACGATGTCGGCCTGGCGGCAGAGTTCGCGCAGGTTGGCGCTTCTCGAATGCACCACGGTCACCGAGCAATGGGCCTTGAGCAGCAGGGCGGCCATGGGCTTGCCGACGATGTTGGAGCGGCCGATCACCACCGCGTGCTTGCCGGACAGGTCGCCGCAGGTGTCCTGCAACAGACGTAGGCAGCCGGCCGGGGTGCAGGGCGTGAGCACGTCGCGGCCCTGGCTGAGGCCGCCAACGTTCTCGGCGTGGAAGCCGTCCACGTCCTTCAGCGGATCGATGGCCTGGAGGACACGGGTTTCATCGATATGCGCCGGCAGCGGCAGCTGCACGAGAATGCCGTGCGCGCCGGCATCGGCATTGAGGCTGTGGATAAGTGCCAGCAGGTCGGCTTCGGCGGTGTCCGCCGGCAGCTTGTGTTCCAGGGAACGGATGCCGCACTCCTCGGCGCGCAGCACCTTGTTGCGCACGTAGACCTGGCTGGCCGGGTCCTGACCGACCAACACCACGGCCAATGCAGGGGCTATTCCGCCCGCTTTCATCGCGCGTACTTCCTCGGCCACCTCGGCCAGCACGCGGGCGGCGGCGGCCTTGCCGTCGATCAGTTGGATGGGGGCTTGTGTGTTCACCGGAAGATCACCGTGCGGTCGCCATTGAGGAAGACCCGGTGCTCCAGGTGGTATTTCACCGCCTTGGACAGGGCCACGGTTTCGGTGTCACGACCCACGGCCACCAGATCGTCAGGCAAGTACGCGTGGTCCACGCGCTGCACTTCCTGCTCGATGATCGGACCTTCGTCGAGGTCGCTGGTGACGTAATGCGCAGTGGCGCCGATCAGCTTCACGCCACGCTCGTAAGCCTGGTGATAGGGCTTGGCACCCTTGAAGCCGGGCAGGAAGGAGTGGTGGATGTTGATCGCGCGGCCCGAGAGTTGCTTGCACAGGTCGTCGGAGAGGATCTGCATGTAACGGGCGAGTACCACGAGATCGGTCTGGGTTTCGTCGACGATCTTCATCAGCGCGGCTTCCTGCTGGGCCTTGGTGTCGCGGGTGACCGGCAGGTAGATGAAGCGGATACCCTCGCGCTCGGCCATCGGCCGCAGGTCCAGGTGGTTGGAAACGATTGCAGTGATCTGCATGTCCATCTCGCCCTTCTGGTGGCGGTAGAGCAGGTCGGACAGGCAATGGTCGTACTTGCTCACCATCAGCAGCACGCGCATGGGCTGGGCAGTGCTGTGCAGGGTCCAGTCCATGTCGAAGCGGCGCGCGACGGCATCGAAGCCCTGCTCGACTTCGTCGATGTCGCCGTCGTACTGGTCGTTGAAGCGGAACACCGCGCGCATGAAGAAACGGCCGCTGGTGTCATCGTCGAACTGCGACATCTCGCTGATGTAGCAACCCTTGTCCGCCAGGTAGGTGGTCACCGCCGCGACGATGCCCGAAACAGCCGGGCAACTGATCTTGAGGATGAAATGGCTGGTGGCGTGTTGCATGTCTGGTCCTCTGTTGGAATGGCGGCAGCTCGGCGCAAGGCGGAAATCTTCAAGGGTGAAGCGAGGTTTTATCGGTGAAGCTGTTTTTACTGGTAGGAATAAAATTTTCCCTTGGCGCTTTTATAGGCGAAGCGAAGGTGCAGGTCTAGCCTGTTGGGAAAATTTTTATCTTGGGAGGAAAGTTTTTGAGCTTTGAACCCCTCTCCCGCTTGCGGGGGAGGGGGTGGGGAGGGGGAGGTGACCACTGCTGTGGGAGATTCCATGTCAATCAGTCATGCAGCGGCCCCGTAGGTTGGTCCGAGCGGAGCGAGGCCCAACATGGCCATGAATCGACCTCGCACGTTGGGCTTCGCTTCGCTCTGCGCCAACCTACAAAAGCCGCCCGCTGTGCTTGCCCCCTATAAGGGGGCCATCCTCACACGCAGCACCCAGCTGATCTCCATCACCGTGCCCAACAGTAGGGTGCGCCATGCGCACCGCGGCGATGCTGGCGACTCCGTGCCTGTCTCCCGGTGCGCGCGGCGCACCCTACGGGACTCGCAGCATCCTGCTGGTTCGCGGACTCGTATCGTCACAGGCAGAGCCGGTGACTCATCACCACGTCCAAATGAATTCGCGCCTTCTACACGGATGCGAGGTGTGTCCGTCGGTTGGGTCGGGCGGTGTTCCGCGAGCGAAGCGAAGCCCAACGCCGAAGTGGCGTCGAGGTCGCAGCGTTGGGCCTCGCTGCGCTCGGACCAACCTACGGCAATCCTGCGGGCTGCTTGGCGAATGAATTGGCTCCGACAGAGATGTGCCTCCACAGGAATGCGGAGCTGCCGGCGCGAGTCACCCCTCTCCCGCTAGCGGGGGGAAGGGAGATTGCGGTGGTTCAGAGGGAGAGGGGGCTGACCAGAAACGCGTTGCCCACCCTTCATAACCCTCAAGTTCGCGTAGGGTGGAAAACCGCAGAGCGTCTTTCACCAGCGATTGTCCAGGCTACCTCGATAGGTACGCCACCTGTAGCACGACCAGGTGGCGTTCTGCTGTTAACGAAGGTTCTCCAGCGTGTTGTGGGTTTGCTAGATCAGATCGCCTTGCCCGGCCCCCGGCCAGCCGGCCTGACGCAGGGCCTTCAGCAACGTGGCGGCGTCCAGTCCCTTAACCGTATGGCCATTGCCTTCGGTGGTGGTTGCCGCCACCAGCGCATTGATGATGGCTTCCTCCACAGCCTCCGAGGCGGCGAGGAACAAATCGCCGATATGGTCGTTGTTGACCATGCGCAGGCCGTCGCAGGTGAAGGCGCCCTTACGCTCGTAAGCGGTTGCCTCCAGCTGCTGGTTGCCGGTGGAGAAGGCGACGAAGATGTCACCGCTGCAATCCTCGTTGCCGCCGCCGGTGCGGGCGATGCCGATGCTGGCGCGCTGGGCCAGGCGGGTGCACTGGTGCGGCAGCAGCGGGGCATCGGTGGCCAGGCAGACGACGATCGAGCCCATGCCGGGATGGGGCAGGTCGGCGCGCAGGAACGGCGAGGTAGCCTTTTCCATGTAGCGCCCCACCGGGTAACCATCCACGCGCAACTCGCGGCGGGTGCCATGGTTGGCCTGGACTATGGCGCCCACGGTCCAGCCGCCCTGCGCCACACTCAGGCGCCGCGAGGCGGTGCCGATGCCGCCCTTGTACTCGTGACAGATCATGCCGCTGCCACCGCCGACTGCGCCTTCGGTCACCGGGCCACCTATGGCACGGTCCATGGCTTCGGCCACATGCTCGGCGCGCACGTGGAAGCCGTTGATGTCATTGAGCAGGCCGTCGAAGGTTTCCAGCACCACCGGCATGTTCCAGTACAGGCGCCCGTCAGCGGGTTGGCTCTGGCGGTCCAGGGCGATCAAGGCGTCGCGCACCACACCCACGCTGTGGGTGTTGGTGAAGGCGATCGGGCTGGTCAGCAGGCCGGCCTCACGAATCCACTCCAGGCCGGTGGCGTCGCCGTTGCCGTTGAGGATATGCACACCGGCGAAGCACGGCTGATGGGTGGTGGAACCCGGGCGCGGCTCGATCAGGGTGACCCCGGTGTTGATGTCGCGGCCGCTGGCGGTGCGCCCGCGGATATTGCTGTGGCCGACGCGCACGCCGGGTACGTCGGTGATGGCGTTGAGGGGGCCGGGTTGCAGTTGGCCGAACTGGATGTTCAGGTCGCGGGCACGCAATTTCATGGTCTTTCTCGTTGTCAGAGGGTTATCAGGAAAAGTTCGGCGGGCTTACTGACCGCTCTTTACCTTGCTCCACACACGGGTGCGGATACGCTCGGTCTTCTTCGGCAGGGGTTCCAGGGTGAACAGACTGGCCATGGTTTCTGCCGACGGGTAGACGGCCGGGTTGTTGCGCGTCGCCGCGCTGACCAGGGGGGTCGCGCTGCGGTTGCCGTTGGGGTAGCGCAGGTAGTCGGTAATCGGCGCAACGACTTCCGGGCGCATCAGGTAGTCGATGAAGGCCAGGCCCTGGGTCGGGTGGGGCGCCTGCTTGAGCAGCACCAGGGTGTCGAACCACAGCGGCGCGCCTTCCTTCGGCAGGCTGTATTCGATGCGCACGCCGTTGCCAGCCTGCTCAGCGTTGGCCTTGGCGTCCAGCATGCCGCCGGCCCAGCCCACCGCCACGCAGATATCGCCGTTGGACAGGTCGGTGATGAACTTGGACGAGTTGAAGTAGGCGATGTGCGGGCGCAGCTTGAGCAGCAGCGCCTCGGCCTTCTTATAGTCCTCCGGGTTGCTGCTGTTGGGCGGCAGCCCCAGGTACTGCAGGACGATGGGCAGGATCTCCGACGGCGAATCGAGCAGGGCCACGCCGCACTGGCTGAGCTTGGCCAGGTTTTCTTCCTTGAACAGCAGCTCCCAGGAATCCACCGGGGCCTGCTCGCCGAGCACGGCGCGGACCTTGTCGACGTTGTAGCCGATGCCGTTGGTGCCCCACATATAGGGCACGGCATAGCGGTTGCCCGGATCGCTGCTGGCCAGCTTGGCCAGCAGGGCGGGGTCCATGTGCTTGAGGTTCGGCAGCTTGGCCGGGTTCAGTGGTTCGAGCACGCCGGCCTTGATCAGCGTCGGCAGGCTGAAGTTGCTGGCCACCACCACGTCGTAACCGCTGCCGCCAGTGAGCAGCTTGCTCTCAAGGACTTCGGCGCTGTCGAAGGTGTCGTAGATGGGCATGATGCCCGTGTCACGCTTGAAGTCTTTCAGGGTTGTGGGACCGATATAGTCATACCAGTTGTACACATGCACGCTGGGGGTATCTGCTGCGGCGGCTGCTATCCAGGCCGACAGGCAGGCACCAATTCCGAGGTTGAGATACGAGTGGTGACGACGCATGATGCGGCACTCCTAACCGGCTATAGACCGGTGATGGTCAGGAGGATGCAGAGTATTCGCACGGGCGGTACTCACCCATTCCCATCATGGGTTACGCGAAAGGGGTAGTGAGTGGAAGCCTTGTTGAAAGAGTTGCCCATACACCAGGGCTTGGCGCGGGTGATCGGCGCCTTGGGCAAGGAGGGATTCTGGCGCTGCCTGGTGGATACCCTGCGTCTGCTTGTGCCGCTGGACAATGCCGTGGTGACCCTGATGCAGCCGGGCCGGGTGCCACATCTGCTGGCCGACTTCGAGTTCCGCGCCGGGGTGCACGAGCGAGAGGATCTGGCGGACTACTGCGCCGGTATGTACCTGCTCGATCCGTTCTACCAGGCCGCCTGCAGCGGCATCGCCGATGGCCTGCACAGCCTCGAGTCGGTGGCGCCCGACCAGTTCCAGCAGAGCGAGTACTACCTCAGTTACTTCCGCACGGTGATTGGTAGTGGCGAGCTGCAGTTCATCTGCAACCTCGAAGGTGTCGTGCTCGGTCTGTCGCTGGGGCGCTCCACGGCCTTCGGCCACGACGAACAGGGCCGCCTGCTGTGCGTGCGCGACTGGGTGCTGGCTGCCATGTGTCGGCACCTGCAACTCATGCCGCCGGAGGGCCGGGTTGCAGCTGCTGCGGCCGGCGATCTATTGACCCTGCTGGACCGCTTGGACGCACGCCTGTCCGAACGCGAAATCGAGACTGCTCGACTCATTCTCCAGGGGTTCTCAAGCAAGGCGATCGCCCAGCGCTTGGGCATTTCCCCGGAAACGGTGAAGGTGCACCGGCGCAACCTCTACCACAAGCTCAACGTCAACGGTCACGCCGAGCTGTTCGCCCTCCTGCTGCAGCCTCGTTGAACGGCCAAATTGCTGCCATGCCAGCCATAACTGGAGGCTGTGCTTAAAGCTCGTTTCACGCGGCAAGCAGTCGGCCAAGGAGGCTCACCAGCCTGACAAGCCGCTGGAAGCCATCGACGTTGCTGCGCGACAGGTGGACTACCGCATCCATCAACGCACCTTCTCTACTCATGCCGACACCGCCGCGCCATCCACCATGAAGGCCGGCAAATCCCGCCAGGCCACCCACAGCTCCCGCTGCCAACGCACCACACCAATCTGCCGGTCAGCCCAGTGGATAAAGGCCCGTCGCGGTGCGGCACCTGGATCACGGTGATAGTCATGCAGCGTCGGCACCAGCACCTCGCTCAGCCAGCGGCTGATCTCGGCGTAGTCCGGCCGGGCGAAGCGAAACAGCGCCTTGTAGGCCCCGGCATCGCTGATGGCGTCGACTTCTTCATGAAAGCCGCTGGTGTTCGCCAGCAAGACGGTGCGCTTTTCAAAACGCTCCAGGGCATGGAGCAAACGGCGGGCATTGCGGACACCCATCAACCGGGCGAAGTCATGGGCGACGAACCAGGGTTGGTGGTCGATCATCAGGGCGCGCAGGCGGTGGGCGTGGTGGTGGAAAACGATGGGGGTGTATGCGTCGTGCATGGTGGATCTCCAGTGTTTGGAAAGAGTCCGCCACCATTCGCTGTCATCGAAGGGCGGCAGATCGCGCAGGGTTGACAGACCGGACACTGGAGCCGGCAGACCCGAGGGTCTCCCCACGCGATCTGCCATAGAGCAGTGCAGTTAGAAAACTGCATGCGAGCAAAGGCCTGCAAAAAACGTCCGCCGCTTTTCGCATGCACCGTGCGGCGCAATCGCGCCAGTGTTTCAGGCTGTCAAACCCGGCCACGGGATTGACCGTGGCCGGGGGAGGATAGGGATAGAGCAGGGGGAGGGCGAGGGGCTTGGAGAGGGCCGCATCAACTAGGAGCTTTGGCGGAATAACCTCGATGCCATGCGTTTAGAACGTCTCCCTTGGGGCAGGTGGCGCCCGTTCTTGAAGACCTGGACCCGGCTTCCTTCTGAGGTGTAAACCACCATACCTCCAGCCAGATATTCGACATCCAGGGTCGCAGGTACATCGTCTCCTTCCACGAGAATCTTCACCGTGGCATGACTTTCAATCCAGAACTCGCTGGAAATCGGCTCGATTACCAGCAGCAACCGCTTGGGAGCCCCATTGATGAAGCGGAATTCTTGGCTGTTATTCATTTCATCGCCTATGTGCTCCGACTGGCGCGAAGCGTTACTGCAAGAGATTCGATCAAGTCTTCACCCGGACCCGCCTGCCGGTCTCGAAACAGAGCAATCCACCCAATGCTGAAAGCCCCATCAAGACAAGGAACATGCTGGCGGGTACGGCATAGGTCAGGAGGTACCCGCATAGAATGGGGCTGAGGGCTCCGCCAAGGGCGGCCAGGTTCTGGGCGCCGTAATAGCTGCCACGCAGGTGCTCTGGCGCGATGGTGTCGATGAACAAGTACTCACCGGGCAGCACGATCATTTCCCCAAGCGTGAACACGAACATCGCCAGGCACCAACTGACCATGTTCTCGGCGTACATGAAGCCCAGCAGGCCACTGATGAACAGCGCCGAGCCGATGCCCATCCAGAACGCCAGGTGTTCTCGTTTGAGCAGGCGACCGAACTGGTACTGCAAAACGATCACCGTGATCGCGTTACAGGCCAGTACCGCGGAGAGAATCTTCATGGCCTCGTCGGACGGATAGCCAACCAGCAGGTACTGCGACAGGTAGATGGTGAAACGGCCATGGACCACGGCATTGAGCAGGCTGCCCAGGGTGAAGAGGATCAGGGTGCGGTCGTTTCTGAGCGTGGCCAGTGCAGCCAGGAAGGTGGGTGGCTGGTTCTGAGTGGCCGTCTCCGAACGCCGGCTGGGCGGCACGACGCTCATCAGGAAAATACTCAGAAAGGCGATGGCGCTGGCGGTCCAGAAGGGCGCCATGGGTTGAGCGCCGGCGAGGACTACGCCAAGCATCGGACCGGTGGCGTATCCGATGTTGGTCAAGGTGTAGCGGAGGGAGAAGGCTTTCGCCCGCTGCTCGATGGGCAGGTTCTCGCTGAGGATGGCCTTGGAACCAATGACGAACAGTGCTGCGGCCGATTCGGTGATGACCAGGGTCAGCGTTGCCAGATACAGGTTGCTGGCAAAGGTCAGCAAGAGGAACCCGATTGAGCTGGAAAGCATCGCCAGGATAAGCAGCCGGCGTTTCTCGAAACGGTCCACGACGTAGCCGCCATACAGGCCAAGCAATGTACCGGTGAAGGCGGCAATCCCCACCAGTAGCCCAACGTCTTTCTGATCAAGCCCAAGTCGGGTGCTCAGGAAAAGTGCCAGCAACGGGCTGGTAATGGCCCGGCTGATCACGATCGTCAGCGAGCACACCATCAGGCGGCGAATAACAAGCGAGTAAGTAGTCACAGAGATCCTGTCTGTCCCGGATGTCCTGCGGTCACGCAGTGGGAGCGTCAATTCGATGCAGGCCGCTGCGCTATGCGGCCGAGAGCATCTCGGCAAGCTGCTCGGTAGAAGGCACGTCTTCCAGTTTCAGGAGAAGGTTGGCCAACTGCTTGACCCTGGGTGGCGGGAGCACGCGGACGGCCAGGCTGTAGAACTTGTCCAGCAGAGCCTCGTCGCTGATGGGGTTGCCCGGTGCACCAAGCGCCACTTCAACGCACAGACTGGCCTCGCGACCGTCGCACGTACGCAGGGTGACGATAGGTTCACCGTCTTCGGACAGTGTCGGGTTCATGCCAAGGTGGATGCGTTCGAACCAGGAAATGATCGCCGGGTTCTTTCGGCACTTGTCCTCGTAAGCGTCCAGTCCGGCGTGGCCATAGGTGAGCCTGGCCGCCAGCGCATAGGGCAGGCTCATCTGCGCCGAGGCCAGCGTCTCGATGCGGGTATGGCCACACATGTCCTTGAGGAACTCGCACATTTCCACGCGGATTTCGGCGACCTGATCCGGCGTGATGTCCAGCTTTTCCATCAACAACCCGACGGCATCGATTGCGGCGTGGGTGCCCCGGCACGAGGCATAGGGTTTGATGGAACAGCGCGCCAGCTTCCAGATCGTGCCCAGGGTTTCGTCCAGGGCTTGCGGCTCGGCATCATCGCCGGCCAGGGTTTTCAGGAAGCCGCCCCAGACATCGTCGAACAGGTGGGTCGGTCCGGTAATCCCTTGCTGAGCCAGCATGACCGCGAGCAAACCGCCTTCTGCCGCACGGCCGGTATGCAGCTTCTTGGTCTGGGAACCGTCGTGGATGAACGCCCAGAGGCCACCACTGAAGCTGCCGGCAATGCCCAGCGCGGAGAGGGTCTTCGCCTGGTCCAGTCCGAATACGCGCGCGCAAGCCGCCGCTGCGCCGAAGACACCGCAGGTGGCGGTGGAGTGCCAGCCTGCACCGTTGTGCGCGGAGTAGCTGCCGCAGGCTTCGAGCACGCGTCGACCGACTTCGTAACCGATGACCACGGCCACCAGCAGCTCCTTGCCGGAGATCACCTTGTCGCTGGTCTGGAGGGCTGCCATCACGGCGGGCAACACGACTGCGCCGGAATGGTCGCAGCCGCCGGCATCGTCCAATTCCAGGGCATGCGCCGCAATGCCATTCAGCAGGGCGGCATTGCGCGGACTGGCGCGATGATGGGTGCCCCATAGCACGGTATTGCCCGGCGCCTCGTGCTGTACGCAAAGCTGGTAGGAGGCTTTGAAAATGTCACTATCGGCGCCCGCCAGGGTCGCTCCGAAGGTGTCCAGGATATGCCGTTTGGCTTTCTCCACCAGGGACGGAGGCAGGTCTTCGTAACGGGTTTCGACCACGAAGCGGACCAGTTTCTGGAAGCGTTCAGTCACAGTTGATGCTCCGTGGTATGGCGTGCGTACACAGCGGCAGGATGGTCATCGGGCAGCGCGGGGCCGGATTGCGCCCACCACTGCGCTACGTCTTCGGCAGTGGTGAACCAGACGTCGGGATGCTGTTGGATGCCTTCCAGCAGCTCGCGCAAGAGTCCGATACGACCGGGGGTGCCAATGATCTCGGGGTGCAGGCGCAACACGTAGCAGAGGCCGTAGCGGTGAAACCCGGCGAAGTCCATCTGCATGTTCTTCAGGGTATGGCTGTAGGAGGCGATTCGCGATTGAGCCGGCGGCACGGCTGGGCTGAGGTTGAACGCGAAGTAGGGCTCGTCCTCCAGCTCGTAATGCAGGGGTAATTCAATCAATGGCGTGCTGCCCGGAACCGGTTGCTGGTGCGCAAAGGGCAGATCATCCCCGCGCAGGGACGACGACCAGAGAATGCCTTGGCGGCGCATGGCCTCGGGGAAGCCCGGTGCCCAGTTGCCGGCGGGAAGGCGGAAACCGCGTGGCTTATGGCCGGTGAGGCTGGTCAGGACGTTGCAGCCACGCTCCAGCTCGGCTTCCTGTTCGGCGAGGCTGAGCAGGTCGTAGTCCTGGTGGCGGTAGCCGGCACAGGCGATCTCGTGTCCCGCCTTGAGAATCGCCTCGATCTGCTCCGGGTTCTCCTCGGCGACCATGCCGGGAATGCACCAGGAACTGCGCACCTGCAGGTCAGACAGGGTATCCAGCAGGCGGGCCACGCCGCGAGTGGTGCCATAGCGCCAGACGGACAATGTCTTGTCGCGGCCGGCTACCGCAGGTGCCTGGGTGAGAATGCCGTGAATGTCGTTGTAGTCGACGGTTACTACCACCGCGCAACGATAAGGCGCGGGCCAGATTGGCAGGTCAGTCATTGCCATGCTCCTTCAGCGTCCATTGCGCCACATCGCGGCAGGTGGCGAACCACACATCGTCACGTTGGCGCATGTGTTCGAAGAGGCGCTCCAACAGCAGGAGCCGGCCGGGTTTGCCGGTGATCTTCGGGTGGAACAGCGTGGTCAGGCACAGCCCTTCGTCCATGGCGCCGTCGAACTCGCGGCACCAGTTATCGAGGGTCAGTTCATAGCTGGCCGTGCGGTCCAGCCCGGAAGGGAAGTTCGGCCCCTTGGTGTACGCCAGGGAGGCATAGTCATCGAGCTCCCAGTGGCCCGGGATTTCCACCAGCGGCTTGGCGTGACCGGCGACGTTGACCAGGTAGGGACGATCATCGCCGCGCATGCTGCTGGAGTAGATCACGCCCGCGTCCAGGAGCATGCCAGGGGTGTGGGTGTGCCAATCTCCGGAGGGGGTGCGGAATCCCACTGCGCGGATACCTAGAACGTTCCAGAAGACTTCCCGGCACTTCTCCATCACCTGGCGCTGCTCTTGTAGCTCCAGTGCATAGAAGGATTCGTGCTTGTAGCCGTGATAAGCCACTTCATGTCCCCGCTCGACAATCGCCTGGCACTGCTTGGGCCAGTTCTCCACCACCCAAGCGGGGATGAAGAAGGTTGCCGGAATGCGGGCAGCATCGAGCAGATCGAGGATGCGTGGCAGGGCGCGATAAGGGTCGTAAGCGCCGAAGCCGAAATACTCGGGCTTGTGCCAGATCGATCCGTTGAGCATCGCATCGCCCGTCGGACCGTCGACATCGAAGGCCAAGGCCATGCAGGCCCGGCTTTTGCCGGGCCAGTTGGGCGTGGTCGAGGGGGACATGAGTGCGCTCCGAGGTTATTTGCCGTTGATGGTCACGCGCTCGATCGCGCCTTCCTCAAGCTCCCATTTCTTCAGGATCGTCTGATAGCTGCCATCGGCGATCATGCTTTGCAGCGCATCGGCCACGGCCTTGGCCAGTTCGGGGTTGGTGTTGCTGACGCCGAGCCCGGTAAGTTGGCGGGAGATGGCATTGCCCAGCGGTTTGAAGGTGTTCTGCTCCAGGGACATGATGTAGGGCACGGTTTCACTGCCCTGCATGGCGGCATCCAGGCGGCGCTGGCGAAGCTGGGCGCGGGCATCCGCGCTGCCTTCCGCGCCGACCACGATAACCGCCGGCTTGCCCGCAGCTTCGCAGTTGGCCTTGCTCCAGGCTGCGATCTCGGCAGGGAAGGTGGTGCGGCGGCTGGTCCCCACTTTCTTGCCGCAGAGGTCGGTCATTTCATTGAGGTCGTCGCGGCTCTGCAGGGTGTAGAACTGCGGGCCGCTGGTGAAGTAGTCGACGAAGGTCACCGACTTCTGCCGCTCCTCCGTATCGGTCATGCCGGACAGGATGATGTCCACACGCTTGGTGGTCAGCGCGCTGACCATCTGCTCGAAGGCGGTTTCCTGCCATTTGATCTTCACGCCAAGGCGCTCGGCCAGAGCATTGCCGAGGTCATAGTCGACGCCGGTCAGCTCGTTGGTAGCGGGGTCCTTGAAGTCCATGGGCGGGTAGTTGGGCATGATCGCCGCAACGATTTCGCCTTTTTCCTTGATGGCTGCCGGGAGTTCAGCGGATGCCTGCGCGGAAACGGCAAGGCCCATCAGTACGGAGGAGAGGATCAGTTTTTTCATGTAAGTTCGTTCTCTTGGGATTGTTATTGGCGACTAGGCGCGAACGGCAGAAATGAAGTTTTGGGTGCGTGGATTTTGTGGGGTCAACAGGACTTCTTCAGGGCTTCCGGCTTCCACGACTTGGCCGCCATCCATGAACACCACGCGGTTGGAAACCTCGCGGGCGAAACCCAGTTCGTGGGTCACAACGACCATGGTCATCCCGCTTTTGGCGAGGTCACGCATGACCGAGAGCACCTCACCGACCAGTTCCGGGTCGAGTGCGGAGGTGGGTTCGTCGAACAACATCAGCTTCGGCCGCATGGCCAGGGCCCGGGCGATGGCAACACGCTGCTGCTGACCGCCGGAAAGCTGGATGGGGTAGTTATTGCGCTTGTCGGCCAGGCCGACTCGGGCCAGCAACTCGACGGCGTCGTCGGTGGCTTCCTTGGGTGAGCGCTTGAGCACCTGGCAGGGGCCTTCGACGATGTTCTCCAGCACAGTCATGTGCGGGAACAGGTTGAAGCGCTGGAAGACCATGCCGGTGGCCAGGCGTTGGCGGGCGATCTGGGTCTCGTTCAACTCGTAGAGCTTGCGGCCGACCATGCGATAGCCGACCAGCTCGCCGTCTACCCAGAGACCGCCGCTATCGACTTTCTCCAACTGGTTGATGCAGCGCAGGAAGGTGCTCTTGCCCGACCCGGAAGGGCCGATGACGCAGAGGACTTCGCCTTGTTCGATCTCCAGGTTGACGTCTTTGAGGGCGTGGAAATCGCCGTAGTATTTGTTCAGGCCGACAGCCTTGACGATGCTTCTCATGGGGATATCTCTCACGACGTGGGCGATCAGGAGCGCTTGCCTGCGCCTTTGGCGAAGTAGCGTTCCAGCCGGCTCTGGCCGAACGACAGGACGGTAACGACGGCGAGGTACCAGATACCCGCAACAATCAGCAGCTCCATGACGCGGGCGTTGGCGTAGTAGATGTTCTGGGCGTTATGCAGCAGCTCGGAGTACTGGATGACGCTGGCCAGACTGGTCATCTTCACCATGCCGATGAACTCGTTGCCCACCGGCGGGATGATGATCCGCATGGCCTGGGGCAGGATGATTCGCTTGAGCGACTGCAGGCGCGGCATGCCAATGGACTTGGCCGCTTCATACTGGCCGGTGTCGACGGACAGCAGACCGGCACGTACCACTTCGGCGGTGTAGGCCCCCTGGTTGATGCTCAGGCCAAGCAGGGCCGCGACGAAGGGGGTCATCACGGTCACGGTCTCGATCTGGAAGAGGCCCGGAATGCTGATGACGGGGAAGATCAGCGCCAGGTTGAACCACAACAGCAGCTGCAGGATCAGCGGCGTGCCCCGGAACAGCCAGGTATAGGCCAGGGCGACGTATTGCAGGATGGGGTTGTGCGACATGCGCATGACCGCCGTGACCACCCCGAAGATGACCCCGAGGACCATGGCCAGCACGGACATCACGATGGTGTTCAGCAGGCCGAAGAGTATCGCTTCGGATGTCAGGAACTGGCCGACGTAGGACCACTCGATCTGTCCCTTGGCGAAGGCGTGCCCGAGGCCGATCAGCAGGACCACGATCAGCGTGGCGAAGAACATGCGTCCGTAGTAACGACGCGGCACATGCTCGTACTGAGTGATGTCGAACTCGTTTTCCAGTTGCTTGCGTTCGGCGGCGAGGCGTTGTGCTTGTAATTGGCTCATGGTGTTGCTCCGAAGGCGGCGCAAGAGCGCTGCGGCTTATCGGTCGATCTTGAAAGCGCGTCCAATAGGAGCGCGCTTCGTTCAGGCAAGACTCAGATGCGTGGGCCGGTGTAATTCGCGGTCCATTCGCGCTGGCCTTCCAGGGCCGATTTCAACCGGGTGATCTGCTCCCGGACGCGCTCCGGAGCCGTACCGCCCCAGCCACTGCGCGCAGCGATGGCTGCTTCCAGGGTCAGGCTGTCACGCACATCCGCCGTCAGGCGCGAATCGATATCCGCCAGGGTGGCGGGACTGGCTTCCCACAGCTCGATGTCTTGCTCCTCACAGGCACGTACCAGGGCACCGGTGATCTCGTGGGCTTCCTTGAACGGCACGCCGCGTACGGCCAGCCAATCGGCGACTTCGGTCGCCAGGGTGAAGCCGAGCGGTGCCTGGCGGCGCAGTTCGTCGGTGCGAACCTGCATGGTGCGAACCATGCCAGCCATGGCGGGAAGGACCAGACCCAGGGTTTCGAGGGTGTCCAGGACTTCGTTCTTGTCTTCGGCAAGATCGCGGTTGTAGGACAGCGGCAGGGATTTCAGCGTGGACAGCAGCCCGGTCAGGTTGCCGATCAGACGGCCAGCCTTGCCTCGCGACAGCTCGGCAATATCGGGGTTCTTCTTCTGCGGCATGATCGAGCTGCCGGTGGCATAGGCGTCATCCAGATCGACCCAGCGGAACTGCCGCGAGGACCACAGGCAGAACTCTTCCGACAGTCGAGAGATATTGATACCCAGCATGGCGGTCACGAACAGGAACTCAGCGACATGGTCCCGGCTGGCCACCGCATCGATGGAGTTTTCGCAGGGGGCGGTGAATCCCATCTCAACGGCGGATTGCTGGGGTTGGCGCGCGATGGCCGAGCCGGCCATGGCCGCAGCACCCAAGGGCGACAGTCCAGTGCGCGCATCCCAGTCCACCAGGCGTTGTATGTCGCGCAGCATGGCTTGCGAATGGGCCAGCAATTGGTGGGCGAAAGTGATGGGTTGGGCCTGCTGGAGGTGGGTAAAGCCGGGGCAGATGGTTTCGACATGCTGCTCGGCCTGTTCCACCAGTGCGTCCTGCAGGTCCAGGACCTGTACGGCCAATTTGCGGGCATGGTCGCGCAGGAACAGACGCAGGTCATTGGAAGCCTGGTCATTTCGAGAACGGCCGGCACGGAGCTTGCCACCCAGAGTGCCCAGGCGTTCGGTCAGCACGCGCTCGAGGAAGGTATGCACGTCCTCGTCGTCCAGCGTAGGGCTGATGCGGCCGGCGCGGAAATCTTCATCGATGCTGTTGATCGCTTCCAGCATGCGCTGGGTTTCAGCCTCGTCCAGCAGCCCGGCCCGTTGCAGCTCACGGGCATGTGCCCGGGAACCGGCGAGGTCGTACGGAGCCAGTTGGAAGTAGCGTTCGGGGCAGCGCGACAGGGCCGCCAGGGCTGCGGACGGGCCACTCTTGAAACGGGCTCCCCAAAGGCGATCGGTGGGTTGAGTCATTATTGTTTTTCCTCGCATTTCTCGATTTAGAACGGGTGTGCCCAAATACTTCGAAGTGTCTTTCAGCGCCCGCGTGAGGGCCTGAAAGTCACTGGCGAAAACTTGTCTTTGGGCAGAATGGGAGTGAGGCGGAGTTCCTGTCCTTGTGGACGGGATAAAACCTATAGAATTCAACCGATTGCGGCTGAAGTCGCGGATCTGAAGCGTGTTGCAATGAGCCGTTGTATGTGTTCATGATGATTGGGCCGGCTGATTTCTTGTTGTGGAACCTAGCCTGTTGCATGCCGATCACGAGGTAAATAATCATCATGGAAACCTCACTTTCCACATCCGGAAACCTGCCTGGAAAGACAAGAATCAGAGCGCCGATGGCGCTAAGCGGCCAGGACTTCAAACTGCTGAAAGTTTTCAAGGCAGTTGTGGAGGCAGGTGGTTTCAGTGCGGCGCAAAACGAGTTGAATGTCGGCCTGGCGGCCATTAGCAAGCAGATTTCTGACCTTGAAATCCGCATTGGAATGCGCCTTTGCAGCCGAGGTCGTGAGGGTTTTAGCCTGACCGACGAGGGGCAAGTGGTCTATCAGGCATCCATTGAACTCTTTAACTCGGTTGAGAGTTTTCGAGACAGGATAAGTTGTGCGCAGAATGAGTTGATAGGCGATCTTAGTATCGGTGCTATCGACAATACACTATCCGATCCAAATTCCTTGCTAATATCTGCACTCCAACTTATCAATGATGAAGCTCCCAGGGTAAGAATACGTCTGAGTGTTTCTCAGTTGGATGAGGTTGAGCGGGGAGTTGTCGAGGGCAGGTTCGTGGCGGGCATCGTTCCGGTCTATCAGAAGCGAGAAGAGTTTGATTACTTTGAGATGTATCAGGAACAGTCGAATTTGTATTGCGGTGCCGGGCATGAATTGTTTGACAAGTCAGATGAAGAGATCGATACGGAGAACTTGAAGGACTTTAACTTCATCAATCACCGCTATGCGATCCACTCTGCCAAAAGAGCGTTTTTCGACTCCGAAAAAATCAGCACTTCAGCCATGCAGGTCGAAGCTGTCGCCATATTGATTCTCACGGGGAGATTCATCGGTTTTCTGCCCTGTCAGTATGCGGCTCAACTGGTCAAGGACGGGCGCTTGAGGGCAATTTGCCCAGAGGCTGTCAACCTCCAGACACCCTTCAGCCTGATTTTGCGTCACAACACGCCGCGAAGCCCTCTGATCAAGGCATTTGCTGATGCCATGAAGATAGATCTCAAGCGTGCACCCTGAAGGCCAGGCATTGATGTCAATGAGCTATGTTCGGCAAGGTTGCTGAGCGTCGGAGAGACAAAATTTCGTTGTTGCTCGGCTGCTTCAGGAGTGCGTGGCTGAGTGACGTCTCCCCATCCCGATGGTCGCTTCCCGTATTGCCCGAAGATTACGAGTTGCTTTCCCTTGGTGGGTATACGGTGTGCCAGTTGTTAGTTGCATCCCCTTTCTTAAAGCAATCCCCCTCGAAAACTTGGGGGCAGCCAGCAGTTTTAACTGCGCTGCAGTAAAAATGGGGTTGAGCTACAGGTTATGGTGCGGCGGTTACGAATGCTTTCGAGGCCGCTCCAGGCCGCTCTCCGCCAGTCATAGCGCCACGCTTTACTCAAACTGGGTGCAAACACCAGCCCCGGCAGTTCCAACTGCACATTCTGTGATGACGGCCCAAAAGCTACTAACCCGGCAACGCCAAACAGGAACTTGAAGTCCACCCGTCAACGAGCTCACTCACTCCCATAGCGCATCACCGACAACAACCGGATCGGCACCTGCATGTGGTAGAGCGGGTCGTATTGGCCGATCCCGGCGATGAGCGCCACGTCCGCCGCTTCAGTTCCTGCGCCTCTGGCTGGGTGTACGTCCTGCCTCATCACTCTGTAGGTCATTGTCCGGTATTTTAATACCGATTCATCGTATCAACCCTGCGCTAACCGGAATCATATTGCTGGAAGCTAAGAGGAGAACTACATTACTCAGCATCATAGTTCCGATTAGCTTGCGCACAACATGCCAGGACATCTCACGATCCAGACCTACGTTGAAGGCCATTGGCGCGATGCCATGGTGCTTTCTGTCTCCGACCCCGAGAAGGGTCAGGAGTCGCCGTGCAGTGTGTCCTACGAGCAGCCCTACTTGCTCGATTTCATCGCGCAGATGGAAACGCTATTCGAGCCAGCCATCAGCGTTAACCTTCCGCTGAACTGGAACCATGTCGATAGCCGGGGGTATCCCCCATTTGTCTACGACATTGTTCCGGCTGGTGCCGCCCGCAAGTCGCTGATGCGTCGATTCGGTGGCGAAAAGCCCGATGGAATGGACATGGATTTTTTCCTCCTGGGGCGCTGCACACCGTCACCTATCGGGCACTTGCGTGTGAAGGAGTCTTTCGAACATATCGACCAGTCGCGCGTGGAGGACTTCCCGCGGCAGGAGGTTGTAGACAGAACGAACGACTTCCTCGAGTACGCCTATGAGTCCGGCGCTGCTCTGGGCGGTGCTACGGGCGCGCAGGGAGAGGCGCCGAAGGTGATTATGGTTGAGGGCGTGGATGGGGCTCTTTATGCCGATGCCATGCTTCCTGACGAACGTGCACGCCGCCATTGGCTGGTGAAGTTTGCTCGCAACCAGGTCACGGAGCGCGACAAGAACATCCTGCGGGCCGAGTACCACTATTACAAAGCGATCTCGCAGCTCGGCTTGAACACGATATCCACGGATGGGCTTGTGCTTGAAGAAGCCGATAAGCCGAGCCTGTGGATGCCACGCTTTGATCGGCGAGTCGACAAGGGCGTGGTGGAAAGAATCCCGGTCGAGTCGATCTATTCGGTGTGTGAAAACACAGTGCCTGGTTCGCGGTTGAATCATGAAGACGTGCTCAGCCGCCTGATCTACCTGTGGCGCACGAATGGGCAGGGCGAAGAGCTTGAGGAACTGGTTTTCGAATACCTGCGGCGCGACCTGCTCAACCGTATCCTCGGGAACTCCGACAGCCATGGGCGCAACACGGCCATTTTCAGGCATCGGGGCAGATTCGAACTGGCGCCGATCTACGACCTCGCTCCGATGGTGCTCGACCCGGAAGGGGTCACTCGAGTGACCAAGTGGGTGCCTGAGCACATGGGAAATCCGGACTGGAGAGCGATCTGCGGTTACTTCGAGGACTTGGTTAGCCCGGACATTCTCTTGGAGCGCCTGCGGGGAACTGCTGAGCTGTTTCGAGCGTTGCCGGATCTGCTGGTTGAGCTTCCTGCGGAAATTAAAAGCGCCCAGTCCATCCCGCTGAATAATCTGGACAAGCGCTTGGCTGAATGGGGGCTTCGATGAAAGCGATCACCAACGAAGAGCGCAAGCGGCTCATTGACGACATCATGACGCGGCACGCGATGGGGGAAGAAACCCTGGGAACGGCCATTCGCCGACTGCGGCTTGAGGTGACCGGTCTCGACCAGGACACCTTCGCTGCCATGTGCACCCTGTCGACCAAGGCCCTGTACCAGATCGAGAAGGACAAGAGTAATCCGACCATCAACACCATCGACGGCATTCTGAGGAAGTTCGGGCTGCGCCTGGGGCTGGCCATGGCGGCCAGAACCACTTGCACGCCGCCGCTTGGGCAGCCACAACCTGTCTCTAAAAAGCCGGCTCGCGGCGCCAATCCTCAACGGAAGTACGCAGGTCAGCCCAGTAGAACTGCGACTCTCCGGGCTGCTGAAAAGGCCAGGATCAAGGAGGGTGACAAGGGCCCGACCGAATGAGTGGTGGTCTGTCCCGGAACTGGTAGTCAAGAGCTACTGATCGCCATATCGCCGCTCAAACTCCATCGGACTGAGTGTCCCAACCTGAAGCTCACCAACCCAGGAGCGGCAGCCCCAAACCCCAAGCCCGCTCCACGTCATGTTCACCCCGCGAGGGCCGGCGCTCACTCACTCCCGTAGTTCATCACCGACAACAACTTGATCGGCACCTTCAGCAGCTTCTCCGGCCCGTGGGGCACGTCGCCGTCGAAGGTCAGGCTGTCGCCGGCTTCCATGTGATAGAGCTGGTTGCCGTGGCGGTACACCAGTTCGCCCTCCAGCAGATGGAGGAATTCGGTGCCGGGGTGGGCGAAGGTGGGGAACTCCTCGCTGGCGTCATCCATGCTCACCATGTAGGCCTCGAAGTTCTTCTTCGGCCCACGGGTGTGGTTGAGCAGGTGGTAGGTGTGGCCCTTCTCGGTGCCGCGGCGCACCACTTCCATGCCTTCGCCGGACTTCACCAGAATGGCGTTGCCGTCGGGCTGGTCGTACTGGCTGAACAGCTTGGACATCGGCATGCCCAGCACGTCGCACAGGCGGCTCAGGGTATCCAGGCTGGTGGACACCTGGGCGTTCTCGATCTTGCTCAGCATGCCCTGACTGATCCCGGCGATACGCGCCACGTCCGCCAGCTTCAGTTCCTGCGCCTGGCGTTGGCGCTTGATCTGCATGCCCAGGTACTGCTCCAGGCGGAGGCGGGGAGGGGTTTCGGTGGTCATGGGCGGTGAGTCCTGCACGATTTCAGTTCAAGAAAATAACTTTCGCACTGAGAAAGTGCGAGTCCGAGCGTCCCGGCCCGGAAGGCGACAGGGGACTTTCCCACAGTGAAAAGGATTTTCCCATATAAACAGTAGCTCGGCGCAAAACCGAGTGCTTCCTCCCCTCCGCGTTTCAGATTGGCAAGCTGCTTGCATTCCTGATGGGAAACTAAGTTTCCTGTGTGGAATTCAATGAAAAAGCCCGACCGCTACCTGCTCATTCAGACGATCCGGACCCCGGTGGCAGTCGTGCGCCGCTCCCTCCTTGATCGCCTGCCCTCCACCGACCGCCTTGCCCTAATCCAGGAGTGAAGACTCATGTTGCCAACTGAAACGCAGCGCATCATCGACCAGCACGGCATCAAGTACGTGCTGGCCCAGTTCGTCGATATCCACGGCGCCGCGAAGACCAAATCCGTGCCGGTGACCGGCCTCAAGGCGGTGGCCGAGGATGGTGCCGGGTTCGCCGGCTTCGCCATCTGCGGCATGGGCATGGAGCCCCATGGGCCGGACTTCATGGCCCGCAGCGATCTCTCCACCCTGATCCCGGTGCCCTGGCAGCCGGGCTACGGCCGGGTGGTGTGCATCGGTCATGTGGAAGGCAAACCCTGGGCCTATGACACCCGCTATGTGCTGCAACAACAGGTCCAGCGTCTCTCCGACAAGGGCTGGACCCTGAACACCGGCCTGGAGCCGGAATTCAGCCTGTTCCGCCGTGGCGCTGACGGCAAGCTGCAACTGGTGGACGCCACCGACAACCTCGACAAGCCCTGCTACGACTACAAAGGCCTGTCGCGCTCCCGCAAATTCCTCGAGCGCCTGACCGAAGCCCTGCAACCGGTGGGCTTCGACATCTATCAGATCGACCACGAGGACGCGAACGGCCAGTTCGAGATCAACTACACCTACAGCGACGCCATGGAATCGGCGGACCGCTTCACCTTCTTCCGCATGGCCGCCGGCGAGATCGCCAACGACATGGGCATGATCTGCTCCTTCATGCCCAAGCCCGATCCGAAGCGCGCCGGCAACGGCATGCACTTCCACCTGTCGATCGCCAGCGCCAGCAACAAGAACCTCTTCCACGACCCGAACGATCCCAGCGGCATGGGTCTGTCGAAGCTGGCCTACCACTTCGCCGCCGGCCTGCTGGCCCACGGCCCGGCCCTGTGCGCCTTTGCTGCACCCACGGTCAACTCCTACAAGCGCCTGGTGGTGGGCCGCTCACTGTCCGGCGCCACCTGGGCGCCGGCCTTCATCGCCTTCGGTGCCAACAACCGCTCGGCCATGGTGCGAGTGCCCTACGGCCGCCTGGAGTTCCGTCTGCCGGACGCCGGCTGCAACCCCTACCTCGTCACCGCCGCGATCATCGCCGCTGGTCTCGACGGCATCGACCGCCAGCTGGAGCCGGACACCATCTGCAACGAGAACCTCTACAACCTGAGCCTGGAAGAGATCGCCGCGCGCGGCATCAAGACCTTGCCGCAGTCGCTCAAGGAAGCCACCGACGCCCTGGAAGCAGACCCGCTGTTCCGCGAGGTGCTCGGCCCCGAAATCGTCGACGAGTTCATCAAGCAGAAGCGCATGGAATGGGTGGAGTACAGCCGACACGTCTCCGACTGGGAGATCCAGCGCTACACCGAATTCTTCTGAAAACCCTTCGCCCATTTACCTGCCCCCGAGGAGACACGCCATGTGCGGAATCGTAGGTCTTTACCTGAAGAAGCCCGAGCTGGAAGGCCAGCTCGGCAAACTGTTCGAACCCATGCTCGAAGCCATGACCGACCGTGGTCCGGACAGCGCCGGCTTCGCCATCTACGGCGATGAAGTGGCCGACGGCTGGGTCAAGCTGACCCTGCAGGCCATCGAGGCCGACTACGGCTGGAAGCACCTGATGGGATCGTTGGAGGGCCGCCTCGGCTGCTCCCTGGACTGGTTCCAGAACGCCAGCGCCGCGGTGCTCAAGGTCAACTGCGACGAAGAGCGCGTGCGCGACGCCCTCGCTGACCTCGCTCCCGACGTGCGCATCATGAGCGCCGGACAGAGCATCGAAATCCTCAAGGGCATGGGCCTGCCGAAGGAAATTTCCGAGCGCTTCGGCCTTGCGAACATGAAGGGCAGCCACATCATCGGCCACACCCGCATGGCCACCGAAAGCGCGGTGACCATGGAAGGCAGCCACCCGTTCTCCACCGGCGCCGACCTTTGCCTGGTGCACAACGGCTCGCTGTCCAACCACTCGCGCCTGCGCCAGGAACTCAAGCGCCAGGGCATCACCTTCGAAACCGAGAACGACACCGAAGTCGCCGCCGGCTACCTGACCTGGCGCCTGCAACAGGGCGACAGCCTGAAAGAAGCGCTGGACCACTCCCTGGAAGACCTCGACGGCTTCTTCACCTTTGCCATCGGCACCCGCAACGGCTTCGCGGTGATCCGCGACCCGATTGCCTGCAAGCCGGCGATCCTCGCCGAAACCGACGACTACGTGGCCATGGCCTCCGAGTACCAGGCCCTGGCCAGCCTGCCGGGAATAGATAAAGCGAAAGTCTGGGAACCCGAACCCGCCACCATGTACATCTGGGAACGCGCCTGAGGAGCTGAACTATGAAAACCGTTGATCTTTCCACTGCCTCGGTGCGTGAACTGAACCAGACCCTGCACGGTGACGTGCAGGACCGCGAGTGGCTGGTGACCCATCCGGACGGCAAGCACAACCTGGCCGTGGGTGTGAATCAGGCCGTCAGCATCGATATCCAGGGCCATGCCGGCTACTACTGCGCGGGCATGAACCAGAAGGCCAGTGTCACCGTGCATGGCAACGTCGGCGTCGGCGTGGCGGAGAACATGATGTCCGGCTCGGTGCGAGTGAAGGGCAGTGCCTCCCAGGCCGCCGGTGCCACCGCCCATGGCGGGCTGCTGGTGATTGAGGGCGATGCCGGTGCGCGCTGCGGCATTTCCATGAAGGGCGTCGACATCGTGGTCGGCGGCAGCATCGGCCACATGAGCTGCTTCATGGCCCAGGCCGGGCGTCTAGTGGTGTGCGGCGATGCCGGCGACGCCTTGGGCGATTCGCTCTACGAAACCCGCATCTACGTGAAGGGCACGGTGAAGTCCCTGGGCTCGGACTGCATTGAGAAACAGATGCGCGCCGAGCACCTGGAAGAACTGCAGGAACTGCTCAACCGCGCCGGCTTCGACGAAGACCCGGCCAGCTTCAAGCGCTACGGCTCGGCTCGCCAGCTGTACAACTTCAAAGTCGACAACGCATCCGCGTACTGATCCAGCACCGCACGGTGCGCGTGGCGCACCCTACCGACGCCCTGTAGGGTGCGCTGTGCGCACCACTGCCCCCACGAGGAATTGCAAAATGAGCGAACAAAAAACTCCAGTGCTGCGCGAATCCGCCACCTTCGACCGTCTGACCATCCAGGAAATCCAGCGTGCCGCCGAAACCGGCATCTATGACATCCGTGGCGGCGGCACCAAGCGCAAGCTGCCGCACTTCGACGACCTGCTGCTGCTCGGCGCCTCCGTGTCGCGCTACCCGCTGGAAGGCTACCGCGAGAAATGCGGCACCGACGTCGTGCTCGGCACCCGCTTCGCCAAGAAACCGATCCACCTGAAAATCCCGGTGACCATCGCCGGCATGAGCTTCGGCGCGCTGTCCGCCAACGCCAAGGAAGCCCTCGGCCGTGGCGCCAGCATCGCCGGTACCAGCACCACTACCGGCGACGGCGGCATGACCCCGGAAGAGCGCGGCCAGTCGCAGCACCTGGTCTACCAGTACCTGCCGTCCCGCTACGGCATGAACCCCGACGACCTGCGCAAGGCCGATGCCATCGAGATCGTCCTCGGCCAGGGCGCCAAGCCGGGCGGCGGTGGCATGCTGCTGGGCATGAAAGTCACCGAGCGCGTCGCCGGCATGCGCACCCTGCCCATCGGCGTCGACCAGCGCAGCGCCTGCCGTCACCCCGACTGGACCGGCCCGGACGACCTGGCGATCAAGATCGCCGAGCTGCGTGAGATCACCGACTGGGAAAAACCCATCTACGTGAAGATCGGCGCCAGCCGTCCGTACTACGACGTCAAGCTGGCGGTGAAAGCCGGTGCCGACGTGATCGTCCTCGACGGCATGCAGGGTGGCACCGCCGCCACCCAGGAAGTGTTCATCGAACACGTAGGCATCCCGATCCTCCCGGCCATCCCGCAAGCCGTGCAGGCCCTGCAGGAGATGGGCATGCACCGCAAGGTGCAGCTGATCGTCTCCGGCGGCATTCGCAACGGTGCCGACGTGGCCAAGGCCATGGCCCTGGGTGCCGACGCCGTCGCTATCGGCACTGCCGCCCTGGTGGCGCTGGGCGACAACCACCCGCGCCTGGATGAGGAACTGAAGAAGATCGGTTCGGCCGCCGGCTACTACGACGACTGGCAGAACGGCCGCGACCCGGCCGGTATCACCACCCAGGACCCGGAGCTGTCCAAGCGCCTGGACCCGGTGGAGGCCGGCCGCCGCCTGGCCAACTACCTGCGCGTGCTGGTGCTGGAAGCCCAGACCATGGCGCGTGCCTGCGGCAAGTCCCACCTGCACAACCTCGACCCCGAGGACCTGGTGGCATTGACCGTGGAAGCCGCCGCCATGGCCCGCGTGCCCCTGGCTGGCACCAGCTGGATTCCGGGTCAGGGCTACTGATCCCGAAGGCAATGCATAAAGGCCGGCGAGCGATCGCCGGCCTTTTTCTTTTTTGTAGGTTGGGCCTCGCGTAGGGTGGAAGTCGCTTTTCACTTCCACCGGCGGTGTTTCCGGTGGGCACCGGTGGTGGGTCGATAAAGCGTGATCCACGGCCGCTACGCGGCTTTCGCGAATGAATTCGCTCTCACTGGACAGCGGGGCACCGTCCTGGTGAGCGCATTGCTTTATTGATTGGCAGGAAAATCAAATTCGCACCAAGAAAATGCGTTCTGACTTGCCATCGCTATCCCTTGCCTCTCCAGTCCGCGAAATAAAGCGTTTTCCATTCAACGACTTAGCGAAAAGGTAAGCGCGTGCTTTGGCCTTGGCAGGCCAATTGCTATGCCTATGGGGAAACAAAATTGCCCTGCAGGAAGAAAGGTGCTGGTCCGGCCTCGTCCTCCTGGGGCGCTCGAACGCCGGTTCGCCCCTCCGACAGCGGGCCGGCCGAATCCCCGTCGGTTGGAGGCTACAGGCAATGATCCGGTTTTCTCATGTGGGCCGCGGTATGTTGGGCCTTTCCCTTCTGTTGGGCAGTTTCGCCGCCAATGCGGAGGAAACAGCACCTGTGATCAATAGCGGCGACACCGCGTTCGTCGCGCTCTGCTCGCTGGTGGTGCTGCTGATGACACTGCCGGGCCTGGCGCTGTTCTACGGCGGCATGGCGCGGACCAAGAACGTGCTGTCGATCCTCATGCAGGTGTTCTGCACCGCCTCACTCATGTCGGTGCTGTTCGCCCTCTATGGCTACAGCCTGACCTTCACCGATGGCGGTTCGCTGCAGTCGGTGATCGGCGGCCTGGACAAGCTGTTCCTGGTCGGCGTCACCAAGGACACGGTGGTCGGCACCATTCCCGAGTACCTCTACTTCCTGTTCATGCTGCTGTTCGCCGCCATCACGCCTGCGATCATCGTCGGCGCCTTCGCCGAGCGCATGAAGTTCGCCGCGGTCATGGTGTTCATGGCGGTGTGGCTGACCATCAACTACATCCCCATGGCGCACATGGCCTGGGGCGGTGGCTGGGTGTTCAACCTGGGCGTGCAGGATTTTGCCGGCGGCAACGTGGTGCACCTGAACGTCGGTATCGCCTCCCTGGTGGGCGCCTGGCTGCTGGGACGCCGTCGCGGCTTCGGCACCCCGGCGATCGCTCCGCACAACATGACCATGACGCTCACCGGTGGCTCGCTGCTGTGGGTGGGCTGGCTGGGCTTCTGCGGCGGTTGCGCGCTGGCCGCCAACGGCTTCGCCATGCTGGTAATGGTCAACACCATGCTCGCCAGCTGCGCCGGTGCGCTGGGCTGGATGCTGGTGGAGTGGCAGCACCGTGGTCGTCCAAGCCTGTTCGGCGCGGTGTCTGGAGCCATCGCCGGCCTGGTGGCGATTACCCCGGCCTGCGGTTATGTCGGCCCCATGGGCGCCATCCTGCTGGGCCTGATCGCCGGCCCGGTGTGTGTCTGGTCGGTGGACAAGCTCAAGCCGATGATCGGCCTGGATGATGCCTTCGATGTGTTCGGCGTGCATGGCGTGGCCGGCATCCTCGGCGGCTTGCTGACCCCGGTGTTCGCCCTCACCGCCATCGGTGGCCAGGGCTTCCCCGAAGGCCGCGACCTGTTCGACCAGTTGCTGGTCAACGGTGGCGCGATCCTGTTCAGCATCGGCTTCTCGGCCGTGACCAGCCTGATCGCCTTCAAGGTGGCTTCCGCGCTGTGCAGCGGGCTACGGGTTGAGGAGGCGGCCGAGGTAGATGGGCTGGACCTCACCGCCCACGGCGAAGTCGGCTACAAGTACTCGAGCTGAGGATCGCCGCCATGAAACTCATTACCGCAATCATCAAACCCTTCCGCCTGGACGACGTGCGCGAAGCGCTGACCGAGGCCGGCGTCAACGGCGTGACCGTGACCGAGGTCAAGGGCTACGGCCGGCAGAAGGGCCACTCGGAAATATACCGGGGCGCCGAGTACGTGGTGGAACTGCTGCCCAAGGTCAAGCTGGAAATCGTAGTCGGCGACGCGCTGTGCCAGGCCGCCATGGACGCCATTCTCAAGGCGGCCTACACCGGCAAGATCGGCGACGGCAAGCTGTTCGTTCAGGAACTGGAAAGCGTGGTGCGGATACGCACCGGCGAGATGGGCGAAGACGCCCTGTGAGTTGACGGTTGTACCCCTGCGCCGACGCCTTGCGTCGGCGCTTTCATTGGAGCCGGGAAAGCGGTGCGCACAGTGCACCCTACTGCGGAAGGGTAGGGGGCGCCGCGCGCACCAGCTTGTGTTCGAGAAGGAGGCGTGAAGGATGGCGTGGTTGAATGGATGGGGATTCCTGGTCCTGGCGGGACTCTGTGAGGTGCTCTACGCCTCGATCATCCCGCGCACGGATGGATTCACACGGCTCTGGCCGAGCCTGTATTGCGGGTTCTTCCTGCTGCTGAGCATCTATCTGTTGAGCCTGGCCGTACGCGAGCTGCCGCTGGGCCTGGCCTATGCGGTGTGGGTGGGCATCGGCACCCTCGGCACCGTGGCCTACGGCACTCTGTTTCTGGGAGAACAACTGGGCCCGATGCGCGGCCTGTGCCTGGCGATGATAATCGGCGGCATCGTCGGCCTGAAGATGGTGGGAGGCGCGCAGGTGGCGTAGGCGCAGGCCGGCGCCAAATCCCTGGCCGGTGGGGTGGGCTGATGATGAATGCACTCATTCGCCGTATTCGATGATGGCGCCACGCGGCCCACCCTGCCATTGCCGCAATGCCCCGTTTCCAATCGTTTTCCAGGCAATATGCCTGAAATTGGTTCGTTTCCTCAGCTTTGCTGCCGCAGCATCGCCTGAATCTGCTGCACCGATTCCTGGGTCCGCCGCGCCAGGTTGCGTACCTCGTCCGCCACCACCGCGAAACCGCGCCCTTGTTCACCTGCTCGGGCCGCTTCAATGGCGGCGTTGAGCGCCAGCAGGTTGGTCTGTTCGGCGATGCCACGTATCACCCCGGCCACCTGGGCGATCTGGCCATAGGTGGTCTGGATGTTCGCCTGTTCGCGTTCGTGCAGGCTGGCGGCGGTCTTCTCGTCACTGATCTCGCGCACCGCACCGGTGACATAGAGCAACCGGCCTCGGCTGTCGCGCAGGCAGCGGCCGCGTTCGCGGAACCAGACTTCGCCACGGGTCTTGTGGCGCATGCGGTACTCCACCGCATAGAAACCGTCGCCGCTGCTGTCCGCCATCGAAGCGTTGAAGGTCTTCATGACCTCCTTGAGATCGTCCGGGTTGGCCACGCCGAAGTAGCTGTCCCAGCCATCGGGAAACTCCTCGCGCTTGTAGCCGATGAGTTCGCGGAACTGCTCGGACCAGCGGATCACGTTCTGCGGATGGTCGGGGTCGCCGTTCACCACGTTCATCGCCCAGCAGCCTTCGGTGAGGGTGCGTTTGGTCAGGTCCCACACCTCGCGTTCCTTGTCCCACGTTTCCCGTTCGGCCTCCAGGGCCGCCAGACGTTGCCGGTACTCCTCCAGTTCACCGCGCAACCGCGTGTCCTGCTGTTCGGCCTGGGCCAGTCGCCGGTTCAACTCGGCGTACTCATTGGCACTACAGGGTGACGGCGCTTGCCGCTCGGTGTGCTGGCGGATGTGCTGCAGTTCACGCCAGTCGCGCTGCAGCCGTTCCAGGCTGCCAAGCAGCCGGGGTTGGTGTCTCAGTCGTGGCAGTGCGGATTCCGGGCCCTGGTCGCTGGACAGTTGGTCGAGCCACTGGCTGAGTTCGTTGGCCAGGTTGCTAGATGCTTTTCTGAACCACATTGGCCGATTCTCCTTGGCTATGGACGGGGGAGGGACTTGCAGGACTCCCTAGCAAATCCCTCTCCAAGTACCGCATCAGCTGCGCACGCGGGTCTTCTCCGGGTCATAGGCCACGGTGCTGGCGGCCACGCGGGCGCGAATGCGCTTCTGCTGGCCGTCGAGCTTGCCGATTTCCACCGCCGTGCCCGGTTCGCAGTAGCCGATGTCCAGCCGGCACAGGGCGATGTTCTTGCCCAGCACCGGCGAGCGGGTGGCGCTGGTGACGACCCCGACCTGGGCACGGCCGACGCGCACGCAGTCGCCATGGGCGGCCGGTTCGTTGCCATCCAGTTCCAGGCCCACCAGACGCTGTTGCGGATGGGCGCTGCGGCACAGCAGGGCGTCTTTGCCGATGAAGTCGGCCTGCTTGGTCTTCAACGGTACGCAGAAGCCGATGCCGGCCTCGAAGGGATCGGTCTGGTCGCTGAATTCGTAGCCGGCGAAGATCAGCCCGGCCTCGATACGCAGCATGTCCAGCGCGTGCAGGCCCAGCGGCACCAGCCCCAACGGTTCGCCGAGCTGCCAGAGGCGCTTCCACACCTTCATGGCGTCGCTGGGGTGGCACCAGATTTCGTAACCCAGCTCGCCCGTGTAGCCGGTGCGCGACACCATCAGTGGCGGACCGTTGTAGTCGTCCAGCCGGCCGACGAGGAATCGAAACCAGCCGAGGTCTTCCAGTTTTGGTTGAGTGCCCGGCGTCCAGATCATGTCTTTCAGCAGGGTGCGGGCCAGCGGGCCCTGTACGGCGATGTTGTGGATCTGCTCCGAGGCGCTTTTTATCCACACCTTCATGCCCAGCTTTTCGGCCTGCTCACGCAGCCAGACGCCGGCATAGTCCTCACCGCCGATCCAGCGGAACGCATCGGCGCCAAGGCGAAGTAGCGTGCCGTCGTCGAGCATGCCGCCGTGATCAAAGCACATGGCCGAGTACACCACCTGGCCGACCGCGAGCTTGCGCACGTCGCGGGTCAGGCAGTGGTCGAGCAGGGTTTCTGCGTCGGGGCCGAGCACTTCGAATTTGCGCAGGGCGGACAGGTCCATCACCGCCACTTTCTCGCGGCAGCCGTGGTACTCCTCGACCGTGCCGTAGCCGTCGAACTGGATCGGCGTCCAGAAGCCGCGGTAGTCGACGAACTGGCGGGTGAGGCTGGAGGTGCCGGGGTGGAAGCCGCTCTCTCGGGTCAGCACCGGGTCGGCGTCGGGTGTCTTGCGAGTGGCCATGGCGATACTGAAACGCTCCTGTTCGGAATACACGCGGATGTGGATGTCGGTGGGCTGCCAGCCGTTGGCCGGATCGATGTCGTCCGGGCAGGAGCTGCTGGCGCAGACGAGGTCGGTCATGGCCCGCAGCAGTACGTAGTCGCCGGGGCGCGACCAGGGCTCGTCGAGGGTCAGGTGCTGGTGTGCGTCCACCCCGGTGTTGAAGAAGAAGTTGATCGCCGGCCAGCCGGCGCGGCCTTGCACGCCGTACTTCGCCACGGCGCGGCTGATGTTGTCGCTGCAGTTGGCGTGGCCGAAGTAGCCCTGGGATTCGTAGTAGCGTGCGGTACAGGCCAGGGCGAAGGTGTCGTGACGGCCAACGGTATCGCGCACCACTTCCAGCATCGGCTGCAGGTTGCGGTCGAAGAAGCGGCTGAACAGGCCAGGGCCGGGATAGGCGTTGCCGTTCAGGGTGCGGGTGACGGTGGGATCGAGGTCGATCTCGCGGCCGGCGTCCAGGCCACGGCGGTCGAAGGCGACGAAGTCCGAGCACTGGCGTCCGGCGACATCCAACACCTGGATGTACTGGCCGGCGCCGACGACATAGTCCCGCGCGGTGCCGGGTGTGATGGTGAATTCATCCACCAGTTCGCCCAGCGGCGCCGGTAGCGGCGGGGCCAGCACACGGCGCGGGTTGGCGCGGTGGATCAACAGGCGCAGATCGCTGGCGCGAGACTGGCTGTCTACTGGCGTCTGGCCGCCCGGTGCGGCGACTATCACCAGCAGCGCTTCGCTGGCACTGAATCGGCGGCTGAAGCCGGCGGGCGTGCCGGGTTGCCAGAGTCGCGCGGCAGGCGGCAGGTGGCGGCAATCGATGCCACGCCGCACCAGCCCAGCGCTGACATGGGCGGCCTCCGGGCTGCCGTCATGCAGCAGGTGGGCGATGAAGTCGGCGCCGGGGCTGGCGGTGAGGCCAAGGGCGGCCAGCGCCGCGCGGCCGTTGCCGGCGAAGGCCAACAGCTCGGCGGCCTGGTCGCCTTCGAGGTCGATCACCTCCAGACGGTCTCCCGCTTCCAGGGCCACGACGGTCAGCCCGGCGGGGGCGACACGGTGGCGTTCCAGGCCCGGGGCGCGGGCGAACAGGGCCGGCTCCAGCGGCCGGGATATCACGGGCAGGTTCATGTCATGGCTCCACGCAAGGATTCGTTCCGTAGGGTGCGCCGTGCGCACCGATAGCCGTGGCATTCGAGGGCCATCCATCGGTGCGCGCAGCGCACCCTACGGGTACGGTTTCAACCCACGGCTTTGATGGCGGGCAGCGGACCATCAGCCAGGTACGCTGCCAGCGAATCGTCCAGCGCTTCCAGCCAGGGTGTGTGGTGGGGCGTGGCCAGGGTGCCGGTGATGAGCGAGCGGTGGCACTTGTCGCGGTAGCCCATGATGTTTTCGTACTTGTCCTGCTTCCATTGCAGGAAGGTCCGGTTCACCTCGGCGATGTCGAAGCTCGGGTAGTCGGTGGCCTCGATGAGCTGGCGGATGTACTCGCCCTGGAACTCGAACATTTCCTGCGCGGTTTCCAGGGTTTCCTCTTCCTGGCGCCAGGCCAGGTCTTCGGCGTGCATGGTGGCCTGCTCGGGCAGGGCGATGCGGCCGAGGATGACGTCGCGGGCATACCAAGCCTGGGCGTCGAACATGTTGAAGCTGTACCACTGGTCCTGCATGCCGAGGTAAACCAGCTTCGGGTTCTGCTCCCAGAACACGCCCTTGTAGAGGTTCAGCGGCCAGAGGCGGTTGCCTGTCTTCAGGCGCAGCGCTTCCGGCAGGAAGGGGAAATGATGCTTGTAGCCGGTGCAGAGGATGATGGCGTCAACATGCTGGCTGCTGCCGTCGGCGAAGAAGGCAGTGCTGCCCTTCACATGGGTGAGCAGCGGTTTCTCTTCCCAGTTCTCCGGCCACTTGTAGCCCATGGGCGCGCTGCGGTAGCAGCTGGTGATGGTGCGGGCGCCGTACTTGAAACACTGCGAACCGATATCTTCGGCGGAGTAGCTGCCGCCGACGATGAGCACGTCCTTGCCCTTGAATTCCAGCGCGTCGCGGAAGTCGTGGGCGTGCAGCACGCGGCCGGCGAAGCTTTCGAAGCCCCCGAAGTAGGGCACGTTGGGGGTGGAGAAGTGGCCGCTGGCGACTACCACGTAGTCGAAGGTTTCGCTGTAGGTCAGGTCCTTCTCGTAGCTGTGGGCGGTGACCTCGAAGGTGCCGCTGGCGGCGTCCCAGGTCACGCCACGCACCGTAGTGTTGAAGCGGATGTAGGGGCGCACGCCGGCCTTTTCCACACGGCCCTTGATGTAGTCCCAGAGCACTTCGCGGGGCGGGTAGGAGCCCATGGGGCGGCCGAAGTGCTCGTCGAAGCTGTAGTCGGCGAACTCCAGGCATTCCTTCGGCCCGTTGGACCAGAGGTAGCGGTACATGCTGCCGTGCACCGGCTCGCCGTGCTCGTCCAGGCCGGTGCGCCAGGTGTAGTTCCACATGCCGCCCCAGTCCGCTTGCTTCTCGAAGCAGACCAGTTCGGGAATCTCGGCGCCCTTGGCATGGGCCGACTGGAAAGCACGCAACTGGGCGAGGCCGCAGGGGCCGGCGCCGATGATGGCGACTCGTTGTTTCATGCTGGGTTCTCCACGGAAGGTTGGGGCAGGCCGGCGGCCGGGTGCTGGAGGTGCGCCGCGGCCAGGGTGTTCTTCATCAGGAAGGCGATGGTCATGGGACCGACGCCGCCGGGCACTGGGGTGATGGCGGCGGCGCGGGTGAGGGCGGAGTCGAAGTCCACATCACCCACCAGCTTCGAGCGGCCGCCTTCCTCGATGCGGTTGATGCCGACGTCGATCACCACCGCGCCGGGTTTCAGCCAGTCGGCATCCACCAGGCGCGGACGGCCAACGGCGGCGACGACGATGTCCGCCTGGCGGCAGAGTTCTCGCAGGTTGGCGCTTCTCGAATGCACCACGGTCACCGAGCAATGGGCCTTGAGCAGCAGGGCGGCCATGGGCTTGCCGACGATGTTGGAGCGGCCGATCACCACCGCGTGCTGGCCGGCGAGGTCGCCGCAGGTGTCCTGCAACAGGCGCAGGCAGCCGGCCGGGGTGCAGGGCGTGAGCACGTCGCGGCCCTGGCTGAGGCCGCCGACGTTCTCGGCATGGAAGCCGTCGACATCCTTCAGCGGATCGATGGCCTGGAGGACACGGGTTTCGTCGATATGCGCCGGCAGCGGCAACTGCACGAGGATGCCGTGCACGCCGGCGTCGGCATTGAGGCTGTGGATAAGTGCCAGCAACTCGGACTCTTCAGTCTCCGCTGGCAGCTTGTGTTCCAGGGAACGGATGCCGCATTCCTCGGCGCGCAGCACCTTGTTGCGCACGTAGACCTGGCTGGCCGGGTCCTGGCCGACCAGCACCACGGCCAGGGCCGGGGCAATGCCGCTGGCCTTGAGGGTAAGGACGTCGTTCCCGACTTCGGCGAGCACCCGCGCGGCCGCCGCCTTGCCATCGATGAGTGTGGGGGACAGGGCGGCGCTCATCGGAAGATCACCGTCTTGTCGCCATTGAGGAAGACCCGGTGCTCCAGGTGGTATTTCACCGCCTTGGACAGGGCCACGGTTTCGGTGTCACGACCCACGGCCACCAGGTCGTCGGGCAGGTAGGCGTGATCCACGCGCTGCACTTCCTGCTCGATGATCGGGCCTTCATCGAGGTCCGAGGTCACGTAATGGGCGGTGGCGCCGATCAGCTTCACGCCACGCTCGTAAGCCTGGTGGTAGGGCTTGGCGCCCTTGAAGCCGGGCAGGAACGAGTGGTGGATGTTGATGGCGCGACCAGACAGCTGTTTGCACAGGTCGTCGGAGAGGATCTGCATGTAGCGCGCGAGCACCACCAGCTCGGTCCGGGTCTCGTCGACGATCTGCATCAGCGCCGCTTCCTGCTGGGCCTTGGTGTCCTTGGTCACCGGCAGGTAGATGAAGCGGATGCCTTCACGTTCGGCCATCGGGCGCAGGTCGAGGTGGTTGGAGACGATGGCGGTGACCTGCATGTCCATCTCGCCTTTCTGGTGGCGATAGAGCAGGTCGGTGAGGCAATGGTCGTACTTGCTCACCATCAGCAGCACGCGCATCGGGCGGTTGCCTTCGAACAGCTCCCAGTCCATCTCGAAGGGCACGGCGACGTCATCGAAGCCCTGGCGCAGGGCGTCGATATCCGGCTTGGCGCCAGTATTGAAACGGAACACCGCGCGCATGAAGAAGCGCCCGGTGAACTCGTCGTCGAACTGCGCCAGCTCGCTCAGGTAGCACTGCTGCCCGGCGAGGTAGGTGGTGACCGCCGCGACGATGCCGGAGGTGGCCGGGCAGCTGATCTTGAGGATGTAGTGATTCATGTCGGTTGCTCTCATGCAGGCAAGGAACGGCCGCGCTCAGCCCTTGGCGGTGCGCTTTTTCTTCTCGGGGTCGTCGAACGGCAGCGTGTGGGCGATGGCTTTCACGCTGAGGCTGCCGCGCACGTCCAGGGGCACGCCTTGTTCAGCGATCTGCGGCTCGACGCGGGCGATGGCCATGGAGCGGTCGGTGAGGCGCGAGTACATGGCGCAGGTGATGACACCGACCTGGCGGCCGTCGTGCCAGAGGGTGTCGCCGTTCTGCGCGGCGACATGGCCGTCGAGCAGCACGCCGAAGATCTTGAAGCGTTCCTGGCCCTTGAGCCGGTAGTGCTCACCGGCGCCACGGAAGTCCTGCTTGCCGGGCGACACGGTGAAGTCCAGGCCCAGTTCCCACAGGGTGTCGCCGGCCTTCTGGTCGGCGAAGGGGTACATCTGCGAGTTGTCGTAGGGGAAGAACAGCAGGTAGCTCTCCACCCGCAGCCAGTCCAGCGCGGTGAAGGCGCAGGGGATGATGCCGAGGTCCTTGCCCTTGGACAGGATGCCGTCCCAGATGGCCGGGGCATCGGCGGCCTTGCAGAAGATCTCGTAGCCGCGCTCGCCGGTGTAGCCGGTACGGGAGATCATCACCGGGCGGTCGAACAGCTTCGTTTGCATGTGGTGGAAGTAGGGCAGGTCGCGGATGCCCGGTACGTGCTCGGCGAGGAAGTCGACGGCCTTCGGCCCTTGCAGGGAAAGGTCGTGCAGGTCGTCGTCGAACAGTACCGCCACCTGGCGGCCCTGGGCCGAGCGGATCAGTACTTCGTGGCCCGAGCCTGCGCCGTGCACCACCATGAAGGCGTTGGGACCGGTGCGGTAGACGATGCAGTCGTCGATGAACTTGCCGTCCTCGTCGAGCATGCAGGCGTACACCGACTTGCCGGGATAGAGTTTGCTGATGTCGCGGGTGGTGGCATGGTCGAGCAGGCTTTCGGCGTGGGGGCCGACGTAGTGCACCTTCTTCAGGCCGGACACATCCATCAATCCGGCGCGGGTGCGGATGGCCTCGTGGTGGTCGGCGAGATCGCTGGCATAGGTCCAGGCGGTGCCCATGCCGTTCCAGTCTTCCAGGTTTGAACCCAGTGCCAGGTGGCGTTCGCGGAGCGCACTGATGCGCCATGAATTAGCCATGGGAAAGTCCTCTTGTCGTGGTTGTTCGGTCGGGGTGAACGCTCAGGCTTCGGGATCGAACCGGCGCAGCCAGTCCACCAGCGTCTGGCGGTAACGGGTGATGCCCTTGTAGTCGGCGATGGGATCGGGCAGGTCGCGCATCACGCGGTGCAGGCGCTGCGCCCAGGCCGGGTTGCTGACCAGTTCATCGATGCTGATGAGGTAGGTACGGATGCCGAACAGCAGCGCGTTGGAGCGCGGCAGGCGGGTCATCAGTTGCAGCTCGACGCGCAAGTGCACCAGGCGGCCGACGTTCTCCGGCGTGACTTTGCCGCGATCGTTGCCCCACTCGTGGTAGGTCTCGGGCGAGGTGTCCAGGCGCGGGTTGATGGTCAGGGTCCAGTTCAGGCGGCGCACCGGGTGGCCGACCTGGATGTTCAGCAGGTATTTCAGGGCGCGGTCGAACACGCCCATCTGGTGCGCCATGGGCACCGGCGAATGCCATTGCTTGAAGCTCATGCCGGCGTCGAAACGCAGCGACCAGTCGGCAGGGCAGGTGACCATGCCGGCGTCCATGTAGAGGTCGCCGTCGCGCTGGTCGAGCACCGCGAAGTCACCCTGCATCTGCCGGGTGATGTACTCCAGCGGCTCGCAGGGCAGGGTGGCCGGGTCGCCGTAGATGAAGTGCTGGTCGATGCCCAGCGCCAGGTTCTGCCAGTGCCAGGCGTCCCCATTTCGCGAGAGACGGAAGTGCTGCGGGTAATCGTGGGCGAGGTGCTCCATCAGCATCTCCAGCGTGTCCCATGCGGCCTGGGCCATGTGCGGCATCACCAGGCAGCGGTCGGGGTCGAGTTCCAGCACGCGGGCGCGTTCGGCCATCTCGGAGACGTAGTGCTCATCGACGTCGAAGCTGTGCTCGAACACCGAGCCTGGATCGCGCGACACCGCCGGCTCCAGGTTGACCGAGTACAGGTACTGGTCTTCCGGGAACGGAAAGGGAAAACGGGCGATGGCGGCCGGACTGTTGCGGAAGCTGAAGTCGTCCCGGTAGGTCTGCAGCGGCTTGAAGGTCAGGGTCATGGGGGCGTCTCCGGAGTTCAGATATCGAGCAGGATCGGGCTGCCGCAGCCGCGCGAGACGCAGGGCATCAGGCTGCTGGAGCGTTCATCGGCGCTGAGGAAGTGGTCGCGGTGCTCCACGTCGCCTTTCAGCCAGGGTGTCTGGCACTGGCCGCAGACCCCGCCCCGGCAGAGGTTGGGCACGTCCACACCGGCCGCTTCCAGGGCTTCCAGCAGGCTCTGGTCAGGGCCCACTTCCAGTTGCTGGCCGCTGCGCGCCAGCTCGACGCGAAATGGCTGGCCGGGCTCGGGCGCGGCGAAGGCTTCCCAGTGCACGCGGCGCGGGCTCCAGCCCTGGGCGGCGGCCTGTTCCTGCAGGTCCAGCAGCAGGGATTGCGGGCCACAGGCGTAGACATGGGCACCCAGGGCGCGCCCCTGGAGCAGGGCGGCGATGTCGAGCCGGCGCACACCTCCCTGGTATTCATGCAGGTGTGGGCCGAGCAACTGGCGCAGTTCGCCGACATAGGCGTCGCTGGTGCCGGTGCGGTAGGCGTAGTGCAACTCGAAGTCGGCACCCCGGCGCAGCAGCTCCCGGCTGTAGGCGATGAAGGGGGTGATGCCGATGCCGGCGGCCACCAGCAGGTGCTGGCGCGCCTCGCCATGCAGCGGGAACAGGTTGGCCGGTGGCGAGAGGCGCAGCGGGTCGCCGACCTCCAGGCGCTGGTGCAGGTAGCGCGAGCCACCCCGCGAGGCGTCCTGGTGGCGCACCGCGATGCGGTACTGGCGGGTGTCGGCCGGGTCGCCCAGCAGCGAGTAGGCGTTGCGTCGGCCATTGGGCAGGTGCAGTTGCACATGGCTGCCCGCCGAGAAGCCCGGGAGCGCGCCGGCCACGGGCTCGAAGCTGTATTCGCGGATAACGGGGGTCAGCTCGCGGATGGCGGCGACGCGGACATCGATCAGCGGGCTCATGGCAGGACCTCCTGATAGGGCTGGTCGGCATTGGCGCAGACGCCGAGGTAGGCACCCAGGCGTTGGGAGAAGTGGCGGCGTACCTCCAGCACCACGCCGCACTGGGTGCAGGTGAGGTGATCGGCGCTGCTGGCCGGCTGGCAGGTGGCGCAGTGCACGCAGAACACCCGGCGGGTGCCTTCCGGGTTGCTGCTCACGAGGATTTCATCCACTTGCAGGCCGGCGCTGCGGGCCAGGGCGTGCAGCGGCCAGACGAAGGCTTCGTCGCCGCGCAGGTCCAGGCGCAGGCCGACGCGGGCGTCCTTCAGTTGCGCATTGAGGGCCAGCTGCAGGGCGGCGAGGCTGGGGAAGTCCGGCAGGGCCAGGTGCGTCAGCCGGGCCTTGCCCAGTTGCGCGGTGAGGGCGGCGCAGTCATCCCGTCCAGTGCCCTGAGTCACCAGCAGGTGCGCGTTGGCTGTCAGGCTCGGCTGGCCGCTGGGGTAGCGCGGCACGCTGAAGGGGTGGTCGGTTGCAGTGGTGCTCATGGTGTCCTCGCGGATTCGCCTGTTTCCTCGTGGAGAAAATATTTTCTCTTTGGGAATCGGCGCTCAATCCGCACGAGGAGATATGCCAAAAGGGGTAGTGCCCTTGCCAAGGCATGGAAGTTGCTGCTTCCGGGAACCTGCCAACCCAGAGGCGAGCACCGGAGGAGGAGAGGGATGAACAACGCCAGCCTGTTACTGACCGCCGTGCCGTCAGTGCCCGCCCGGGATGAGTTGACCGAGCGCGAGGGCCAGACCCTCGCGTTGATCGCCACGGGGCTCAGCAACAAGCAGATTGCCCGTGAACTGGGTATCAGCGATGGCACGGTGAAGATCTATGTGCGCAACCTGCTGCGCAAATTCCGCCTCAATTCGCGCCTGGAACTGGCTACCCGCGTCCACCGCAGTGGCGCCTCCTGGCGCACGGCGGACGATGTGTCGTTGCCCAGCGAAGGTGCAAGCCCGGCTCCGGCTGCACCGATTCCGCCCGTACCGGGGCTGCTCGATGAACTGCCGGGGTTGATCTACCGGGGCGACAACGACCGCACCTGGTACATGGAATACGTCAGCGCCGGCTGCCTGACCCTCACCGGCTACACGGCCGAGTACCTGACTCGCGACCCCGAGCACAGCTACGGTTCGCTGATCCTCGACGAATACGCCGACTACATCTGGTACTGCGTGCAATGCGCGCTGCTCAAGCGCGAGCCCTACCAGCTCAGCTACCGCATCCGCTGCGCCGACGGGCGCATCAAGAACGTCTGGGAAACCGGGGTGGGTGTTTACTCCAGTTCAGGCGAGGTGCTGGGGATCGAGGGGGCGATCTTCGAGATGCGGGGCTAGCGGTGCGGTAGGGTGCTCTGTGCATCAACCTACGGCAGGCCTGCGGCCTGCAAGACGTGCACGAGGGGCGCTTTTGTAGGGTGTGGCGGGCGGCGCTCCGCTGGAGCGAAGCGATATCCATCGGCGGAGGGGCGATGGGTATCGCAAGCTCCACCCATCCTACGTTGCTGCCTGGAGGTGGGCCGAGAGTCCCCCCTCTCCCCTTGGGAGGGGGGGGCCGTGCCTAGGCAGGGCATTGGCGCGCCAGGCTGCGCCGCATCGCCCAGTAGTAGGTCAGCGCCGGCACCAGCAGGCCCACCACCCAGGCCAGGTCGACGCCGTCCAGCGCGTTGGCGATGGGGCCGACGTAGAGGGTGGTGTTCATGAACGGAATCTCCAGCAGGATCGCCAGCAGGAAGCTGCCGCAGGCCACCAGGTTGACCCGGCCGTAGCGGCCGTCCGGGTCGAAGATATCCGCCACGCAGTAGTCGCCTTTCCTCAGGCAGTAGTAGTCCACCAGGTTGATGGCGGTCCACGGGATGAGGAAGTAGCTCATGAAGAAGATGAAGTTCAGGAAGTAGGTGATGAAGTCGTCCTGGCTGATGGTACACAGCGCGGTGGCGATCACGCTGATGGCCAGCATGAACAGGCCCCGCACCCGTGGCGTCACCCGCAGGCGGGCGAAGGGCTCGATCACCGTGACCGTGGACATGAATGCGCCATAGAGGTTGAACACATTGATCGCCACCTGGCCGTAGAGGATGAAGGCGAACAGCGGCAGGGTGGCGCTACCGAACAGCAGCGCCAGGTGGCGGCCGACGTTATCGGAGAAGCCGCCGATGGCCACGCTGAGCACGGCGCCGAGGATCATCATCCAGGCCCCGCCGGCCACGGTGCCGGCATAGCTGAACCAGAACACCCGCGACATCGGCGTGTTACCCGGCAGGTAGCGCGAGTAGTCGGCGACATAGGGGGCGTAGGACAGCTGCCAGGTGACCGCGATGCTCACCGCCACCAGGAACTTCGACAACGAGAAGCCCGCCGGCGACCACTGTCCTTCGGGGATCGGCAGGCCCAGGGCCAGCGCGGTGGCGACCAGGAAGACCAGCACCGACAGCAGCGACAACACCTTCTGCAAGCGGTGGATCAGGCGGTAGCCGTAGAGCGCCACCAAAAAGCACAGCGCACTGATCAGGTAGATGTTGCCGTTGCCGCTGAGCGGGCTCACCGATTCGATGGCCTGGGCCGCCAGCAGGGTGTTGCTGACGAAGAAACCCAGGTAGATGAGCATCACGAACAGCAGCGGCAGCACCGCACCGATCACGCCGAACTGGGCGCGGCTCTGGATCATCTGCGGGATACCCAGCTTGGGCCCCTGGGCCGAGTGCGAGGCCATGAAGAGGGCGCCGATCAGCGAGCCGAGGATGATCGCCACGGCGCTCCAGAACAGGTTCAGGCCGATCACCACCGGCAGCACGCCGGAGGCGATGGTGGTGATGTTCATGTTGGCGCCGAACCAGATGTAGAACAACGAACCCGGCTGGCCATGGCGCTCGTTTTCGGGGATGAAGTCGATGCTTCTTTTCTCGACGTGCATGGCGATCACTCCTGTTCCTGGCGCGGCAGGCCGAGGGCGGACTGCAGACGGGCGATGGTGGCGACGAACTGTTCGGGGCGGTGCGCGAACTGGTCCGGTTCGCTCGAGCGGCAGGACTGGTGCGGCTCGCCGCTCAGTGCGTTCAGGTACTGGTCGGTGGAAAAGAGTTCGAGGGCGTAAACCCAGTTGGCCATGATCAGCAGGGCGGCGTTATGGGCGGCTTCCGTGGTGCTGGTGCAGGCGTCGGCGATCAGGTCGACGCGGTAGCCCAGGGCGAAGGCGTCCAGCACCGTGGCCAGCACGCAGGCGTCGGTGAGCACACCCGTGACGATCAGCCGGCGCACGCCGAGCGCCCGCAACTGCTGGTCGAGCTCCGTGCGATGGAAGGCGCTGTAGCGCGGCTTGTCGATCACCCGGTCGCCGGGGCGGGGTGCCAGGCGCTCGATGATCTCCACCTGGCGGGTGCCGGCGCGGTAACTGGCCGGGCGTCCGGCGCTGTCCAGCGGCTCGCCGGGTGGCAGGTCGCTGCCGTCCGCCGCGTTGATGTGGCGGGTGTAGATAATGGGGGTGCCTGCATGCCGGGACGCATCCAGCAGGCGGGCGTTGTTGTGGATAACCCGATCAAAGCCATGCAGGGGGAAACCCTCCTCCTGCTGCATGTCGATGACCAGGAAAGCTTTGTCTGTGTTCATGAGCAACTCTTGTTGTTGTTCGGCCATGAGTGCGCGGCGACGGGCAGCATCGGCCAGGCGCACGGAGGCACCTCGGTCGAGCGGAGAAGCGTCGGACGCAGGCGAATTTCAGCGGTGAGAGTTGGTCAGCGGACTATCTGCCAGAAGCCGTTCTGCTTGGCGGTAACGGAGGAGCGCAAGCGCTTGAGGAAGAGATGGGCGGGCGTCCACTTGCCGCGCAGGTAGGCCATGGCTGCCCCGGGCAGTGGCTTGCGGAAGCAGAGGGTGAGGCCAGTCTTGTGCATGGCGTTCGACCACCTGTGGGTTGGTGAAGGGCGGCTGGGTCGCCCGACCCGGCCGCCTGCAGCATAGATCAGCGGAACGCCGGCACCACGTGTTTGATGAAGAGTTCCAGGGACTTCTTCTTCTCGGCATGGGACAGGCTGTTGTCGGCCCAGAAGCTGAACTCGTCCACACCCAGTTCCTGGTAATGGCGAATACGGGCGATCACTTCTTCCGGGGTGCCGATCATGGTGTTCTTGCGGATGTTCTCCAGCTCGAACTCCGGGCGGTCCTTGAACTTCTCTTCCGGGCTCGGCTGGAGGATACCGTTGACCGGGGTTTCCTTGTTGCCGAACCAGGCATCGAAGGTGCGGTAGAAGCGCGAGATGGCGGCGGCGCCGACCTTCCAGCCTTCCGGGTCGTCCACGCTGTGCACGTGGGTGTGGCGCAGCACCATCAGTTGCGGGCGCGGCACGTCCGGGTTGTTGGCCAGGGCAGCCTCGAACTTGTTCTTCAGGTCGACCACTTCCTCGTCACCCTTCATCAGCGGGGTGACCATCACGTTGCAGCCGTTGGCCACGGCGAAGTTGTGGGAGTCCGGGTCGCGGGCGGCGATCCAGACGGGCGGGCCCGGCTGCTGGATCGGACGCGGCGAGGAGGTGGAGGTGGGGAACTTCCAGATTTCGCCATCGTGGGCGACATCGCCCTGCCACAGGGCCTTCACCACCGGCACCATCTCACGCAGGTACTGTCCGCCGGCGGTGGCGGGCAAGCCGTTGGCCATGCGGTCGAATTCGTACTGGTAGGCGCCACGGGCCAGGCCCACTTCCATGCGGCCGTTGCTGATCACGTCCAGCAGGGCGCACTCACCGGCGACGCGGATGGGGTGCCAGAAGGGCGCGATGATGGTGCCGGCGCCCAGGCGAATGGTGCTGGTGCGCGCGGCGAGGTAGGACAGCAGGGGCATCGGGCTCGGCGAGATGGTGTATTCCATCGCGTGGTGTTCGCCGATCCACACGGTGCTGAATCCGCCGGCCTCGGCCATCAGGGTCAGTTCGGTCAGATCCTCGAACAGCTGGCGGTGGCTGATCTGCTCGTCATACCGCTCCATATGCACGAACAACGAAAATTTCATGATGCTTTCCTCAAACCTGTGTCTGTTCGGCCCCGGAGTGGCCGGTTCGGCGAAGCGTGCACTGCGCCTCGATAGTTCTGGATTCCGCTGCGTCGGCAGACGCCTCACACAAGGCGGAGCGGATCGCTGAACATTGGTATACCATAATATGGAATGTCTGCAAGTCTTTCCGATAGGTGCCCGGCTGAACAAGGTGGGATCACCGGATGACTCGGTACCCGGCGCCCTCTGGGAGATGGAAGGAAAGCCAAGGCACAGCCCGACCGGGAATCGTTGGGTTTCGCTTCGCTCTAGCGGAACGCCGCCCGCACCAACCTACGGGAGGCCTGCGGCCTCCTTCGTAGGAGCGAGCTCTGCTCGCGAAGCTTTTCCCGCGCCATAAAAAAACCCCCAATCAAGGGGGCGGGAATCAAAGCACACATCGACTCGATGTCAGGCGAAGGCCTGCAGCGCGCCCATCTTGCCGCGGCAGTAGATCATCGGGATCACAGGCTGCTCGGGGACGATCAGGTTCTTCACCGCGCCTACCAGGATGGCGTGGTCGCCGCCTTCGTATTCGCGCCACAGCTCGCATTCGATGATGGCGGTGGCTTTGGCCAGGATCGGGTTGCCCAACTCGCTCAGGGTCCAGTCGATGCCCTGGGCCTTGTCCCTGCCTTTCTTGGCGAAGGCGTAGGCCTCGCCCTGCTGGTCGGCGGAAAGCAGGTGGATGGCGAAACGCTTGCTCTTGATCAGCACCGGATAGGAGTCGGAACTGTAGTTGGGGCAGAACAGCACCAGGGCCGGGTCCATGGACAGGGAGCTGAAGGCGCTGGCGGTCAGCCCGACGATCTGGCCGTCGTCATCCAGGGTGGTGATGACAGTGACGCCGGAAGGGAAGGAGCCCATGACTTGTTTGTAGGCATTGGTGTCGATCATTTCGGGTACCTATCGGGAGCAAGTGGCTGCGACCGGCAGCGCATCTGTGTCTGATGGTATACCGTAATACTCTCAATGCAAGTGGTATTTTTTGCGCCCTCCTGCTGCCCGACGAACGTCGTGATGAACGCTGCAGGCCACGTAATACGGGAGTTTGGCGGAATAAGGTTGAACGTTTCAGCCATCCTGCGGCGCGTTTTCAGTACAGATAGGCGCTCAAAAAATCCTTGTCTGAGTCTTGGAATACCATAATATGGTGTTCGCTTTCGGGTGGCCTGCGCCGTTGCTATCTAGCCCGATTGCGACCCTTCGTGGCTTTTCTAAAAAGACAATAAGCAAGGCAAGACGATGTCCGAGAATTCCCAGCAGACGCTGATCGAGAACCATACCGTCGACTACGTGCCGCCCGCCGAGCGCCATGGCAAGGCACGCGACCTGTTCACGCTGTGGTTCAGCACCAACATTGCACCACTGCCGATCGTCACCGGGGCCATGGTGGTCCAGGTGTTTCACCTCGACCTGCTCTGGGGCCTGCTGGCTATCGTGCTGGGGCATATGATCGGCGGTGTCTTCATTGCCCTGGCCTCGGCCCAGGGGCCGCAGATGGGCATTCCGCAGATGGTCCAGAGCCGGGGCCAGTTCGGCCGCTACGGTGCGCTGTTGATCGTCTTGTTCGCAGCGGTCATCTATGTCGGCTTCTTCATCTCCAACATCGTCCTGGCGGGCGAGTCGATCCACGGCATCGCCCCCACCGTGCCGCTGCCGGCGGCCATCATCATCGGTGCCATCAGTGCCACTGCCATCGGCGTGATCGGCTATCGCTTCATCCACACCCTGAACCGCATCGGCACCTGGGTGATGGGTGGCGCGCTGCTGGCCGGTTTCATCACCATTTTCTGCAGTGAGCTGCCGGCCGATTTCTTCAGTCGTGGCGGCTACAATCTGTCGGGCTTCCTGGCGACAATCTGCCTGGGGATCATCTGGCAGCTGAGCTTCTCGCCCTACGTCTCGGACTACTCCCGCTACCTGCCGGCCAGCATCGGCATCGCCAAGCCGTTCTGGGCCACCTATTTCGGCGCCTGCCTGGGCACCATCCTGTCTTTCAGCTTCGGCGCGGTGGCCGTGCTGGCAACTCCGGAAGGCACTGAAGCCATGGCGGCGGTGAAGCAGGCGACCGGAGTGCTCGGGCCGCTGCTGATGGTGCTGTTCCTGCTCAACATCATCAGCCACAACGCCCTCAATCTGTATGGCGCGGTACTGTCCATCGTCACCTCGATCCAGACCTTCGCCGGCAGCTGGACGCCGAGCATCCGCGTGCGTGTGGTGCTGTCGGCCCTGGTGCTGGCCGGTTGCTGCGTCATGGCCCTGGGCGCCTCGGCCAACTTCATCTCCCACTTCATCGGCCTGATCCTCGCGCTGCTGCTGGTCCTGGTGCCCTGGGCCACCATCAATCTGGTGGACTTCTACCTGATCAAGCGCGGCCAGTACGACATCGCCTCGATCTTCAAGGCCGATGGCGGCATCTACGGGCGCTTCAATCCCCACGCCATCACCGCCAATTTCATCGGCATCCTGGTGCAGCTGCCGTTCGCCAATACCGCGCTCTATGTCGGTCCCTACGCCAACTATATCGAGGGCGTGGACTTGTCCTGGTTGGCGGGGCTGCTGGTGACCGGCCCGCTCTATTACTGCCTGACCACCCGCAGCAAGGCGGAGCCGACTGGCGATCTCAGCTTGGCCGAATAACCGGCTGAGTTACCCCTCAGGAGCGCCCCGACCTGCCCGGCAGGCCGGGGCGTTCTGCTTTTCGGGCAAGGTGCTCGCGGTCAGCTAGCTTGTATGGATTGGGGTTCTCCGAACGGAGCTGATCATGACAAAGAACAAGAAGAAGGCGACCGCCAGCGAGGCGGTCAAGCACGAGAGCCTGGGCCGCAAAGAGTACGAGAAGGAGCTCAAGCACCTGCATGTGGAGCTGGTGAAACTCCAGCAGTGGGTAGTGGCACAGGGGCTCAAGGTCTGCGTGATCTTCGAGGGGCGTGATGGCGCCGGCAAGGGCGGGACCATCAAGGCCATTACCGAGCGGGTCAGCCCACGGGTGTTCCGGGTGGTGGCGCTGCCGGCTCCGACCGACCGCGAAAAGACCCAGATGTACGGCCAGCGTTACCTGACCCATATGCCGGCTGCCGGAGAGGTCGTGATTTTCGACCGCAGCTGGTACAACCGCGCCGGCGTCGAACGGGTGATGGGCTTCTGCACCGAGGAGCAGGCGAAGAAGTTCCTCGCCGTGACCCCGTTGTTCGAGAAGATGATGGTCGAGTCCGGGATCATCCTCATCAAGTACTGGCTGGAAGTCAGCGCCGAGGAGCAGGCCCGCCGACTCAAGGACCGCATCGACGATGGGCGCAAGATCTGGAAACTGTCGCCCATGGACCTCAAGTCCTACTCCCGCTGGGACGACTACACCCGCGCCCGCGACGAGATGTTCGCCGCCACCGATTCGTCCTGGGCGCCCTGGTACATGGCGAACTCGGAAGACAAGCGGCGCGTGCGGCTGAACATCATCAGCCACCTGCTCAAGCAGATTCCCTACAAGGACCTGACCCACGACCAGAAAGTGGAGCTGCCCAAGCGCGGCAAGCTGGGCAAGTACAAGGCGGCCCCTTACCCCTTCAGGATGGTCGAGGAGCGCTTCTGATATCGCCGTTTTCCCTCCCGCGGGGTGAACACCATGAAGGCGAACCGTTGGCTTTACCTGTTTCTGGTCCTGGCTGTTTCGTTACCGGCCGCCTGGGCGCAGGACTTGCCCAGCGTCGAGCTGAGCGCCGCAGAGGAAGCGGAAGTGGACGCCATGGTCTTGCCGGTGCCACCTGCCCGGAAGGTCGATTTCGACGGGATGCGCAAGAGTCGCCTGGTGCGCATCCTGGTGCCCTACAGCAAGACGTTCTACGCGGTGGATCGCGGTCGCCAGCAGGGGATCAGCTACGAGCTGGGCAAGGCCCTGGAGTCCTGGCTGAACCAGCGCTATCCGTTCGAGAGCAAGTCGCTGAAGTGGCGGGTGTTGTTTATACCGACGGCTCGCGACCAGTTGCTTCCCAAGCTGGTCGAAGGTGTCGGCGACATTGCCGCCGGCGGCCTGACCATCACCCGCAAACGGCTGGAAACGGTGGACTTCGCCGAGCCCTTTGCCAAGGGCATCCGCGAGGCGCTGGTCACCGGGCCCAACGCTGCCAAGGTCGAGAAACTGGAGGACATGGCCGGAATGGAGGTGATGGTGCGTCCCTCCAGCAGCTATTTCGAGCACCTTACCGAACTCAACGAAAGCTTCCGGCAGAAAGGGCTGGCACCCATCCAGATCAGGCCGGCGGACGAAAACCTGGAGTCCGAGGACATTCTGGAGATGGTCAATGTCGGCCTGGTCAATGCCACAGTGGTCGATCGCTATATCGCCGAAGCCTGGAGCCCGATGCTCGAGAGCCTGGTGATCCATGACGCGTTCTATATCCGTGACGATTCCGAGTTTGCCTGGGCGGTACGCAAGGACAGCCCGGCGTTCCTGGACGTGCTGTCTGGGTTTGCCAAGACCCACAAGATCGGCACCACCTTCGGCAACATCCTTCACAAAAAGTACGTGAAGAACAGCAAGGCGCTCTACAACGCCACCACGGAAGAGGAGCTGAAGCGCTTTGCCGAACTGGTCGGTTTTTTTGAAAAGCACGCCACGACCTACGACTTCGACTACCTGATGTTGATGGCACAGGGCTTCCAGGAATCCCAGCTCAACCAGGATGCGCGTAGCCATCGCGGCGCAGTCGGGATCATGCAGCTGCTGCCCAGCACCGCTGCCGACCCCGGCGTGGGAATCAGCGGGATCGACAAGAGCGCGGATCGCAACATAGAGGCCGGCAGCAAGTACATGCGCCTGCTCGCCGACAAGTACCTGAACGATCCCGAGCTGACGAAGCTCAATCGCACCCTGATGTCGTTCGCCGCCTATAACGCCGGCCCCGGCAACCTGCGCAAGTTCCGCCGGCTGGCGGAGAAGTCGGGCCTGGACAAGAACATCTGGTTCGGCAACGTCGAACAGGCCGCCGCGCGCATTGTCGGTCGCGAGACGGTGGATTACGTCGGCAACATCTACAAGTACTACGTGGCTTACAAGCTGGCGCAGGAAAAACAGCGGCTGCGGGCCAAGGGGGGCTGAGTCAGATCACCACGGCGGTGCCGCTGATGCTCACCATCAGCATGCTGCCGTTCTGGCCGACCACCTCGTAGTCGATATCGATGCCGACTACCGCATTGGCGCCGAGCTTCTCGGCGCGCTCGGACAATTCCTCGAAGGCGATCTCCCGGGCCTTGGCCAGTTCCTTCTCGTAGGCGCCGGAGCGTCCGCCGATGATGTCGCGGATGCCGGCGAACAGGTCACGGAACACATTGGCACCGAGAATGGCTTCGCCGACCACGATGCCTTTGTACTCGCGAATGGCCCGGCCTTCGAGGGTGGGGGTGGTGGAGAGGATCATGGGGGCTCCTGGGTGGGGGAAAGAGAGGTTCATTGTAGGAGCGATTCGAGGGGATCAATGCACGGGGCCGTTACCAGGTGCTTCGTTGAAACCGGCGCCTTGCACGACCCGAAACAATGGCGGCTGTCTTGCTGCTGACGCTGTGTCGGTGCGCACAGAGCACCCCACGATGGGCGGTCTGAACGACGTGAAACACCCGTGAGGGGATGGGGAACCCGTAGGGTGCGCTGCGCGCACCAGCGGTATTCGGTGGGGTCTGCGGCCGCCTCGCTGCTGGCGTCGGACTGCCTTGCGAGCGAATTCATTCGTGATTGGAATCGCTCCAACAAGAAAAGGGCGGCACCCCGTTCGGGAGGCCCGCCCTTGTTCCTAGCGCGACTCAGACCAGCGTCAGGGTCACGTCGATATTGCCGCGGGTGGCGTTGGAGTAGGGGCACACGATGTGGGCCTTGTCCACGATGGCACGGGCTTCCTCGTGGTCCAGGCCGGGGATGTCGATGCGCAGCTCCACCTCGATGCCGAAGCCGGTGGGAATGGCACCGATGCCCACGATGCCTTCGATGGAGGTGTCGGCCGGCAGCTTGTGCTTGTCGCGGGCGGCGACGAACTTCAGGGCACCGAGGAAGCAGGCCGAGTAACCGGCTGCGAACAGTTGCTCGGGGTTGGTGCCTTCGCCGCCGGCGCCGCCCAGTTCACGCGGGGTGGTCAGGCTGACGTCGAGTACGCCGTCGGAGGAGATGGCGCGGCCCTCACGGCCGCCGGTGGCTTCTGCAGAGGCGCGGTAGAGAACGGTTTCGATGCTCATGATGGTTTTCCTTTCAGTGGGGTTTCGAGTCTGTGGTGTACGTCAGTGGGTGTTTACTTGTTCACTAATGTTTTGTGCGCTAATCAAATCAACGAGGCAGAAGTTACTGCTGTGTTATTTTGTGCGCAAGTTATTTATTAGAGTATTTCGCGCTAACGCCGCTGTGTTGTGGTCATAAGCCGCTGGAATGCGCCATGAGTGGGATAGGTAGCGGAGCCGGCCCGGCGTTATGCTGCGTGCCGCCAACCGAGGCGATGGTCTATATGAATAAGAGCGGGTTCCCTTGATTATGTTGTTGCAATAACAAAATATTGTGTATTGCCTAGTGAATTTAAGTGGTTTGTTGCAGTATTGTGGTTTATATAAAAACAAATTCACCCGCTACCTGGAGTCGAATCCATGCATCCCCGCGTACTTGAGGTAACCGAGCGCCTGGTTGAACGCAGCCGAGCTACCCGCGAGCGCTACCTGGCGATGATTCACAAGGCGGCCAGCGACGGGCCGCAGCGCGGCAAACTGCAGTGCGCCAACTTCGCCCACGGGGTGGCCGGTTGCGGGGGCGGTGACAAGCAGCGCCTGCGCCTGATGGATTCGGCCAACGTGGCCATCGTCACCGCCTACAACGACATGCTCTCGGCCCACCAGCCCTACGAGGACTACCCGGAGAAGATCCGCCAGGCCCTGCGTGACATCGGCTCGGTAGGGCAGGTCGCCGGTGGCGTGCCGGCCATGTGCGACGGCGTCACCCAGGGCGAACCGGGCATGGAGCTGGGTATCGCCAGCCGCGAAGTGATCGCCATGTCCACCGCCGTGGCGCTGTCCCACAACATGTTCGACGCGGCGCTGTTCCTCGGTATCTGCGACAAGATCGTCCCCGGCCTGATGATGGGCGCCCTGCGCTTCGGCCACCTGCCGTCGATCTTCGTGCCTGCCGGTCCCATGCCGTCTGGCCTGTCGAACAAGGAAAAGGCCGATGTGCGCCAGCGCTACGCCGAAGGCAAGGCCAGCCGCGATGAGCTGCTGGAGTCGGAAATGAAGGCCTACCACAGCCCCGGCACCTGCACCTTCTACGGCACCGCCAACACCAACCAGATGCTCATGGAAGTGATGGGCCTGCATTTGCCGGGCGCCTCCTTCGTCAATCCGAATACCCCGTTGCGCGAGGCGCTGACCGTGGAAGCGGCGCGCCAGGCCACGCGCCTGACGAAGCAGGGTGGCCAGTTCTTGCCCATTGGCGAGATCGTCGACGAGCGCGTGCTGATCAACTCGATCGTGGCCCTGCACGCCACCGGCGGCTCCACCAACCACACCCTGCACATGCCGGCCATTGCCCAGGCAGCGGGCATCCAGCTCACCTGGCAGGACATGGCCGACCTCTCCGAAGTGGTGCCGACCCTGGCTCACGTCTATCCCAACGGCAAGGCCGACATCAACCACTTCCACGCCGCCGGTGGCGTCGCCTTCCTGGTGCGCGAACTGCTCGATGCCGGCCTGCTGCACGAAGACGTCAACACCGTCATGGGCCGTGGCTTGCGTCGCTACACCCAGGAGCCTTTCCTCGACGACGGCAAGCTGGTCTGGCGCGAAGGTCCGGCGGCCAGCCTCGACGACAGCATCCTGCGCCCGGTGGCACGGCCCTTCTCGCCAGAGGGCGGCTTGCGGGTCATGGAAGGCAACCTCGGGCGCGGTGTGATGAAAGTGTCCGCCGTGGCGCCCGAGCATCAGGTGGTGGAAGCGCCGGCACGGGTCTTCCATGACCAGCAGGCCCTGGCCGATGCCTTCACGGCCGGCGAGCTGGATCGCGACCTGGTGGCGGTAATGCGCTTCCAGGGGCCGCGCAGCAATGGCATGCCCGAGCTGCACAAGATGACCCCCTTCCTTGGTGTGCTGCAGGACCGCGGCTTCAAGGTCGCACTGGTCACCGACGGGCGCATGTCCGGTGCCTCGGGCAAGATTCCCGCAGCCATCCACGTCTGCCCGGAAGCCTTCGACGGCGGCCCGCTGGCGCGGGTGCGCGATGGCGACCTGGTGCGCGTGGACGGCACTACCGGCACCCTCGAAGTGCTGGTGGACGCCGCCGAGTTTGCATCGCGCGAACTGGCGCCGTGGGACCTCGAAGCCAATGTCGGCACCGGCCGCGAGCTGTTCGCCTTCATGCGCGAATCCTTCAGCACGGCCGAGCAGGGCGCCAGCGCCTTCACTCGCAACCTGGAGCGCCTGAAGTGAAGCTGGCGCTGGTTGGAGACATCGGTGGTACCAATGCGCGCTTCGCCCTGTGGCGCGACGAAAAACTGGAGTCGGTGCGCGTGCTGGCCACCGCCGACTTCGCCGGGCCGGAACAGGCGATCAGTCACTACCTGGCCGGGCTCGGCCTGGCGGGAGGCAGCCTGGGCGCAGTCTGCCTGGCAGTCGCTGGCCCGGTGGGTGGCGAGCATTTCCGCTTCACCAACAACCACTGGCGCCTCAGCCGCTCGGCCTTTTGCCGCACCTTGCAGGTGGACGAGCTGCTGCTGATCAACGATTTCTCCGCGATGGCCCTGGGCATGACCCGCCTGCGCGAGCACGAGAAGCTGCAGGTCTGCCCCGGCGTCGCCGACCCGGATAGCCCGGCGGTGGTGATCGGCCCGGGCACCGGTCTTGGCGTCGGCACCTTGCTGCCGTTGGGTGAAGGACGCTGGAAGGCCTTGCCGGGGGAGGGTGGGCATGTCGACCTGCCGCTGGGCAACCTGCGCGAAGCGACCCTCTGGCAGCAATTGCACGACCAGCTCGGCCATGTCAGCGCCGAGAGCGTGCTCAGCGGCAACGGCCTGCTGCAGCTTTATCGCGCCGTCTGTGCGGTTGACGGCCATGCGCCGCGCCTGGCCTCGCCCGCCGAAGTGAGCGCTGCGGCCCTGGCCGGAGACCCGTTGGCCATCGATGTGCTGGAGCTGTTCTGCAGCTGGCTCGGCCGGGTGGCCGGCAACAACGTGCTGACCCTTGGCGGCCGTGGTGGCGTGTATATAGTCGGCGGCGTGGTGCCGCGCTTCGCGGCGTTCTTCCAGAAGAGCGGCTTCGCCCGCGCCTTCGCCAGCAAGGGTTGCATGAGCGGGTACTTCGAAGGCATTCCGGTATGGCTGGTGACGGCCGAGTACCCCGGCCTGGAAGGGGCGGGCGTCGCCCTTCAGCAGGAGCTGTTTCGTAGGATGGCGTAGAGCCTAGCGAAACCCATCGGTCCGAGTGATGGGTTTCCCAGGCTCTACCCATCCTACCGGCTGTGCGCACGGCGCACCCTACGAAGCGATAGATAACAACAAAGGACGGCCACTGTGAGCCAATCCGGAAAATCCATTCTCCTGGTGGATGACGACCAGGAGATTCGTGAACTGCTTGAGACCTACCTGAGCCGCGCCGGCTTCCAGGTGCGCAGCGTTGCCGATGGCGAGGGCTTCCGCCGCGCCATGGGCGAAGAGGCGGCGGACCTGGTGATCCTCGACGTGATGCTGCCCGACGAAGACGGCTTCAGCCTGTGCCGCTGGGTGCGTGCCCACCAGCGCCTGGCCCAGGTGCCGATCATCATGCTCACCGCCAGCTCCGACGAAGCCGACCGGGTCATCGGCCTGGAGCTGGGCGCCGACGACTACCTGGGCAAGCCGTTCAGCCCCCGCGAACTGCTGGCGCGGATCAAGGCGCTGCTGCGTCGAGTCGGCTTCGGCCAGGAGCGTACGGCGGTCGAGGTGCTGGCCTTCGACGAGTGGCGCCTGGACATGATCAGCCACCGTCTGTTCCACCTCGATGGCGAGGAAGTGATCCTCTCTGGCGCCGACTTCGCCCTGCTGAAACTCTTCCTCGATCACCCGCAGCAGATCCTCGACCGCGACATGATCGCCAACGCCACCCGTGGCCGCGAGGTGATGCCCCTGGAGCGCATCGTCGACATGGCCGTGAGCCGACTGCGCCAGCGCCTGCGCGACACCGGCAAGGCGCCGCGGCTGATCCGCACCGTGCGCGGCGCGGGCTACCTGCTGGCGGCACAGGTCACGCCGCACCAGCATGCTTAGGCTCGTGCCGCGCTCGTTGCTCGGGCGCATGCTGTTCCTCACCCTGCTGGTGGTGTTGCTGGCCCAGGCGCTGTCCAGCGTCATCTGGGTCTCGCAATTGCGTGCCAGCCAAATGGAAGGTCTGCTCACCAGCGCCCGCAGTCTGGCGCAATCCATGGTCGCCAGCGTGAGTTACATCCGCTCGCTGCCCATCGGTTACCGCCCCATGGTGCTCGACCAGTTGCGCTCCATGGGCGGCACGCGCTTCTTCGTCTCCCTCAACGACAAGCCCCTGGACATGAGCGTGCTGCCGGAAACCCCGCGCAAGCGCGCGGTGCTCGGCGAAGTGGAAGCGGTGCTGCGCGAGCGACTGGGCAAGCAGGTGGACCTGTCCCTGCACTTCGTCAATCCGGACGACCTGCGCATCTTCAACAGCGGCCTCAAGCTCGACGAGCTGCCGCGTTCCTGGGCCCATTACGCGCTGACCCTGGAGCCGGTGAACCCGCCCATCCTGGTCACGCAGATCCAGATTGGCCCCAGCGAGTGGTTGTACCTCGCATCCTTGATGCCCGAACCCTACGCCACGCTGGAAGACCAGGGCCTGCCGACCCAGCAGCTGTGGTTCATCCTCCTCACCAGTTCCTTCCTGCTGTTGTTCATTGGTCTGCTGGTGCACTGGCAGAGCCGGCCGCTGAAGCGCCTGGCCAGGGCCGCACGGGAAATGTCCCTGGGCGCCGAAGTGGAGCCCTTGCCTGAAGCGGGTGGCAGCGAAGTGGCCGACGTAAGCCGCGCCTTCAACAGCATGCGCGACCGTATCAGTCGCTACCTCAGTGAACGCAGCCAGTTGTTCAGCGCCATCTCCCACGACCTGCGCACCCCCATCACCCGCCTGCGTCTGCGGGTGGAACTGCTGGAGGACGAAGCAGTGCAGGCCAAGTTCAGCCGCGACCTGGATGACCTGGAACTGCTGGTGAAGGGCGCGTTGCAGTGCGTGAAGGACACCGACATCCACGAGAACATCGAACAGGTGGACCTCAACCACCTGTTGCACGGGCTGATCGAGCCCTACCTCGGCACCGGGCAGGTGACGCTGGAAGGGCGGGCGATTGCGCCTTACCCCGGCAAGCCCCTGGCCCTGCGCCGCTGCATCGGCAACCTGGTGGACAACGCGCTGAAATACGGTGAACGGGCGCACCTGCAGATCGAGGACAGCATCGATGCCTTCGTCCTGCATGTGGACGACGAAGGCCCCGGCGTACCGGAGCAGAAGCTGGAGCAGGTGTTCGAACCGCACTTCCGCCTGGCGGGGCACACACAGGGCTACGGCCTGGGGCTTGGCATCGCGCGTAACCTCGCCCACAGCCACGGCGGGGAGCTGAGCCTGAAGAACCTGCGCGACGGCGGGTTGCGGGTGACGCTGTGGTTGCCGAGGCAGGCCGGATAGGCCGCTGCCCTCTCCCCCATCCCCTCTCCCTGAAGAGGAGAGGGGTGACTCGCGCTTGCAGGATTCTGCCAAAGCCCAACTCATGCACGGACAGCCCCCTCGCCCTTCAGGGAGGGGGTTGGGGAGAGGGTGCCTTTCCGCGCACCGACTTTTGTAACCACCCCGTGACCATCCACCATCCCTTTGTTACCCGCGGCCTTGCAGGCCGTGGTTAGACTGCGAGGCAAGGGCAAGCACCGACTTGCACAGTCATAAAAACAAAAAGGTATCCCCCTCCATGAATGCCATCTCCCGCCTGGCCGCTGTCGTTTCCCTCGCCTCCCTGTTCCCGTTGTCCGCCCTCGCCGGCGAAGTGGAAGTCCTGCATTGGTGGACCTCCGGTGGCGAGAAGCGCGCCGCCGATACCTTGCAGAAACTCGTCGAAGAAAAAGGCCACACCTGGAAGGATTTCGCCGTTGCCGGTGGCGGTGGCGAGGCGGCCATGACCGTACTGAAGACCCGCGCCGTCTCCGGCAATCCGCCGTCCGCTGCGCAGATCAAGGGGCCGGATATCCAGGAGTGGGGCGAGCTGGGCCTGCTGGCCGAGCTGGACGACGTCTCCACCGAGGGCAAATGGGATTCGCTGCTGTCCCCGCAGGTCGCTGACATCATGAAGTACGACGGCCATTACGTGGCTGTGCCGGTCAACGTGCACCGGGTCAACTGGCTGTGGATAAACCCCGAGGTGTTCCAGAAGGCCGGCGCCACGCCGCCCACCACCCTCGACGAATTCTTCGTCGCCGCCGACAAGCTCAAGGCCGCCGGCTACATCCCGATCGCCCACGGCGGCCAGCCCTGGCAGGACGGCACGGTGTTCGAGGACCTGGTCTTCAGCATTCTCGGCCCGCAGGGCTATCACAAGGCTTTCGTCGAGCAGGACAAGGCAACTCTCACCAGCGACAAGATGGTCGAAGTCTTCGCCGCCCTGAAGAAGCTGCGCGGCTACGTCGATCCTGACGCCGCTGGCCGCGACTGGAACAGCGCCACGGGCCTGGTCATCAACGGCAAGGCCGGCATGCAGATCATGGGCGACTGGGCCAAAAGCGAGTGGAGCGCTGCCGGCAAGGTGGCGGGCAAGGATTACCAATGCCTGCCGTTCCCCGGCACCCAGGGCAGCTTCGCCTACAACATCGACTCCCTGGCCATGTTCAAGCTCAAGGATGAAGCCAATATCCAGGCGCAGAACGACCTGGCGCGCACCGTGCTCGAGCCGCAGTTCCAGCAGTTCTTCAACCAGAACAAGGGCTCCATTCCGGTCCGCCTGGACCAGGACATGTCGAGCTTCGATGCCTGCGCCCAGCAGTCCATGAAGGACTTCAAGGAAGCGGCGGCAGGCAATGGCCTGCAGCCGAGCCTGGCCCACGGCATGGCCGCCTCCAGCTACGTGCAAGGGGCAGTGTTCGACGTGGTGACCAACTTCTTCAACGACCCCGCCGCCGACCCGAAAAAGGCCGCGCAGCAACTGGCCGCCGCGATCGAAGCGGTGCAGTAAGCGGTCGGGCCGCCTGAGAGCGGCCCTTCTCCAAAACAGACGATTTCGAGGGTGCCGGCAGGCGCCATGGTTTCCTGCTGCTCCTCATCAGCCCCCTCTCCCACTTGTGGGAGAGGGTTGGGGAGAGGGCTGCCCGAAACACCCTCTCCCCCGGCCCCTCTCCCGCAGGCGGGAGAGGGGAGTGAAAACCCAACCCACGGAGCTGGTACTCATGAGCTCAACCGCAGTCTTCGCCAAGGCCTCACCGCTGGATGCGCTGCAACGCTGGCTACCCAGGCTGGTACTGGCGCCCAGTGTGCTGATCGTGCTGGTCGGCTTCTATGGCTACATCCTCTGGACCTTCCTGCTGTCCTTCACCAACTCGCGCTTCATGCCTAGCTACAAATGGGTCGGGCTGCAGCAGTACGAGCGCTTGCTGGACAACGATCGCTGGTGGGTGGCCAGTCACAACCTGCTGGTCTATGGCGGACTGTTCATCGGCATCAGCCTGGTGATCGGCGTGTTCCTGGCGGTGCTGCTGGACCAGCGTATCCGCCGCGAAGGCTTCATCCGCACCGTCTACCTCTACCCCATGGCGCTGTCGATGATCGTCACCGGCACCGCCTGGAAGTGGCTGCTCAACCCTGGTCTGGGTCTGGACAAGCTGTTGCGCGACTGGGGCTGGGAAGGCTTCCGCCTGGACTGGCTGGTGGACCCGGATCGGGTCGTCTACTGCCTGGTGATCGCCGCCGTGTGGCAGTCCTCGGGTTTCGTCATGGCGCTGTTCCTGGCGGGGCTGCGCGGGGTGGACCAGTCGATCATCCGTGCCGCCCAGGTGGACGGCGCCAGCCTGCCAGCCATTTACCTGCGCATCGTCCTGCCGAGCCTGCGTCCGGTGTTCTTCAGCGCGCTGATGATCCTCGCCCACATCGCCATCAAGAGCTTCGACCTGGTCGCCGCCATGACGGCCGGTGGCCCCGGCTACGCCTCCGACCTGCCTGCGATGTTCATGTATGCCCACACCTTCACCCGCGGCCAGATGGGCCTTGGCGCCGCCAGCGCGATGCTCATGCTCGGCGCGGTGCTGGCGATCCTCGTGCCCTACCTGTACTCCGAACTGAGGAACAAGCGCCATGACTAGCCTGGCCGGAAAACCCGCCTTCAGTGTCAGCCGCCTGGCCATCCACGCCACGCTGTTCGTCGCCTGCGCCGTTTACCTGGTGCCGCTGGTGGTGATGCTGCTGACCAGCTTCAAGACGCCGGACGACATCCGCACCGGCAACCTGCTGTCGATGCCGGACGTGTTCACCCTGGTGGGCTGGGCCAAGGCCTGGGCCAGCGTCGGCGGCTACTTCTGGAACTCGGTGAAGATCACCGTGCCGGCGGTGATCATCTCCACCCTGCTCGGCGCGCTGAATGGCTACGTGTTGTCCATGTGGCGCTTCCGTGGCTCTCAGCTGTTCTTCGGGCTGCTGCTGTTCGGTTGCTTCCTGCCGTTCCAGGTGGTGCTGCTGCCGGCGTCCTTCACCCTCGGCCAGTTCGGCCTGGCCAACACCACCGGCGGCCTGGTGCTGGTGCACGTGGTTTACGGCCTGGCCTTCACCACGCTCTTCTTCCGCAACTTCTACGTGAGCATCCCGAACGCACTGGTGAGCGCGGCGCGGCTGGACGGGGCGGGGTTCTTCACCATCTTCGGGCGCATCCTGCTGCCCATGTCGGTGCCGACCATCATGGTCTGCCTGATCTGGCAGTTCACCCAGATCTGGAACGACTTCCTCTTCGGCGTGGTGTTCGCCAGCGGCGACACCCAGCCCATCACCGTGGCCCTGAACAACCTGGTGAACACCAGCACCGGGGTCAAGGAATACAACGTCGACATGGCCGCCGCGATGATCGCCGGCCTGCCCACCCTGCTGGTCTACGTGTTCGCCGGCAAATACTTCCTGCGCGGTTTAACTGCTGGCGCGGTGAAAGGCTGACGCCTTCAAGATTGGAGAAACGACATGGCAACCCTCGAACTGCGCAATGTGAACAAGTCCTACGGCAGCGGCCTGGCGGACACCCTGAAGAACATCGAGCTGTCCATCGACTCCGGCGAGTTCCTGATCCTCGTCGGCCCGTCGGGCTGCGGCAAAACCACCCTGATGAACTGCATCGCCGGGCTGGAGAGCATCAGCGGTGGCGCGATCATGGTCGATGGCCAGGACATCAGCGGCATGAGCCCGAAGGACCGGGACATCGCCATGGTGTTCCAGTCCTATGCCCTGTACCCGACCATGAACGTGCGCGAGAACATCGCCTTCGGCCTGAAGATCCGCAAGATGCCGGCGGCCGAGATCGACGCCGAGGTTTCGCGTGTGGCCAAGCTGTTGCAGATCGAGCACCTGCTGCAGCGCAAGCCGGGCCAGCTCTCCGGTGGCCAGCAGCAGCGCGTGGCCATGGGCCGGGCGCTGGCGCGGCGGCCGAAGATCTACCTGTTCGACGAACCGCTGTCGAATCTCGACGCCAAGCTGCGGGTGGAGATGCGCACCGAGATCAAGCTGATGCACCAGCGGCTGAAGACCACCACCGTGTACGTCACCCACGACCAGATCGAGGCCATGACCCTGGGCGACAAGGTGGCGGTGATGAAGGACGGCATCATCCAGCAGTTCGGCACCCCGCAGCAGATCTACAACGATCCGGCCAACCTCTTCGTCGCGGGCTTCATGGGCTCGCCGCCGATGAACTTCGTGCCCCTGCGCCTGCAGCGCCGCGACGGCCGCCTGGTGGGCCTGCTGGACAGCGCCGACGGCCATTGCGAACTGCCCCTGGGCGACGCCGATGGCGAGCTGGAAGGGCGCGAACTGATCCTCGGCATCCGCCCGGAGCAGATCCTGGTCGGCGCCAGCGAGCTGCCGACCATTCGTGCCGAGGTGCAGGTGCTGGAGCCCACCGGCCCGGACATTCTGGCCTTCGTCGAGATCAACCAGACCAAGGTCTGCTGCCGCCTGGCCCCCGATGCGCCGGTGCGCGTGGGCGACACCCTCGACCTGCAGTTCGCGCCCGACAAGGTGCTGCTGTTCGACGCGCAAAGCGGCGAGCGGTTGTGTGCACCGGGAAAGGTGGCGAGCCCTGAGCGGCAAGCCAAGGTGGCGCAGCTCAAGGGGCGTTGAACCGTAGCCCGGATGAAATCCGGGGATTGGCTGTCACGGCCTTTCCGGATTGCATCCGGGCTACCTGGAAAGACGATCCATCGACGTACAACAATAAAAATCTGGAGTGGACATGAGCACGACGATCAAAGGTTTGTGGGTACTGCCCTGCGCGCTTTTCGCGGTTTCCGGTGTGGCGCAGGCGGTGGAATTCACCGGCTACATGCGCAGTGGCGCCGGGGGGGCCAGCGAGGGCGGCACGCAATCCTGCTTCCAGCTGCCGGGGGCTCAATCGAAGTACCGTCTGGGCAACGAATGCGAGCAGTACATCGAACTGGACCTGCGCCAGGACCTGCTCAAGCTCGATGACGGTTCGGTGGTCAGCGTCGAGGGCATGGCGCAGCTCTACAACGAATACGGCCATACACCCGAGTTCACCGGCGACCACGGCTTCGCGCGGATGAACCAGATGTATGCCGAGTGGAGCAATATGCCGGCGCTGAACGGCGGCTCCTTCTGGGCCGGTCGCCGCTTCTACAAGCGGAACGACATCCACATCTCCGACTTCTACTACTGGAACCAGAGCGCCACCGGCTTCGGCTTCGATGAAGTGGCCATCGGCGACCTGAAGTACAGCTACGTGTTCTCGCGCAAGGACAACTACGACCAGGACCCCTACATCAACCGTCACGACTTCAACATCGACGGCTTCCAGACCAATCCCGGGGGTGAGGTCGGTGTGGGTGTCAGCTATATCGACAAGCCCGACAGCACCGACGCCCATAGCGGCTGGTCGGTAGCGGCGCAGCACAAGCAGAAGGTCTTCCTCGGCGGGGTCAACACCTTCGCCCTGCAATACGGTCGCGGACCGGGCACCGCGCTCGGTTACACCGGCGACCCGACCCTGGACAACGCCAACAAGAGCTGGCGTGTGGTGGAGTTCTTCGACTGGCAAGTGACGCCGCGCTTCGGTGGCCAGTTCGAGGTGGTCTACCAGAAGGACACCCGTCCGGATGGTGACGACCAGAATTGGCTGTCCGTCGGCGTGCGCCCAGTCTACGCCTTCACCGACCAGTTCAAGCTGGTGACCGAGTTGGGCCGCGACCAGGTGGAAGCCCCTGGCGGCACGCGCAAACTGACCAAGTTCACCGTCGCGCCCACCTGGTCGCCGGCCGGTCCTGGCTTCTGGGAGCGCCCGGAAATCCGTCTCTACTACACCTACGCCAGCTGGAACGAGGCGGCCCAGCGTGCGGCCAGCCAGATGGCGGCGGGCTCGGCGCTTTCGGATACCGGCGCCTTCGGCAATGCGCTGCATGGCTCCAACTTCGGTGTGCAACTGGAGTACTGGTGGAAATGACGGGTCATGTCGATGGCCGCCAGTGAGTCCCGCCGTCGCGGGCCGCGCCTGGTGAAGGCAGGGGAGGGCGCCGACCATCCCCTCGCCGACCTGCTGCGCCCGGCGGCCGGGCAGCCGTTCCGCTGGGCCGAGCACCAGGGGCGCGAGCTGCTGCTGGTGGAGCACCCGCGCTGCTCGGCGGTGTTCAGCCGGCAGGGCGGCCAGTTGCTGCACTACCAGCCCCACGGCGAGCGGCCGCTGCTCTGGTGCGCGGCACGCTGGCCGCGCATCGGCGCCATTCGCGGTGGTGTGCCCGTCTGCTGGCCCTGGTTCGGCCGCCATCCCATGGAAGGCGGCTGGCCTCATCACGGCTGGGCGCGACTGTCGGACTGGCGACTTATCCACAAGGACGCCGATGCCGAGGGTGTGCGCCTGAACTGGCGCCTAGACCTGCATGACTGGCAGGTGGATCTGCAGGCGGAGCTGGGCGAGCGTATGAGCCTGCAACTGGTCACCCGCCACCGCGACAGCGAGCCCTGTGTCCTCAGTCACGCACTCCACGCCTACTGGCGGGTCAGCGACGTGGCTCGGGTCGGTTTGCTGGGGCTGGACGGCGTCGATGGCCGCGACCTGCTGACGCGCGAGGCGTGCCGGCAGGAGGGTGAGCTACGGGTGATCGATGGTTGCCACAAGGTCTTCCGGCGCGGTGGCCGGGTGCGGATTCAGGATGCCGGATGGCAGCGGCGGTTGCGCATCGAGGGAGGGAATAATCCGAACACGGTGGTCTGGCATCCGGGTAGCAGGCCTCTTTCAGAGGTGAGCTGGGCAGAGGGCCTGGGCTTTCTTTCCGTGCAGGGCGCGGCTTGTGACGAGGGCGGCGTGGAGTTGGTGGCAGGGGAAGAAGCGAGGTTGAGTTTGAAGGCGTGGGTCGGGTGAGGCGCGGGGCATGGGCTCCGTTGCCCTCACCCCAACCCTCTCCCGCAAGCGGGAGAGGGGGCTGTCCGTGCGGCGGTCGAAGCAAGTGCCGGCTGCTTGTCTCCCCTCTCCCTTCAGGGAGAGGGGCTGGGGGAGAGGGTAAATCCCCGCAAAGAACTATCAGGATGGCTCTTCATCCGTCGGATACCGGCTGGCGTTGAGGCTTTCCTTGATCTTGCGCAGGTGCGGCTGGAAGTCGACGCCGCGGCGCAGGGTCATGCCGGTGGCGAGCACGTCGAGCACGGTGAGCTGGATGATGCGCGAGGTCATCGGCATGTAGATGTCGGTGTCTTCCGGCAGCGGGATATCCAGGCTCAGGGTGCTGGCCTTGGCCAAGGGCGAGCCGGCGGCCGTCAGGCCGAGTACCGAGGCGCCGTTCTGCCGTGCCAGGCGCGCTACCTCCACCAGCTCGCGGGTGCGGCCGGTGTAGGAAATGATCACGAACAGGTCGCCCGTGTGCGCCACCGACGCGAGCATGCGCTGCATCAGTACATCGGAATGGGCGGACACGGCGAGGTTGAAACGGAAGAACTTGTGCTGGGCGTCCAGGGCCACCGAGGCCGAGGCGCCAAGGCCGAAGAAGTGGATTTGCCGGGCCTGGATCATCAGGTCCACGGCGCGGCTGACCAGTTGTGGGTCGAGGGTCTGCAGGGCGCTGTCCAGGGAGGCGATGGCGCTGCCGAAGATCTTCCGCGTGTAGGCCTCGGGGCCGTCGTCCGCCGCGACCGCCTGGCTGACGTAGGCGGCACCGCTGGCCAGGCTCTGCGCCAGTTGCATCTTCAGTTCGGGGTAGCCGTTGACGCCGAAGGAGCGGCAGAAGCGGTTCACCGTCGGCTCGCTGACCTGCGCGGCCTGGGCCAGCGCGGCAATGCTGTAGCGGGTGGCTTGTTGCGGGTCGCGCAGGATGACTTCGGCGACCTTGCGCTCAGCCTTGTTGAGTTCGTCGAGGCGGTTCTGGATCTGCTCCAGCAGGTTGTGCACGCGGTCCATTGGGATTCCTGGAAAGGGGCCTGCAATCGGTGGCCTATCGTACTGAGCGCATCTGGACGGAGCCACCGCAATCTCGCATGTTGGTAAATGTAGTTTTATTACTACATTTTGTCTTGATGAAGCGCATTATTGGGTGTATTCATAAGCTCATGTTTGATAGAAGAACAAATATCATGGCCTCACAACCTGTCGAACTTTGCACCCTGGCGCTCTTCGGCGGCCTCGGTGACCTCGCACTGCGCAAGCTGTTTCCCGCGCTCTATCAACTGGACCGCGCCGGCCTGCTGCCGACCGATACACGCATCCTTGGCCTGGGTCGCGAGAATGGCGACCCGGCTGCCCACCTCGTTGCCATTGGCGAGCACCTGCGTCGCTACGTGCCCGCCGCAGAGGTGGAGGAGGGCGCCGTGCAGCGCTTCCTGGCGCGGCTCGATTACCTGACCATGGACTTCCTCGATGCCGACGCCTACTCGGCCCTGGCTGACAAGCTGGGCCCCGTGTCCCGGCTGATCGCCTACTTCGCCACGCCCGCCGCCGTGTACGGCGCCATCTGCGCGGGCCTGGCCGCCACGGGGCTGGCCGAGCGCACCCGCGTGGTGCTGGAAAAACCCATCGGCCATGATCTGGAGTCCTCACGCGCAGTGAATGACGCCGTGGCGACGCACTTCCCGGAAAACCGCACCTACCGGATCGACCACTATCTGGGCAAGGAGACGGTGCAGAACCTGATTGCCCTGCGCTTTGCCAACAGCCTGTTCGAAACCCAGTGGAACCAGCACCACATCTCCCATGTGGAGATCACCGTGGCCGAGCAAGTGGGCATTGAAGGGCGCTGGGGATACTTCGACCAGGCCGGACAGTTGCGCGACATGATCCAGAACCACCTGCTGCAACTGCTCTGCCTGATCGCCATGGACCCGCCCAGCGACCTCTCCGCCGACAGCATCCGCGACGAGAAGGTCAAGGTGCTGAAAGCGCTGGCGCCGATCACCCAGGAGCAGCTCAGCCAACAGGTGGTGCGCGGCCAGTACGTGGCCGGCAACATCCTCGGCAAGACGGTGCCCGGCTATCTCGAAGAAGAGAACGCCAACACCCACAGCGACACCGAAACATTCGTCGCCCTGCGCGCGGAAATCCGCAACTGGCGCTGGTCCGGCGTGCCCTTCTACCTGCGTACCGGCAAGCGCATGCCGCAGAAGCTTTCGCAGATCGTCATACACTTCAAGGAACCGCCGCACTACATCTTCGCCCCCGAGCAGCGGCCGCTGATCAGCAACCGGCTGATCATCCGCCTGCAGCCGGACGAAGGTATTTCCCTGCAGGTGATGACCAAGGACCAGGGCCTGGACAAGGGCATGCAGCTGCGCAGCGACCCGCTGCAGCTGAGCTTCTCCAATACCTACCGCAGCGCGCGGATTCCGGACGCCTATGAGCGTCTGCTGCTGGAAGTGATGAAGGGCAACCAGAATCTCTTCGTACGCAAGGACGAAATCGAATACGCCTGGAAGTGGTGCGACCAACTGATCGCCGGATGGCGGCAGCAGGGCGACGCACCCAAGCCCTACGCGGCGGGAACCTGGGGGCCGGTGGCCTCCATCGCATTGATCACCCGTGATGGCAGGAGTTGGTATGGCGATCTGTAATCTCGACCTGCCGACGCAGGTCACCGGGCTCAGCCTCGGCAGCCCCGAACAACTGGCCGGTGAACTGGCCATAACCGTCGCCAACGCCCTGCGCGATGCCATCGACACACGCGGTTCGGCGGTGCTGGTGGTGTCCGGCGGGCGCAGCCCGGTGGCCTTCTTCGAGTGCCTTTCCGGCCAGGCACTGGATTGGTCGAAGGTGACCGTCAGCCTCGCCGATGAGCGCTTCGTGCCGGTCAGTCATCCCGACAGCAACGAAGGCCTGGTGCGCCGCCACCTGTTGCGCGGAGCCGCTGCCGGGGCGCAATTCCTCGGTCTCTACCACAGTGCGCCCGGCCTCGACGAGTCGGCGCACATGGCCGATGCGGCCCTGGGTGAGCTGGGCGCCATCGACGTGTTGGTGCTGGGCATGGGCGAGGATGGCCATACCGCGTCGCTGTTCCCGTCCAGCCCGAACCTGGAGCTGGCGCTGAGTGCCGATTGCCCGCAACGCTGCCTGCCGATGCTGGCACCCAGCGTGCCGCGCCAGCGCCTGACATTGACCCTGCCGCTGCTGGCCAGCGCGCACCTGACCCTGCTGGCCGTGCAAGGCCAGGCCAAGCTGGCCACCCTGGCCGACGCCCTGGCGGGCGAAGACGCGACGGCGATGCCGATCCGCGCCTTCCTCCGTCGTCCCCTGGAAATCCACTGGTGCCCCTGAGCCCGAAGGAACGCCCATGACCAGCCTCCCCACCAACCGGGCCACGAGTCGCGAAGCCGTGCCGAGCATGGCTGACAAGGCCGCCGTGATCGATATCCTCTGCGGCGCGGCGCGCATCCTGCCGGTGATCACCATCGAGCGGGAGCAGGACGTCCTGCCCCTGGCCGATGCCCTGGCCTCCGGCGGATTGCGTACCCTGGAAATTACCCTGCGCTCCGAGCACGGCCTGTCCGCCATTCGCACCCTGCGTGAGCAGCGCCCGGAACTCTGCGTCGGCGCAGGCACTGTGCTGGATGAATGGATGCTTGCCGAGGCCGAAGCCGCCGGCTCGCAGTTCATCGTCACCCCCGGCTGTACCGCCGAACTGTTGCGCGCCGGCGTCTACAGTCCGTTGCCGCTGTTGCCCGGTATCAGCAGTGCCTCGGAAATCATGCTCGGCTACGCCCTGGGTTATCGCCGCTTCAAGCTGTTCCCGGCGGAAATCTGCGGTGGCGTGAAGGCCCTCAAGGCCTTCGGCGGTCCTTTCCCCGGCATCCGTTTCTGCCCCACCGGCGGTGTGAACCCCGACAACCTGCACGACTACATGGCCCTGCCCAATGTGATGTGCGTGGGTGGCACCTGGATGATGGACAAGGACTGGGTCCGCAACGGCGACTGGCAGCGCATCCAGGAAGCCACGGCAGCGGCATTGGAGCTGTTGCGCTGATGCAGGATGCCTCGCCTATGCGGCGATCTTCTGTTGTAGGGGCGAATTCATTCGCCAAGCAGGCCGCAGGTCTGCCCTGGGAGATCCAATGGGGGCACTACGTGCCCCTTGGCGAATGAATTCGCCCCCACAAGGTTTGTGCCCACGAAGGTAGCTCGGATGCAATCCGGGAACAGGCTGCCGACATTCCCCGGATTTCATCCGGGCTACGCACCCGATTAGCGCCGATCCCGTCATGAGAACAGATTCCGCCAAACGGTTTGCTGAAACGATTTACCTAGCAAGAAAACCGCGTTAAAACCGATTTCCAGTGGTCCCGATCCAGAGGAAAGTGCAATGACTCACAACAACAAGCTCGAAACCCTGTTCCCCACTGCCGACCAGATTCCCGAGCGCTACCGCCCCGGCGCGCCCATCGAACAGCGCGAATACCTGGTGAACGGCGAGCTGTTGCGCTGGGAGGGGCCGTTGGCTGCCGTGCGCAGCCCGATCTTCCTGGCCAGCGACCAGGGTGATGAGCAGGTGGTGCTGGGCAGCACTCCGCTGCTGGATGCCGATGCCGCGCTGGCGGCCCTGGAGTCCGCCGTTGCTGCCTACGACCACGGGCAGGGCGCGTGGCCGACCATGCGCGTGGCCGAGCGCATCCAGCATGTGGAGAAGTTCCTGGCACGCATGCGTGAGCAGCGTGAGGCGGTGGTCAGGCTGCTGATGTGGGAAATCGGCAAGAACCTCAAGGACTCCGAGAAGGAGTTCGATCGCACCTGCGACTACATCGTCGACACCATCGAGGCGCTCAAGGAGCTGGACCGCCGCTCCAGCCGCTTCGAGCTGGAGCAGGGCACCCTCGGCCAGATCCGCCGCGTGCCGCTGGGCGTGGCGCTGTGCATGGGGCCGTACAACTACCCGCTGAACGAGACCTTCACCACGTTGATTCCGGCGCTGATCATGGGCAACACCGTGGTCTTCAAGCCGGCCAAGTTCGGCGTGCTGCTGATCCGCCCGCTGCTGGAGGCCTTCCGCGACAGCTTCCCGGCGGGCGTCATCAACATCATCTATGGCCGTGGCCGCGAGACTGTCAGCGCCATCATGGCCAGCGGCAAGGTCGACGTGTTCGCCTTCATCGGCACCCACTCCGGCGCCGCCGACCTGAAGAAGCTGCACCCGCGCCCGCACCGCCTGCGCGCGGCTCTGGGCCTGGATGCGAAGAACCCCGGCATCGTCCTGCCCAAGGTGGATCTGGACAACGCGGTGAGCGAAGCCATCACTGGTGCGCTGTCGTTCAACGGCCAGCGCTGCACCGCGCTGAAGATCCTGTTCGTTCACGAGGATGTGCTCGAGCCCTTCCTCGATAAATTCTGCGCCAAGCTGGCCGCGCTCAAGCCGGGCATGCCCTGGGACGATGGCGTAGCCCTGACCCCGCTGCCAGAGCCGGGCAAGGTCGATTTCCTCAACACTCTGCTGGAGGATGCCGTGGCCAAGGGCGCCAGGGTGGTCAACCCAGGCGGCGGCAGCCACCGGCAGAGCTTTTTCTACCCCGCTGTGCTGAGCCCGGTGAGCCCGGACATGCGCCTCTACAACGAAGAACAGTTCGGTCCGCTGATTCCGGTGGTGCCGTACCGTGAGCTGGACGAGGTGATCGACTACGTGCTGCATTCGGACTACGGCCAGCAGCTCAGCCTGTTCGGCAACGACCCGGCGCAGGTCGGCCGGCTGGTGGATGCCTTTGCCAACCAGGTGGGCCGCATCAACATCAACGCCCAGTGCCAGCGTGGCCCGGATACCTTCCCCTTCAACGGCCGCAAGAATTCCGCCGAAGGAACCTTGTCGGTGCATGACGCGCTGCGGGTGTTCTCCATCCGCACCCTGGTGGCCACCAAGTTCCAGGCGGACAACAAGGAACTGGTCAGCGAGATCATTCGCAACCGCGAATCGAACTTCCTGACCACGGATTACATTTTCTGACGAACCTGGCAGGCGGCGATTGGTTTCTGTAGGGGCGATTTCAATCGCCAAGCGGACCGAAGGTCCGCCTTGCAGGCCCACATTGGGGGGCACTGCGTGCCCCTTGGCGAATGAATTCACCCCTACAAGGTTGCCGATTCCCCGCCGTCATAACCGGAGATCCCAATGCCCCGCCCCATCAGCCGGGACACCCGGCTTTGCATGTCGCTGTCCGGCCGACCCGGCAACTTCGGCACGCGCTTTCACAACTACCTGTACGAAGCCCTCGACCTGGACTTCGTCTACAAGGCTTTCACCACCACTGATCTGCCGGCGGCCATCGGTGGCATCCGCGCCCTCGGCATTCGCGGTTCGGCGGTGTCCATGCCGTTCAAGGAAGCCTGCATCCCGCTGCTGGATGAACTGGACGCCTCCGCCTCGGCCATCGACTCGGTGAACACCATCGTCGCCGACAACGGCAGGCTCAAGGGCTACAACACCGACTACAGTGCCGTGGCCAGCCTGCTGGCGAGCCACGCGGTGCCCAGGGACATCCGCTTTGCCGTGCGCGGTAGCGGCGGAATGGCCAAGGCCGTGGCCAGTGCGTTGCGCGACAGCGGTTTCCGCCACGGCAGCATCGTTGCCCGCAACCGGGAAACCGGCCAGGCGCTGGCGCAGGGCTGTGGCTACGAATGGCTGGCGGAGCCGGGCGACGCGCGTCCGCAGATGCTGGTCAACGTTACCCCGCTGGGCATGGAAGGCGGCCCGGAAGCCCAATCCCTGGCTTTCACCCGCGAGCAGGTGGAAGCGGCTGAGTGGGTGTTCGATGTGGTAGCCCTACCGGTGGAAACCCCGCTGATCCTTCTGGCCCGTGAATTGGGCAAGCCGGTGATCACCGGTGCCGAAGTGATTGTGCTGCAGGCGGTGGAGCAGTTCGTGCTCTACACCGGCGTGCGGCCGGAGGCGGAGTTGATCGAAAGGGCGGCGGAGTTCGCGCGGGGTTGAACAGGGCTGGGGTGGGTTTCGACTTGTTCATCTATCTGCATTTGAGATAGTGATTCTGATCGATGCTCTCGATAGGCTCATAGTTATTAGGTTTCATGTGATAGGTTTCGAGATATTCAAATTTATCGCTCTGGATGATTGTCGAGATGCCATCCTTTTCCCACTTTGAGCTGACCCTGCTCAATCCATCGTTCGATTCACCCTTGGTTGATGTGCTGAACGAACTCGAGCATCTGCGCCGCTTTCGCCTGAGTGGCTCCACGCCGCCTGCCATCTTCTTTCAGCTGAAGGACATCTTCCACATCCTCGAGAGCCTCGGGTCTGCCCGCATCGAGGGGAACCACACGACGCTCGCCGACTATGTGGAAAGCAGGGTTGAAGGGACCGATTCCACCAGTGACCCGTTGCGGGAGATTTCCAATATCGAGAAGGCAATGGCCTATATCGAAGAGGTCATCACGCCAGGCTGCGAACTGACCCAGCATTTCATCCGCGAACTGCATGCAATGACGGTCGCTAATCTGGATCGAGAAGGCGACCGAACGCCAGGCGCCTTTCGTACTGGGGCGGTACAGATCGCCTTGTCCAACCACCTCCCGCCTGACGCATTGCTCGTTCCCGGCTACATGGAGGAGTTGGTGGATTTCGTGAATCGGGATGAGCCGCCAAAGTACGATCTGATGAAGGTCGCCTTGGCACACCATCGCTTCGGCTGGATTCATCCCTTCGCCAATGGCAACGGCCGGGTTGTTCGCCTGTTCACTTACGCGTTGCTCATCAAGTATGGCTTCAACGTTTCCACCGGTGGCCGTGTACTCAACCCGACCGCAGTCTTCTGCAACGACCGGGAGCGCTATTACGCCATGCTGGGCACCGCGGATCAGGGGACGCCGGGCAGCCTGGAAAGTTGGTGTGTCTATGTGCTGGAAGGCATCCTGCATGAGTTGAACAAGGTGGGCCAACTGACCGACTACCGGTACCTGAAGCGTGCGATCCTCGCTCCGGCCATCAGCCATGCGCGTGAGCGCGGCCTGATCAATCCCATGGAGCAAGGCGTGCTGGAGCAGCTGCTACGCACCGATGACGGCGTTGCCAAGGCGGGTGATCTAGCCGTTGCCATGCCCGGCCTGAAGCCGCCCCAGTGCAGCTACCAGATCAAGAAGCTGGTTGATCGGGGGATGTTACGACCGATCCAGCCCAATGCACGGCAATACACCCTGGGCTTCTCCAACAACTACCTGATACGTGGAGTGATACGTGCGCTGGCGGCGGAAGGATTCATTCCCGAGCCAGTGGTGCATGGCTGAGGTACCCAAACAAGGGGGAGCTCAATCCTCCCTCCGGCAGGTTCGCGTAGATCTTTTCCACTCCTTTGCGGGCTTTTTTCTTGTTGTGGGGGGCGGTTGCTTTTCGTGGGGGCGAATTCATTCGCTAAGGGCAGCGCAGGTGCACCCGGCATTCCCCCGGTTCTGCGGTCTGCGGCCTGCAGCGCGAATGAACTCGCTCCCCCAGGATCAAGATCACGCGCCGATCCGCCCTTCAGACAACTCCTCGATCAGCGCCAGGCAATGGGTCAGTGCCGGGGAGGCGTCGCCCACGCGGCGGCTGATGATGATGGGGGAGGTGGCCTGGGCTTCCTGCAGGGTGGCGTAGCCGATGTCGATGCGATGCAGCACCTGCACCGAGGCCGGCACCAGGGTGATGCCGATGCCGGCGGCGACGAGGCCGATGGCGGTCTGCAGTTCGTTGGTCCATTGCGCCACTTCGATCTGCAGGCCATAGGCGGCGAATAGCGACAGCACATGGTCGGCGTAGCTCGGCCGGGGGTTGCCCGGATAGAGCACGAACGGCTCCTGGGCGAGGTCCGTGAGGCTCACCGGGCCGGGGAGCAGTGGATGCCCGGCGGGCAGGGCGGCCACCAGCGGGTCGAGGGTCAGCACCTGTTGCTGAATCGCCGGGTCGTTGATGTGGATACGGCCGAATCCGACGTCGATGCGACCGGCCTTGAGGGATTCCACCTGCTGCAGGGTGGTCATCTCCGACAGGCCCAGTTCCAGCCCGGCATCGCTGCGCAGGCGCCGGATCAGGTCCGGCAGCACGCCGTAGAGGGTGGAGGGTGCGAAGCCGATGCCGAGCCAGGCTTTTTCACCCGATCCAATGCGGCGGGTATTGTCACAAACCTTGGTCAACTGCTCGAGAAGGGTGCTGGAGTGCTCATGGAAAAAGCGTCCGGCTTCGGTCAGGCGCAGGGGGCGGCCACGGTCCAGCAAGGCCACACCTAACTCGTCTTCGAGCTGCTGGATCTGCCGGCTCAAGGGCGGTTGGGCGATGTGCAGGCGTTCTGCGGCACGGGTGAAGTTGAGGGTTTCGGCGAGCGCTTTGAAGTAGCGAAGGTGACGAAGCTCCATGGGGACTCCGGGGCGGTGTCGATGCCAATATGGCGATACCTTCCAGGTATCGAACTAGACAAACTCTATATTGGACCCCGCAGTTTGTCGCGGCCACTATCGGGACCAGATGAACCGAACCTGATGGGTATTGAAGTGAGCCAAGTCCTGATCGAAAGCGTCGAGACGATCATCGTCGACCTGCCGACCATCCGCCCGCACAAGCTGGCCATGCATACCATGCAGAACCAGACCCTGGTGGTGATCCGCCTGCGCTGCTCCGATGGCATCGAAGGCCTCGGCGAGTCCACCACCATCGGTGGCCTGGCCTACGGCAACGAAAGCCCGGAAAGCATCAAGCAGAACATCGACAGCCACCTAGCTCCACTGCTGATCGGCCAGGACGCCTGCAACATCAACGCCGCCATGCTGCGCCTGGACAAGGCCGCCAAGGGTAATACCTTCGCCAAGTCCGGCCTGGAGAGCGCACTGCTGGATGCCCAGGGCAAGCGCCTCGGCCTGCCGGTGAGCGAGCTGCTCGGCGGCCGCGTGCGTGACGGCCTGGAAGTGGCCTGGACCCTGGCCAGCGGCGACACCGCCAAGGACATCGCCGAAGCCGAGCACATGCTGGAAATTCGCCGTCACCGCATCTTCAAGCTGAAGATCGGCGCCGGCGAAGTGAGCCGCGATCTCAAGCACGTCATCGCCATCAAGCAGGCCCTGGGCGACAACGCCAGCGTGCGTGTCGATGTCAACCAGGCTTGGGACGAATCCATCGCCCTGCGTGCCTGCCGCATCCTCGGCGACAACGGCATCGACCTGATCGAGCAGCCAATCTCGCGCATTAACCGTTCCGGCCAGGTGCGCCTGAACCAGCGCAGCCCGGCGCCGATCATGGCCGACGAATCCATCGAGAGCGTCGAAGACGCCTTCAGCCTGGCCGCCGACGGCGCCGCCAGCATCTTCGCCCTGAAGATCGCCAAGAACGGTGGCCCGCGTGCCGTGCTGCGCACGGCGCAGATCGCCGAAGCGGCCGGTATCGCCCTGTACGGCGGCACCATGCTGGAAGGCTCCATCGGCACCCTGGCGTCGGCCCATGCCTTCGTCACCCTCAAGCAACTGACTTGGCACACCGAGCTGTTCGGGCCGCTGCTGCTGACCGAGGAAATCGTCAGCGAAGCGCCGGTCTATCGCGACTTCCAGCTGCACGTGCCGCGTACCCCGGGCCTTGGCCTGGCCCTGGACGAAGAGCGCCTGGCGTTCTTCCGCCGCAAATAAACAGGAGACCTTCCCATGCTGTTCCACGTGAAGATGACCGTGAAACTTCCGGTCGACATGGACCCCGCCAAGGCCGCCAGGCTCAAGGCCGACGAGAAGGAGTTGGCCCAGCGCCTGCAGCGCGAGGGCAAATGGCGCCATCTGTGGCGCATCGCCGGCCACTATGCCAACTACAGCGTGTTCGACCTCGCCAGCGTCGAGGAGCTGCATGACACTCTTATGCAGTTGCCGCTGTTCCCCTACATGGAGATCGAGGTGGACGGCCTCTGCCGCCACCCGTCATCGATTCACGAAGACGATCGCTGATCGATTCGCGCCCGATAACAACAAGATGAGGAAATAGCCATGACTATCAAACTGTCCAGCAACGAAAACGTCCAGAAGTTCTTCCAGGAAGTGAGCGGCTTCAACAACGACCAAGGTAGCCAGCGCATGAAGAAGCTGGTGAACCGCATCCTGGTCGACACCATCAAAATCATCGAAGACCTGGAAGTCACCACCGAAGAGTTCTGGAAGGCGGTGGACTACTTCAACCGCATGGGTGCCCGTGGCGAAGCCGGCCTGCTGGTGGCGGGCCTTGGCCTGGAGCACTACCTGGACCTGCTGCTGGACGCCCAGGACGAGCAGGCCGGTCTTTCCGGCGGCACCCCGCGCACCATCGAAGGCCCGCTGTACGTGGCCGGCGCGCCGCTGTCCGAAGGCGAAACCCGCATGGACGACGGCACTGATGCCGGTACCGTGATGTTCCTCCAGGGCCAGGTGAAAGATGCCGACGGCCAGCCGATCGCCGGCGCCATCGTCGACCTGTGGCACGCCAACACCAAGGGCACCTATTCCTACTTCGACACCACCCAGTCGGACTACAACCTGCGTCGCCGCATCGTCACCGACAGCGAAGGCCGCTACCGTGCCCGCAGCATCGTGCCGTCCGGCTACGGCTGCCCGCCGGATGGCACCACCCAGGAAGTGCTGAACCACCTGGGCCGCCACGGCAACCGTCCGGCGCACATCCACTTCTTCATCTCCGCGCCGGGCTATCGCCACTTGACCACCCAGATCAACCTGTCGGGCGACGAATACTTGTGGGACGACTTCGCCTACGCCACCCGTGATGGCTTGGTGGGCGAGATCCGCTTCACCGAAGACGCCGCCGCTGCCGCCGCCCGTGGCGCCGTGGACCGCTTCGCCGAAATCGACTTCGACTTCCAGCTGCAGAAGGCCCCGAGCGCGGAGCAGGAAGCCATCCGCGACCGCGTTCGCGCCGAAGCCTGAGTCACCGAATCGGCGGGGGAGGCTGGTTCCCCCGCTGCTTGAGCCGGCCGTTTGGCCGGCTTTTTTATGGGCGGTGGGTTTGCACTGACTTTCGGGACAATGTCGAACTTTGCTTCCCGCACCCCAACCCCGCTCTGCGCCCCGGTCAGTTCGCTTCGCGCCCTGGCGCTCATCGGCACCGAAAGCGGTGCTTTCGAAAGCGTGCCTCTTCGCCCCAGAGGGAGAGGGGGCAGTCCGTGCAGGATGGTTGGTGAGTGCCCGGCGCGAGTCACCCCTCTCCCTGCGGGAGAGGGGCCGGGGGTGAGGGTGGTTGACCCCGTGCTCGGGCTTTCGCGAATGAGTTCGCTCCCACAGAAGCAGCACAAACTCCCCGGATAGCCATCCCCGACTATCCGGATTTCGCCCTCCCACGGAATGCCGCCTAATCGACGGACAACTCTCGGAGGTGCCCATGACCCGCCCCAGCGATCCGGCCGAACTGGCCGCGTACTACGACGTGCAATACAACGCCCGCGCCAGCGTCGAGGACTTCGACCAGTATCCGCGCCAGTACCGCGCACTGAGCGACGACGCCCATGCGCGGCTGAAGTGCTTCAAGGATGTGTCCTACGGACCGGGAGCCGGTGAGCGGCTGGATATCTTCCCTGCCGCGCAGCCGGATGCCCCGGTGCTGCTGTTCATCCACGGCGGCTATTGGCGCGCGCTGTCCAAGGCCGATTCGGCGTTCATGGCGCCGGCCTTGACCGCCGCCGGTGCGTGCGTGGTGGTAATGGATTACGACCTGGCTCCGGCCGTGAGCCTCGACCATATCGTCGACCAAACCCGCCGCGCACTGGCCTGGCTGCACCGCCACATAGCCGAGTTCGGCGGCGACCCGCATCGCCTGTATGTCAGTGGCAGCTCGGCAGGCGGGCACCTCACCGGGATGCTGCTGGCTGGAGGCTGGCACGGGCGCTATGGCGTGCCGGACAACGTGCTGCGCGGCGCCCTGCCCATCAGCGGGCTGTTCGACCTGCGGCCGCTGCTGGAGACCCATATCAACGGCTGGATGGGGATGGACGAAGCGGCAGCGCGCCGCAACAGCCCGGCCTTCCACCTGCCGACGCGGGGTGCCGAACTGGTGATCAGCTACGGGGCGCTGGAGACGGCGGAGTTCGCCCGCCAGTCCCACGATTTCTTCGAGGCCTGGAACGCGAGCGGACTACCCGGCCGCTTCGTCGAAGCGCCCGGCAGGAACCATTTCGATGTGGTGCTGGAGTTGGGCCAGCCGGGGACGCCGTTGTATCGGGCGATGTGCGAATTGATGGGGCTGAATGGGTGAGCCTGTAGGGGCGAATTCATTCACCAAGGGCGACGCAGCTGCCCTCTACGAGCTTTCGCAAGGCAGGTCTTCGACCTGCTTGGCGAATGAGTTTGCCCCTGCAAGATAAGCATGCGCGCTCCAGTGGTGATCAGCCCAGCAACTCCCTCAATTGCCCGGTGATCCGCTGCTTCTCCTCCAGCCGCTGCATGATGCGCTGGACGATCTCGTAGCGTGTGGTGGCAACGCTCTTCATCTGTGCCAGGGCCTGCAGGGCGATGGCGGATTTCTCCAGGCCAGAACGCGTCGAGCCGTCCACCTGTGCCAGGCCGATGCGTGCATTTTCCGAGGCATGCAGCAAGCCGCCGACAATCTCCCCGATCTGTTCGCTGGCTTCGTTGGCGCGGCGGGCGAGGTTGCGCACTTCTTCCGCCACCACCGCGAATCCACGTCCCTGTTCGCCAGCGCGCGCCGCTTCGATGGCGGCGTTGAGGGCCAGCAGGTTGGTCTGCTTGGCGATCTCCTGGATGCTGCCGACGATGGAGCCGATGCGCTGCGACTGATCGCTGAGGTCGTTGAACACCTCGGTGATATGGCCCATGTACTGCCCCAGTTCGCCGATGGAAGTTGCCGAGTCCTCGATGCTGCGGGTGGAAAGCTGCAGGTTCTCGCCCGCCTGACGGGCCAGGCTGTTGGCCTGCTGCATGTCGGCCTCGCTTTCGGCGATGGCCAGGCCAAGGTCGGCCAGGCGCGCCAGCAGGTGTTCGAGGGGTAGCGTGGGGACCGGTGCCAGCGGGATTTCCACAGGGTAGGCAGGCGCGGGTTGCGGTTCCGGCACCGGTTGGATCACCGCAACCTCGATCACTTGAGCGGGAAGATGGTGGTAGAGCAGCCCACCGCAGAAGGTGCAGGTGCCGGCCAGGACCAGCGGCCAGGGGCTGGCCAGCAGCCAGGCGGCGAGCATGAAAAGGCCGCCGAGACAGAGCAGCAGGGCGGCCACGGATTTTCGGGGCATGGGGATTCCTTGTCGGTGGGGACGACCTTGTGGGGGCGATTTCAATCGCAATGCAGACCGAAGGGCTGCCCTGCCAGGCCAAGGGCAGCTGTGTTGCCCTTGGCGAATGAATTCGCCCCCACAGGTGGAGCAGGCCGTGCCAAAGGTGGACGGCGCGCTCGGTTTCAGAACAGTGCCAATGTGTAATTGAGGATCAGCCGGTTCTCGTCGATGTCGGTGCGGTAGTTGGAACGCGCGGTGACGTTGCGGATGCGCACGCCCAGGCCTTTAAGGGCGCCGCTCTGGATCACGTAGCCGATGTCCAGGTCGCGCTCCCAGTCCTCGCCTTCAAAGCCCTTGCCGGTGTCGACGTTGTCGCCCCTGATGTAGCGCAGGGTGGTGGTCAGGCCGGGGATGCCGAGGGCGGCGAAGTCGTAGTCATGGCGCACCTGCCAGGAGCGCTCATCCGCCGAGGCGAACTCGTAGGTGGGGACCTCGTTGCCCAGCGGCGTGATGTTGGCGAACACCTTGGGGAAGCCCTGGTCGCCGAACATGCCCTGGTAGCCGATGAAGAAGGTGTGGCCGCCACGCTTGGCCGAGAGCAGGGAGTAGAAGGCCTGGTTGTCGACCTCGCCGATCAGCTTCTTACCGTCTTCGCTGGAATCGTAGAAGCCCATGTTGGCGCCCAGCACCCAGTCGCCCACCGGTTCGGCGTGCTTGAGGCTGATCAGGCGCTGGTCGTAGATGTCCTCCAGCTGCGCGTACCAGGCACCCACCGTGGTGCGGTTGGCATTGAAGGCGTAGTCGGCACCGGCGTAGTTGAAGGCGTCGCTGGAGGCCTGGCGCTGTGGCTGGTAGCCGATCTGGGCCTGGATCTTGTCGTCGCCGGCCTCGTTGCGCAGGCTGGTGCCGGTCAGGTGGCCACCCTGCAGGGTCAGCCCGGCGATTTCGTTGGAGGTGATGCTCGCGCCCTGGTAGCTGGGCGGCAGCAGGCGGATGTCGCTGAACATCAGCACCGGCAGGTTGGGTTGCAGCTCGCCGACTTTCAGCTCGGTCTTCGAGAAACGCATCTTCCCGGCCACGCCCAGGCGGCTGTAGTCGTCGGCGGCCTCGCCATCCTCCTGCACCGGAAGCAGGCCGGTGTTGACCCGGTCGGGGCTGCTGTCGAGCTTGATGCCAAGGGTGCCGATGGCGTCGAGGCCAAAGCCCACCGGGCCGGGCGTGTAGCCGGACTTGAAGTTGAGGATGAAGCCTTGGGCCCATTCTTCGGCCTTGGATTGTTTGTTCGGTCCGACGATGTCGGAGAAATCGCGGCTGAAGTAGTAGTTGCGCAGTTGCAGGGTAGCGGTGGAGTCCTCGATGAAACCGGATTCCGCGGCCAGCGCGCTGAAGGGGAGGGTGCTCAATAGGATTGGGAACGCACGGGACTTGTAGATCATCGCAAGGCTCTTCTTCTGGTTTTCTGGGCGCAACCGTCCGCCGCCGGCTTTCGCTGAGCTGGCGGAGAGCGGATTGCGTCGGGGGTTACCGGCCCGTCGTGACTACGGGCCGAGATCTAGGGCGACGAGCGAGCTAGACGCCCAGGTATCTGTGCGACAACTCCGGTGCCGCGGCGAGTTGATCCGGCGTTCCCTGCCAGACCTGCCGTCCCTTCTCGATGATGTGGTGGCGATCGACCACCCGCGCCATCTCCTTGAGGTTCTTGTCGATGACCAGGATGGTCTCGCCTTCGGCCTTGAGGGTGGCCAGGCAGTTCCAGATGGTCTCGCGGATCACCGGGGCCAGGCCTTCGGTGGCTTCGTCGAGGATCAGCAACTGCGGATTGGTCATCAGCGCACGGCCCACCACCAGCATCTGCTGCTCGCCGCCGGAGAGGGTCTTCGATAGCTGCTCCTGGCGTTCTTCCAGGCGCGGGAACAGGGCATAGATACGTGCCAGGTCCCACTTGCCGCCCTTGCTGGCGGTGGCCAGCAGGTTCTCCTTCACGCTCAGGCTGCCGAAGGCGCGGCGGCCTTCCGGCACCAGGCCCAGACCGGCCTGGGCGATGCGGTAGGGTGTGGCGCCGCGCATCTCCTTGCCGTGGATGCGGATGCTCCCCGCGCTCGGCTTGAGCAGGCCCATGATGGATTTCACGGTGGTGGTCTTGCCCATGCCATTGCGGCCGATCAGCGAGACCACCTGACCCTGTTCGATGGTCAGGTGCATGTCGAACAGCACCTGGCTCAGGCCGTAGCCGGCCTGCAATCCATTGACTTCAAGCATGTTCTTCCCCCAGGTAGGCGGCGCGGACCTGCGCGTTGCTGCGGACTTCTTCCACTGAGCCGGTGAGGATGGTCTGGCCGTAGACCAGCACGGTGATGCGGTCGGCCAGGGCGAACACGGCATCCATGTCGTGCTCCACCAGCAGGATGGCGTAGCGCCCCTTGAGCGACTGGAGCAATTCGGTCATGCGCGCGGATTCCTCCGCACCCATGCCGGCCATGGGTTCGTCCAGCAGCAGGACCGAGGCTTCCTGGGCCAGCGCCAGGGCCAGTTCCAGCTGGCGTCGTTCGCCGTGGGACAGTTCGCTCACCAGGTCCTGGGCACGGCGGCCGAGGCCGACCTGTTCCAGGTAGCCCAGCGCCGGGTCCAGCAGGCTGCGGTCGCGGGACAGCGGACGCCACATGCCGAAGCTCCTGCCTTCGCGGGCGGCGATGGCCACCGCGACGTTCTCCAGCAGGCTGAAATCCGGGTAGAGCTGGCTGACCTGGAAGGAGCGGGCCAGGCCCAGGCGTGGTCGTTCGTGGGCCGGCACTTCGGTGATGTCCTGTCCGGTGAAGAGAATCTTCCCCTTGTCCGGACGGATTTCCCCGGCGATCTGCGAGATCAGCGTCGACTTACCGGCGCCGTTGGGGCCGATGATCGCGTGCAGCTCGCCAGCGGCCAGTTCCAGGTTGGCGCCATTGGTGGCTTTCACCGCACCGAAGGATTTCTCCAGGCCACGGATGGACAGTTGCGCGCTCATGGGTGCACCTCGCGGGCGGTGGCGACGGGAAGGGGCTGGGCGGAGGCCTTGCGCCGTCGCTGGCCGGCCATCAGCAGGCCGTAGATGCCCTGGCGGCCGAACACCACCACCAGCAGCAGGAGCGGGCCGAAGATCAGCAGCCAGTGTTCGGTCCACAGGCTCAGAAGCTGTTCCAGACCGAGGTAGACCGCAGCGCCCAGCACCGGGCCGAGGAGGGTACCGACGCCGCCGAGAATCACCATCGCCATCAGCTCGCCGGACTTCTGCCAGGCGCCCATGTCGGGGCTTACGAACAGCGCGTAGTTGGCCCAGAGCACGCCGGCCAGGCCCGCGCCGAGGCCGGCGATGACGAAGGTGGTGAGGCGATAGCGCAAAGGTTTCAGCCCCAGGCTGACGGTGCGTCGCTCGCTCTGCTTGAGGCCGCGCAGGACGAAGCCGAAGCGCGAGCCCACCAGGCGCCGGCAGATCAGCAGCCAGGCCACCAGCAGGGCAACGCAGAGGTAATAGAACGCGTTGGCGTCGTTCAGGTCGAGGCCGGGCAGGCTGTTGCGCTCGTTCATCAGGATGCCGTCGTCACCGCCGTAGAGCGACAGCGAGCCGAGGATGAAGTAGAGCATCTGGCTGAAGGCCAGGGTGATCATGATGAACTGCACGCCGCTGGTGCGCAGCGACAGGTAGCCCATCACCAGGCCGAGCAGGGCACAGCAGAGCAGGGCCAGCGGCCAGACCACCAGCGCGCTGTTGCTGCCTTCCCAGCCCCACAGCGGCATCGCCTGCGAGCTGTGGAAGGCGATGATGCCGACCACGTAGCCGCCCAGGCCGAAGAACGCGGCGTGGCCGAAGCTGACCATGGCGCCGTAGCCGATCAGCAGGTCCAGGCTGGCGGCTGCCATGCCGTAGATGGCCAGGCGGGTGAACAGGCTGACCAGGAAGGGTTCGTTGCACAGCACCGCCACCAGGGGCATCAGCGCGAAGGTGGCCAGGCAGGCCAGGTCGATAATCAGTCGACGGGACATGGGATTCTCCTCAGGCGCGGGCCGGCAGCAGGCCGCGCGGACGCACCAGCAGCACCAGGGCCATGACGATGTAGGCGCTGGCGGAAATCAGCCCGGCGCTCAGGGCGCCGCTGACCTCGGCCGGCAGCAGCTGGTCCAGCAGTTGCGGGATGTAGGCGCGGCCCAGGCTGTCGACCATGCCGATCAGCAGGGCGCCTACCAGGGCGCCGCGCACCGAGCCGACGCCGCCGACGACGATGACCACGAAGGTGGTGATCAGCACCTTCTCGCCCATGCCGATCTCCACTGACAGCAGCGGCGCGGCCATGAAGCCGGCCAGGCCGCAGAGCACGCAGCCGAAGACGAACACCAGGGTGTAGAGGCGGGCAATGTTCACCCCCAGGGCACCGACCATCTCGTGGTCGTCGGCGCCGGCGCGGATCAGCATCCCCAGGCGGGTGTGGTTGATCAGCAGCCACATGCCGAGGGCCACCAGCAGGCCGGCGCCGATGAACAGCAGGCGGCTGACCGGGTACATCAGGCCGGGCAGCACTTCGACGAAGGCGTTGTACCAGTCCGGTGTCGGCATGGCCGGCGGGCTGCGGCCGAACAGCAGGGTGATCAGCTCGTTGGTGAAGAACACCACGGCCAGCGTCGCCAGTACCTGGTCCAGGTGGTCGCGGTTGTAGAGGCGGCGGATGATCCCGGTCTCGATCACCAGGCCGTAGAGCGCGGCACCGGCCAGGGCGGCAAGGCCGCCGAGCCAGAAGGAGCCGGTGGCGATGGCGGTGTGGGCGGCGCAGAAGGCGCCGACCATGTAGAAGGCGCCGTGGGCGAGGTTGATGACGCCCATGATGCCGAAGATCAGCGTCAGGCCGGAGGCGAGCAGGAACAGCAGGGCGCTGTACTGCAGGCCATTGAGAAGTTGTTCGAGCAACAGCATGGCGAAGTCCTGCGATGGTGGCCCGCCGGCGTGGCCGGCGGGCTGGCGGGTCAGGTCGGGATCAGAGCGCGCACTGGGTCGCGTAGCTGTCCACCTGGGCCTTGGCGATGGTTTTCACCGGCACCTCGGCGAGCTTGCCGTCGGCACCGGCCTGGACCTTGAGCAGGTGCCAGTCGATCACCGCATGCTGGTTGCTGCCGAAGCGGAAGTTGCCACGCACCGAGTCGAAGCGGGCATCGCGCAGGGCGCTGCGGAAGGCCTCGGCGTTCTTGATGTCGCCATTGGTGGCCTTGAGGGCCGAGCCGATCAGGCGCGCGGTGTCGTAGCCCTGGGCGGCGTACATGGTGGGGGCGCGGTTGTACTTCTCGGTGAAGGCCTTGATGAAGGCCTGGTTGGCCGGGTTGTCGGACTGCGGGTTCCAGCCGCTGACCACGTTGACGCCCTCGGCCACGTTGCCGGTGGCGGCGAGCATGCGCTCGTCCATGGAGAACACCGGCACTACCATCGGGATGCTCTTGGCCAGACCCGAGCTGCCGTACTGCTTGGCGAAGTTGATGCCGGCACCGCCGGGATGGAACTGGAACACGGCGTCCGGGTTCAGCGAGCGGATGCGCGCCAGTTCCACGGAGAAGTCCAACTGGTTGAGCTTGGTGTAGATCTCGGTGACTTCGCCCTTGAAGGTGCGCTTGAACCCGGCCAGGGCATCGCGGCCGGCCTGGTAGTTGGGGGCGAGGATGACCATCTTCTTGTAGCCGAGGTCGTTGGCGGCGACGCCGGCCATCTCGTGGGGCACGTCGTTCTGGTAGGAGGCGGCGAAGTAGTTGGGCTTGCACTGTGCGCCGGCGAGGTTGGAGGGCGCGGCGTTGGTGCTGATGTAGAAGCGGTCTCCCTGGGTCGCGCCGTTGACCACGGCGGCCAGTACGTTGGAGAACATGACGCCGGTGTAGAGGGAGATGCCGTCGAGGCTCATGCGGTCGATGATCTGCTTGCCCTTGGCGGGTTGCAGGCCATCGTCCTCGACCACCAGCTCCACGGGCACGCCGCCGAGCTTGCCGCCTTCCTGGTCCATGGCCAGGCGGAAGGCGTCGCGGGCGTCCTCGCCGAGGTAGCCAGCGGGTGTGGAAAGGGTGGTGATGAAGCCGATGCGCACAGGGTCCTGTGCCAGGGCGGGGAGGGAAGAGGCCAGCGCGGCCCCGAGCATCGCAAGTTCAAGGGTCTTTTTCATGGTTACCGCCTTGGTTGCGCAGCGCCGTCGTGACCCGGCCTGCTTAGTTGTTGTGTGGGCAGTTGGTGAAGCGGGTGGAGCGTATTTGTTGTTTTGTGTGCCGCTGTAGGAGCGAGCTTGCTGGCGAACGCATCGCGCATTCGCCAGCAAGCTGGCTCCTGCAAAGGGGCATGCACTTGTCAGGTATTGCTCTCGGTGAACTTCTCGAAATACAGGTGACCGTTATCGATGCCGTTTTCCGTGAGCCAGGTCTTCACCGACTCCACCATCGGCGGCGGGCCGCAGAGGTACATGTCGAAGGGGGCTTCGCGCAGGGCCACTGCATCGAAGTGCTCGGGTACGTAGCCGCGCTTGCCGTTCCAGTCCTGGCCCTCGTCGCTGATCACCGGGGTGAAGCTGAAGTCCGGGATGCGTGCGGCGTAGTCCTGGATGCGCTCCAGCTCGCAGAGGTCGGCCACCTGGCGCACGCCATAGAACAGGTGCACCGGCTGACCGCAGCCGCCATTCGCGGCGATCTCGTCGAGCATGCCGAGGAAGGCCGAGAGGCCGGTCCCACCGGCCACCAGCAGCAGCGGCTTTTCGATGTGGCGCATGTAGAAGGCACCCAGCGGGGCTTCGAAGTGGATTTCGTCTCCCACCTTGCAGCGTTCGCGGATGTAGTTGCTCATCACCCCGTCCGGCAGCAGGCGGATGAGGAACTGCAGCTTGTTCTCCGCGTTCGGTCGGTTGGCGAAGGAGTAGGAGCGTTTAGCGTCCGTGCCCGGTACCTGCAGGCGGGCGTACTGGCCCGGCAGGAAGTCCAGGTGCTGGCCGTCGATGCCGGCATCCAGGTGGAGGATGGCGGTGGTCGGCGACACCTGCTCGACGTGGGTGACCACGCCGCGTTCTTCCACCGGCCGCGCCGCGCTGCAGAGCGACGAGGCGAAGTCGAAGTAGAACGACGCATCGGATTGCACACGGGTCTGGCAGGTGAGCATCTTGCGCTGTTCCAGGTCCTTGGCCGACAAGGCCTCCTCGTCCACGTAGTCCATGGCGTAGCGGCCGGACTCGCAGCGGCCCATGCAGGTGCCGCAGACGCCCTCGCGGCAGTCCAGCGGAATGTTGATGCCGTTGCGCAGGGCGGCATCGAGCAGGATCTCGTTGCCCTGCACGGGGAAGAACAGGGTTTTGCCATCGGCAAAACTGAAGGCGACCTTGTGGTTCATGGCGCGTACATCCGGGCAATCAGAGGTGGTAGAAGTCGAGCACCGAGTTGATGGTGTCGTTGAGCAGGACCATGTGCTTGCGGGTGATCTTCCAGCTCTCGCCGCTGGGCTTGAGGTGGTAGGTCGCATGGCCGAAGAACTGCTCGCTCTGGCCCAGCCGGTAGTACAGCGTGTGCCAGTTGGCCTTCACTTCCAGCTGGCCATCGCCACGCTCGGCGATACGCACGTTGCTGATCTGGTGCAGGGTGCGCGGCATCGGCACGGTCGAGGCGGCCTTGCCGGTGCGGATGCGGTACACCCGGTCTTCCAGGCCCGAGCGGTTGCTGTAGTAGATCAGCGACATGCCGCGTTTCGGGTCGGTGGTGTACTGGTGCTCGGACTCCCACTGCGGCAGGTGGTACTCGCACTGCTCGTCGAACAGCTCGAGGTAGGCGTCCCAGTCCTGGGCGTCGCACAGGGCGGACTTGTCGTAGAGGAACTGTTCGATCTGGTATTGCAGTTGCGGGTTCATGCCTGCACCTCCTGTAGTTTCAGGGCTTTCTGGTCCAGGCCCTTGAGCAGGAAGCGCTGCCAGTTGACGTGCTGGTTCACGTACAGACCTTCATGGGTGAATTCGGTGCCGGTCATCACCGGCGCGATGCCCAGGGTCTGGCTGTTCGAGGTGGCGCCGGTGACCCACTTGCCGTAGCCGCGGGAGATGTCGCTCCAGCGTTCCAGGCGTCCCTGGAAGCCGCGCTGCTGTTCGCGGAACTCCACCAGGTCGTCGGGGGTGCCCATGCCGGAGACGTTGAAGAAGTCCTCGAACTGGCGGATGCGGCTCTCGCGGTCGGCATCGGACTCACCCTTCACGCCGATGCATTGGCTGGTGATCTCGGTCTTGTTCCAGGCCACCGGACGCACGATGCGCAGCTGGGAGCTGATCTGGTCCATGAAGAACAGGCTGGGGTAGATGTTCAGGTTGCGCAGGCGATGCATCATCCACTCCGCCTTGGCCTGGCCGTGCTCCTCGACCAGGCGTGGCATCACGGTGGCGTAGCCGGGGCGTACGGTGGGATTGGGCATGTCGCTGAACAGCACGCTGTGGCCGTTGTTGAAGGAGAACCAGCCGTCGTCGGTCTCGGCGTCACCGGCACCGAGCTTGCTGTAGTCCAGGGTGCTGCTGGCGCCGCCCTTGGCGGCGTTGACCTGCTGGCGGTGCTGCACGGTGGCCACGTAGTTGTAGTGCACGGTGCTGACGTGATAGCCGTCCAGGCCGTTCTCGTTCTGCAGCTTCCAGTTGCCGTCGAAGGTGTAGGTGGACTTGCCGGGCAGCACTTCCAGCTCGCCGGTGGGCGACTGGGCGACCATCATGTCGAAGAACACCTTGGCGTCGCCGAGGAAGTCTTCGAGGCTGTCGGTGCCGGCGACATCGAGGCTGATGAAGACGAAGCCCTTGTAGCTCTCGATGCGCGCTTTCTTCAGGCCTCGGGTGGCCTTGTCGAAGCCTTCCGGGTACTCGCCGGGTGCCTTGACCTTCACCAGGCGGCCATCGCTCTTGTAGCACCAGGCGTGGAAGGGGCAGGTGAAGGTGGACTGGTTGCCCTTGCCCACGCGGGTGAGGGTGGCGCCGCGATGCTGGCAGGCGTTGATCAGGGCGTTCAGCTCGCCATTGCCGTCGCGGGTGATGATCATCGGCTGGCGGCCGGCGCGCAGGGTCATGAAGTCGTGGGCGTTGGGGATTTCGCTCTCGTGGCAGGCGTAGATCCAGTTCTTCTCGAAGATCAGTTCCATCTCCAGGTCGAACAGGTCCGGCTCGGTGAACATGTCCCGGGCGATGCGGTACACGCCGTCGTCTGGACGGAAGTCCAGGCAGCCGCTGACGTATTCTCTCCACTGCGCAACGTTTTTATTCGAAGTATTCATGGGTGGCACCTTCCACATCGGGCGAATCAGTGGAGGCCATTAGAAGGAGCAGGGACTTGCCCGGTCTATCCGCATAGTTGGCGAAGCTGCGCCGTAAATTTTGCCGTCGGCCATCCACCCGCAAGCCACAAGGGGCGGGGCTTGCAGCGGTTCCTGGGCGAGCGGAAGAAACGGATAGCCTTTGTCCAGCAAGCGGATAGCGGCGGGGGTGGGAAGGGGACTTGAATCCACCTCGACAGCGCCACGGCGGGGCGCGGTAACGGTGGGTTGGCCTGGAGCGGCCCGAGGTAACGCCTGCTGATGGAAATGGCGGTTGGCTAGCCGATTCTTTCGCTGTGCGCTATCCGAAAAATTGGCGAAGGCTATCCACTCCTTCCGTGGGGGTAACCCAAGGCGTGCATGTGCTTCCCAAACCGAGTAACACACCAGCTTTTCTGCCAATCACCAGGTTGCGCCGGAGAAAGTGGGCGGTTAACGCACCGAGTGACCGTAGGCCTTGTTCCAGGCGGCGTGGCAGGGCCCTGGAATGAGGCATCCAGACCAGTCGCCTGGTCCTTTGTGGACACGTTTCCGGGGGCCGAGGAGCAGATCTATCCAGAAAATGGGCCAATGTTATCCTCGATTTCCGCTCTTCGAAGGAGCGTGCTGGTGTGGCATGGAGCTTGCCTGTTTCAACTCGACGCGCCGCAAGAGCGCGCATCTCCAATTGCCGTGTTGGGTGCCGCGTGATGAGTACGAAGAACTATCCCCATTTTCGAGACATTTCCGCAGATCGCTACGATCTGGCGGGAGCCCGTTCCTGGATGTCGAACATTTGCGGGCCTCACCAGCTGAAGGCGGCGAAGCCCGAGCGTATCCAGTTCCACCACAGCGGCAATGTGTTGCCCTCGATGTCCACCACCCTGGGCTATGTCGAGTACGGCACCGACGTCACCATCGGCGTCGGCGACGAGATGAACCTCAACTGTTACAGCCTCAGCCTGCCGCTCAGCGGCGAGCAGGAGCTGGCCAAGTCCGGGCGACTGCTGCGTTCGGATCGCGACTGGGGAGTGATCGTCTCGCCCCACGAACACCAGGAGCTGACCATCGGCGGCGACTGCCACAAGTTGCAGGTGGCGATTCCCCGTGCGGCCATGCAGCAGACCCTGGAAGACCTGTTGCAACGCAGCGTGGATGCACCGCTGAGCTTCCAGGCCGAGATGGATGCGGTAGAAGGCGCGGCGGCTTCCTGGTGGCGCATGGCGCGGCACCTGATCGATGAGCTGGAGCGCAGCCGTGATCTCTACGGCCAGCTGTTCTTCACCCGTGATCTGGAAAGCGCGCTGATCAAGGGGCTGATCCTGGCCCAGCCGAACAACTATTCGGACGAACTGCGCGAGCGCCTGGAGATCAAGCTGCCGCACTACTTGCTGCGTGCCCGTTCCTTCATCCAGGTCCACGCCCGCGAGGACATCTGCCTGGAGGACATCGAGCGCGCCGCCGGCGTTTCGCGCTTCAAGCTGTTCGAGGGCTTCAGGAAGTACTTCGGCCAGTCGCCGATGGCGTTCCTGAAGAAGCACCGGCTCACTGCAGTGCGACAGGACATCCTCGAGGACCGTTCCCAGCGCAACATCTCGGCGATCGCGCTGGCCTGGGGCTTCAATCACCTCGGACGCTTCTCCAGCGAATATCGCAAGCTGTTCGGCGAAACACCGAGCGCCACCATCCAGCGCCTGGAGGCCAGACGCGGCCACAGCCTCTGAGGCGCGGCCGCTCGTCGCCAACTCTTCGCGCAATTGTCGAGCGCACCCCCGGCCGGACGACCACTAGGGCGAGTCCCTTATCAACGTCTGGTTCAGGAGTGCGCACCATGAACATCGACAAGCATCCCGTAGTTTCCCAAGCAGAATGGCTTCAGGCGCGCGAGGAATTGCTGCGCAAGGAAAAGGCCTTCACCCACGAGCGCGACAAACTCAGCGCCGAGCGCCGGGCGCTGCCCTGGGTCCGCATCGACCAGGTCTATGCCTTCGAGGGGCCGGACGGCTGGGAAACCCTGGCCGACCTGTTCGACGGGCGCAGCACGCTGGTCATCTACCACTTCATGTTCGGCCCCAACTGGAAGGAAGGTTGCCCCGGCTGCTCCTTCCTCGCCGACCATATCGATGGGCCGAACCAGCACCTCAAGCACCACGACGTGACCCTGCTCTGCGTGTCGCGTGCGCCCTTGCAGGAGTTCCAGGCCTTCCGCAAGCGCATGGGCTGGACGTTCAAGTGGGTGTCGTCCCAAGGCAGTGCCTTCAACCAGGACTTCGGCGTGGCCGCCCGGCCCGAAGACATCGCCGCTGGCACCGCGCGATACAACTACGGCACCAGCAAGGACCCGGGCGAGGACATGCCGGGGCTCAGCGTGTTCTATCGCAACGAGGCCGGGGACATCTTCCACACCTATTCCACCTATGCCCGTGGCCTGGACCTGCTGGTAGGCGCCTACAACTTCCTCGACCTGCTGCCCAAGGGCCGTGATGAGCAGGAGATCATGGACTGGATGACCTACCACGACCGCTATGAGGAAGAACCGATGAAGGCGCATAGCTGCTGCGCGGAGTGATGCAGCTCTTGTAGATCCTATGCAAAGGCCGCCCGCACGCCGATTCTTAATCCGGGGGATAGAAGGTTTGGCCCAGAGGAGGAATCGACATGCGAACGGCCTACGTTGAACAGCATAGTGCGAACGAACCGGTCTTGGCAGTGGCGCTGGAGTTGGCCAGGGCCAGTTGGAAAGTGGCGCTGAGTGATGCCCGGCGCGCCCCCCGGCTGAAGACAGTCGACGCACCGCAACCCCTGGCGCGCCTGGAGCAGGTGGTGCAAACGATCGCGGAGACGCGCGCGCTCTGGGCGTTGCCAGCGTCCGCCAGAGTGGTCGTGGTGTATGAAGCGGGCCAGGATGGCTTCTGGCTACAGCGCGCCTTGCAGGCGCGTGCGCTGGAGGTCCTGGTGATCGATCCAGCGAGCCTGCTGATGGCGCGGCGGAGGCGTCTGGCCAAGACTGACCGGCTGGACGCCTTGCGCCTGGTGGAGGCCCTGCTGGCCTGGCTGCGTGGCGAGCAGCGGCGTTTTCAGGTGGTGTGCCCGCCCAGCGTCGAGGACGAGGATCGCCGGCACTGGGGGCGCGAGCGCCAGCAGTTGCAGCGCGAGCTGCAGCAGCACCGCAACCGGATCGAGAAGCTGCTGGCGACGGTGGGCTGCTGGACCCGGCTGGATCGTGCCGGCCGCCAACAACTGGCCGAGGGCACGCTGCAGGACTGGGCTGGCCAGGCGCTGGGGGCGGCGCTGCAGGCCCGCCTGCAGCGGGAGCTGCAACGCTGGCAGGAGGCCCGGACCCAGCTGCGGCGGCTGGAGCACGAACACGCGCAGCGCTTCGGCACCCGCCAGGCCGAACAAGTGGCGCGACTGAGCCAGTTGCGCGGCATCGGCACCGTCGGCGCCCGGCAACTGGTACTCGAGCTGTTCTGGCGGCAGTTTCGCAACCGCCGTCAGTTGGGGGCCTGCGTTGGCCTGGTGCCCTCGCCCTACGACAGCGGCACGCTGCGGGTCGACCAGGGCATCAGCAAGCAGGGTAATCCCCGGGTCCGCGCGCTGCTGGTCGAACAGGCCTGGCTATGGCTGCACTACCAGCCGAACAGCGCCCTCAGCCACTGGTTCGCCAAGAAGGCCGGCGGTGATTGCCGTCGCAGTCGACGGGTAGCGATCGTGGCCCTGGCGCGACGCCTGGTGATCGCCTTGTGGCGCTACCTGGAGCGCGGTGAGCTGCCGGCGGGTGCAACACTGAAAGCCGTGCCCTGACACCACCACTCAGCCAGCGAGCCGCGACGAAAGAGTTACGCAGTCAACACGCCCGTAATTCGCCCGGGTCATCAGCGCGATGACCGATCTTGTAGAAAGGGTGTGGTGCAAAGGGGTATGCCTGAGCGCAACGCGCAAGCAGGATCGTGTTGGTCCTCGTGACCAGCGGATAGAAGGTGGTGAGACGCTAGGTCTCACGAGCAGCATGCCCCGCTGCCTTGATGCGTGCCCCAAGTCATGAATCGGAGGAACAGGCCTTGACACCGAGATCTTCATAGAAGGGGCGAATTCATTCGCCAAGCAGGCCGAAGGTCTGCCCTGTATCAGGGGGCAACTGCATTGCCCTTGGCGAATGAATTCGCCCCCACAGGGAAATCACCTCCAGCGTCTTGCTCGGCCATTGGTGCGCGCGGCGCACCCTACGAACCGAATCGCTCCACCGTAGGGTGCGCTGTGCGCACCGCTTGCGTTGTGGGAGCTATTCCATCAGAGCTGGAGCACCGCCTCCTCCACCGGCTTCTTCACCCGCAACACCAGCGCACACAGCGCCGGCAGGAACAGCAGGGTCAGCACTGTGCCCACCAGTACGCCGCCGATCAGCACATAGGCCAGGGATGACCAGAACACCGAGAAGGTCAGCGGGATGAAGGCCAGCGCGGCGGCCAGGGCGGTGAGCAGCACCGGGCGGGCGCGGCGCACGGTTGCCTCGATGATGGCCTCGCGCAGGGGGCGGCCGTGGGCCTGCTCCTGTTCAATCTGGTCGGTGAAGATCAGGGTGTTGCGCATCAGGATGCCGCCGATGCCGATCAGCGCCAGGATGGCGTTGAAGCCGAAGGGCTGGTTGAACAGCAGCAGCGCCGGGATCGCACCGATCAGGCCGAGTGGCGCGGTGGCGAACACCATGAACATCAGGGAGAAGGAGCGCACCTGGAACATGATCACCACCAGGGTCAGCAGGATCATCACCGGGAACAGCACGGCCAGCGCCTTGTTGGCCTTGGCGCTTTCTTCCACCGGGCCGGCGATGGTCACCTTGTAGCCGGCTGGCAGTTTGGCGATCAGCGGTTGCAGGTCGGCGTACACGGCCTTTTCCACGTCCGGTGGCTGGGTGCCCTGGATGATGTCGGCACGGACTTCGAAAGTGAGTTCGCGGTCGCGGCGCTTGAGGATGGGTTCTTCCATCACCGGCTGGAAACGCCCCACCTGTTCCAGGGGCACCGAGACGCCCGCGGCATTGGTGATGGTCAGGCCCTCGATGCCGCCGAGGTTCTGCCGCTGGGCGTGCAACGCGCGGACCATCACGGCCACGGTGCGGTTGCCTTCGCGTACTTCGGTCACCGGGTTGCCGGTGAGCAGGGCGTTGAGCTGGCTCTTGACATCAACGGGGGTGAAGCCGAGCAGGCGCAGGCGGTCCTGGTCCAGTACCAGGCGATAGGAACTGCTGCGCTCACCCCAGTCTATGAAGGTGTCGCGGGTTTTGGGATTGACGGCGACCACGGCACGAACCTCTTCGCAGATCTGCCGCAGCTGGTCGAGGTTGGGGCCGGAAACCCGGAACACCACCGGGAAGGGCACAGGCGGGCCGAATACCAGCTGGGTGACGCGTACCCGCGCCGAGGGGAATTCACCGGCGGCGATACGTTCGTGCATGCGTGCCTTTAGGGTGTCGCGAGCCTTGGCGTCTGCGGTCTGCACGATGATTTTGGCGAACGCCGGGTCCGGCAGCTCGGGGTTCAGGGACAGGAAGAAGCGTGGCGCACCGCCGCCTACATAGGCGTTGACCAGTTTGGTCTGAGGTTCTTCCAGCAGGGCTTTCTCCACCTGGGCGACCACGGATTCTGTGGCCTTGAAGGCACTGCCCGGCGGCATGTAGACCTCCAGCAGCAACTCGGAGCGGTCGGAGTTGGGGAAGAACTGCTTCTTCACGATGCCCATTCCTAGGCCGCTGGCGACGAAGGCCAGCACCACCAGGACGGTGACCAGCTTGCGGTGGTTCACGCACCAGGTGACCAGGGTGCGCAGGCGCTGGTAGAGGCGGGTGGCGTAGAGCGCGTCGTGGCCGCCGGCAACGGGCTTGATCTTGGGCAGCAGCTTCACCCCCAAGTAGGGCGTGAAGAACACCGCCACCAGCCAGGAGGCGAGCAGGGCGAAGCCGACGATCCAGAAGATGTTGCCGGCGTACTCCCCAGCGCTGGACTTGGCGAAGCCCACCGGCAGGAAGCCGATGACGGTCACCAGGGTGCCGGTGAGCATGGGTGCGGCGGTGGAGGTCCAGGCGAAGGTGGCGGCCTGCACGCGGTCGAGGCCTTCCTCCAGCTTCACCACCATCATCTCGATGGCGATGATGGCGTCGTCCACTAGCAGGCCCAGGGAGAGGATCAGCGCGCCGAGGGTGATCCGGTCGAACTCGCGTCCGGTCATCAGCATGATCACGAAGACGATGGACAGGGTCAGCGGTACGGCGGCGGCCACCACCAGGCCGACGCGGAAGCCCAGGGCCAGCAGGCTGATCAGCATCACGACGCCCAGGGCGACGAAGAACTTGAGCATGAACTCATTCACCGCGATGCGGATTTTCTCGGCCTGGTCGGAGACCTTGTCGAATTTCACACCCAGCGGCAGCCCGGCATGGATGCGGTCTTCCTCGGCCTGCAGGGACTTGTCCAGTTCAAGGCCGTTGAAGTGCGGGTCCATGATCACGCCGAGCATCAGCGCCGGTTCGCCCTGGTGGCGGATGCGGTAGTTCGGCGGGTCCTCGTAGCCACGTGTGACCGTGGCGACGTCGGCGATGCGCAACAGCTTGCCGTTGGCATTGATCGGCACGTTTTCGATCAGCTTCAGGCTGTCGAAGGCACCGTCCAGGCGAATGTAGGCGCGCGGTCCGCTGGTTTCGACGAAGCCTGCCGGGGCCACGCCGTTCTGCTTGGCCAGGGCTTCGAAGATTTGTTCGGGCTTCAGGCCAAGGGTGGCCAGGCGCTGGTAGGAGAATTCGACGAAGATGCGCTGGGCCTGTTCGCCAAGGATGTTGACCTTCTTCACCCCGGGCAGATTGAGCAGGCCCTGGCGCAGGTCCTCGGCCATCTGCACCAGCTGGCGGTGCGGCAGTTGTTCGGCCTCCAACGCGTAGAGGGCGAAGTAGACGTCCGAGTATTCGTCGTTGAAGAAGGGGCCGACCACGCCTTGCGGCAGGCGCTTGGCTTCATCGGAGAGCTTCTTGCGGGTCTGGTAGAAGAGCGCCTGGATGTCGCCCGGCCGGGTGGAATCCTGGTACTGCAGCTTCATCGAGACGAAGCCGGGCTGGGCGATGGTTTCCACCCGGTCGTAGAAGTCCAGCTCCTGCAGGCGCTTCTCCAGGCGGTCCGCCACCTGCTCCTGCATTTCACGCGCGGTAGCGCCCGGCCAGGCGGCGGTGATGGTCATGGTCTTGACCGTGAAGGAGGGGTCTTCGGCGCGCCCCAGCTTGCTGAAGGCGATGGCCCCGGCGACTAGGGTGGCGATGATCAGGAAGAGGGTGACTGCCCGATTGCGCACGGCGAATGCGGAAAGGTTGAAGCGGCTCATTTCAGTGCTCCAGGGCCAGCGACGGCGCCGGCAGCTCGCGCACGCTGTCACCGGCGTTCAGCAGATGGGCGCCAAGGGCGACGATGCGTTCCCCCGGTTGCACACCACCTTCCAGCACTGCCTCTTCCTGCTCCAGGCGCACCACGCGAACCGGGCGCAGTTCCAGCTTGCCGTCCGCCTTGATGACCCAGACGCCGGTGCCCTGGCCCTTGTCGTGCAGGGCGCCCAGCGGCACGCGCAGCAGTTGCTGCTGGGCGGCGCCGTCCAGCTGCAGGGTGATGGTGGAACCGATGGCCAGGGCGGTGGAGTCGCCGCCCAAGGTGTAGCGGGCGCGGAAGGTGCGGGTGGTGGTATCCGCCGCAGCGGAGAGCTCGCGCAGGTTGGCGGGAACCGAATTGCCTGACGCGCCATAGGGGTAGGCGCGGGCTGCGTGGTTGGCTAGGGAACGCTGGGTTTCCGGGATGTCGATCACCGCCTCGCGCGCGCCGTCATGGGCCAGGCTGGCGACGACCTGGCCCTCGGCGACGACCTGTCCACGATTCACCCGCACATCGGTGATCACGCCGTCGCCATCGGCCCGCAAGGTCGAGTAGGCGCGGCGATTCTCCACCTGGGCCGCTTCGGAAGTGGCGGCGGCCTGTTCGGCCTGGGCAACCCGCAGGCGCGTGGCGGCCTGGTCGTACAGCTGGCGGGATACCGCGCCGGTGCCGGCCAGGCGGCGATAGCGGGCTTCGTCGTCGCGGGCCTGGCGCAGCTCGGCTTCGGCCGCGGTGACGCGGTTGCGTGCGGTGCGCAGGGCCAGTTCGAAATCGGTGTTGTCCAGCACCAGCAGGATATCGCCACGCTTCACGCGGGTACCCGGGTCCACCTTGCGGGCAATCAACTTGCCGCCGACGCGAAAGCCCAGGTCGCTGGCCGTGCGCGCGGCCACCACGCCGGTGTAGAGGGCGTCCTGCTGGGGGGCGGCCTGGACGTCCGTCGCCAGGACCGCCCTTGGCTGGGGCGCGCTGACCGAGGTATCGGCCTGGCTGTTGCAGCCGCTCAGGGTCAGCAGGGCGGCGGGGATCAGGGCGAGTAGAGCAAGGTGTGGGCGATTCATGGCGCGATCCTCGAATAGGGCGGCGGCAGGGCGGCAGTACTGCAGGTCGAAAATATGATAGGCATAATCTAAAAGTGTGTATATATGTCACTCGTCATCTATTTCGTCCGCCCAAGGGCGAAGCGACCAACGGAGGTACCGGCAATGAACAATGAGCAAGAGGTGCTGGACAGTGGGCCGGGCTGCGGTGCGCCGCAGGGCTTCGGCAGTGACGATTGGCAGGCGCTGGAATGGCAGCTGATGGCCCTGGTGCTGGATGCCGATGAAGACGGAGCGCAGCCATGAACCCGTCGCGCCTGCTGCTGACCATCCTCATGGTGCTGACCGCCATGGGGGAAATCTCCACCCAACTGATCATTCCCGCACTCGGTGCCCTCGAGCAGGGGCTAGGCGGCGCTCATGGCGCGAGCCTCGCGGCGCTGTCCGCGTTCGTTGCGGCGTTCGGGCTCGGGCAATTGCTGCTGGGGCCACTGTCCGACCGGATCGGCCGCCGGCCGGTGCTGATCGGCGGGCTCAGCCTCTATCTGGCCGCCACCGCCTGGATGTTCCTGGCCGACAGCATGACTGACTTCATTCTCGGACGCGTGGTCCAGGGCCTGGGCGCCTGCGCCGCGCTGGTGCTGGCACGGGCCATCGTGCGTGATGTATGGAAGGCGCAGGCGGCTCCGGCCCTGGCACTGACCGTGATCGGCATGCTCAGCGCCATCGCCCTGGCGCCCATGGTCGGCGGTCTGCTGACCCAGTGGGGCGGCTGGCATGCGCCGATCCTCGCCTCCCTGACCATCGGTAGCCTGGCGCTACTGGCGGTGCTGGCCTTCTACCGGGAATCCAACCCCAGCCTCGATCCCAAGGCCGGCCATCCGGCGACCCTGGCGCGGGACTACTTCGACCTGCTCAAACAGCGTTCCAGTCGGGCCCTTGCCTTCACCCTGGCGGGCACTTACGGAGCGATGTTCGCGGTAGTGGCCGGTTCATCGGCCGTCTATATCGGCCTGCTGGGGCTGAGCGCAGCGGAATACGGCCTGGCTTTCGGCGCGACCATTTCCGGGCTGATCGGCGGTGCGTTGTTCACCCAGCGCAAGATCATGCAGCTGGGTCCGCAGCGTATCGTCGGTATTGGTGTGAGCCTGGTGGCGGCGGGTGCGCTGACCACCTTGCTGGTGCACGCCACGCTTGGCCTGTCGGTGCTCGGCCTTTCGTTGCCGCAGGTGCTGGTGACCCTGGGTGGCGGCATGCTGATCCCGGCGTCGGTGGCTGGCGTGGTCATGCCCAACGCCCACCGCGCGGGCCTTGCCGCCGGCCTGATGGGCTTCGCCCAGATGCTCGGCGCCACCTGCAGCGGTCTGCTGCTGGGGGCGCTGCAGGATGGCAGCGCCTGGCCGATGGTCGGCGTGCAAGCCGTATTCGCCGTGGCGGCCATCAGCGCGTTCGCGGTGATGACCCGCAAGCCGCGGGGCGAGGTGGTATCGGTGGCGGGGTAGAAAGTGATGGCTTCATGTAGGAGCGCATTTATTCGCGAATGAATTCGCTCCTTCTACAGTGATCGGTCGAGCGGTAGAGGTTCAGACCAGCACAGCCAACTCGGAGTAACCGGCCACTTGTGGATCTGCCGTAAGCAGCCTCATGGGCTCGGTCATTGCGGTGGCGACCAGGATGCGGTCGAAGGGATCGCGGTGATGATTGCCGAGATCGCGGATCGCAAGGGTGTGTTCGACGGCGATGGGCAGCTCGATGAACCCGCTCTCCCGACATCCATCGCGCACTGTGTCCAGGCCAACGTTCAGCTTCCCCAGGCCTATCTTGATGGCCATTTCCCAGAAGCTGGCGGCGCTGACATGTACCTCGCTTGCATCCTCGATCAGTCGCCGCGCCCGCGTTGAAAGCCTTGGGCTATCGGCCAGCGTCCAGAGCAGGATATGGGTATCCAGAAGAATCCTCATGGATTAACGCCTTCGAAGCTATCGAGCAGGTCATCCGGCAGCGGGGCGTCGAAGTCTTCCGGGATCACCAGAATTCCCTTCATGGCACCGATGCGCTGGCCGGTACGTTTGCCGGCTGGTACCAGGCGAGCCATAGCGCGGCCATGCTTGGCAATGGTGATGATCTGGCCGTTGGCAGCTTCGTCGACCAACTTGGACAGATTGTTCTTGGCTTCACCCAGGGGCACAGTGATCATCGTTTACCTCCAATAATTTGGACAAATTTAGCCAAAATTGCTGAGGCTGGCAAAGAGGCCATCGGGTTGCTGGTGTCCGGTTGGCCGGGCTCCGTCTTTTGCAGGTTCGTCTAATCCTTCGATTCATCCGCTGACCACACCGCCAGCTCATAGCCGTCTGGATCGATGAAGTGGAAGCGGCGGCCGCCAGGGAACGAGAACGCCTGACGGCTGATGATGGCCCCCGCCGCTTCAATCCTGCGTTGGGCTTCGCCTAGATCGTCGGTGTACAGGATGACCAACGGGCCCCCCGGTCGAACGGGCTCCCCTGTTGTGAATCCTCCGGTTATTCGGCCGTCGCAGAACTCGGTATAGGTCGGGCCGTAGTCCGAGGCATCCAGCAGATCGGGTTCGCCACGCAGACGGCTGAGGACGACGTCGCGGTAGGCGCGGTTCTTCTCGCAGTACGAGCGCACATGCCAGCCCACGACGCCGCTGAAGAGCATGGCGATCCAGGAGCCGAAGCTGAATTCCAGGTCGTCTTCGTCGCGGCCCAGCTTGATGTGGCCGTAACGGCTCATGGCCAGGTAAACCGGCACCCCAGCACGCCCGTGACCAGGCTCAGGTAGAACCATTTGAACTGCTGCACCACGAACTCCGACATGGCCTTGAAGACCTCGCCGGCCTGCTCGGCCTGCAACACGCAGCTTACGACGAAGACGATCACGATCAGCACCGAGCTGAGCGTCACCGTGGGATTCAGGCCCTTGAACAGGCCCAACTCTGCACGCATCAACATCCCCGCTTGTTCTTTTTACAGGGCTTGGCTAGGCGCCGCGGCCCAGGCTAGCCCGACAAAATGGGGCTAGAGAGGATTGTCGGACAACCCATTTTTAATCATGCCTCGATGATATTTCGGCATGGGTGGGGGGCACGGTGTGGGCTTGCCTTGTAGGGGCGAATTCATTCGTCAAGCAGGCCAAAGGCCTGCTCAGGGTTACATCAAGGGGGCGACTGCGTCGCCCTTGGCGAATGAATTCGCCCCCACAGGAGGGAGTTTGCGGCTAGCGGGCGCTGCCGCCCATCCCTTCAGTCCGCATGATCTCGGCAATGATCGGCACCGGGGTCATCAGGTGGGTGCGCATCATTTCGCTGGCGCGCGTGGCGTCGCGGGCGAGGATGGCTTCCACCAGTGCGGCGTGTTCCTGGCGCTTGCGCTCCAGGGCTTCTTCGGAGAACACCGTCTGGGTCAGCCAGAGGTGGCGGTAGCGTTCGGCCTGGTCGAACAGGTAACTGCGGGCCTGCAACAGGTGCTTGGAGTTGCAGCCCGATGCGATGGCGGTGTGGAACGCCTTGTGGCGCTGGTCCCAGACATCCAGGCGCTGCTCGCGGGTTTTCACTTCCATCACCTTGGCCAGGGTATGGGACTGGGCCAGGATCGACGCTTCCCAGGCGTCGTCGCCGCGCTCGATGGCCAGGCCGACGATCATTGCTTCCAGGTTCGCGCGGGCGTCGTAGATGTCCTTCATCTCTTCCACGGACATGGGTGCCACGCGGTAGCCCTTCTGGCTGATGGCGACCACCAGCTTCTCCGCCACCAATTGCGACAGGGCTTCACGCAGCGGGCCCACGCCCAGGTCGTAGCGTTCCTTCAGGGTGCTCATCAGCAGCTTTTCACCGGGCTTGAACACGCCACGGATGATGTCCTGCTTGAGCCACTCATACCCGCTGAAAGCCGAGTTCTGACGAGGGGCGAGTGCTTCCAAGGTGCTGTTCCTCACAACGTTTTGCGGATCATACCGAAACGTCTTTTCACCGAGAAACAATGGACAAACGTGCGTTTTATTTTCGTTTTTTAAAAATGTAGACATTTTTAGTTTGTGGCGATATTTTCCACTCGCCCACCTGATCCGGGCGCTGCCTACCACTTCTTTGCCAGGAAACCGCCATGAACGCCTTTACGAAGATCGAGGACCTTGTGATGCCGATGCCGCTGGAGACCCGGGGGTTCACCGTCACACCCTCCCAGCAGTCGCCGCGCCTGCTCCAGCTGACCTTCGCCCGCGAAACGGTGGAGGCCTTCGTCAAGGCGGTGGGTGAGTGGCCGGTCCAGGCCCTGGAGTACAAATCCTTCCTGCGCTTCCGCTTCGGCCAGATACTCGACGACCTGTGCGAAGGCACCCTGCGCCCGGTGCTGCTGAACACCATCCTGAGCCGCGCCTCCGGCGGCATGCTGATCACGCCCGTCGGGCTGGATGACGTGAGCCAGGCCGAGGACATGGTGAAATTCACCACCGCCTGCGCCCACCTGATCGGCCGTTCCAACTACGACGCCATGAGCGGCCAGTTCTACGCCCGCTTCGTAGTGGTCAACACCGACAACTCCGACAGTTACCTGCGCCAGCCGCACCGGGTCATGGAGCTGCACAACGACGGCACCTTCGTGAACCAGATCACCGACTACGTGCTGATGCTGAAGATCGACGAGAAGAACATGGAAGGCGGCAACTCCCTGCTGTTGCACCTGGACGACTGGGAGCAGTGCGACGAGTTCTTCCGCCACCCGCTGGCCCGTCGCGAGATGCGCTGGACCGCGCCGCCGAGCAAGAAGGTCAGCGAGGACGTGTTCCATCCGGTGTTCGATACCGACGCCGAAGGCCGCCCGACCATGCGCTACATCGACCAGTTCGTGCAGCCGGAAAACTTCGAGGAAGGCATCTGGCTGAACGCCCTGTCCGAATCCCTGGAAGGCAGCGCGCAGAAGCTGTCCGTGCCGGTGCCGGTGGGCAGCTTCGTGCTCATCAACAACCTGTTCTGGCTGCATGGCCGCGACCGCTTCATCCCCCACGAGGGTCTGCGTCGCGAACTGATGCGCCAGCGCGGCTTCATCAGCTACCAGAAGCCCCGCTACCTGCGCGGTCAATAATCAATGGAGCGCGGCGGAGGGCTGCCACGGGCGGCCCTTCGCCGTGCCCGGCACAAATGTTCGACCGTAGGTTGGCGCTGAGCGCAGCGAAGCCCAACACCTATCCGCTGCGCCAAGCGCGAGGTAATGGCTGTGTACGATTTCATCATCATCGGCGGCGGTATCGTGGGCATGTCCACGGCCATGCAGCTGATGCAGGTTTACCCGGATGCCAAGGTTCTTCTCCTGGAGAAGGAGTCCGGCCCGGCCCGTCACCAGACCGGCCACAACAGCGGCGTGATCCATGCCGGCGTCTACTACACCCCCGGCAGCCTCAAGGCGCGCTTCTGCCTGGAAGGCAACAAGGCCACCAAGGCTTTCTGCAACAAGCACGGCATCCGTTACGACGAGTGCGGCAAGCTGTTGGTGGCCACCAACGCGCTGGAGATGGAGCGCATGAAGGCGCTCTGGGAACGCACCGCCGCCAACGGCCTGGAACGCCACTGGCTGTCCGCCGCCGAGCTGCGCGAGCGCGAGCCGAACATCGTCGGTATGGGCGGCATCTTCGTGCCCTCCAGTGGCATCGTCAGCTACGCCGAAGTCACCGCCGCGATGGGCCGCGAGTTCCAGGCCGCCGGCGGCGAGATCCGCTTCAGCGCCGAAGTCACCGGCCTCGACGAGCATGCCGATGAAGTGGTGGTGCGTACCCGCACCGACGAGTTCCATGGTCGCTACCTGATCACCTGCTCGGGGCTGATGGCCGATCGCGTGGTGCGCATGCTCGGCATCGAGCCGAACTTCATCATCTGCCCGTTCCGGGGCGAGTACTACCTGCTGCCCAAGCAGCACAACCAGATCGTCAACCACCTGATCTACCCGATTCCGGACCCATCCATGCCGTTCCTCGGCGTGCACCTGACGCGGATGATCGACGGCACCGTCACCGTTGGCCCCAACGCCGTGCTGGCCATGAAGCGCGAGGGCTACCGCAAGTCCGATATTTCGATTTCCGACATGGTCGAGACCCTGACGTCCCCCGGCATCCTCAAGGTGCTGGCGAAGAACCTGCGCCCCGGCCTGATCGAGATGAAGAACTCCCTGTTCAAGGGCGGCTACCTCAAGGAAGTGCAGAAGTACTGCCCGAGCATCACCAAGGCCGATCTCACCCCCTATCCGGCCGGCGTGCGCGCCCAGGCGGTGTCCCGCGACGGCAAGCTGATCGATGACTTCCTCTTCGTGAACACCCCGCGCAGTGTGAACGTGTGCAACGCACCGTCGCCCGCCGCTACCTCCGCGATCCCGATCGGCGCCCACATCGTCGACAAGGTCCGTGAGCAGATCGCCGCCTCCGGCACCCGCTTCACCGTCAAAGCCACCGATAACAAGCAGCGGGCCGCCGGCTGAGCCGACGTCACCGCCGCCCAATCCAGAGGATGACAAGCGTGCAACTGAAAGACTCCACCCTGTTCCGCCAGCAGGCATATGTAGACGGCGCCTGGGTCGATGCCGACAACGGCCAGACCCTCAAGGTGAGCAACCCGGCCACTGGCGAGCTGATCGGCAGCGTGCCGAAAATGGGCGCCGCCGAGACCCGTCGCGCCATCGAAGCCGCCGAACGCGCCCTGCCAGCCTGGCGTGCGCTGACCGCCAAGGAACGCGCCAACCGGCTGCGCCGCTGGTTCGAACTGATGATGCAGAACCAGGACGACCTGGCCCGCCTGATGACCCTGGAGCAGGGCAAGCCGCTGGTGGAGTCCCGTGGCGAAATTGCCTACGCGGCGTCCTTCCTCGAGTGGTTCGGTGAAGAAGCCAAGCGCGTCTACGGCGACATGATCCCCGGCCACCAGGCCGACAAGCGCCTGATGGTGATCAAGCAGCCCATCGGCGTCACCGCTGCCATCACCCCGTGGAACTTCCCCTCGGCGATGATCACCCGCAAAGCCGGCCCGGCGCTCGCCGCTGGCTGCACCATGGTGCTCAAGCCTGCCTCGCAGACCCCGTACTCCGCCCTGGCCCTGGCCGAACTGGCCGAGCGTGCCGGCATTCCGAAAGGCGTGCTGAACGTGGTCACCGGCAGTGCCGGTGAAGTCGGCGGCGAGCTGACCAGCAACCCCATCGTGCGCAAGCTGACCTTTACCGGTTCCACCGAAATCGGCCGCCAGCTGATGGCCGAATGCGCCAAGGACATCAAGAAGGTGTCGCTGGAACTGGGCGGCAACGCGCCCTTCATCGTCTTCGACGACGCGGACCTGGATGCCGCCGTGGAAGGCGCGCTGATTTCCAAATACCGCAACAACGGCCAGACCTGCGTGTGCGCCAACCGCCTCTACGTGCAGGACGGCGTTTACGACGCTTTCGTCGACAAGCTCCAGGCCGCCGTCGCGCGCCTGAAGATCGGCAACGGCCTGGAAGACGGCATCACCACCGGCCCGCTGATCGACGCCAAGGCCGTGGCCAAGGTCCAGGAGCACATCGAGGACGCCGTCGCCAAGGGCGCCCGTGTCGTTTCCGGCGGAAAGCCGCACAGCCTGGGCGGCACCTTCTTCGAGCCGACCATCCTGGTCGACGTACCGAAAAACGCCGCCGTGGCCAAGGAAGAGACATTCGGTCCGCTGGCGCCGCTGTTCCGCTTCAAGGATGAAGACGAAGTCATCGCCTTCTCCAACGACACCGAGTATGGCCTGGCTGCCTACTTCTATGCCCGCGACCTGGGCCGCGTGTTCCGCGTGGCCGAGGCCCTGGAGTACGGCATCGTCGGCATCAACACCGGGATCATCTCCAACGAAGTGGCGCCCTTCGGCGGCGTCAAGGCCTCGGGCCTGGGCCGCGAAGGCTCCAAGTACGGCATCGATGACTACCTGGAAATCAAATACCTCTGCATCGGCGTGTAAGCACGGCGGATCACAACCCATTCCTGCACCAGAGGTCGCCAGCCGCGCTGGCGACCTCTGGTGTGGTGCGACTGAATATTGGAGTGCGCATGAACACCAACCAGAGCCTGCAACAACGCCGTATGGCCGCCATTCCTCGTGGCGTCGGGCAGATCCATCAGATCTTCGCCGAGCGTGCTGAGAACGCCACCGTGTGGGACGTCGAGGGCCGTGAGTACCTGGACTTCGCCGGTGGCATCGCCGTGCTGAACACCGGCCACCTGCACCCGAAGGTGATGGCCGCCGTCCAGGAACAGCTGGCCAAACTGACCCACACCTGCTTCCACGTGTTCGGCTACGAGCCCTACGTGACCCTGGCCGAGAAGATCAACCAACTGGTGCCGGGCAGCTTCGAGAAGAAGACCCTGCTGGTCACCACCGGTGCCGAAGCTGTTGAGAACGCCATCAAGATCGCCCGCGCCGCCACCGGCCGTAACGGCGTGATTGCCTTCACCGGCGCCTACCACGGCCGCACCCAGTACACCCTGTCGTTGACCGGCAAGGTGGTTCCGTATTCCGCTGGCATGGGCCTGATGCCGGGCGGTGTGTACCGCGCCGAATACCCGAACGCGATGCACGGCGTCTCGGTGGACGATGCGATGGCCAGCATCGAACGCATCTTCAAGAACGACGCCGCACCCAGCGACATCGCTGCGATCATCCTCGAGCCGGTGCAGGGCGAGGGTGGCTTCAATGTCGCGCCGAAGGACTTCATGGCCCGCCTGCGCGCCCTGTGCGACCAGCACGGCATCCTGCTGATCGCCGACGAAGTACAGACCGGCGCCGGCCGCACCGGCACTTTCTTCGCCATGGAACAGATGGGGGTAGCTGCCGACCTGACCACCTTCGCCAAGTCCATCGCCGGTGGTTTCCCGCTGGCGGGCGTATCCGGCCGTGCCGACGTCATGGATGCCGTTGCCCCGGGTGGACTGGGTGGCACCTACGCCGGCAGCCCGATCTCCTGTGCCGCGGCACTGGCGGTGATCGAAGCTTTCGAGAGCGAGAAACTGCTGGATCGCGCCAAGTCCGTGGGTGAAATCCTCACCGCCGGCTTGCGCAAGATCGCTGAGCGCCACAACAGCCTGGTGGACGTGCGCAACCTCGGCGCCATGGTCGCCGTTGAGCTGTTCGAGGCTGGCGATGTGAGCAAGCCGGCCGCCGAACTCACCGGCAAGGTCGTTGCCAAGGCACGCGAGAAGGGCCTGATCCTGCTCTCCTGCGGCACCTACTACAACGTCCTGCGCATCCTGGTTCCGCTGACTGTCAGCGATGCTGATCTGGAGCGCGGACTGGCCATTATCGGCGAGTGCTTCGACGAGCTCGCCTGAAAAGGCTGAGCATCGGTGATGCGTCGTTAAAAACCGGCTGGCCTGACCTTCGCTCAGTCTTTTCAGGACTGATTGATTTAGAGCGTCACCCTGGTCCCTGCTCACCCGCTCCTGCCCCGATGACCGACCCGGGCAGGGCGGGTTTTTTCGTCCCGCGTCTGACCGTCGATGAATCCTGCGTCACCGTGTCAGACACACTTGGCGTGCCCCACGCCAAGGCCATCCTCGTGGTCTGTTCAGTCCTGCTCATCACCTGCCGTCGGGCGCAGAGCGGGACGGGCCGCGTTCGGAAGGGGCAGCTGGCACGGAGACGTTGATCCGGTGCGGGATGAGGTTCATGAGGGCTCCTCGGCGTGAGTGCCACTGGGCTCGGGAGGTTCTGCCGAGCTTGCGGTCACCGGGTGCGTGAGTTAAAGCTATATTTTCTTGCGTTCACGTACTGGAAAACTCACCTATGCCCAAGAAAAACCCTTTGAGCCAGGTCAGCGATTTCGACCTGAGGCTGCTGCGGCTTTTCAAAACCGTGGCTGAGTGCGGCAGTTTCTCGGCAGCTGAAGGCACGCTGGGCATTACCCGCTCGGCCATCAGCCTGCACATGAGTGACCTGGAGAAACGCCTTGGTATGCGGCTGTGCCAACGTGGGCGGGCCGGATTCGCGCTGACGGACGAGGGGCGGGAAGTACTGCGGGCTAGCGAGACAGTGCTGGTGGCCATCGAAGGCTTTCGCAGCGAGGTCAACCAGATGCACCAGCAGTTGCGCGGCGACCTGAATGTTGGGATCGTGAATAACCTGGTGACCCAGCCCAGGATGCGTATCACCCAGGCGCTCAAGGCCGTGCGGGCAGAAGGCGCGGGGGTACGCATCAACCTCAGCATGAGTACCCCCGGAGAGATCGAGCGCGGCCTGCTGGACGGCCGCTTGCATGTGGGCGCAGTCCCGCTGATCACGCCCCTGTCCGGGCTGGAATACAGCCTGCTCTACGAGGAGCGCTCGAACCTCTACTGCAGCCACGAGCACCCGTTGTTCGCACGCGCCGCCGAGGTCAGCAACGAGGAGCTGAAGAGTGCGGATGCCGTGGTTCCCAGCTACCGCATGACGGCCGAGGCAATCGGTCTGCACCAGTTGCTGAACTTCGCCGCGTCGGCCACGGACCGCGAGGGCATCGCCTTCCTGATCCTCACGGGCAGCTACATCGGCTTCCTCCCGGATCACTACGCCGCCACCTGGGTGGAGAAAGGGCTGATGGCGCCCTTGAGCCCGGATCGCCTGTTCTTCGAGGCCAAGCTGGCGGTCGCGACCCGCAAGGGGCGTAGGCAGAACCTTATCCTCGAACGCTTCCTCGACTCCCTCCAGCGCACCCGCTAAGCCACGCCGCACCTCACTTCGCTGCACTCGCACAGTCGCCCCGTCCGCTGGATGGGCGCGACCGTTCGGTCATTCCTTCGAAAAAAAGTCCAAAGCGCGTGTTGACACGAACTTTTGATCGGCCCTAGTCTGAATACAGCGCTGCACACATCGAGATGCACATGACAACATGCAGCGCAAAATCGATTGCTGACTCTTCTGCCTACAAAAACAACGTTACCGGAGAGATTCAAAATGGCTCGGTTCTTCTCTCGCTCCATCCGCAGTGTGATCGCTTGTGTTGCCACCGTCGGCGCATTGCTTACCCAGGCCCCTGCCCAGGCGGCCGAAACGCAAATCTGGAAAGACATTCAAAAGGCTGGCGTGCTGCGCTGCGGCGCAGCCGTGGCCGCGCCGTACGTCATGCGCGACGCGGCGTCCGGTCAGTACAGCGGTTACTTCGTGGACCTGTGCCGCGACTTCGGCGAGAAGGTGCTGAAGGTCAAGGTCGAGTTCGTGGACACCAACTGGGACAACCTCGTGGCCGGCCTGCAAAGCGGCAAGTGGGACCTGGCCATGGCCCTGAACCAGACGCCGGAACGCGCCCTGGCTGTGTCCTTCTCGGCGCCGGCCACCGACTACCAGGTCTCCCTGCTGGTGAACAAGGACAACCCCAAGTTCGCTGGAGCTGGGAACACCATCGCGGACTACGACAAGGAGGGCGTCACCTTCGCCGTCATGTCCGGCACCGCGCAGGACAAGGCCATTTCCGCAGTGGTGAAAACTGCCAAGATCATGCGCCTGCCCGGCATGGATGAAACCCGCCTGGCGGTGATGTCCCGTCGTGCCGATGTGCTGGTGGATGCCAGCGACACCAACCATCTGTTCGCCGTCGCCAATCCGGACTGGGCCAAGGAAGTCCTGCCCAAGCCGGCCCTGGCCAAACAGGGCGTGGCCTTCGGCCTGCGTCGTGACGCCAGCGCCGCCGACCTGCAAGTGCTGAACATCTACGTCAGCCAGCGCCGCGAGAACGGCGAGATCGACGCCCTGGTCGACAAGGCCTCCCAGTTGGCCAACGCCGCCGAAAAAACCGCCCAGTGATCTCTCGTTGACCCCCGAGGGCCTCCATGCGGGGCCCTCCCGGAGAACTTCCTATGAATTCCCCCTATCTGGTGGCTGCCCAGCCGCAGCCCGCGATCGCCTCCAATTCGGCTGCTGGCGACTTCATTCAGCTGCGCGGCGTATGCAAGTCCTATGGCGAGCAGTTGGTCGTGATGGACAACATGAACCTGGACATGCGCGCCGATGACCGTCTGGTGATCATTGGTCCGAGCGGTAGCGGCAAGAGTTCGCTGCTGCGGGTGCTGATGGGGCTGGAAGGCATCCAGGGCGGGACCATCAGCTTTCAGGGCAAGCCTTACATCAGCGGTTCCGCCGGGCGTGGAAAGCTGGATGAGAAGCTGCGCAACCAGATTGGCATGGTGTTCCAGCACTACACCCTGTTTCCGCACCTGTCGGTACTGAGCAACCTGATCCTGGCCCCCACCAAGGTCCATGGCCTGTCCAAGGCCGAAGCAACGGAGCGCGCCCGGTTGTACCTGGCCCGCCTGGGCCTGGAAAGCAAGCTCAACGCCTATCCCAGCCAGTTGTCCGGCGGCCAGAAGCAGCGCGTGGCCATCGCCCGTGCCCTGATGCTGGAGCCCAAGCTGATGTTGTTCGATGAGGTGACCTCCGCCCTCGACCCGGAAATGGTCATCGAAGTGCAGAACGTGATGATGCAGCTGGCCGAGCAGAAGATGGCGATGATCATCGTCACCCACGATATGCACTTCGCCCGGCACATCGCCACCCGCGTGGTGTTCTGCGCCAACGGCAAGGTGGTCGAGCAAGGCCCGCCGGAGCAGATCTTCACCCAGCCCAAAGAAGCCCGTACCCGGGAATTCCTCGAAAAAGTCCTGCACCTGGACTGAGGGCGAAGCCATGAACTACCAATTCGACTTCCACTTCCTGAGCGGAAACTTCGGCGTCCTCTGGGACGGTCTGAAGGTCACGCTGGAACTGGCGCTGGTCTCCAACCTCATCGGCCTGGTGCTGGGCTTCGGCCTCTGCCTGCTGACCATGAGCCGCTGGTTCTTCCTGCGCTGGCCCGCCCAGTTGTTCATCGAGTTCTTCCGCTGCACCCCGGCGTTGCTGCAGATCGTCTGGTTCTTCTACTGCGTGCCGATGCTCTTCAACGTGTTCATCGATCCGGTCGCCATGGGCTTCCTGGCGCTGGGCCTGAACTTGACCGCATTCAATGCCGAGGCCTATCGCGCCGGTGTTCAGGCGGTGCCGCGTGAGCATCTGGATGCTTGCGTTGCCCTGGGGCTGCGTCCCTGGCAGCGGACCCTGTACGTGGTGCTCCCGCAAGCCTTGCGCAGTGCCTTGCCGGTGCTCATGACCAACGGCATCGGCACCCTGCAACAGAGCGCACTGGTCGCCATCGTCGCTGTCTCCGACCTCATGTACGTGGGCAAGAGCCTGGCTACCGAGGCTTATCGGCCGCTGGAAACCTACACAGTGATCGCCCTGATCTACTTCGCCCTGTCGTTGCCGATCGGCCAGTTGGTGCAACTGATCGAGCGTCGCCAGGACGCTGCGGCCGCGCGCTGAGGAGAATGCCATGACCATCGATTTCTCCATCGTCCTGACCTACTGGCACGTGCTGCTCAAGGGTCTGGCGCTGACCCTGGCCATCACCCTCGGCTGCGCCGTGATCGGCAGCCTGGCGGGGTTCGTGCTCAGCCTGCTGCGGATGTCCCGCCTCAAGCTGCTGAAACTGCCGACCACCCTGTATGTGGAGTTCTTTCGCGGCACGCCGCTGCTGATCCAGCTGTTCTGGGTGTTCTTCTGCTTCCCGGTGGTGTTCGGCATGGATATCCCGCCGTACGTGTCAGTGATCATCTCGCTGACGCTTTATATGGCGGCCATCACCAGCGAGACCTTCCGCGGTGCGCTGAAGTCCATCGCCAGCGAGCAGCACGATGCCTGCACCGCCCTGGGCCTGACCTCGCGGGTGAAGGTGCTCTACGTGATCTTCCCGCAGGCACTGCTGCGCGCCATTCCACCGCTGCTGTCGAACGTGGTCAGCCTGTTCAAGGAGAGCGCCCTGATCTCCTCGGTAGGCATCGCTGACCTGATGTTCGTCGGCCAGAACATTTCCAACAGCACGGCCCGGCCGGTCGAGTTCCTCTCCGCCGTCGCCGTCATCTACTTCCTTGTGGCTTTCCCGCTGACCCGCCTGGTCGGTGTGGTCGAAGCCCGGATGCTCCGGCGCTACGCCTACTAACCCCCAAAAGCCCCTATCTGGAGAGACACCATGCAACTGAAAGGCATCCTGCCCGCCCTCGTCACGCCCTTCGACAAGTCCGGCGCGGTCGACCACGAAACCCTGGCAGCCATCATCGAATACCAACTGAACGCCGGCGTCAGCGGCTTCGTTCCGCTGGGCTCCACCGGCGAGTACTACGCCCTGACCAACGAAGAGCGTCGCCAGGTCATGGCGACCGTGAAGGAAGTGGTGGCTGACCGTGGCGTGCTCATCGCCGGCGCCAACGGCTCCTGCACCCGCGAAGTGATCGAGCAGGTCAAGCAGACCCGCGACGCTGGCTACAGCAACGTGCTGATCGCGCCGCCGTACTACGCGCTGCCGTCCCAGCAGGAGCTGATCGGCCACTACCAGGCTGTGCTGGACGCGGTGCCGGACGTCAACGTGGTGCTCTACAACTACCCGGTGCGCACCAACGTGGAAGTCGGCTTCGAAGTGCTGGAAGCCTTCAAGAACCACCCGCGCGTGATCGCCATCAAGGAAAGCAGCGGCAACCTGCTGCGCGCCATCGAGATCGGCAACACCTACAAGGACAACTACCAGCTGTCCTGCGGCTCCGACGACCAGGCCCTGGACTTCTTCCTGTGGGGCGCCAGCAGCTGGATCTGCGGCCCGGCCAACTGCTTCCCGGACCAGGTGGTGGACTTCTACCGCAAGTACTCGTCCGGTGATCTGGCCGGCGCGCAGGCGGTGATGCGCTCGCTGTTCCCGGTCATGGCCAGCATGGAGTCCGGCAAGTTCATCCAGAAGGTGAAGTACGGCTGCGAACTGGCAGGCTTCAACGCCGGCAACGCGCGCATGCCGCTGCAACCGCTGACCGATGACGAGAAGGCCGAATTCCGCAAGGTATTCGAAGCTTCCCAGCGTTGACCCAAAGCCGGCATCGGCTCCAAATGGAGTCGATGCCGTTTACCGAGAGAGCAGAGATGACCAGCCAAGTTTTCACCTGTATCGAAGGCCACACCGAAGGCATGCCGGTGCGCATGGTGGTGGGAGGCGCGCCGGAGCTGCGCGGCGCGACCATGAGCGAGCGGCGTCAGCATTTCATCGAAGCGTTCGACTGGGTCCGTCGTGCCCTGATGCTGGAACCCCGTGGCCACTCCCACATGTCCGGCACCCTGTTCTATCCCCCGGTCAGCGCCGAGGCCGATTTCAGTCTGCTGTTCATCGAGACGTCCGGCTGCCTGCCCATGTGCGGTCACGCGACGCTGGGCTCCATCACCTTCGCCCTGGAAGCGGGCCTGGTGAAGCCGAAAACACCGGGCCAGGTGGTGGTGGATGTTCCGGCCGGCCAGATCCGCGCCCGCTACGAGCAGCAGGGCGATAAGGTCACCTCGGTGCGCTTTACCAACGTGCCGGGCTTCCTGCTCTACCAGGACGTACAGATCTTCCTGCCGCAACTGGGCAAGTTGAAGCTCGACATCGCCTACGGCGGCAACTTCTACCCGATCATCGAAGTCCAGGCCAACTACGCCGGCTGCGAGCACTTCACGCCCGAGCAGTTGCTGGAGTGGGGCCGGGAAGTGCAGCGACTGGTCAATGCCAATTTCGATGTGGTGCATCCGGACGATGCCTCGATTCGCGGCGTGAAGCACTGCATGTGGGCCGGCCACCCGCTGGCCAAGGACTCGCATGGGCGTGCTGTCGTCATCGCCGGTGACAGCCTGGTGGACCGTTCGCCTTGCGGCACGGGAAGCTCCGCGCGCGTTGCCCAGCGCTTCGCTCGAGGCTGGTTGAAGGAAGGGGAAGCCTTCCGTCACGAAAGCATTATCGGCAGCCGCTTCACCGGCCGTGTGGAGGCCACCACGACTCTGTCGAACGGCGCTGCGGCGGTTTATCCGAGCATCGAAGGCAGTGCCTGGATTACCGGCCGTGCCGAGTTCTACGTGGATGACACGCAACCGTACTGGGACGGCTTCTCCCTGGGCGATTTCGTTGGCAACAAGGGGGCCGCATGAACGCTCAGCAAAGCCAGTCGGCCATCGTCATCGGTGGTGGCATCGTCGGCGTCTGCTGCGCCTTGTACCTGCAGCGCGAGGGCTACCAGGTCACCCTGGTAGACCCGGCTGCGCCGGGTGACAGCACGGCGAAGTGGAGCTGTGGCCAGATGGCGGTGAGCGAGGTCATTCCGCTGTCCAAGCCCGGCATCCTGAAAAAGATCCCATCCTGGCTGCTGGATCAGAAGGGGCCGCTGGCCCTGCGTCCCAGCGCACTGCCGGGCATCCTGCCGTGGTTCCTGCGCTTCGTTTCCTGTGCCCGGCACTCGAAGATCGTCGAGATTGCCGAGGCCATGACCACGCTGACCGAGAATGTCTACGAGGACTACGCGCCCTTGCTGGATGCGTGCGCGGACAAGACCCTGCTGGGCGATCGTCCAATCATCGAGGTCTTCGACTCGCCGGCCGGCGTGATCCACGAGCGGCCTCATCTGGAGCTGCGCAAGTCCCTGGGCTTCAGTTCGGAAGAGCTGGACGCTGGCGCCATCGCCGAACTGGAGCCGAGCCTGGCCGGCAAGTTCAAGCATGGCCTGCTGTTCCCCGATTGGCGCGCAGTGAGCGATACCGAAGGCTTCATCGCGGCGCTGACCCAGAGCTTCATCGATCAGGGCGGCGTGCGTGTGCGCGATCAGGCGAAACGCATCGACAACGTGGCGGATCGCGCTACCGGCGTCACCCTCGCCAGCGGCAAATGCCTCCCGGCTCAACACGTGGTGGTGGCCGCCGGCACCGGCTCGCGGCAGTTCTTTTCGCAATTGGGCGTGGACATTCCGCTGGCCGGTATCGCGGGATACCAGGTGGTATTGCCCAACCCCGGTGTCGAGATTCGCCACTCGGTGATCTATGCCGACGGCGGCTTCTGCTTCAGCCCCATGACCCGTGGCCTGCAGATCGGCGGCACCATCGAGTTCGCTGGTGCCAACGCTGAACCCAACTTCAAGCGCGCCGATATCATCCTGGAGAAAGCCAAGCGAATCCTGCCGCAACTGCAGGACAGTAATTTCGAGTACGGCGTGGGCTATCGCCCGTTCCTGCCGGACACCAAGCCGGTGATCGACCGTTCCGCACGACTGACCAACGTGTTCATGGCCTTCGGCCACGGCCAGCTCGGCCTGACCCTTGGCGCCACGACCGGGCGCCTGATCGCCGACCTGGTCGCCGGAAGACCGACCGCCCAGGACCTGACGCCTTTCAGCGCCAACCGTTTCGCCTTCATTGGAGGACTCGCATGAATTCGTACGACCAGCTCTATATCAATGGCCAGTGGGTTGCCCCGGTCAAAGGTGGCACCTTCGAAACCGTCGATCCGAGCAGTGAGGCGCTGATCGCCCGCGTGGCGGCCGCCACGGCGGAAGACGTGGACCTGGCGGTGAAAGCCGCTCGCCAGGCCTTCGATGAGGGCCCTTGGCCGCAGATGAATGGCTCCGCCCGTGCCGCCGTGCTGCGCCGCATCGCCCAGGGCATCCGTGATCGCCAGCAGGAGCTGGCCGAGCTGGAGGTGCGCGACAACGGCAAGCCACTGCCCGAAGCGCTCTGGGACATTGGCGATACCGCCGGCTGCTTCGATTTCTACGCGGACCTCGCCGAGGACCTGGACAGCCATGTGGAACAGCCCGTGGCCCTGGCCGACGAGCGTTTCAACTCCGTGGCCCGCAAAGAGCCGGTCGGTGTCGCTGGCGCGATCATCCCCTGGAACTTCCCGATGCTGATGGCCGCCTGGAAAGTCGCTCCGGCGCTGGCCGCCGGTTGCAGCATGGTGCTCAAGCCCTCCGAGCTGACACCTCTGACCGCGCTGGAACTGGCCCGCATCGCCGACAAGGCCGGGCTGCCCGCCGGTGTGCTGAACGTGATTCCGGGAATGGGCCCGGACGCCGGCGCGCCGCTGGCCGAGCACCCCGGTATTGACAAGTTGGCCTTCACCGGCAGCGTGCCCACTGGCAGCCGGATCATGCAGGCGGCTGCCAAGGACATCAAAAACATCAGCCTGGAGCTTGGCGGCAAGTCGCCCTTCATCGTCTTCGCGGATAGCGATATCGAAGCTGCCGTCGAGTGGATCATGTTCGGCATCTTCTGGAACCAGGGCCAGGTCTGTTCCGCCACCTCTCGCGTACTGGTCCAGCGCGACCTGTATCAGCCGCTGCTGGGGCGCCTGAAGGAAGAGGCGGAGAAGGTGCGCATCGGCAACGGCCTGGAAGAGGGCGTGCTGCTCGGTCCGCTGGTGAACAAGGGGCAGTACGACAAGGTCCTGGCCGCCATCGCCCGTGGCCGTGAGGAGGGCGCGCAACTGGTTTACGGTGGCGAGCGTCCGGGCGGTTTCGACCAGGGCTTCTACCTGCAACCCACCATCTTCGCGGACGTACCGGAAGACAGCTGGATCTGGCAGGAAGAAATCTTCGGCCCGGTGGTTTGCATCCGTCCCTTCGACAACGAAGCCGAAGCCCTGAGCTCGGCCAACGATTCACGCTTCGGCCTGGCCGCCGCCGTGATGTCGAAGGACCTGGAGCGCGCTGAGCGCGTGGCCCGCAAGCTGCGTGCCGGTATCGTCTGGATCAACTGCTCGCAACCCACCTTCACCGAGGCCCCCTGGGGCGGCTACAAGCAGAGCGGCATCGGCCGTGAGCTGGGTGAATGGGGCCTTAACAACTATCTGGAAACCAAGCAGATCACCCGCTACGACAGCGAGCAGCCCTGGGCCTGGTACATCAAGTGAGGTAGTCGCCATGCGTTGGAAGAAAACGCTTCAGTTGGTGGATGTCCACTGCGAAGGCGAAATCGGCAAGGTCATTACCGGGGGCGTCGTCGGCATCCCCGGTGAGACCATGCTGGACAAGATGAATCATATCAACGAAGTGGACGACAGCCTGCGCCGCCTGGTGATGCTGGAACCGCGCGGCTGCCTGCAGATGTCGGTGAACCTGCTGCTGCCGCCGACCCGACCGGAAGCCCAGGCCGGGTTCATCGTCCTGCAAGCGGACAAGGCCCATCCCATGTCCGGCAGCAACTGCATCTGCGTGGTCACCGCGCTGCTCGAACTCGGCATGTTGCCGATGCAGGAGCCGGAAACCACTGTGGTGCTCGACACGCCGGCAGGCCTGGTAACCGCCAAGGCCCGCTGTGAAGACGGGCGCTGCCTGAGCGTGTCGCTGGACATGGTGCCGTCCTTCGTCGAGCAGCTGGACGTGGCCATCGAAACCGAAGCGTTCGGCACCCTCAAGGCCGACATCGCCTTTGGCGGTGTGTACTACGCCCTGGTGGATGTGGATCAGGTGGGGCTGAGCATCGCGCCTGAGCATGCACGGGAACTGGCCGCCGCTGGTGTTGCCCTCAAGGACATCATCAACCGCCAGGTCAGCGTTCAGCACCCGCTGCTCAAGGCGCTCAACGATGTCGCCTACGTGATGTTCCGCAATCGCGTCGACGACCGTACCTACCAGACCTGCACCACCTTGCCACCGGGGCGGGTGGACCGTTCCCCCTGTGGCACCGGCAGCTCGGCCAACCTCGCCACGCTGGCAGCAAGGGGTCTGGTGGAGGAGGGCGACCAGCTGGTCTCCCGCTCAACCATCAACGGGGAGTTCCAGGTCCAGTTGCTGGGCCGCACCGAAGTGGCGGGCAAGCCCGCCGTGCTGCCACGGGTAACGGGGCGTGCCTGGATCTACGGTATCCAGCAGCTGGGCGTGGACCCCGACGATCCCTTGGCCGCCGGCTTCATGCTGAGCGACACCTGGGGGCCGGCTTTCCCTACTGAGTGAACACCCGCGCTCCTTCAACGGAGAGGCACACCGTTCCCATTGGGCGGGCCGCTAGGCCCGCCCGAACCATCGAGATCATCGCCATGGGCGTAGTGACATTAGAAGCGGAAAACAGTGGGAAGCGGCATGGCGGTCGCTACATCTACGAAGAGCTGCGCAAGCAGATCCTGACGTTGCAACTCAAGCCCGGCGCCCAGCTGGATGAGGTCTCCCTGGCGGCGCAGTTCGGTGTCTCGCGCTCGCCGGTGCGCGATGCCCTGGCACGGCTGATCAGTGAAGGCCTGGTCACCATCCTGCCGAACCGCACCACCCTGGTGACCCCGTTCGAGATCGAAGAGTTTCCCAAGTACATCGCCGCCCTGGACCTGACCCAGCGCGCGGTGACCCGCCTTGCGGCGATCAACAGGACTGAACAGGACCTCGACCGCATCCGCGAGGCCAATACGGCTTACGTCCGGGCTCTGGGGCTGGGCAACTTCCAGGAAATGTCCGAGCGAAACAAGGCGTTTCATCTGGAGATCGCCAAGGCGGGCCGCAATCCCTACCTCACGAACTACTACGAAAAACTGCTGGGGGAGGGGCAGCGACTGCTTCACCTTCATTTCGATTTCATCGTCAGTTCGCAAATGACCCGTCCGGATGAGGACCACGACAAGATCATCGAGGCCATCGTCAACAGGCAGGCTGACGAGGCGGAAGCCGCTTCACATGAACACACGCTGCTCTTTCGTGATCGCTTCCTGGAGTTCATGAAACAGAACCTGACGAAGAACATCTCGATTCTCTAAAGGAACACATCGTTTCCATCGGCCTCGCCTCAGGACGCAATGGGCCGCTTCATCTACCCGGCAATGACGGCTTTCTTCCCTATGCAAACCAAGCTCTTCCCGCGACATATTGCGGCCCTGCTTCTTGCCGGGCTGGCCTGCGCCTTTGCTGGTAACCATATTGCCGCCCGCATTGCCTTCGATGACGGCGCTGGATTGCTGCTGGCGATCCTGTGTCGCTCCGGCGTCACCATGCTGGTGCTGGGCATTCTTGTTTTCCTGAAGCGGGAATCCGTTCGCCTCGGGCCAGCGATGGCCGGCTGGCAGTTGCTGATGGGTTGCCTGATAGGCTTCCAGAGCTTCTGCATCTACTCCGCAGTGGCCCGAATTCCAGTCGGCCTGGCACTACTCGTGGTTAATCTTTCTCCGGTCTTCCTGGCGCTGTTCACCTATGTCCTGGGTGGTCCGGCACCTACTCGTCGTTCAGTGGTGCTCATGGCCTGCATCCTCTGCGGTCTGTTGATTGCGCTGGATGTGCCGACCATCGTTGCTGGGCAAGGTCAGTTCGACGAGCGCTGGATAGAGGGGGTCCTGTTCAGCCTGGTCGGCGCAGCGGTGTTCGGCGCCGCCATGTGGGTTTCCGAGAACCGGCTATCGGGCATGGCCGGTACCGTGCGCAGCATGCTGACCATGGCGCTGGTTTTCGCCGTCGCCCTCCTGGCCAGTGCGGCGAATGTCGTGCCGGGTGGGCTGTCCATGCCAGAGTCGACCGGTGGCTGGCTCGCCTTGTCGTTCCTGGTCGTGCTTTACGGAGCAGCCTTTTCCACGCTGTTCATTTTCATGCCCAGACTGGATATCGCCCGTAATGCGCCCGTGCTGAACGTGGAGCCAGTAGCCGGACTGATGTTTGGCTGGTTGATACTCGACCAGCAGCTCAGTGCGCTGCAACTGGTCGGAGGGGGGATGGTGGTCGCGGGTATCGTGCTGCTGGCCTATCGCCGTCAGGGCTGAGCCCGCTATGCAGCTGTCGATGAACGGTGCGGCACTCGATGCAAATGGCGAGAATTACCTTCGCTGAACGGGCAGCTGGCCGCACGTTCTGAACGATAGGCGCCTTTCCGCGAGCTGAGTTACCCTTGGCCGACTATCAGGCGATGTCGCGTTGCCTGGACAAGATGAACAGGGTGCTTGATGAGTAACGATTCAGTAGAGCCGGAGAGCAGCGGTCGTCGTCACGGCGGGCGATACATTTACGAGGAGCTGCGCAAGCAGATACTCACGCTGAAGCTGAAGCCCGGTGCTCCATTGGATGAGGTTTCGCTTGCGGCCCAGTTCGGTCTTTCGCGCTCTCCAGTACGTGATGCTCTGGCCCGCCTGATCACCGAAGGGCTGGTGACGATCCTGCCGAACCGCACCACGCTGGTGACGCCGTTCGAGATCGAGGAGTTTCCGAACTATGTATCGGCGCTGGATCTGATCCAGCGCGCCGTTACCCGGCTGGCGGCCCTGCAACGCACCGACGAAGACATGGCGCAAATCCGTGCCGCGGAAAACGCCTACATGGAGTCCATCAGCAAGGGCGACTTCCAGGCCATGACGGAGCTGAACAAAGCGCTTCACATGGAAATCGCGCGCGCCGGCAAGAATCCCTACCTGACCAGCTACTACGAGAAGCTGTTGGGCGAGGGGCAGCGGCTCTTGCACCTGCATTTCGATTTCATCGTCAGTGCGGCAAGTTCATCCGGGCTGGGGCGCGACCACGAGGAGATCGTCGAGGCGATTGCCGCGCGTGATGCGGATGCTGCCGAGAATGCGGCGCACGAGCACACCCTGTTGTTCCAGCGCCGGTTCCTCGACTTCATGCAGCAGAACCTGACGTCCCAGATGCGGATTTCGTAGTACCGGCACGCTGGCTCCGCAGGTCCTTGCTGCGCAGCGCCCTGGGCCATCCCCACACGCAGTCCCCGGCTGATCTCAGAAGTAGGGTGCGCCACGCGCACCGAGGCGCGATGGCGACGACACCGCGTCTGTCTCCCGGTGCGCGCGGCACACCCTCTCGGATCGGCATCATCCTGCTGGAAAAGTGAAAGCTAAAGGAGGCCGCCGGAGCCGCGCGAATACTCGCGGATGGGGAAGGTGCTACGACGGCCAGGGGCCCTTCTCCGCGGGGCCTTATTGAAATTTTAGTTCGCCCGCAGGAGGACGACTTCGTCGCTGATCCAGGGACTGGGGCGCCGTGTTCCGGGTAGCCGAAGTGGTAAGGGCAATAAGTAGGGGGGGCGTTCAGCCATTAAAAAAAGCGGCCCTTAGGCCCGGATAACATCGTTTTTCAGTGAACTGGTCATTCCCTATATTTCCCGGCAACCAATTCTGATTGGCGAAGTTGTTTCACCGTCTTCGGGAAATTTATATGAACAAGAATTTAGAAACTGCTCGCGGCAAGTGTGCGGGCATTGGCACTCAAGTTGTCTGGGCGGGAGAGCAGGTACAGCATCCCTATAACGCCACGCAAACGCCCATTGTCGTAAGTGCCGCATATGGCTATCAGGATATCGATGTCTGGTACGACGTAGCGCTGGGCAAGAGCGAGGGCTTCATCTATAGCCGCATGAGCAACCCGACGGTCGCCACCCTGGAGGCCAAGCTGTGCGAGCTGGAACAGTCGGAGTCGGCGGTGGCCTTCAGCAGTGGCATGGCCGCGATCAGCGGCGTGCTGCACACCTTCCTCTGCAGTGGCAGGCGCGTGGTATCTACCCGCGACAGCTACGGCGGTACCAACAAGATCTTCGAGGAGTTCCTGCCGCGCATGGGGGTCGAGGTGACCCTTTGCGACACCCAGGATACCGAGTCCATCGAGCGCGAAATCGCCAGCGGCTGCGACCTGCTGTACCTGGAAACACCCACCAATCCGACCCTTAAAGTGCTTGATATCCGCCGCCTGGTGGCTGTGGCCAAGCGCGCTGGCGCACTGGTGGTGGCGGACAACACCTTCGCCACGCCGCTCAACCAGAATCCCCTGGCCCTCGGCGTCGACGTGGTGGTGCATAGCGCGACCAAGTTCCTCTCCGGCCACGGCGACGTGCTTGGGGGCGTTGTCTGTGGCGCGGAAAGCCTGATGGCCCAGGTGCGCCATTACCGCGAGATCAACGGCGCGGCGCTGGACCCGTTCTCCGCCTACCTGATCATCCGTGGCATCAAGACCCTGGCCCTGCGTCTGCGCCAACAGCAGCAGAGCGCCCAGGCGTTGGCCGAATACCTGCTCACCGAACCGCTGGTGGAGGCGGTGAATTACCCCGGACTGCCCAGTCATCCCGGTCATGCCGTCGCGTGCTCGCAGATGCGTGGTTTCGGCGCCATCGTCAGCTTCGTCCTGGCCGGTGGCATGGACACCGTGAAACGCCTCCTGCCGCGCCTGTGCTATGCCCATCGCGCCGGCAACCTGGGGGCGGTGGAGACCATCTACGGGCCGGCGCGCACGACCAGTCACGTCGAGAACACCCTGGAAGAGCGCCTGGCGCTGGGCATCTCCGAGGGCCTGGTGCGTATCTCCGTGGGGATCGAGGAAACCGCCGACCTGCTCGCCGATCTCCAACAGGCGTTCGCGATTGTTCACGGTGAACTCGCTGAAGCACCTGCTTCGAACTTCGCCCCTGTTCTGACCGAACGTCACACCGAGGTGGAAACCTGACGTTCGCCCCCTGACTCCTGGCCGGAGAGCCAGCGAGTTGATCATGAAAAGGAACAATAACAATACCCGATGGCAACTTGATCAGTTCTGCCTTGAAGTTGGTTGCAGAAACTTCTTTGCCCGCAAACTTTCATGAGAGTCCACTTATGTCCACGCATACAACAACAGATAAGAAGACTTCGGGTCCTGGTTTCAAACAGGATATGCAGACGCGCCACATTGTGATGCTGGCGCTGGGAGGGGTGATCGGTACCGGCCTGTTCCTGACCTCCGGCTATACCGTCAACCAGGCCGGCCCGCTGGGGTCGGTCATCGCCTACATCATCGGCGCGATCATGGTTTACATGGTGATGATGTGCCTGGGCGAACTGGCCGTGCAGATGCCGGAAACCGGCTCCTTCAGCAGCTACGCCTCACGCTACCTGGGCCCCGGTACCGGTTACACGGTGGCCTGGCTCTACTGGCTGATCTGGGCGGTGGCCATCGGCTCGGAGTTCACCGCGGCCGGCATCCTCATGGTGCGCTGGTTCCCTGATACCCCGGTATGGATCTGGAGCGCGTTGTTCGCCATTACGGTGTTCGTCAGCAATGTGGTGTCGGTCCGGCTATTCGCCGAAACCGAGTTCTGGCTATCGCTGGTGAAGGTGGTGGCCGTCATCGCCTTCCTGGTGGTGGGCACCGGCGCCATCATTGGCGTGTTCGAGGTGCAGCAGGCCCACAGCATCGGCCTCGGCAACTTCACCCGTGAAGGATTGTTCCCGACCGGCTTCTGGTCGATCGCCATGACCCTGCTGGCGGTGTCGTTCGCCTTTTCCGGCACCGAGCTGATCGGTATCGCAGCCGGGGAAACCCGTGACCCGCAACGCAACGTGCCCAAGGCCATCCGTACCACCGTAGTGCGCTTGGCGTTGTTCTTCGTCGGCACCATCTTCGTCCTCGCGACCCTGCTGCCGCGCGAGCAGGCCGGCCTGGTGGAGAGTCCCTTCGTCACGGTGTTCGAGTTCATCGGCATCCCCTATGCCGCCGACATCATGAACTTCGTGATCATCAGCGCATTGTTGTCGGCCGCCAACTCGGGCCTGTATGCCGCTTCACGGATGCTCTGGACCCTGAGCGACCAGGGCCACATGCCCAAGCGCTTCGGCGAGCTGAGCCGCATGGGCACGCCGTTCAACGCGATTGTGGTGAGCATGGCAGGCAGCATCGCCTCGCTGCTGAGCGGCGTTTTTGCCCCGGATACCGTCTACCTCGCGCTGGTGTCGATTTCGGGCCTGGCCGTGGTGGTGGTGTGGATGAGCATTGCGGCGAGCCAGATCGCTTTCCGTCGCCATTACGTGGCCAATGGCGGCAAGGTCGAGGACCTCAAGTTCCGGGTGCGCGGCTATCCCTGGGTGCCGCTGGGCGCGTTGGCCAGTTGTGCGCTGGCTTGCATTGGGATTGCCTTTGATCCGGCCCAGCGAGTTGCGCTCTACTTCGGGTTGCCGTTCATTGCCTGGTGCTACTTCGTCTTCTGGATCACCCGCAAGGGCCGTGAGCGGCGCCTGGCTTCCCATGCCGCGCCGGTCCGCACGCCCGAGACGGCCTGAGGGGAGTTGCTTGAAACAGTCCGCCCGCAGCGATTCCCCGTAAATGACCGATGAGAGACCGCGCATGAACCAGAAAGCCCTGCCCCCGTTGAACTGGTTGCGAGCCTTCGAGGTATCAGCGCGGTACCTCAACTTCACCCACGCGGCGGAGGAGCTGCACCTGACCCAGGGCGCGGTGAGCCAGCAGATTCGCCAGCTGGAAAGTCACCTCGGGGTGGCGTTGTTCAAGCGCCTGCCAAGGGGCCTGGGCCTGACGGAGGAAGGGCAGTCCTACCTGCCGGTGGTTCAAGATGCAATCAGCCGCCTGGCAGTGGGCACCAGCGAGATCTTCGGCCAGCGCAAGCAGCGGCCGATCAAGGTGCGTGGCAGCCTGTCGTTCCTGCACTTCTGGCTGGCACCCAAGCTGGCCGATTTTCGTCGCACTCATCCTCATCTCGATATCCGTTACATCAGCAATCTCTGGGTCAAGGAGCTGGATGGCGAGGACGATGTGGAGATCCGCTGGGGCCACGGGCATTGGCCGGGGCTGGTGTCGCAGCGGCTGACCTGGGACACCCTGTTCCCGGTCTGTTCGCCGCAGCTGATGACCGATTCGCCGCTAAACGAACCTCGCGACGTCGCCTGTCACCCGCTGCTGCACGTGCTCGGCTACGAAGAGGGCTGGGGCTACTGGCTGAAGCGGGTCGGGGCCGACGACGTCGATTTCTCCACCGGCCTGCAGTTCGACACCCTGGTCTCCACCCTGCGCCTCGCCGAACTGGGGCAGGGCATCGCCCTGGCGCGTTCGTCCATGGTTGAAGACCTGCTGCGCGAAGGTCGCCTGGTGGAGCCTTTCAACCGGCGCATCGAGGCCAGCGAGTCCTTCTACCTGGTCCACGGCACGGGGACGAAGCTGCATCCGGATGCCCTGGCCTTCGCCACCTGGCTGGTGGCCCAGGCCCATCGTTACAAGTAAGTGCCAGGAGAGATCATGCATTACGTAAGTACACGCAGCGCCGCAGTGCGGGCGGATTTCCGCAGCGTGGTCCTTTCCGGGCTCGCCACCGACGGCGGGCTCTTCGTGCCGGCCAGCCTGCCGGTGTTCGGTGCCCAGGAGATCGCCAACTGGTCCTGGCTGCCGTTCGACGAGCTGGCCTGGCGGATCATCAGTCCCTTCGTCGGTCCGGCCATTCCGGAGGAGGATCTCAAGCTGCTGCTCAAGGACTGCTACCGACCCTTCGCCCATCGTGCCATCGCGCCGCTGCGGCAGGTGGACCGTAACGAGTGGGTGCTGGAGCTGTTCCACGGGCCGACGCGCGCGTCCAAGGATTTCGCCGCCCAGCTGCATGCGCGCCTGGCGCGCTATTTCCTCGAGCGGGATGGCGGGCGGGCACTGGTGGTGGGCGCCAGCAATGGCGACACCGGGCTCGCAGCCATTGCGGCCTTCGGCGCCGGGGCAGGCTGTCGGGTGGTGGCGCTGTACCCGGAGGCCGGCGTGCCATGCGACCGCCTGCATGCGCTGCAATCCGCCAACCCCGGGCGGGTGCTGGCCTGCGCCGTGGCCGGCAGTTTCGACGACTGCCAGACCTTGGTCTCACGGTTGTTCCGTCACTGGCCGCTGGAAAAGATGGTGCCGATCAGCTTCAACTCCTCCAACTGGGTCGGCGTGCTGGCGCAAATCGTCTTCTACTTCCACGCCGCCCTGCAGCTCGGCGGCGGCCAGCGGCCCATCGGCTTCAGCATCCCGGCTGCGAGTTTCGCTGAGGTCTATGCCGGCTATATCGCGCAGAAGATGGGACTGCCGATCAACCAGATCATCATTTCCACCAACCGCAACGACGCGCTGCACCAGTTCATCCACAAGAACCGCTATTCCATCCGCGAGGCCAACCGCACCCTGTCACCGGCCATGGACTTTTCCATCTTCTCCAACCTGGAGCGTTTTGTCTGGGAGCTCTACGACCACGACGACCAGGCGGTGAAGGCGCTGATGGAGCACTTCGAGAACAGCGGAGAACTCAGCATCGCCAACCGCCAGTGGCTGCAGGCGCGCCTGCTGATCGACTCCTACGCGGTAGGCGACGAGCAGACGGTGGCGGAGATCACTGCGCTGTTCCGCGACACCGGCATCTCGATCGATCCGCACACCGCCACCGGCGTGCTCGCGGCGCGCCTGTATCGGCGCAGCATGGTGACGCCGATGGTGACCCTGGGGCAGATCGCCCCGGAAAAGTCGGCCGAACTGCTGGCCGGGCTGGGCGCCTGGAATGGGCCGCTGCCGCAGCGGCAAGCGCCCGCAGAACATCCGCGACAGCTGGCGCGTGGCGACCTCGATGGCCTGTGCCGGATGCTCGGTGAATGGTAGGGGGAGGGTGGCGATGAAGCGCATCCTCGATCCGCTGGACGAACGCATCCTGGCCGAGCTCACCGCCAACGCGCGCATCGCCCATGTGGAACTCGGCGACAAGGTCAACCTGTCGCGCAACGCCGTGCGCCAGCGCATCGAGCGGCTGGAACGCGACGGCGCCATCCAGGGCTACACACTGAAGACCGGCGATGGTCGCCGTCCAGCGTCGCTGATCAGCGCGGTAATATTCGTCTACCGCTATGACCGCATGCGCGGGGAAGAGGTGCTGCAAGCCTTGCGCAGCATCCCGGAAATCGTCCAGTGCGAAGTCATGAGCGGTGAATTCGACCTCATGCTGCGGGTCGACGCGGCGACGCCGGAGCGCGTGCATCTGGTGTGGAAGGAGATTTCCGCCATGCCCGGTGTTTCCAACACGGTCACCTCCTTCGTACTCTCCTCTGTGATCTGAACTGGGGAACATCCTCGCTCGACGCCGCCCGGACCTGGTCCGGGCGGCGTTTTTTAGGCTATGTCTGCGTTAAGTGTTGCTAGAAAGTCCTGAGCCCAGCTGCTTGCCGAGTTCTGCGGATGTTTCTGGTTTCGCCTTCCCAGGCGCCTCCCTTTGGCAAACGACCCAAAGGAAGCAAAGGTCTTGCCCCTGCATCCGGCCCCGGCTTCGCCGGGGTGCCCTCCCTTCATCGTTGCGCCGGGGGCCCGGCGAGAGGGGCCATCCATGGCCCCACACGCCTCTCGCGGCATCCATGCCGCTCGTCCCCCTCTGCAACGATGCCGCTCGGCCTCCTGAAGGGGCGCAGTCGCTGCCCCACCGCTTCTGCCCGGTTTCAGGCCCGCGTGGGCTTCAGGATGTTTTATGCCTCGCCGGCGCGAGTCACCCCTCGCCCGCCTGCGGGAGAGGGGCCGGGGGAGAGGGTTGTGCCAGTGGGCACGGAGGCCTGGAAGCCTGGTGCTAGATGGCTCCATTCAACGCTGCAACAGCTAACGCAGACATAGCCTTTTTTATGCCCGCAGGAAGGTCACCGCAGGGTGGGTTGGTGCTGGTCAAAATGACCAATAAATACAGCGGATTGCCATATTCAACTGCCAACGCCCGGCTCTTAGGCTGGAACCCATCAAGCAACTGCCTGTATGGGAGGCAACCCGATGTCCGAATACAAGATTGCCCTGGTTGGTTTCGGCGGCGTGAACCGCGGCCTGGCCCAACTGATCGCCGAGCGCAACGCGGCCTGGCAGGCCGACCTGGGCTTCAGCCTGAAGATCGTCGGCGTGACCGACCTGTTCCTGGGCTCCATCATGAACCGCGACGGCCTGGACGCTGCGCAACTGGCCGCCTTGCCGGTCGCCAAGGGGGCATTCGCAGGACTGCCGGGCGGCACCGCCGAGGCGTTCAACGAGACGATCATCAAGCAGTCCGGTGCCGACATCATTGCCGAGGCCACCTTCACCAATCCGGTGGACGGTGAGCCGGCGGCCACTTTCTGCCGCTGGGCACTGGAGAGTGGCAAGCATGTGGTCACCACCAACAAGGGCCCGATCGCGTTGCACGGCGCCGAACTCAAGGCCCTGGCCGAGCGCAATGGCGTGGCCTTCGAGTACGAAGGCTCGGTGATGAGCGGTACCCCGGTCATCCGCATGGCGTGCCAGACCCTGCCGGGCGCTGTGATCAGCGGCTTCGAAGGCATCCTCAACGGCACCTCCAACTACGTGCTGACCCGCATGGAGGAAGGCCTGAGCTTCGCCGATGCGGTGCGCCAGGCGCAGGAGCTGGGCTACGCCGAGGCCGACCCGACCGCTGACGTCGAAGGTTTCGATGTGCGCCTGAAGGTGGTGATCCTCGCCAACGAACTGCTCGACGCCCGCTTGCAGGTGAGCGATGTGCGTTGCAGCGGCATCAGTGGCCTGGGTGCCGCCGACCTCGAACAGGCTCGCCAGGCCGGCGCCCGCTGGAAGCTGATCGGCTCCGCCCAGCGCCAGGCCGACGGCTCGGTCAGCGCCAGCGTCGAAGCCCGCCGCTTGGACAACGGCCACCCGCTGGCCGGCATCTCCGGCGCCACCAACGCGGTGTCCTTCAACACCGAATTGCTGGGGGCGGTGACGGTCTCCGGACCGGGCGCCGGGCGCATCGAGACGGCCTTCGCACTGCTCTCCGACATCGTCGCCATCCACACCGCGCGTGCGCAGCGCTGAGCCTGGGAGAACACTCATGACCGCATCTCGTCTGGCCCTCGCCAAGGCCGTGGAAAACCCTCTGATCGATGTATTCAACCCCTTCGACGGTAGCCAGGTGGGCAGCGTGCCCTGCCTCGGCGTCGCCGACGTCCCCGGTCTGCTGGAGCAGGCCCGGGAGGGGGTGCGGACCTGTGCCGCGCTGCCGCGTCATCGCCGTGCGCGCATCCTCGAAGACGCCGCGCGCCTGATCGAGCGGGACGCCGTCGCCTTCGCCGGCCTGATCGTCGCCGAGGCGGGCAAGACCTTGCGCCAGGCCGAGAAGGAGGTGAAGCGCTGCATCAACACCCTCAAGCTGTCGGCCGAAGAGGCCAGGCGCAATGCCGGCGAGGTGGTGCCGTTCGAGTCCTACGAGGGCTCCGAATCCCGCCAGGGCTGGTTCACCCGCGAGCCGCTGGGGCTGATCGTGGCGATCACCCCTTACAACGACCCGCTGAACCTGGTGGCGCACAAGCTCGGCCCGGCCATCGCCGGTGGCAACGCGGTGTTGCTCAAGCCCTCGGAGTTGGCGCCCCTGTCGGCGTGCAAGCTGGTGGATTGCCTGCGCGAAGCCGGCATGCCGGAGTCCGTCGTGACCATCGCCACCGGCGGTGCGGAGCTGGGCAAGGCGCTCACCGCTGCCCGTGAGGTGCGGATGATCTCCTTCACGGGCGGCTTCGTCACCGGCGAGAGCATCGCCCGCAACGCCGGCCTCAAGAAGCTGGCGATGGACCTGGGCGGTAACGCGCCAGTGCTGGTACTTGAGGATTGCGAGCTGGAGGCCACGGTCGAATCCTGCGTGTCCGGCGCCTTCTGGGCAGCGGGGCAGAACTGCATCGGCACGCAGCGCATCCTCGTGCAGGCGTCGATCTACGAAGCCTTCCGTGAGCGCTTCGTGGCGTTGAGCCAGGCGTTGGTGGCGGGTGACCCGAGCCGCCGCGAGACTGACGTGGGGCCGATGATCACCGAACAGGCCGCACGCAACGCCGAGCAGGTGGTGACGGAGGCTCTGGACGAGGGCGCACGCCTGCTCTGCGGCCACCGTCGCCAGGGCGCCCTGTATGCACCGACCGTGCTGGAACGGGTGAACCATGACAGCCGCCTGTGGCGCCACGAGGTGTTCGCTCCGGTGGTGGTGCTGGAGCCGTTCGACAGCCTGGATGAGGCCGTGGCCCTGGCCAACGAACCCGAATACAGCTTGCATGCCGGCATCTTCACCGCTGACCTCAAGCGCGCCCTGGGCGCTGCGAAGCGCATCGAGGCCGGCGGAGTGATGATCAACGACTCCTCCGACTACCGCTTCGACGCCATGCCGTTCGGCGGCTTCAAGTACGGCAGCCTGGGCCGCGAAGGCGTGCGCTTCGCCTACGAGGACATGACGCAACCGAAGGTGGTGTGCATCAACGATTTGAACTGAACCGTCGGGCGACGTCCGTTCACGGTCGTCCTTTGCATCGGGCGGGTCCGCTCGCCGCGCCGTCCGGTGCGTTTTTTCAGTCTGCAAGGAGATGGGTACGCAATGATTGCGCGCTTTGACGAGGGACAACGCATGTCCCTGGCAGTGGCCTACGGTCCCTTTTTTGAAACCGCCGGGATCGTTGCCGATGATCCGGCGCTGGATGTCGCCGGGCAGGCACGCCAGGCTCTGGCTGCGATCGACGGGCTGATGGCCCACGCGGGAATCACGCGCAACGATCTGACCCGGGTACAGATCTGGATAGCCGACTACGCGCTCTTCGACGCGGTCAACGCGGTGTACGACGCCTGGGTCGAAGGATTCCGCAAACCGGTACGTGCCTGTGTCGAAAGTGACCTGGGCGGATACCTGATCGAGATCCAGGTGTTCGGCTTCCGCCCGGCTGATGCGTTGGGGTGAAGCCGGGTCGTTGATTCACGGCTCCGCAAACGGCAGCGGTGTATCCGTTCCGCGCCGCACCTGGAACACATTCAGGGTCATCGCCACCAGCGCGTAGTAACCGAACACACCCACCAACTCCACCACCGCAGGCTCGCCGAAGGCGGCGATGGCCTTGGCGTAGAGGGCGTCGTCGATACGACGGGTGCTGTAGAGCGATTGGCCCAGGCGGTAGACCAGGCGTTCGTCGTCTCGCTCGAACGCGGGCTCGCGGCCCTGGCGCAGGGCGTCGATCACCGCATCGCTGAGGCCGGCCTGGCGGGCTATGGGTTCGTGGATCTGCCATTCCGCCTGGGACTGCCACCAGGACGCGGTGACGAGGATCGCCAGCTCGGTCAGTCGCAGTTCCAGGCCCGTGCCGTAGCGGCAGAAAGCGCCCAGGCGCTGGGCGTGGTCGGCCAGTTCGGGGCTGTGGATCCAGGCCAGGAACGGGCCGTCCAGGTTGCCGCGTGGGCCGCTGAGGATCTCCTTCAACACGGCACGCTGGGCGTCGCTCATCTGCGCTTCATCCAGGGCGGTCAGTCTCGATTCGATCTTCATCGGAGCTACCTCAAACCTCGGCCAAAGCGCTGCGCAGGGCGGTATCGAGCTTGTCCACCAGTTCATCCAGGTGCGCCTCTTCGAGGATGAAGGGCGGCGCCAGGAGGATGTGGTCGCCACGGCGGCCGTCAAGGGTGCCGCCCATGGGGTAGCACATCAGGCCCTGGGCCATGGCGGCCTTCTTCACCTTGGCGTGGAGTTTCAACGTCGGGTCGAAGGGCGCCTTGCTGGCGCGCTCTTGCACCAGTTCCAGGCCCTGGAACAGGCCGCGACCGCGAATGTCACCCACATGCGGATGGGTAGCGAAGCGCGCTTGCAGCCGGCTTTGCAGCGCCGAGCCCAGTTCGCGCACCCGGGGCAGCAACTGGCGTTCTTCGATGGCGTTCTGCACGGCCAGGGCGGCTGCGCAGGCAGTGGCGTGGCCGATGTAGGTGTGACCGTGCTGGAAGAAGCCCGAACCCTGGCGGATGGCGTCGACGATGCGGCCACTCACCAGGGTCGCCCCTATGGGCTGATAGCCGGCGCCCAGGCCTTTGGCGACGGTGATCAGGTCGGCGCTGATGCCTTCCTGCTCAGCGGCGAAGAGGCTGCCGGTACGGCCCATGCCGCACATCACTTCGTCGAGGATCAGCAGCACGCCGTGGCGGTCGCAGACTTCGCGCACCCGCTTGAAGTAGCCGGGCACAGCTGGCACCGCGCCGAGGGTGGCGCCTACCACCGGCTCGGCGATGAAGGCCATGACGTTCTCGGCGCCGAGGTTGAGGATTTCCGCTTCCAGCTCCGCCGCCAGGCGAATGCCGAGGGCCTCCGGTGTCTCGTTGGCGCGCTGCTCGCGGTAGGCGTAGCAGGGGCTGACGTGGCTGACGTCGATCAGCAACGGCTGGAACTGTTGGCGGCGCCAGGCATTGCCGCCGGCCGCCAGCGCGCCGAGGGTGTTGCCGTGGTAACTCTGGCGGCGGGCGATCACATGACGGCGCTTGGGCTGGCCGACTTCCACGAAGTACTGGCGCGCGAGCTTGAGCGCGGCTTCCACCGCCTCCGAGCCGCCGGAGACGAAGTACACCGACTCCAGGCCTTCGGGCGCACGCTCGATAAGGAAGTCCGCCAGCGCCTCCATGGGTTCGCTGGTGAAGAAGGACGTGTGCGCATAGGCGAGCGTGCCGACCTGCTTGCGGATCGCTTCGATCACGGCTGCGTCGCTGTGACCCAGGCAGGACACCGCCGCGCCGCCGCTGGCGTCCAGGTAGCGCTTGCCCTGGCTATCGATCAGGTAGGGACCGTCGCCCTGGACGGCGGTCGGGTAGCTCTGGGTGAGGCTGCGGTGGAATACGTGGCTCATGATGCCCTCCGGTGCATTTTGGCAAAGAATACGTGCAAAAATTGGTTATGCAATGATTTTTTGCCAATCCGGTGAAGACGAAATTCGCCCGGTATAATCGAATTAAACTCTATGAGTGCCGGTTTATCTGGGTTTGTTGGTATTTATGAAGGCAATGCGGTGTTGAGGTTTTTTGCAAATTGATATTGCATTGCTGAAAAATGCATGTTTATCTTGCTCGAAAGCAGGGTGGCCGTGCAGCGAGTCGCTGACACAGTGGCCTAGCAGCTAACAACAACAAACCAGCGGGTGCGCCTTCCTCGGGCCCTCGCTGAACCTTGACTGCCAGAAACGCCCGAAGCCTTACCGGCCACGGCCAGTTCGTCCACGACCGAGAGGAAGCACGCACATGAAGCACCTGCTCAAAGCAGCCCTGGCTGCGCTCGCCATCGCCGCAACCACCCACGCCAACGCCACCGACAAGGAACTGCTGGTCGCCACCGACACCGCATTCGTGCCCTTCGAGTTCAAGCAGGGCAATGAATACGTGGGCTTCGATATCGACCTCTGGGCGGCCATCGCCAAGGAGCTGGGCTGGAAGTACACGCTCAAGCCCATGGACTTCAACGGCATCATCCCCGCGCTGCAGACCCGCAACGTGGATCTGGCCCTGGCCGGCATCACCATCAAGGAAGAGCGCAAGCAGGCCATCGACTTCTCCGACGGCTACTACGACAGCGGCTTCCTGCTGATGGTCCGCAGTGACAACGACAGCATCAAGGGCGAGGCGGACGTCGCCGGCAAGACCCTGGCGGTGAAGAGCGGCACCTCGTCCGCCGACTACGCCAAGGCCAACCTCAAGACCAGCGACCTGCGCCAGTTCCCCAACATCGACAACGCCTACCTGGAGCTGCGCACCGGCCGCGTCGATGCCGCGATGCACGACACCCCCAACGTCCTCTACTACATCAAGACCGCCGGCGAAGGGCAGGTCAAAGCCGTTGGCCAGCAGATGATGGCGCAGCAGTACGGCATCGGCTTCCCCAAGGGCAGCGAGCTGCGCGAGCCGGTCAACGGCGCCTTGAAGACGCTGCGCGAGAACGGCACCTATGCCGAGATCTACCGCAAGTGGTTCGGCACCGACCCGCAGTAATTCCGTCCCGGAATTGAAGTAGGAGCAGAGCAATGATTTTCCAATGGGATGCCATCTGGAGCGCGCTGCCCGTGTTGCTGGAGGGTGCCAAGCTCACCCTCTGGATTTCCATCCTCGGGCTACTGGGTGGGGTGGTCATTGGCCTGGTCGCGGGCTTTGCCCGCGCCTATGGCGGATTCCTCAGCAACCGGCTGGCGCTGGTCTTCATCGAACTGATCCGCGGCACCCCGATCATGGTGCAGGTGATGTTCATCTATTTCGCCTTGCCGCTGATGGTGCCAGTGCGCATCGATCCCTTCGGCGCGGCGGTGGTCACCATCATGATCAACTCCGGCGCGTACATCGCCGAGATCACCCGTGGCGCGGTGCTGTCGATCAACCGAGGGTTCCGTGAAGCGGGGCTGGCCCTTGGTCTGTCGGGCCGCGACACCCTGCGCTACGTGATCGCACCGCTGGCCTTCCGGCGCATGATTCCCGCGCTGGGCAACCAGTGGATCGTCAGCATCAAGGATACGTCGCTGTTCATCGTCATCGGCGTGGCCGAGCTGACCCGCCAGGGCCAGGAAGTGATCGCCGGTAACTTCCGCGCGATGGAAATCTGGACTGCGGTGGCGGTCATCTACCTCATCATCACCCTGGCCCTGAGCTACACGCTGCGCCGCATCGAAGGGAGACTGAAGATTCTATGATCGAGTTCAAGGGCGTCTCCAAGCACTTTGGCAGTACCCAGGTGCTCCACGACATCAATCTGAAGATCGGCAGTGGCGAAGTGGTGGTCATCATCGGACCGTCCGGTTCCGGCAAGTCGACCCTGCTGCGTTGCATCAACAAGCTGGAAGTCATCAGCGGCGGGCAGCTGTTCGTCGATGGCTTCGAAGTCAACGACCCCAAGGTGGAGGAGCGGCTGATCCGCCAGGAGGCCGGCATGGTCTTCCAGCAGTTCCACCTGTTCCCGCAGATGACCGCGCTGGAGAACGTGGCGTTCGGCCCCATCCGTGTGCGCGGTGCGAAGAAGGCCGACGCCGAGGCCCTGGCCCGTGAGCTGTTGGCCAAGGTTGGCCTGGCCGAGCGCGCCGGGCACTATCCGTCAGAGCTTTCCGGTGGCCAGCAACAGCGCGTGGCCATTGCCCGTGCGCTGGCGGTGAAGCCCAAGCTGATGCTGTTCGACGAGCCCACCTCGGCACTCGACCCGGAGCTGCGTCATGAAGTCCTGGGCGTGATGAAGAACCTGGCGGAGGAGGGCATGACCATGGTCATCGTCACCCACGAAGTGGACTTCGCGCGCAAGGTGGCCAGCCGCCTGATCTTCATCGACAAGGGGCGCATCGCCGAAGACGGCGACCCGGCGGCCCTTATCAGTAACCCGCCGAGCCCGCGTTTGCGCGAGTTCCTGCAACACGTTTCCTGAACAGGTAGAGCGTTATGGCATTCACTCACCTTCAGCTTGGCGGCAGCGCCTACGACATCGGTTTTGGCCTGGGCCGGTTCGGCCACGAGGCGGTGCACCAACACCTGCGTCCGCTGGCGCTGTGGCAGCAACTGGCGAGGCTGGCTGGCACCGAAGCCGCACGCAGCATGCGAGCCGCCGTGGAAAGGCGCTTCCCGCGCTATTGGCAGGAACTCGAAGGCCTGGCGGCGGGACTGGATCTGCCGCTGGATGAAGTCTTCCTGTGGAACTGCCGTGGCGACTTCGTCCAGCGGCAGAGCGTCGATGGCTGCACCACGGTGTTGGGGCCCACCGCCAGCGGCACCCTGATCGCCCACAACGAGGACGGCCTGCCGCAACTGCGCGGACATTGCGCGCTGGTCAGCGTTACCCCGGACGAGGGTCTGGAGTTCACCTCGTTCATCTATCCCGGCTCCATTCCCGGTCATACCTTTGCGGTGAACGAGAGTGGGCTGGTGGTGACGGTGAATAACATCCGCCCTCGCGCCATTCCGACTGGCCTGCCCCGGCAGGTTCTGGGGCGTGCCAGCCTGGATGCGGCGAGCCTCGACGAGGCTGTGGATATCCTGGCAAGCGAAGGCCGCGCTGGTGCCTTCCACCATGCCCTGGGGCAGGTGGGCAGCGGCCGATTGGTCAGCTTCGAGGGGACTTCCGAAGGGGCTTCCGTGGTCGAGCTGGAGCGGCCATTCGGCCACTCCAACCACCTGGTCCACCCGACGCTGGAGCGCGTTGCCCAGCGCATTACCGGCAGCTCCGGCAACCGCCAGCACTGTGTGGACGGACTTCTCGGCGGCCTCGGGGAACAATTGGACAGCAGCCAGGCGCTGGCCATCCTGCGCGATACCTCGGGCGGCGAGCTGCCGGTGTATCGCTGTGCGCCCGACGACCCGGATGACGAGAACACCCTGGCCACGGCGCTGTTCCTGATTGGCAGGGATGCGGTGGACTGGGCGGTGTTCACCGAGGCGGATACACGCGTTCCGACCCTTTCCGGGCGGGTAGTGCCCTGACGAGGAGGCGCCCATCGCGGCCGGGTCAAAGGCCCGCTACTATGGGCGCCTGCCACCGGGGCGCGTCCCGGAAAACCTTCAGATGGATGCTGTCATGGCAAATCCCCCAGATACCCTCGCGGGCCTGAAACTGCTGCTCGAAGCCATCGAGCGGCGCGAGGCCGACATTTCACTCGGTAGCAGCTCGCGCCGCGTGCTCACCGCGTTGATCGAGGCGCCGCAGCGCGCGGCAGTGTCGTCCATCAGCGAGCTGGCCGAGCAGTTGGGGGTGAACCCGTCGACCTTCTCGCGCCTGGCGCAGAAGCTCGGCTATGGCGGCTTCAGCAAGTTCCAGGACGTGTTTCGCCGCGAGGTCACCGAGGGCCGCACCTTCTACAGTGACCAGGCTTCGCGCTTGCTGGCGCCGAGCAATGGCAGCAATGACAGCATCGGCCAGCTCACCCGCCTCGGGCGCCAGGAAAGCGCCAACATGGCGAGCATGATCGAACAGGTGGATTGCGCCGATTTCGACGCCACCGTGGAGCTGCTGACCAGCGCCCGGCGCGTACGTATCCACGGCATGCGCCAGTTCAATTCGCTGGCACTGTTCATGGCTTATGCACTGGGCATGTTGCGCCCGGACGTGGCACCGCTGGACGCCGCCCGGCAAGGTGTAGCCGATGCCCTGGCGCAGCTGGACGAAGGCGACGTGCTGGTGGTGGCGAGCTGCTTCCCCTACACCCCGAGCGTGCTGGCCACGGCGGAAGTGGCGGCCCGGCACGGCATCAAGGTCGTCGCGCTGACCGACTCCAGCAGCTCGCCCCTGGCCAAGATCGCCCGCTACAGCTTCTACGTCCCCAACCAGAGCCTGTTCTTCAGCAACAGCATGTGCGCCTTCATGCTGCTGGCCGAAGGCATCCTCAGCGCCGTGGCCAGCCGCCTGGGCGAAGCCTCGGTCGCGGCGCTCAAGCACCGGGAAGCGCTGATCACCGAGCTCAACGCCTCGCTCTGAGCCCGGGCGAAGAGAAGTAGGGTGCGCCATGCGCACCGAGGCGATGCTTACGAGACTGAGTCTGTCTCTCGGTGCGCGCGGCGCACCCTACGGTTCTGTACTGCGGCGCAACCGCTTACTTGAACAGTGCCGCGTTGGCCGCCAGGACTTCGTCAGCGCACTGGGCGTCCAGGTGGCCGCCCGGGGCGCCGGCTACGCCGATGGCGCCGACGACGGCATCACCCGCCTTGACCGGAACACCGCCGCCCAGCAGCAGGAAGCCGGGAATGTCGGTCAGGTTGGCGGCGCCCGGGTTCTTCTGGGCGTTCTCCATGATAGCCAGGGTCGGGTTCTTGGCGGACGCGGCGGTGAAGGCCTTGGCGCGGCTGGCTTCGATGGTGTGGGGGCCGGCGTTGTCGGCGCGGGCGAAGGCTTTCAGCAGGCCGGCGCGGTCCACCACTGAGGCGCTGACGTTGTAGCCCTTGGCCTGGCAGGCTGCGACGGTGGCGGTCGCCAGCTTCTGGGCGTCTTCGCTGGAGATGTTGCTTTCCTTCAGCACGGCGGCCTGGGCAGCACTCGCGAAGGTCAGGGAGCAGAGGAGGGCGGCGAGGGAGATGCGGGGCATGGCTGGGTCCTTTCATGGGTCGACTTTAGGAGCTGCCAGTGTGTCCGGAACGTGCCGGCCGGAGTATTCGCCCGACTACGGGACGGCCTCCGTAGTGCTACGGAGGTGGCGAGTCGAGCAGGCCCGCGTACTGGCGAATGAGCTGCGCCAGCGAGTCGGCTTCGAGCTTGGCGAAGACGTTGGCCCGATAGGTTTCCACAGTGCGCGGCGACAGCTCGAACTCGCGCGCGATTTCCTTGTTGCCCATGCCCTGGACGATGCGCTCCAGCACATCCCGCTCGCGCCCGGAGAGGCGGGCCAGCCGCTCGACGGAGGCTTGGGTCACGGCCTGGCGCTCGCGGCTGGCAATATGGCTGCGCACGGCGGCCTGAACCGCATCGAGGAAGATGTCGTCGTCCACCGGTTTCTGCAGGAATTCCATGGCGCCGCCCTTGAAGGCCCGGCGGCAGAGGTCGACGTTGGCGTGGCCGGTGAGCATGACCACCGGCAGATCGCACACTTCCGCCAGCCGCGTCAGCACGTCCAGACCGCCGATCCCTGGCATGCGGATATCCAGCACCACGCAGCCGATGGACTGTGGTGACAGCGAGTCGAGGAAGGCTTGGGGATCGCCGAAGCCTTCGCTGCGCAGTCCGACGCTGCGCAGCAATAGCGCCAGGGCGTCGCGAACGGCATCGTCGTCGTCAACCAGATATACGAGCGGGGAGTGTGCGGGGAGGCTCAAGCGTCGGCTCCGGCGTGGGGCAGGCGCAGCGTGAAGCAGGCGCCCTGGGGTTCGAGGTTGCGAACGCTGATGTGGCCGTCCATGGCGCCGGCCAGGGTTTCGCACAGCGTCAGGCCCAGCCCCATGCCTTGCGGCTGCGTGGTGTAGAAGGGCTCGAACAGGCGCGGCAGCGCATCGGCGGGAATGCCCGGGCCGTCGTCCCTGACGCTGAATTCATAGCCGCTGTTCTCGACGCCGCCACAGAGGACGATGTTGCGGGTGCCCGGCGCGTCGGCGGCGTTCTGCACCAGGTTGTGCAGGATCTGTTCAAGGGCTACCCGGTCACCCTGTGGGCGGGCGCCCGGAGAGGCGTTGCGCCAGGTCAGGCGGATGCCACGCCGCGCCAGCTCCTGTTCGCGCAGGAACAGCAGCGAAGCCGCCAGCGCATCGGGATCAACCGCCCTGCGTGGCGAGGGCGAGCAGGGCTGTACCAGCTCGCGCATGCGCTGGATGATGTCGGCCGCGCGGCGTGCCTGGCCGGCGCTGGCGAGCAGGGCCTGGCGCACCGCCGGACGCTCCTCTTCGTCATCCAGCAGGCGTTCGGCGGCACGCACCTGGGCGAGGATGGCGGTCAGGGGCTGGTTCAGTTCGTGGGCGATGCCGGCCGCCATCTCGCCCAGGGTGCTCAGTCGCGTCATCGCTGCCAGACGGGCTTCTTCCTGCTGCCGCCTGGCGTCGGCGCGCGACAGCTGCCAAGCGCTCGTGCCGGCCACCAGCAGGCCACTGGCCACCAACCAGGTCAGCCATTCCAGCCACGGCCAGTCGCTGGGTGTAAGCCGTCGCCAGCTGTGCAGGGGAAAGGGTTGGCTGACCGCGCCCAAGGGTTTGTGCAGGTCGATCGACCAGCCCGGCGCGCTGGCGCTGGTTTGGCGTGCCAGCAGGGTCAGCGGGCCGGCGCCCACATCCAGCGTCAGCATGGCCAGCGAGGGGGGAAAGTCGCTGGCCGGTATGAGTTGCCGTGCATCCAGTAACAGGCTCCAGCTCGACGGCGCCACCAGCCAGTAGCGGGCCTCGTCCAGCGGCAGCGTGACGGGACGCTTCAGCTGGCGCGCCTGCTCGACTGTAGCGGTGAAGTTCGGCGGGGCGGCGAGGCTGCCCGTCCAGCTTCCGTCGCGCAGGAAACCCAGGCCCAGCAGTTGCGGCATGGAGGGTTGCAGGCTGGGGAGCAGGCGTTCGGGAATGGGCGGGTGCGACAACGCGGCCAGGGTGGCCAGCACGGCTTCGTGCTGCACAGTCTTCTGGCTGAGCATGCGCTGGGCGATGCTGGTGTCCTGGAAGAAACGCTCATGGCGGTCGGCGTAGTCCTGCCAGCCGATCCAGGCGGCGACGGGGCAGAACAGCGCCAGCCAGAGCAGGAATGTGCGGGTATTCGTCAGGGGGTTCACGGTGGACATCATGCCTGGTTCGTGCGGATGACGGCCATCCGTAGGGCTACGGAGGAAACGTGTGATCCGATGCGCGGAGCAGGGGGCGGCCTGCGGTGAAACGTGGCCGGCGAGTCAATCGCACCTGGAGCGATCCGGCGGAACAGTGCCCGGAGCGGCATCAGGCGTCCGATCTGGACGGGGACTGATGCCAGCTTGGCGTACGGCCATGGCCGGTCTGAAAGATTTATGCGGATGGCGGGCTCAGAGCTTCCTGCCGCTACTGGCCACCGTCGGCTTCAACGCCCGCGCCACTTCCCCCTGGATCTTGTAGGCCGGCGCTTCCACCGCGTTGTAGTCACGGGTGTAGCGCCTGGCGAAATCCGCCACACCCCATTCCAGGTACTGCTTCACGTGGTGGAGCTCATGGGCCCAGAGCGCGACGTTGTTCTGCGCGTCGTCTTCGTTGCGGAAGACGATCACGTCCACCAGGGTCACGGCTTCCACGTCGGGGTTCTGCATCAGGGTATTGGCGGCGTTCATCTCGGTATCGACGCCCACCTTGTAGCGCGCCGTGTCCAGCACCTGCAGGTCGTAGTAGGGCTCCAGCTGTGCGCGGATATGCAGCGGAATGGGCTGCAGCTGGGTGGCGGGCATGTTGTTGCGCGACTGTACGATCCATTGCTGCAGGCTGGTGGACGCCATCTGGTTGACGCTTTCCAGCAGGGGTGCCATGTCCCCCTGGTTGCCCGGCGCGCAGAAGCAGGTCACCACGCAGACCTGCGATTGCCCGGCGGGGCAGGCGAGGGCGGTGGTAGAAACGAAGGACAGGGCCAGGATGGTCTGGCGAACCAAGGTGCGAGGGGATACAGCGAACAAGGGGCCTCCCGGAGGCGCTGACGGAGCGCGTCATTATGGACAGCGGCGGCGGGGATTGGTTGCGCGGGGCTCGCCCGGCCGTCGGCCCGGTGGCGATAGCCGCGTCGACTGCAAACCCATGGCCGGCTCCGGCTCCGGCTACGTTGCGATGTGGGTAACGCTGAAAGCTTGAGGGGGGAGACTCCCGGCGGCAGACCAGCCTAAACTGGCGCCCTTCCGCCAGGCCCTTGCCCCGCTATGCCGATTCCGCTGGTCATCCACCGTTGCCGAGCGCAGTGGTTCGTTGGGCTGCTGCTCGCTGTTTGCTGGCTGCTGCCCGTTCGGGCTGCCGAGCCGGAGGCGTACCGCATCGGCGTGGAGCAGGTGGATTACTACCCGATCTACTCCGCGGTGCCGCCCGATAACCAATACCGCGGCTACGCCCGTGACCTGCTGGACCTGTTCGCCGCACGCGAGAATCTGCGCGTCACCTACGTAGTGCTGCCGGTGCGGCGCTTGTCCCATGCTTACTGGGCGGGTCAGCTCGATCTGGTGTTTCCCGACAACCCGCGCTGGGCAGCGGCGCAAAAGCCGGCTGGCGTCACCTACTCGCAGCCCGTGCTGCAGTTTCAGGACGCCATGCTGGTGTTGCCGGAGCGCAAGGGCCAGCCGCGACAAAGCTTCCGTCGGCTGGGCTTTGTTCGCGGATTCACGCCGTGGAAGTTCCAGGACGACATCGCCGCCGGGCGGGTGGTCATCCAGGAGGCGCCCAACCCCGAAGGGCTGATCCACATGGTCATGGCTGGCCATGCTGATGCCGCCAACATGGCGCAGCAGGTGGCGCGCTTTCACCTCAAGCGCCATGGCCTGGAGCGTGGGCTGGTGGTGGAACCGAGCCTGCTGCCGCTCAGCGACAGCTACTACCATCTTTCCAGCATCCGTCACCCGAAGCTGATCCGCCGCTTCGACGCCTTCCTGCGACGCGAGCAACGGGCGGTGCAGGCGCTGAAGGCCAGGTACGAGCTTTGAGGCTCCGGGGTCAGGTCTGTGCCGACACCATCAAGATCATCGGGCGCTCCATTTCTTCTGCCAGGGTTGGGGTGAGGCGGAGCTGCTCGGCAGTCGGGGCGAACTCTTCGACGCGAAGAATCCTGAAACCCGCGTCGATCAACGTATTGAGCGTCGTTGCGAGCGTCCGGTGATACTTGACCACTCCCTTTGCGAACCAGTCGGTACGGCGTTCGCCCTCGACTGAGTAGCCATTGACCGGCCAGGTCTTGCGGCCGTCTTCGTCGGCTATCCAGTGCGGGTGCCGGGCGGCCATGTAGATGGGATGTTCGAGGGTGAAAACGAAGTGCCCGCCCGGCGTCAGCGAGTGATGGACGGTGTTCACCAACCGCTTGAAGTCGGACAGGTAATGGAACGTCAGTGAGCTGAAGACCATCTCGAACGAGGACGCTGGCAGTTCCAGTTCATCGAGGTTGGCGATGCGGTACTCGATGCCGGGTTCGCATGTGTCCGCCGTCGCGCGGTCGATCATGTTTCTCGACAGGTCCAGGCCGAGAACCTGGGTAGCACCCTGTGCTTTCGCCCAGCGGGAGAACCAGCCGAAGCCGCAGCCCAGGTCGGCCACGCGCTTGCCATTCAGCTCCGGGAGCATCGCCCGTACGACGGGCCACTCCGGCGCCCCATCCAGCCCGAGGGTCTGGCGGGGCAGCTGCGAATAGCCGGTGAAGAAGTCCGGATTGTCATAGATGTTCTGCGCCATCGGCTTGTTTCCCTGGACTGTGAGAAAAGGGGGCGGCTGCTGCGGAGAGGTTCGCCGCGCCGCCAAGGATACGCGGGACGACCAAATCGGGGATGCTGCGGCTCAGCCCGCCTCGAATACGTCCATCAACTCCGCCAGAAAGGTACTCACCAGCTCGCTCTGCCGGGTGGAGTGCCGCACCGCTGCATGGAACTGCACTTCATAGCGGAGCTGGTCCGGGTTGAGCGCGCGGAGCTGGTCGAGGCCCTCGTGGCGCGCCGCGTAGTGCTGGGGCAGAAAACCCAGGTGCTGGCCGGAGAGGATCAGCAGCGCGGCGCCGTCCATGCTGTCGGTCAGGGCCGTCAGGCGGTCGATGGAGGTCGGGGCCGGCATCTCCGGCAGCGGGTGGCTCGGCCAGACCCATTCGTGTTCGGCCACGTCCGCGTTGCCCAGTGTTCCGGCTTGTGGATAAAGCGGGTGCGAGGCGCTGCAGTAGGCGATCTGGGTTTCGCTGAACAGCGGGAAGTAGTCGAGGTTGTCGAGTCGTCGCCAGAAGTAACCGATGGCGAGGTCCAGGTGGCCGTTGATGAGTTTTTCTTCGAGGAAGGACGACGAGAGCTCGGTGAACTGGAAGTACAACCCCTGGTTGCGCGCGCGCAGGCGGGCGATGGCCAGGGCGATCTTCTTGTTGGCCGTGGGGTCGATCTGCCCGAGCAGGCCGATGTTCAGGGTGCCGGACAGGGTGCGGTTGATGTGCTGCACTTCCAGGCGGAAGCCTTCGGCGGCGGCCAGCAGTCGTCGCGCCGCCTCGACGAACTGGCTGCCTTTGGGCGTGAGGGCGAAACCGGCCCGGCCGCGCTGGCACAGGCGAAAACCCAAACGGGTTTCCAGCGAGGCCAGTTGCGCGCTGATGGTGGGTTGCGAGGTGTTGAGCGCCGTTTGTGCGGCCGAAATGCCTCCCGCCTCGACGACGGCGAGAAAGACGCGGATCAAGCGGATATCCAGCTCGGATACGTTCCCCAGCATGCGTCCTCCGGACGTGAATTACATAGGGCGCAATCTATGTGAACAGTTAACCCGCGCTATTTTAAGCGCGCGGTCCTCCCCCTAGATTGCTGCCTGAACGACCGGGTCCACACCAATAGGGATGGGGGTAGGGGCCGGGTTCAGGCGCGCCATCATAGGGCGTCTCAGGGGGCGCTCGCCACAGGGCATGGGCGGCGTTCCCTCACCCAACATAGATGAACCCGATGTTTGCCAAGGGCGTCGCCACGCCTGCCGGCGCATCATCACAAGAACAACAGTTCGCTCGACACGGAGCGAAGGAGCATCCCATGTCAGGGTCCACCCAGCCCGCCCAGGTTTCCGCGAGCGGCGGCGGATTGGCCATCGAAGGCCACTCGATCGACTACATTCCCGAGTCCGAGCGCCATGCTCGGCTCCGCAGCCAGGGACCGTTCTGGTTCCTCGGCAACTTCCACTTCTTCACCATCTCCATCGGCTTCGTCGGTCCGAGCCTGGGGTTGTCCGCCCTGTGGACGACGCTGGCCGGTGCGCTGGGCATCATGTTCGGCACCCTGTTCATGGCCTTCCACGGTTCCCAGGGGCCGGAGATGGGCCTGCCGCAGATGATCCAGTCGCGTGCGCAGTTCGGCTATCGCGGGGTCGTGCTGGCGCTGCTGGCAACCCTGTTCGTCTTCGTCGGCTTCAACGTGGTGAACGTGTCGCTGATCATCGACGGCTTGCGCAACGTGTTCGGGCTGGAACCGGTTCCAGTGGCCTGCGCGGTGATCGCCATTGGCGCGCTCATGGCCATCTATGGTCACGACCTGATGCACAAGGCCTTCAAGTGGGCGCTGATGCTGACCCTGCCGCTGTACGCGCTGGTGACCGTCGCGCTGATGTTCGGCGCCGGGCAGGGCGGAGTCGCAGAACCGGCCAGCCTCGGCTTCAGTTGGGTGGCCTTCGCTACCCAGTTCGCCATCGCCGCCAGCTACAACATTTCCTACGCTCCTTATGTGTCTGACTATTCGCGCTACCTGCCGAAGAACACCAGCCGGCCCAGGCTGATTGCTGCCGTGTTCCTCGGCGCGTCCCTGTCCGGCGCCTGGATGATCGGCCTCGGCGCCTGGCTGGCGCAGCTGCTTCAGGCCTCCGATGCGCTGGTGGCGCTGGATCGCGTCGGCACCTCGCTCCTGCCGGGGCTGGGTCATGTGCTGGTGCTGGTCTCGGTGGTGGGCTTCCTGCCGGTGATCGCACTCAATACCTACAGCGCCATGCTGACGCTACTGACCGGGGTCGACTCGGTTCGCCGCATCAACCCGACACCGCGCGCGCGGGTGCTGTCCATCCTCGTCATCACCCTGGCGGTGCTGGCCTGTGTGCTGTCGATCCGTGGCAACGGCATTGCCATCCTCAATACCTTCCTGGTGCTGATGCTCTACTTCCTGGTGCCCTGGACCGCCGTCAACCTGGTGGACTACTTCTGCGTGCGCAAGGGCCGCTATGCGATTCCGCATTTCTTTACCCCCAAGGGCCTCTATGGCGCCTGGCAGCTGCGCGGCATCGTTGCCTACGTGGTGGGCTTCGCCAGCATGGTCCCGTTCTTCTTTATCTTCGATGCCGCGGCCGGGCAGGAGGTTTTCGTCGGCCCGATGGCGCGTCTGCTGGACGGCGTGGATATCGCCTGGCTGGTGGGGCTGGTGGTGTCCGGCCTGACCTACTTCATCCTCAGCCGCTCGCTGGACCTGGAAAGCGAGCAGCGCATCATCGATGCCATCAGCGAGCGCGACATCCTCGCCATGGCACGACCAGGCGCAGGCCAGGAGCCGTGAACCAGACTACAGGGAGTATTGCCCAGTGAACGCATCTCGAACCGTCAAGGTGGCCTGCTGCCAGTTGGCACCGAAAGTCGGCGACCTGGCCCACAACCGCCGTGTGACCGAGCGGGCGATCCGCGCGGCAGCGCTGCAGGGGGCGCGAGTCGTGGTGCTGCCGGAGCTGGTGCAGAGCGGCTACGTCTTCCACGACCTGGCCGAAGCATTGGCCCTGGCTGAAACGCCGGACGGGCCGACGCTGCAACTCTGGCAGGCCCTGGCTCGTGAGCTGGAGATCGTCATCGTCGGCGGCTTCTGTGAGCGCCTGGACGAACAGCGCGTCGCCAACAGCGCCGCGCTGATTGACGCCACGGGCCTGCGTGCGCTGTACCGCAAGGCTCACCTGTGGGACACGGAGAGCGCCATCTTCACCGCCGGCAACGAGCCGCCGCCGGTGGTGGAAACCGCCTTCGGACGAATCGGCGTGATGGTCTGCTACGACCTGGAGTTCCCCGAGTGGGTACGCCTGCCCGCACTGGCCGGCGCGGACCTGCTCTGCGCGCCGGTCAACTGGCCGGACGGCCCGCGCCCGTCCATGGAGCGCCCGGCCGAAGTGGTGCGCGTGCAGGCCAACGCCGCAGTCAATCGCCTCTTCATCGCCGCCTGTGACCGTCACGGACCGGAGCGCGGTGTGAACTGGGTGCAGGGCTCTGTCATCGTCGATCCGGACGGCTACCCATTGGCAGGGCCGGCCGAGGAGGGCGGGGAACAGATCCTGATGGCCACCTTGAAACTGGACGAAGCGCGCAACAAGTGCATCAGCCAGCACAACCACCTGCATGACGACCGCCGCCCGGCGTTGTATGGCGCAAGCGGGTTACTGGCGTAATCGGCTGTCTCCCCGTAGGAGCGAGCTCTGCTCGCGAACGAGCTCGCTCCTCCCTTGCATGATGTCCATGCAACCTTCAGTTCGCCGCGTTGTTTGCTGGCTGTACTGGCGCGGCGGCCTGGGCCAGGCGCTGCTGCTCCCGGATGCAGAACAGGACCATATGGAAATCGGTGCGCCATTCCGACTCGCAGAGACTGCGCATCGGGCCGCTGTAGCCGGCCACCGCTTCGGCCGCTTCGCGCTGTTCTTCGAGGCAGTAGGCACGCATGGCGTCACCGCTCCACTTCTCCTCGCAGTGCGCCTGGACGGCCGACTCCCCAGCATGGGCGCAGGACAGGACGCCGGCTGCAAGCATCGCGGCAGCGATGATTGAATTCTTGTTGTACGGCATGAGTACGCTCGCGCTCCACGTTTAGACGTCGGCCCTCCTGGCCAGCGAATGACACGATGCAGTCTGTGTGTTGCCGCGATCGGAACTACGGCCAGGCATGCCTGCCGGCGCGGCAGTGGTGCAGTCTAGTACAGCGCTGCCTTCTGCCCAGATCACCGTCCAGCGAACCGACGTCCGGCTTTGCTCAGGTTCTGCGGTCAGTCAGTTGGGGGGCAGCGAGGAAATCACAGGGTGGCGCCGGAACTCGTTTCGCGGGCTGCAATCTGAGGGGAACGCACACACCAAGGAGTCACCATGCGTTTCCGCAACACTGCTGCCACCCTCGCCCTGATCGCCCTTCCTTTCGCATCGGCCCAGGCAAGGGACCATGACGACGATGACCTGCTGCGCAGCCTCCTCTCTACCGGCGCCACCACCGCTTCAACCTATCTGACCAGCGGCGGCGACGACAAACTCGTCGGCCCGGTGCAGGACGACGCCAGCAGCTTCATTGCCAGCGATGGCGCCATTCGTGGGCCGTACCTGGAGGCGGAGTTGCAACGGCTTCGCCAGGAGAATCCGGGGCTGCAAGCAAGCAGTGACCTGGAACTGGCCAGCGCCATCCTGGCGGCGGAGCCCCAGTGAATGTTTCCCGATGCCCATGGTGTGAGCTATGGGCATTGCTGATTCGGTGGATGGAGCGAAGCGATAGCTATCAGAAAAGGGGGACAGTTCACCGTGGATGTGCTGCAGGTGAAAGCGATCCGCAAAGCCACTGGCCTGACCCAGGCCAAGTTCGCGGCCATGATCGATGTACAGCTCGGCACGTTGCGCAACTGGGAACAGGGTCGGCGTGAACCCACTGGCCCGGCTAAAGCGCTGCTGCGAGCTATTCACAATGACCCCAAGCACGTCATCCAGGCACTGTCTGCCTGAGCCTATAGGCTGGTCGATTTCGACACTTCGTCGACACCTCCAAACCCCAGAAACGGAAAAACCCCATAAATCAGGGGCTTAGTCAGGGGTTTTTGGAGCGGGCGAAGGGAATCGAACCCTCGTCATGAGCTTGGGAAGCTCAGGTAATGCCATTATACGACGCCCGCGAAGGGTGCTCTTTTTACCAGAAGCCGCGGGCAAGGTGAAGCCCAGGGCAGCCACAAGTTACTGAAAATACTTGCACCTGCCCGGGCGGCCACGCGTTCAAACGGCCACTGCCTGATAGTCGGCTACCTGCGGGCGAGCCATGCCCTTGGTGGCCTGAGACTTGAGGAAGCCCAGCATGGCTTGCTGGGTTTGCAGCCAGGCGGCTTTGGTCTCGACGTCGACGAAGTGGCCGGCGTTGTCGATGGTGGCGAACTGGCAATCGCGCACGTGCTTGGCGAAGTGGCGGGCATCCTCGGCCGAGGTGTATTCATCACGGTCGCCGTTGATGAACAGAAGCGGGATGTCGACATTGGCCAGGCAATCCACGTAGCAGCGCGAATCCATGTTCAGCACCTGGCAGACGTGGTAGTGCATCTGCAGGTATTCGTGGTCGTCGAGGCTGCTGCAGTGCTTGTGGTTGAAGCGCTGGTATAGCGACGGCAGGTATTTGCCGATGGTGTTGTTGACCAGGTGGCCGACGTTGTCGCGGTCGATGGCCGACAGGTAGTCCAGGCCGCGGTTGAGGTAGTCCATCATCGGGGCGTTGAGGATGGGCGAGAAGGAGGTGATGACGGCCTTCTTGATGCGCGCCGGGCACTGGGCCAGGGCGAGCAGGGCGGAGACGCTGCCCCAGGAGAAGGACATCAGGTAGTCCACCCGGAAGTGCTCGATCAGGTGGAGGAGAATGTCGGCCTCGGTCTCCTTGCTGATGAAGCGGGTGTTGTCGTTATGCGGCTTGGACTGGCCGGCATAGGGCTCGTCGAAGAGCACCACGTTGAAATGCGGTTGCAGGTATTTCACTGTCTGCGCGAACGAGGCGGTCGTCGACAAGGAGCCGTTGACCAGAATGATGGTCTCCTTGGCTTCAGGGTTGCCGTAGAACTCCGTGTGAACCTTGTACTGGCTGTGAATCTCGACGATGGCGGTTTCCGGCCTCATGTCGTTTCCTCCTGGCGCAGATGGGTCATGCGAGCCCTCTAAACGGCTTGGCTCGCTCTAAGTCTTGGCAGTAGGAAAACGCCTTTCGATGACAATCCAATGTCAGGCGGAGATTTTTAAAATTCTTTATATTTCAAGCGGATAGGTCGAGAAAAGACGGCGAGTTCCGGCGCTTTGGAGGGCGCCGAACGAGTCTTCTAACCAGGCAGGGAACCTACGAGTGCAGAGCACAGGGGACCGCAGGGTACGCTTAGATGGCCGGCGTGACTCTTTGGTCACGCTCTGACCTTGTGTCCGATTTAAGCAGGGCATCTTTTCACTCGCAAGCGTATTGAAAGGAAAAATTCTTGCAGTTCGTCGGGTTATTCGATCCCGATGTGACTCGGAGTGGATCTAGCTAAAAGCAGGCCACTTCTGCGTCGGTGAGTGACCGGTAGTCGCCTGGCTGCATCTGAGGGTCCAGCTTCAGCGGTCCGACGCTCTCGCGGTGCAGGCGTACGACGCGGTTGCGGAAGTGCCCGAACATGCGCTTGACCTGGTGGTAGCGGCCCTCGTGCAGGGTCAGCCGGGCGGCGCGGCTGTCGAGGATTTCCAGCTGGGCGGGGAGGGTGGTCAGGTCCTCAAAGGCGAAATAGAGCCCTTGGGCGAAGGTGTCGACGTATTCGGCACCGATGGGCTGCTCGGTTTCCACGTAGTAGACCTTGGGCTGCTTGCTGCCGGGCAGGGTGAGGCGGCGTGACCAGTGCCCGTCGTTGGTGATCAGCAGCAGGCCCGTGGTAGTGAGGTCCAGGCGCCCGCCCAGGTGCAGCTCGTGCTTGTCGGGTTCATCGAGCAGGTCGAGCACGGTGGGATGCTCCGGGTGCTCGGTGGCGCTGACGTGGCCGGAAGGCTTGTAGAGCATGAAGTAGCGCGTCGGCTTACCGGCCTGGAGCAGGCGTTCGTCCAGTTCGATGCGGTTGAATTCGCGGACCTCGAAGCGGCCATCGACGACAGGCTGCCCATCCACCCGTACCCGACCGGCGGCCAGCAACAGGCGCGCGTCGAGGCGGTTGAATTCGGGAAAATTGCTCAAAAATCGATCAAGGCGCATCAGCTTGGTGCATCGGGTGGCAGTGCCTGCGCGCAGCGGGGGCAGAGACAGGCGCGGTCGATGTCCTGCGGCGGGACGCGCTCAAGTGCGGCCGGGTCGATCTCCGTCGTGAAGCACCAGCATTCCTCGCCGGGCCGCGAGGAGTCGGTCTGGGTGCACTGGTTGCTCTGGCCGCAGAGCGGGCAGCGGGTGGGATCGGACGAGGCGCTCATGAAGGCGGTTCGCGGTGGAAAGGGCGCAAGGGTGCAGCCTTGCGGCTTGGGCTGCAAGTCCGCGCCGATGGGTGCCGTTTCCCGATGATCGTGCGGTGTCTGACGTTGCCGTCTGGCGCGGATCGCCTAGGCTCGAATATGCAAGGTGAAGATGTCTGAAAACGACATGGCAGGATTCACAAAAGTCTGAAGGCCTTTGAGAAGCTGACGCATAATCGCGGTCTATCGATTCTGTCACCCACCATTCAGAGCAGAGCTGCCTCGTGTCCACCAACATAAGTGTCGTCAATAAAGCCAAGGCCTGGTCCGCTCACGGTGTCACTGCCACCGGCGTCGTGCTGGCCCTGATGGCCATCCTCGCCCTGTTCGACAACCAGCCCCGCGACTGCCTCCTGTGGCTGGGCGCAGCGCTGCTGGTGGACGGCCTCGATGGCACCCTCGCCCGGCGCGTGCAGACCAGCACCATGCTGCCGAATTTCGACGGCTCGACCCTGGACCTGGTGATCGACTACCTCACCTACGTGTTCATTCCCGCGATCTTCATCTACCGCTACATTGACCTGCCCGAGCACACGGCGCTGGTGGCGGTGAGCCTGATCCTGGTGTCGTCGCTGTTCTGCTTCTGCAACCTGAACATGAAGAGCAGCGACAACTATTTCGTCGGTTTCCCCGCCGCCTGGAACGTGGTGGCGTTGTACATCTGGATCATCGATCCGCTGCCGGTGGTGAGCCTGTTGCTGATCTGCTTCCTAGCGGCGTTGACGCTGACCAAGCTGAAGTTCCTTCACCCGTTCCGGGTGCGCAAGCTGATGCCGCTGAACATCGTGGTCACCTTCGTGTGGATGATCAGCAGCATGTTTCTCATCCTCCAGCATCCTTTCTACAAGTCGCTGGTGCTGGGCACCTGGTGGCTGGCCTCGGCCTACTTCGTGGGCATCTGCCTGTGGCGCAGCCTGCTGGACTGGACCCACAAGCTGAAGGCGTAGGCCCCTGTCTTCAGTTGGCAGCGGCGCTGGCGGCTCTGCTGGTGACCTCGCGGTAGATCGCCTGCAGGTTCTCGGTACGTTCCCTGGTGTTGGGGTGGCGCATCAGGGGTGACTTGACGATGTCATGCATGCTTTCGGCCAGCGCCTCGGCATCGTTCTGCGGGGCCTTGTTCGGCGGTGACGCTTCCATTTTCGGCAAGTCCTTGATGAAGGCATCGATGGAACTGGCCAGCGCCTGATCGCTCGGGTAGACATGACTGAGCATCTTCACGGCGCAGGAATCTGCCTGCAGCTCCTGGTCGACATGGTGCTTGGTGAACTGCCCCTTTTCCAACTTGATGCGGTCGACCACGACGGTGGGGTTGCCCTTGGCGTCTTCCATCGTTTCGATCAGGTCCTTCTTCACCGAGAAGGAGTCCACCACCAGGCTCTGCATTTCCTTGGTCTCGTGGCGCTGCAGCACATGGGCCACTTCGTGGGCCAGTGCGAAGTAGGCCTTCGGCTGGCGCTCCGGTTTGTCCAGCAGACCCTGCTCGATGTACAGGTAGCCGCCGGGCAGGGCCAGCGCGTTGCGTCCCGAGCTTTTGACGATGAACAGCTTGAACTCGTAGTCGTAGGTTTCGTCCACGCCGGCCAGCACGTCACGCAGCATCTTGTCTGCCGTCGGGTAGTGCTTGCGACCGAGCTTGCTGTCACGGGGTAGAAGGTCCGTGCGCTTGTTGTGCTGGCGTTCGGCGTAGAGCTCCTCGGCCGTCATGGGCATCCAGTTGAGTTGCTTGGCGGCCAGCTTGGTCGAGGCCGACAGCTTGCCGGAGGCATCCGGCGCTGGCGATGGCGCCGAGCCCAGGAAGTTGCCAATCTGCCCCGGCACGCTCTTCAGGCCTTCCTTGATGCTGAACAGGGTCACCGAGGCGAAGTTGTCGGTGAGCCGGTAGGGCTGGACCAGGTCCGGGCAATTCTTGTCGAGCACCACCGACGCCCGTGGCGAGAGGCTGGTGATCTCCTTCACCTGTACATCGCCCTTGCCGGTGTCGAAGGGGTTCGGCACTTTCGCGCCGCTGCACGCGGCCATCAGGGTGGCGAGTGCCAGGGTCCAGCAGGTTGTCGATACACGCGGTGTCATAGGGCCTCCCCGGGCAGGCGTCGACCTGTCACTTGAGCTGTTGCTGGAGTTGGCGGATGCGCAGGTCCCTGGCGCCGTAGTAGCCCTCTTCGTCGAGGATCGCCGCTTCGTAAACCAGGCGCTGGTTGCTGTCGGGCACTTCCTTGCGCACCTGATCCAGGCGCTGCTGCACCGCCGGGTCGCTTTGGGCGTCGGCGAGGTTGGCCTGGGCTTCGCTGGGGTTGAAGGGGCGGTCTTCTTCCAGTTTGCGGCCGCCGGTTTTCCTGGTGTTCACCACACTGTCCAGCACTGAGGTGAGGGAGCCGCAGTCAGCGCGTGCCTTGCTGTCTCCCATGAGGGCCTTGAAGAGCTGCTGCAATGGATTTGTCGCAGCCACTCCTCCTTCGGCTTGCAGGGCGCTGAGGCCCTTGCAGTCCTGGCCGGATGCCGTGCTGCCGAGGATCAGGAGTGCGGCGTAGCAAGTCAGGTTGACGAGTTTCATCGTGTTCCTCCTTTAGTGCGCGAATGTCAGGTAGATGGCCCAGCCGAGGATTGCGAAGAAGATCAGGCGACGTACCAGCAGCGATATCGCTGACCAGGGCTTCCTGATCTGGTGCACGACATCGAGGATCACGAAGCGCCAGAACCTGTCGGTAAGGCCGGGGATCTCAGGGGGCTGTTGCTTGCGCTCATCGGCAATCTTGGCAACGAATGCTTCCTCTCCATTTCCGTGCGCCTTTTCCAGCCTGCCGATAAGTTCCTGGCGCTGCGTATGCCCTTCTTCGACTGCCTGGTGCACCGCGCCGGTGAAGTAGCTTTCGATGAACATGCCGAATGCGATGGGGATGGGAGACAGCCAGTAGTCGCTGTTGCCGAGTATGTAGAGCGATGCGACGGTGGCGAGGATGACCAGGACCAGCAGACCGAAGCTCAGCAGCACCACCAGATAGGGCGCGCTCTGGCGATCAGTGGATTCCTCGCTGAAACGCAGGTGGAAGTACTTGCGCCAGCTCCAGGAGATGAACATCCCGAAGGTCAGTGCCAGCAACAGCTCCAGGATGAAGCTGAGGAAGTGGTTGAAGTCGCTCGCGGGCTCGACGAGGGACATGTAGGCCGCGGCATGGACTTCGACGCCGTACATGGTGCCCAGTGGCGTCAGGTAGGTGTCGCCTTCGCCATAGCCACCACCGAAGAACACCACCGGCAGCTCATAGGCCAGCTCCCTGAACTTGACCTCCGGCTGGTCCTGGATCCATGGGCTGCGCGAGGGCAGGTCGGCGGTGTCGGAGGCGCGCAGTCCGGTGAAGTACTGGCGGGGGTTGATCAGGAAACGCTGCGTGCTGTGCTCATCACCTACGCAGTTGACCGCCTGCTTGGGTGAGTACTGCTGGAACGCTACGGCAGCCAGGCCATCGGCCTTGCAATCGACCTTGGTGACCAGGCCGAAGCTGATGGGCAGCGATGCATCGCCGAAGGCGACAGTGGCATTGGTCATGCGCTTCTTCCACTTCAGGGTTTCTTCCCGAACATAGGGATCCAGCACGTCGAAGGGCTCCATCAGCACCGTCTTCGTGTGGCGGTCGCAGCGCTCAAGCAGTTGGTACAAGGCTTCCTCGCACGCTGCTTCGTTCCCGCCATCGGTCAGCGCTTTCACTTGGGCCGGGTCCTTCGGCAGGGATGCGCGCGCTTCTCGCAGCAGGGGTAAAGGAGAAAGATCCAGGTCGATCACCACCAATCTGGGCGGCTTGCGGCCGTTGTAGATGTTCCCGAGGTCTTTCAGCAGCTCACAGCGGTTGAGCGGCGAGCGTTCCAGGTAGTGCCGTTCATGGCTTTGCTGATCGATGCGTACCACCGCGACCTTGGGCTTGAAGGTTCGGTCGGAGGAGGTGTTCACCGCACTGAGGTTGCCGATGGTGATGAAGGCGTAGCCGTCGACGGCATCCAGCAGGTGGAACTGCAGGTGACCGATGGCGACCAGGGCGGAGACGATCACAGCCCCCGGCAGGTGGTGCAGCAAGTGCACAAGCAGGTGTGTGAGCCGGTGACCAGGCGTTAAATGCTGGTGGGTTGTCCGAGTTTCCTCTGGCATCCCTCGCGCTCCGTGCCCCAGTAATGCTCTGGACCAGGGGGATCAGCTGAGAAGTCAGGCAGGGCCCGGCATGGCGCGCCCAAGAGTGTGCCCTGTCGGCGGACCACTGCCGCCCGTGCGCCACAGCCTGGGCCAAGGGCGGGCACAGGTGGTTGGGTGTCCGGAGATGGCGAGACGCTATGGCAAAATCTAGCAGCCAATGGTGACTCTACAAGCGCAGCTGATCGGCGCTGAACAGCTCTATCTTGAGGGTGTCAAGCTGGTGAGACACTCGGGCGATTATCTGCCGGCTTAGATTGGTCACCCGGTATTCGAGCCAATCGGCCGTAGGTCGCACGCCCCGCCAGCAGTAGCTTGGAGGCATCCCTTCCCGATACGAGGATGCCTCGATGACGCCTCGCCTGGATTACTACGGCCGCGCCCCGCCCCCCTGATGCGCTCAAGGCGATGCTCGCCCTGGAGGCGGTGGTGAGCAAACTGCCCCTGGCCTTCGCCCACGAAAGCGGTGACGGCAAGGAACAACGCGCTGTTCTGCAGGTGCATGCACTGCTCAACGCACCAGGCAAGAAGGCCATCATGCTCACCGTCAGCTACGCGCCGGTGCAGCACTCCCCGGCCCACAGCCATCCGGGCTCGGTGTTCGCCTATGTCGAGGAGGGGTAGTGATATCCCAGCTCAAGGGCCAGGAGCCCAACCGCTACAAGGCCGGCGACAGCTGGTACGAGCCGGCCGGCAGCGTCCACCTGCAGTCGCGCAACGCCAGTAACACCAAGTCGGCGAAGTTAGTGGTGTGGGTACTGAATGAAGAGAAGGCGCCGATTCTGGAGCCTTACAAGCAGTGAGCTGAAAATCTGCAAAAGCGTCCCTCCCCCCCAGCCCCTCTCCCGCATGCGGGAGAGGGGAGTCCATCAGTGCCTGGTCTTGCTCCGTGTTTTCGGCCGGCCGAGTATCGCTGGTGCGACCCCATTCGTTCTGCAATGTTTAGTCGATGTAGAACCAAAGATAGGAAAACCTGAATTTTATTGACCCTTGCCGCCGTGCGAGCCTCGCGGCATTCCAATAAAACGGCTTTCCCTCATGGGTTGTACTCCGCACCAATCGCTGTTGGCCGACTTGCCCCTTGGGCTGGTTCGCGCCGCTCGCCGTGCCCCCGGAGTCGCACCCAAGGTCCAGTTCTCTCGCAAGTGGGCCTCCCATCTCCTGATTTCCCTGCCGCTCGAACTCGCCTTCTGGGCGCTCTGGCATTGCCGCCACGCTCGTCCGCCGGATAGCGCTCGCGTCTGACATACGGCCGCCGTCGCTGCGGCCAACCTCATCCAGAACGAGATATTCGACCCTTGCCCCAAGCGGCGAGGGCCTGATTGCGTGCCTAACCGGCACTAAAGAGAGCGCCATGAATTTTGCCAGCGTGCAGGAAGCCCGGGATTTCCTCGAGCAGAACCCGGACATCGATGCCTTTGAACTCTTCATCCTCGACGCCAACGGCGTACCGCGGGGCAAGCTGCTGCACCGCGACGAGGTGCTGGCCGTGTACGAAACCGGCCGCCCGTTGCCCAGCACCATCCTCGGTCTGACCATGCACGGCGAGGATGTGGAAAACTCCGGACTGGTCTGGGAAGTGGGCGACATCGACTGCCGCGCCTACCCGCTGGAGGGCAGCCTGGTGCGCCTGCCCTGGCGCAAGATGCCCACCGCCGCCCTGCAGGTCTGCATGCATCCGCAGGAAGGCATGCCCGCTGCCATCGCCGATCCGCGCCATGTATTGGTGGAAGTGATCGATCGCCTCAAGGCCGACGGCTACCACCCGGTGATGGCCTGCGAGCTGGAGTTCTACCTGCTGGACCAGAAGCGCGATGCTAATGGCCGCCCGCAACCGGCGCTGGACGCCGACGGTCATCGCCCGCGCAGCACCCAGGTTTATGGCCTGCGCGAACTGGAGCAGATCGAGCCGTTCCTCGCTGACCTGTACGCCGCCTGCAAAGCCCAAGGCATTCCGGCACGCACCGCCATTTCCGAGTACGCCCCGGGCCAGGTGGAAATCACCCTGGAGCATGGCGATGCCCTGGAAGCGATGGATCAGGCCGTGCGCTACAAGCGCCTGGTCAAGGGCGTGGCCCATGCCCACGGCATGCAAGCCTGCTTCATGGCCAAGCCGTTCGCCGAGATCGCCGGCACCGGCATGCACATGCACGTCAGCCTGGCCGATGCCGAGGGCCGCAACCTGTTCGCCAGCGAGGACCCTGCCGGCACGCCGCTGTTGCGCCAGGCGGTGGGCGGCATGCTCGAAAGCCTGCTGGATTCGCTGCTGCTGTTCTGCCCCAACGCCAACTCCTACCGCCGCTTCCAGGCCAACAGCTACGCGCCCCTGGCGCCGACCTGGGGTGTGGATAACCGCACCGTTAGCCTGCGTGTGCCGGGTGGCCCGGCCAACAGTCGGCACATCGAGCATCGTATCTGTGGCGCTGACGCCAACCCCTACCTGGCCGCTGCTGCCATCCTTGCCGGCATCCATCGCGGCATCCGCGAGACTATCGATCCGGGCGACCCGGTGGAAGGCAACGGCTACGCCCAGGCCAAAGAGCTGCTGCCCACCGACTGGCTCACTTCGCTGCGCGCCCTGGAGCACTCCAGCTGGGCCCGCGATGCCTTCGGCACGGCTTTCCTCGGCGTCTACCTGGCCGTGAAGCGCGCCGAGTACCGCCAGTTCATGTCCGAAGTCGGTGAGCAGGACTGGCGCTGGTACCTGAACCAGGCTTGAGCCGGCGAACGACCGTCCGTTTCTGTTTGTGGGAGCGAATTCATTCGCGAATCGCTCCCCGGTATTGAAGGCCCCTGTGGCCAAGAAGGATCCACCCATGACCGCTGCAATCAAACACCCGCTGCCCGCTGTCGAACGCGCGCCTTCCTATTACTCCGCGACGCTCAACGAGGAGACGGCCTATCCCACCCTCGAAGGGGAGGTAAATGTCGATGTCGCCATCATCGGTGGCGGGTTCACCGGCGTGGCCACGGCGGTGGAGATGGCCGAGCGCGGCTACAAGGTGGCGCTGGTGGAAACCCACAAGATCGGCTGGGGCGCTACGGGGCGCAACGGTGGTCAGGTCACCGGCAGCCTCTCCGGCGATGCGGCCATGCGCAAGCAGATGAGCCGCTTTCTCGGCAAGGATGTGGATAACTTCATCTGGTACCTGCGCTGGCGCGGTCACGAAATCATCAAGAATCGCGTGGCTAAGTACGGCATCCAGTGCGACCTCAAGCATGGCCACCTGCATGCGGCCATGAAACCCTCCCACATGGACGAACTGAAGGGGTCCTATGAGGAAGCCGTGCGTCGTGGCATGGCGGACGATGTGACCCTGCTGGACGCCGCCGGCGTGCGCGAGCACCTGGATTCCGATCTCTACATCGGCGCCATCAAGAACACCCGCAACATGCACCTGCACCCGCTGAACCTGTGCATCGGCGAAGCCAAGGCCGCCGCCAGCCTGGGCGCGCTGATCTTCGAACACTCCGAAGTGCAGGACATCATCCACGGCGACCGTCCGGCGGTGATCACCAGCCGCGGCCGGATCAACGCCCAGCAGGTGCTGCTGGCCGGCGATGTCTACCACAAGCTGGAGCGCAAGAAACTCAAGGGCATGATCTTCCCGGCCATGGGCGGCATCGTCACCACCAAGCCTCTGGGCGAGCTTGCGAAAGCGATCAATCCGCAGGACCTGGCCGTCTACGACTGCCGCTTCGTGCTCGACTACTACCGCATGACCGGCGACGGCCGCCTGCTGTTCGGCGGTGGTGCGAACTACTCCGGGCGCGATTCCCGTGACATCGAAGCCGAGCTGCGTCCTTGCATCGAACGCACCTTCCCGAAGCTCAAGGGCGTGGAAATCGACTTCAAGTGGAGCTGCGCCATGGGCATCGTCATCAACCGCATTCCGCAGTTGGGCAAGCTGTCGAAGAACGTCTGGTACTGCCAGGGCTACTCCGGCCACGGCGTGGCGACGACCCACATCATGGGCGAAGTCATGGCCAACGCCATGAGTGGCAGCCTGGAAAAGTTCGACACCTTCGCCCAGTGCCAGCACATCCGCGTGCCGCTGAGCGAACGCCTGGGCAACCACATGCTCTCCGTCGGCATGTGGTACTACCAATTGATGGAAAAGCTGCGCTGACCGAATTGTTGTGCGTCTTTACAGCCGGCTCAGTGCCGGCTTCTTTTTGCCTGTGGATTGGGGCGATTCAATCGTCGGGCAGCCAGTGTAGGGTGGAAATCGCTTTTCATTTCCACCATCCCGGCCAGGCTGGACGCAAATGGTGGATAAAAGAGCGTTATCCACCCGAACTGTTTGTGGAGCGATTTCAATCGCGATGCAGCTAGAACCTGCCGTTGCAGAAGGAGTCCGGTGCGCGGGCTTTCGCGAATGAATTCGCTCCCACAGAGATGCCTATGCGCCCAAACAAAAAGCCCCGCATTGCGGGGCTTCGTCAGAAGGCGTCGATCACAGATCGAAGTCGTAGTCGGAAAGCTGCTTCTGCAGGCGCCGCTCTTCGAGGTAGTTGTCGATGATGCGGCGCTTGGTCAGGTTGGTTTTCGCGGTTTCTGCCGGGGCTTCCGACTCTTCGGCATCCTCGGAAACGAATTCTTCTTCGAGCTCGATATCGTCTTTGGCTGTGCTCATAAGGTCACTCCACAAAGCGGGACGCTATTGGCGCACCTTATAAACGCAAAGCAGAGGTCGGTAAAAAAGATTTTTTCAATCGGATACTTGAGTGAATCAATAGGTTTTCAATCGTCAGACGTCTTGGCCTTGTACTCGCACAAATCCTCGATGCGGCATGCACCACAGCGCGGTTTGCGGGCCACGCAAACGTAGCGGCCATGCAGGATCAGCCAGTGGTGGGCGTCCAGCAGGAATTCCTTGGGCACGAATTTCAGCAATTTCTTCTCCACCTCCAGCACGTTCTTGCCGGGGGCGATGCCGGTGCGGTTGCTGACCCGGAAGATGTGCGTGTCCACTGCCATGGTCGGCTGGCGGAAGGCGGTGTTGAGCACCACGTTGGCCGTCTTGCGGCCGACGCCGGGCAGCGCTTCGAGGTCCTCGCGATTGTCCGGCACCTGACTACCGTGTTTCTCGATGAGGATGCGGCAGGTCTCGATGACGTTCTTGGCCTTGCTGTTGAACAGGCCGATGGTCTTGATGTACTCGGACAGGCCTTCCACGCCCAGGGCATGGATGGCCTCCGGCGTATTGGCCACGGGATAGAGTTTGGCGGTGGCCTTGTTCACGCCCACGTCCGTGGCCTGTGCCGAAAGGATGACCGCGATCAGCAACTCGAAGGGCGTGCTGTAGGCCAGTTCGGTGGTGGGGTTGGGGTCGTCGTCGTGGAGGCGGCGGAAAATTTCGTAGCGTTTTGCGGCGTTCATTGGGAATCAGCAGTCCGGTTGGTCAGGCGGCGCCAAAGCGCCAGTAGCGTACCTAGCAGGATAAAGGCTCCGGGCGCAAGGGCGAACAGGGGAAGGCCATCGGCGCCGAACTGGATAGTCCAGCCCAGCGTGGCAGGGCCCAGCAGCCAGTCGACGTGTGCGAGCAGACTGGCGTGGCCAAGGGCTTCGCGCAGGGCTCCGAGCAGCAGGGCAAGCACGGCGAAGGCCGTTCCCGCGCGCAGGCCGTCGAGGGTGTCCGTAGTGTCTTCGGTGGCGAGTTGCAGGCAGGGCAAAACCAGCAGGTAGGGGAAAGGGCCGAGGGCGCGGTGCAGTTCATAGGCGCCGGCTTGTAACAGCAAGGTGGCCAGGCTCGCCAGCAAGGCGGACAGCAGCACGGCGCCGAGCCAGTAAGCCGGACCTTCCAGCTGCCGCCGCAACGCCGGCAGGGCCAAGCCGAAAAGCATCAGCACGGGTAGTCCGGCGAGTGCCAGGCCGACGCCTTTGATCAACAGGTCAGTGGCGCCGATGAGCAGGGCCAGGCCGGTCAGACCGAGGTGGCGTGCTTTCATGGCGCCGTCCCTCCGAGCAGCAGCGCGCGGTGGCCATCGAAGAACTGCAGGGCGTGCTGGATGGCACTGACCACGGCGCGGGAGGTGATGGTGGCGCCGGCGATCTGGTCGAACTCGCCCTTGTCGGCCTTTACCCGCCATTCTGCTTCCGGGTGGCCGGCCAGGGACACGTCGCTGAACAGCGCAAGCCAATGGCTGCGCGCCGGTTCGATGCGGTCGCCGATTCCGGGTGTTTCGCGGTGGCCGAGCACCTTGGTGGCCAGCAGGCGCCCGTCCGGACGTATCGCCAGCAGCAGGCGAATCGGCCCCTCGTAGCCTTTGGCGGTGGCCGGCAGCAGCACGGCGACCGGGGTGCCATCGCGGGTCGCCAGCCAGGCTTGCGTGGGCGCCGGGTTGCCCAGCAGCTCATGGGCAGGCAAGGCGATGGGTTGGGCCAGGGGATGGTTGTCATAGCTGCCGGGGGGCAGCAGGTCGAGCAGGGCGCGCTCGTCGGCGGCCTGGCGTTCGGCCTCGATACGGTCGGCGAACAGTTGGCTGGCGGCGATCAGTACGATCAGACCGAAGCCCGCCAGCACGGCCAGTAGCAGCAGGCCGCGGCCCTTCACGGCTGCGCTTCCTGGCTACGGGGTGCGAAACGATCCAGGGCGGGCACGAGCAGGTTCATCAGCAGGATCGCGAAGGCCATGCCGTCGGCATAGCCGCCCCAGGTGCGAATCACATAGAGCAGCAGCCCGGCGCCGATGCCGAACAGAAAGCGGCCACGGTCGCTGGCGGCACCGGAGACGGGTTCGGTCGCAATGAAGAACGCGCCGAGCATGGTGGCGCCACTGAACAGGTGGAAGAGCGGCGAACCGTTGGAGTCGGAGCCGGACCCGTTCCAGCAAAAGAGGCTGGCGATGAAAAGGCCGGACAGCAGGCCCACGGGCGCGTGCCAGCGGATGACCTTGCGTTGCAGCAGGAGCAGTCCACCGAGCAGGAAGGCAAGGTTGACCCACTCCGATCCGCGTCCGCCAAGGCTGCCAAAGGCGAGGTGGCCCTCGAAGAGCTCGGAGATGGTCAGGCGATCGTTGTGTTTGAGGCTGTCCAGCGCGGTGGCCTGGCTCCAGCCATCCACCAGCCCGCTGCCCAGGCCCAGAACCTGTTGCAGGGATTCACCCAGTCCGGGGTGCTGGCCGGGCGTTGGCCACTGGTTGAGGTGGGCGGGAAAGGCCACCAGTACCAGCGCATAGCCGAGCATCGCGGGATTGAACGGGTTCTGGCCGAAGCCGCCGAACAGCGCCTTGCCGAACAGCAGGGCGAAGGCGCAGGCGCAGGCGGTCAGCCACCAGGGCGAGTAAGGCGGCAGCGCGAGGGCCAGCAGGGTCGCGCTGACCAGGGCACTGCCTTCGCCCAGCAGCGGTTGATTGAGCAGCGATGCCGCAGGCACCGCAGGCTGTTGCCGCAGGCGGCGTACCAGGGCTTCGCAGGCGACGGCGGCAGGAAGTGCTACCAGCAACTGCAACACGCTGCCCCAGCCGTACTGCCAGAACAGTGCCAGCAGGCCCGGCAGACAGGCGACCAGCACCAGTTGCATGCTGGGGCGCGGGTCGAAGGCCGGGCGAGTGGTCATGGCCGCGGGGCGTCAGGGCAGTTCGGCCAGGGCTCGCTCGGCCTTGGCAAGGCGGTCGCGGGCCTGGGCCAGGACGGCCGGGTCGATGTCGGGCTGGCGCTCCAGCTTGCTGACGTCGGCGCGGGCGTAGGCCAGTTCGGTCTTCAGGGCGCGCACGGCGGGGTCCACGGGGCGCTTGTCGATACGTTGCAGGTTCGGCGGCTGCTTGCCCGAGGCGTCTTCGGCGGCGTGCAGGGCCGCTTCGGCATCGCTCAGGGCCTGTCGCAGCGTGGTCAGCTCGTCTTCATTCGCGCCGCGCTGTTCGGCGCTTTTCAGCTTCGCGCGCTGGCTGGCGAGGGCGATCTTGGCCTGTTTGAGGCGGGCTTCGCCCTCGCTGGCCACAGGCGCGGTGGGTGTGCCCTGGCAGGTGTCCAGGCGTTGCTGGGCCTGGTCCACCGCAGCGCGCAGTTCGGCCAGCTGGGCCTGTTGATCGTCAGTGGGGGATTCGCCAAAGGCTTTCTCTGACCTGGCCAGCTGGGCACGGCTCATGGCGGCTGCGATCTTCGCTTGCTTGAGCGTTGCTTCGTCCACCTGCGGACTGGGGATTTCCAGCGCGGCCTTGAGCGCAGCCTGGGCCTTGTCGTTGGCTGCACGCAGTTCGACGACCAGGGCCTGCAAGTCAGACGTGCCGTAAACCTCCAGCTTGTCTTCAGCCTTCTTCAGCGCCACCTGGGCCATTGCGGCTTCGATCTTCAGGCGCTTCTGCTGGTCGCTGAGGCTCGGGGCGGCGGCCTTCTGTGCCTTCACCCGTTCGATGGCGGCCTGTACGGCGTCCACCGGCGCAGCGGTGCTTTGCTGGGCCTGCGCCGCGCGGGCGGCACGGGCTTCGCGCTCGGCCTGGCGGCGGGCTTCGTCACGGGCCAGGCGGGCATTGCGGAATTCGAAGCGCTGACGGAACTGATCGGCGTGTTGGCGCTGGGCGCTGGCAGCCGGTTCGGCCAGCGGCAGGATATCGATGCAATCCACCGGGCAGGGCGCCACACAGAGCTCGCAGCCGGTGCATTCGTCAGTGATCACGGTATGCATCTGCTTGGCGGCGCCGACAATGGCGTCCACCGGGCAGGCCTGGATGCACTTGGTGCAGCCGATGCACTCGGCCTCGCGGATGAAGGCGATCTGCGGCGGCACCGGGCCGTTGGGGGCGTCGAGTGGCAGCGGCTGGACCTTCAGCAGATCGGCCAGGGCGATGATGGTGGCCGTACCGCCAGGTGGGCACTTGTTGATCGCTTCGCCCTTGGCGATGCCTTCGGCGTAAGGCTTGCAACCGGGGTGACCGCACTTGCCGCACTGGGTTTGCGGTAGCAGGGCGTCGATGCTCTGGATCAGGCTGGCCTGGCTCATTGCGCCCCCATGCCGTTGAAGCCGAGGAAGGCCAGGCCCATCAGGCCTGCGCAGACCAGCAGCATGGGCGTACCGCGGAAGGCGGCGGGGACCAGGGCGTCATCCACCTGCTCGAGCAGGTCGTCAAACACGGTCAGTACCAGCCAGAAACCCAATCCACCCCCGAGGCCCAAGCCAAGGGCCGAAGCGAAGGTGTCGGCACTGCCGATCAGCATGGCGCCCAGCGCCGCGCCATTGGCCAGCAACAGGGGCCAGAGGCCGTTGCGGGGCAACTGCGGGTGCAGGCGGGTGAGCCCTTCAAGGCAGAGCCAGGCGAGCGGTGCCACCAGCGGCAGGAAAATGAACAGGCGCAGCGTTTGGAGGCCAAGCGGGGCAAGGACGAGTTGCTCGAGCAGCCAGGCGAGGGGCGTGGAGACGGCGACGAGCGCGCCACCGGCCACTGCCAGCGCGCGGTTGCGCGGCTGACGCAGGCTGTCGGCGCCCAGGGGCATGCCGAGAATGAGGTTGTTGACCAGGGCTGCTCCGAGCAGTGTGAGGAGAAATTCGATCATGGCCGCGCAAGGGCTGGAAGGATGCAGGGAAGTCTAGCGCGCGAGAGCGGCTGGGCCGCTCTCGCGTGTGGTCTTACTTCACGCGTTGACCGGGCTTGGCACCGCTGTCAGGGCTGAGCAGGTAGATTTCCTCGCCACCGGCGCCGGCGGCCAGAACCATGCCTTCGGAGACGCCGAACTTCATCTTGCGCGCAGCCAGGTTGGCGACGTAAAGGGTCAGGCGGCCTTCCAGCTGGCTTGGGTCCGGGTAGGCGCTCTTGATGCCGGAGAAGACGTTGCGCTTGGCATCGCCGATGTCCAGGGTCAGGCGCAGCAGCTTGTCGGCACCCTCGACGAACTCGGCCTTTTCGATCAGCGCGATGCGCAGGTCGACGGAGGCGAAGGTGTCGAAGGCGATTTCCGCCGCCAGCGGGTCTTTCTCCAGCTCACCGTTGCCCTTGGGCGCCGAGGCTGCGGCCAGGTCTTCCTTGGAGGCGGCGACCATGGCTTCGATCTTCGCCGGCTCGATGCGGGTCATCAGCGGGTTGAAGGCATTCAGCTGATGGTCGGCGAGCAGCGTCTTGTGGTCGTCCCAGGTCAGCGGGGCGACGTTGAGGAACTGCTCGGCGGCGGCCGCCAGTTGTGGCAGCACGGGCTTGAGGAAAATCACCAGCTGGCGGAACAGGTTGACGCCAGCGGCGCACACGGCTTGCACCTCGGCCTGCTTGCCTTCTTGCTTGGCCAGAGCCCAAGGCGCCTTGTCGGCGATCCAGGCGTTGGCACGGTCGGCCAGGGCCATGATTTCGCGCATGGCGCGGGCGAAGTCACGGTGCTCAAAGGCTTCGGTGATGCTCGGCGCGGCGGCAGCGAAGTCGGCGAACAGCTCCGGCGCGGCGTTCTCGGCCACCAGCTTGCCGGCGTTGCCCTTGTGGATGAAACCGGCGCAGCGGCTGGCGATGTTGACCACCTTGCCCACCAGGTCGGAGTTCACCTTCTGCACGAAGTCGTCGAGGTTCAGGTCGAGGTCATCGACGCTGCGGCTCAGCTTGGACGCGTAGTAGTAGCGCAGGTATTCCGGCTGCAGGTGGTCCAGGTAGGTGCGCGCCTTGATGAAGGTGCCGCGGGACTTGGACATCTTCTGGCCGTTCACAGTCAGGTAGCCGTGTACGTTCAGCGCGGTCGGCTTGCGGTAGCCGGCGCCTTCGAGCATGGCGGGCCAGAACAGGGCGTGGAAATTGACGATGTCCTTGCCGATGAAGTGGTACAGCTCGGCGTTGGAGTCCTTGTTCCAGAAAGCCTCGAAGTCCAGCTCCGGGCGGCGTGCGCAGAGGTTCTGGAAGCTGGCCATGTAGCCGATCGGGGCATCCAGCCAGACATAGAAGTACTTGCCGGGGGCGTCCGGGATCTCGAAGCCGAAGTAGGGCGCATCGCGGCTGATGTCCCACTCCTGCAGGCCGGCGTCCAGCCATTCGGCGATCTTGTTGGCCACCGAGTCCTGCAGGGCGCCGCTGCGGGTCCACGCCTTCAGCATGGCGTCGAAGTTCGGCAGCTTGAAGAAAAAGTGCAGGGACTCCTTGAGCACCGGCGTGGCGCCGGAGATCGCGGATTTTGGGTTTTTCAGTTCGGTGGGCGAGTAGGTCGCGCCGCAGGATTCGCAGTTGTCGCCGTACTGGTCCTCGGTGCCGCATTTCGGGCAGGTGCCCTTGATGAAGCGGTCGGCCAGGAACATCTGCTTTTCCGGGTCGTAGTACTGGGTCACCGGACGGGTGCCGATATGGCCGGCGTCGCGCAGCTTGGTGTAGATGCTGCTGGAGAGCGCGCGGTTTTCTTCCGAATGGGTGGAGTGGTAGTTGTCGAAGTCCACCAGGAAGTCGGCGAAGTCGGTGGTGTGTTCGGCGCGGACGTTGTCGATCAGCTGCTCGGAGGTGATGCCCTCCTTTTCGGCACGCAGCATGATGGCGGAACCGTGGGCGTCGTCGGCGCAGACATAAATAGCTTGGTTGCCACGCATCTTCTGGAAGCGCACCCAGATATCGGTCTGGATGTACTCGACCATATGCCCGAGGTGAATGGACCCGTTGGCATAGGGGAGGGCGCTTGTCACAAGGATTTTGCGGGGCTCGGTCATGGTGCTCGGCTACCGGATACGGAACAAAAGGGAAGTCGGCAACTATATAGGCCCGGCGCGATTTTTTCACCCGTGGGCGACCCAGCGGTGAGGTGGTCGGGTAGGATAGCCGCCTGTTTCCAGACCGCTTGAAACCGTCGCGAGCGAAGGCCAGGCAAGGCGAAGACAGCCGAGGAAGCGGAGTTTACGTTTGTAAATGAGCATTCCGAGGTTGTATTCAACGCCGCATGGCCGAGCGCAGCGGGTTTCATGACGTCTGGTTTGCTCGGTCTTTATTTGGAGTCCTGCCATGAGCACCCTGTCCCGCGCCCAGGTCGAAGCCAGCCTGCGCCAGTTCACCGATCCCCACCTCGACCAGGACCCGGTCAGCGCCGGTTGCCTGCGCGAAGTCGACATCCAGGGCGGCAAGGTCCGCGTGCGTCTGGAGCTGGGCTATGCCGCCGGGCTGTTCAAGGCCGGCTGGGCGCAGATGCTGAAGATGGCCCTGGAGAACCTGGACGGCGTGGACAGCGCCGAGGTGCAGGTGGATTGCGTGATTGAGGCGCACAAGGCCCAGGAGCAGGTGCCGGCGCTGACCAACGTGAAGAACATCATCGCCGTGGCCTCCGGCAAGGGCGGCGTGGGCAAGTCCACCACCGCCGCTAACCTGGCCCTGGCGCTGGCCCGCGAAGGCGCGCGCGTGGGCATGCTCGACGCCGATATCTACGGCCCCAGCCAGGGCATCATGTTCGGCATCGCCGAAGGCACCCGTCCCAAGGTGCGCGACCAGAAGTTCTTCGTGCCCATCGAGGCCCATGGCGTACAAGTGATGTCCATGGCCTTCCTCACCGACGAAAACACCCCGGTGGTGTGGCGCGGCCCGATGGTGTCCGGCGCGCTGATCCAGCTGATCACCCAGACGGCCTGGGAAGACCTCGATTACCTGGTGGTGGACATGCCGCCGGGTACCGGCGACATCCAGCTGACCCTGGCGCAGAAGGTGCCAGTGGCCGGTGCGGTGATCGTCACCACCCCGCAGGACCTAGCCCTGCTGGACGCCAGGAAGGGCGTGGAAATGTTCCGTAAGGTGAACATCCCGGTGCTGGGCGTGGTGGAGAACATGGCGGTGCACATCTGCTCCAACTGCGGCCATGCCGAACACCTGTTCGGCGAGGGCGGCGGCGAGAAGCTGGCCTCGCAGTACGGCGTCGAGCTGCTGGCATCGCTGCCGCTGTCCATCGCCATCCGCATGCAGTCCGATGGTGGCAAGCCCACTACCATCGCCGACCCGGAAAGCCAGATCGCCATGATCTACCAGCAGATGGCCCGCAGTGTCGGGGCGCGCATCGCCCAGTCTGACCAGGCTGCAACGGCCATGCCGAACATCACCATCAGCGACGACTGACGTTCCGACCATCCGGCGGGACCTTTGCCGAGGCTCCCGCCGGACTGTAAGATTCGCGGTCAATTTTTCAGCCCCTGACAGGAACGCCGCCATGAGCATCAAATCGGACAAGTGGATTCGCCGCATGGCTCTGGAGCACGGCATGATCGAGCCGTTCGTCGAGCGCCAGGTGCGCGGTGCGGACGATAGCCGGGTGATCTCCTACGGCGTTTCCAGCTACGGCTACGATGTGCGCTGCGCCGCGGAATTCAAGGTGTTCACCAACATCTATTCCGCCGTTGTTGACCCTAAGAACTTCGACGAGAAGAGTTTCGTGGACATCAACAGCGACGTCTGCATCATTCCGCCGAACTCCTTCGCCCTGGCACGCACGGTCGAGTACTTCCGTATTCCCCGCGATGTGCTGACCATCTGCCTGGGCAAGAGCACCTATGCCCGCTGCGGCATCATCGTCAACGTGACCCCGCTGGAACCCGAGTGGGAAGGCCACGTGACCCTGGAGTTCTCCAACACCACCAACCTGCCGGCCAAGATCTACGCCCACGAAGGCGTGGCGCAGATGCTCTTCCTCAAGTCGGATGAAGCCTGCGAAGTGTCCTACAAGGACCGTGGCGGCAAGTACCAGGGCCAGACCGGGGTGACCCTGCCCAAGGCCTGAGGCCGTTCTGGAACGAAAAAACCGGGCTCGATGCCCGGTTTTTTTGTACCCGGGATTCTACTGTGCACAGATGTTGCACCCTCTCCCCCAGCCCCTCTCCCTGAAGGGCGAGGGGAGTTTGTCCGGGTTCGGACCGAATACAGCACTCGGCTCGGCGCGGAGTCGCCGGCCAGCTTGTGGGCATCAGGCGCGAGTCACCCCTCTCCGCTTCAGGGAGAGGGGTCGGGGGAGAGGGGCGGAGCCTCAGGGCACCAGCGGCAGGATGCGCTTGTGCTGGGTGTTGTCGTAGGTGCGGACGATGGTGGCGTAAGCCTCGGGGCCGACGTCCTGGCCGTGAAGGAAGGCGTCGATCTCGACGTAGGTGACGCCGTGTGCTTCTTCGTCCGGCTTGCCCGGGCGCAGTTCTTCCAGATCGGCGGTGGGCACCTTGTGCACCAGGGAGTCCGGCGCGCCGAGGTAACCGGCAATGCTGCGCACCTGGTTCTTCACCAGACCGCTGAGTGGGGCCAGGTCGCAGGCGCCGTCGCCGAACTTGGTGAAGAAACCCATGACGGCCTCGGCGGCGTGGTCGGTACCGATCACCAGGCCGTTGTTGGCGTTGGCGATGGCGAACTGGGCCACCATGCGGATGCGTGCCTTGATATTGCCAGTGACGAAGTCGCGGCGCGCGTCGGCAAGGTTGTTCAGGTGGGTGACCTGCTCGGCCAGGCCGACCACGCTGTCTGCGATGTTCACGGTCTCTTCTTCATCGGCACGGATGAAGTTCATCGCCACCTGGGCGTCCGATTCGTCGTGCTGGACGTTGTAGGGCAGGCGCACGGCAATGAAGCGGTAGCCGGCATCGCCGGTTTCGGCACGCAGCTCCTCGACCGACAACTGGGCCAGGCGGCCGGCGGTGGTGGAGTCGACGCCCCCGCTGATGCCCAGCACCAGTACCTTGAGGCCGGACTTGCGCAGGCAATCCTTGATGAAGGCCTTGCGCCGCTCGACTTCGGCCACCAGGGCGGCTTCATCGGCGAAGGGCGGGACAACGTCCAGGGCTTTGGCGATTTCTTGCTGGCGGTTGCTGCTCATGTGCGGAGTCCTTACTGGCTGTCGGTGACGCGGAAAACGTGTTTCAGGTAGGCGACGAAATTCTCGTCGCGGCATTGGCTCTTGCCTGGCGCATCGGAAATCTTGGCCACCGGCTGGCCGTTGCAGCCGGTCATCTTGATCACGATGTTCATCGGTTCGACGCCCGGAATATCGCAGGTCAGGTTGGTGCCGATGCCGAAGCTGACCTGGATGCGCCCATGCAGCGCACGGTAGAGCGCCAGGGCTCGGGGCAGGTCAAGGCCGTCGGAGAATACGAGGGTCTTGGTCTGCGGGTCTATGCCCAGCTTCTCGTAATGGCGAATGGCTTTTTCAGCCCACACCAGGGGATCGCCGGAATCGTGGCGCAGGCCGTCGAAGAGCTTGGCGAAGTAGAGATCGAAGTCACCGAGGAAGGCCTGCATGGTGATGCAGTCGGTCAGGGCGATACCCAGTAGGCCACGGTACTCGCGCACCCAGCAGTCGAGGGCGGCAATCTGGCTGTCGATCAGTCGCGGGCCGAGCTGCTGGTGGGCCATCAGCCATTCGTGGGCCATGGTGCCGATGGGCTTGATGTCGAATTCCCGCGCCAGGTGCACGTTACTGGTGCCGACGAAGCGGCCGGGGAAGTCGCGCTTGAGGATATGCACGACCTCTTCCTGGACCTTGTAGGAGAAGCGCCGGCGGGTACCGAAGTCCGCCAGCTGGAATTCACTCAGTTCTTCGTCACTGGCATTGGCCCTGAGCCAGTCGAGCTTGCGATAGAGCGTTTCGCGGGCCTGGATCAACTTGACGTCGCGATAGCGGTAGCGGTTGCGCACTTCGCTGATGATTGCCAGCAGCGGGATTTCGAAGAGGATCACATGCAGCCAGGGGCCGCGCAGGCGCACGCAGAGCTGGCCGTCGTCGATGCCGAGTTGCAGGTAACGCAGGTTGAAGCGGAACAGGCTGAGGAAGCGCGTGAAGTCCGGCTTGATGAAGGGGATGCGTTCGAGGAAGTTGAGCTGGTCGGGGGTAATGGAGATGTCCGCCAACTGCTCGATCTGGTAGCGGATTTCCGCGAGGTAGGGGGTCAGGTCTTCGTCGTTGCGGCAGCGCAGCTCCCATTCGACTTCGGCGTTGGGGTAGTTGTGCAGCACCGCCTGCATCATGGTCAGCTTGTAGAAATCGGTGTCTAGCAGGTTCTGATTGATGCGGCCGGAAAAGGCGCTGTCAGCCATGGTTGGTTCTCGAAGCTCCGGGCAGACCGTGGAAAGGGCGCAGGATGCGGCAAGGTTGGGTGTGGTGCAAGGTTGTGGGGATACCTTGTGGGAGCGAATTCATTCGCGAAAGGACTGCGGAGCTGTCCCGTTCATTAGCAGCAGGTGTCGACCAGCATCGCGAATGAATTCACTCCCACACAGAATGCCGGGCAAAAGAAAAGGCACCCGAGGGTGCCTTGAAATGTGATCTATGGAGTAAGTCCACTCAATCAGAGCGGTAGGGCGGCGGTAAGTTCCGCCGCTGGTAGATCATTTTTGCGGGGTCAGCATCAGGCGCTTGGTGCCGTAGATGGCGTCCAGGTTCTGCGGCTGGAAGGGGAACTTCATGTAGCGTGCCTTGAGCCAGGCATCGATGCCGTCGGCATAGTGCGGGCTGGCCGGGTTGCCGGACTGGCCGGAGCTGTTCATGCCGATCATGGGTTCGGGCTGGCTGAAGTCGACGATGATGCGCATGGCCGGAATCAGCCAGGTGTTGAAGTCTTGTCCCCAGTGATAGGCCGAGACGTTGAGGGTGCTGTGGTCACCGCCGGCCGGGTAGGGGCCACGGTCCAGATAGCCCTTCAGCGCGTTGAGGCCGGTGCGCTGGCTGGCGCTCATGTGGGGGGCCAGTTGGGTGCTTTCGGTGACCCATTCGTAGGTGTGCAGCTTGCCCCACTGCCAGGCTTTGCGGTCGGCGCCCAGGCGGCCCTCGGCATAGTTGATGGCGGCAGCCAGGCTGCGCGCGAGGATGGCCGGTTTGTCTTCCTTCTTCTGCGCGGTGTTGACGTCATCCCAGAACGGGCTGTCGACGCGACCCAGCAGGTGGTCGGCCTGGGCCGAATAGGACAGGTCGGCGGTCTGTATCAGGGCACGCCAGGCCGGGCTGGTTTCCGGACCGAGTTCATCGAGGAAGATCTGCCGCGCGCTTTCGTGGAGGAAGGCGCCGTAGTAGGCGGCGTCGGCTGAGGTCGGGCTCAGGCGGCCGTCGAAGGCCAGCAGGCGGTCGAGGCCTTCCTGGGCCCTGGACCGGTCTGCCGGCGGCAGGGCGTTGATGGCCTGCTTGAGCGGCTGGGCCATGCCTGGGTCCTGCAGCATGGTCTTGAGCTTGGCCGGGAAGGGGCTGGTCTGGTCGTACTGCATGGCAATCATGCTCTGCCAGTCGTGCTTGCCACTGCCGCCCGCCAATTCTGCGATGCGCTCGGCGCGTTCCGGGTAGTACCAGGAGTTGGACAGCTGCACGCCATAGCCGCCCTGCACGGTGCGGTGGTTGGCGGTGCCGAGCCAGCCCTGGGTAGGGTCCTGGTCGTAGGGGTGGAGCATGGGGTCGGCATAGCCGTCCCAGTCGTAGCGGCCGTCCCAGCCAGGGGAGGGCAGCAGGCCGCGACCCTCGCGGCGGTTCGGGTAGCGGCCGGTGACCTGCCAGGCGATGTGCCTGGCATCCGCGTAGAGGATGTTCAGGCCCATGGCGCGGATGGAGCGGGTGGCCTCGTGCGCGTCTTCCACCGATTGGGCGCGGGACAGCGCGAAGAAGGCGTCCAGCGACTGGTCGGCTTCGAACTGGCTGGTTTGCAGGGCGATGCCGTAGCCGCTCTTGATCTCCAGTGGCTGCAGCGGATGCTTGCGCTGGCCCAGGACGGAGTTCAGCAGCGGTCCGTGGCGGGTCTCGTAGATCACCTCGCGGACCGGGCGCTCGCCCTTGATGAAGAAGGTTTCCATGCGCTCGCTGGCGGGGAGCCACTTGCCATCGGCCTGGTAGTAGAGGCGGTTGCCCTCGCGCTTGATCTTCTCCAGGAACAGGTCCTGGTTGTCGCCCATGACCATGGTCATGCCCCAGGCCAGCTTGCCGTTGTAGCCGGCGACCACGGCCGGCACGCCAGCGATGGAGACGCCCGCGGCCTGGAATTTCGGCGAGCGGATCTGCACGAAATTCCACACTGAAGGCATGGACAGCGGCAGGTGGGTGTCGTTGGCGAGGATGCTGCGGCCGGTGCGGCTCTTCTGGGGAGCGATGGCCCAGTTGTTGGACGCGGCGACGCCGAGCATGTTCAGCGCGGCGATCTGGCCGGCGGTGTCGTTCAGCGCGGTCAGGCCGGGAATCTGCCCGCCCAGTTGCAGGCCCTTGAGCTTTTCGGCTTCCTCGAAGGGAAGCGGCTCATCGGGGTAGATGGGAGTCAGCCAGGCCAGTTTGTCGGCACCGACCTTCTGCGCCAGTACCAGGGAGGCGATTTCCTCCTGAAGGTTCACCGCCAGGCCGAAGTTCAGCAGACTGAAGACCAGCACCGAGTCTTCCGGCTTCCAGTACGCCGGCTTGTAGCCGGCTTCGGCCAGGTCCATCGGCAGCTTGTCGCGATAGCGATAGAGGTAGGCGTTGACGCCACGGGAGTAGACCGCGAAGAACTCCTTCAGGCGCGGCGAGGCGTTCTTGTAGAGGATGTCGGCGCTCTTGCGCAGGTTGACCGCGCGCATGAAACGGTCGATCTCCAGGACGCCCGGACCGGCCATCTCGGACAGACGACCCTCGGCCATCAGGCGCAGGCCGACCATCTGGCTGAGGCGGTCGGACGCGTGGACGTAGCCGAGGGTGAACAGTGCGTCGTGGAAGGTGGTGGTTTCGATCAGTGGCATGCCCAGCGGGTTGCGGCGGATCGAGACGCTCTGCGCCAGGCCTTTGACCGGCTGGAAGCCCGAGGTGGGCGGCAGGCTGCTGGAATAGCGGCTATCCAGCCAGGACTGGCAGCCGCTGATGCTGATCATGGCGCCAGCGGCGGCGGCAACGCAGAACCGGGGGAGGAAGCGCTTGAGGGCTGGCGAAGCCATGGAACGGGCTCTCCTGAGAGGGGCATCGGATCAAACGCGCTACGTTAGTGAGCCGCCCCGCGACGTGCAAGCGCCGCCCGGACTACTTTTTCACGGCAGCCAGATTCACCTGTTCCCCCGCGTGTAGGCACGGACGGTAGCCGGGCGCGCCTGGATGCCCGGGTACCCGCGCTAGAGGTTGGGGAAGTCGTCCAGGTTCTGTTCCTGCCAGGGGTGGCGGTCGATCCAGGGATACAGGTCGATCATCGGGATGGTTCCAGGTGACGTTTTACCCGGTCCAGAAACGAACAGGCCCGCGCGAGGCGGGCCTGGGAAAGTGCGTCGGCGTCAGGCGCCGTGGCACTTCTTGAATTTCTTCTGGCTGCCGCAGGGGCAGGGATCGTTGCGGCCCACTTCCTTCAGCGGGTTGCGCACCGGCTCCTGGTGGCCGTGATTGCAATGCGGGCCATGCACGTGGTGAGGGTGGTCATGGTCGTGGTTGCAGTTCGGACCATGGACGTGGGGTTCTTGACTCATGAAGCTTCTACTCCGGAATGTAACTGCCGGGGATTATCTCGCCATTGCGGCTGAGGTGCACGCTCTTGCCGAACATCAGCCCCGTCTTCACTTCACCCTCGAGGCGGTACTTGATCGGCTCGTCGGGCTTTTCCAGGAGCTTGACGATGTACTTCATGTGCCGCCAGAGATTGGTGCGCACGGGAACGTCGAAGGTCTGGCTCCCATGGGCGGGAACGGTGAACCAGGTGTTGGACTCGCCGGAGGCGAGCTTCACGTCATTGAGATGGACGGTGTAGACCAGCCCGCGCACTGGCAGGCTGACGTCGTTGGGATTATCGATGCGAAAGCGCAGCACGAACTGTTGTTCCAGTAGTTTGGCGCGTACCACGTCCACCTTGAGCAGGCGTACGTCGGGTTCGTGGAAGCTGTCGCTGATCCAGGTGGAGCATCCACTCAAGCCCGAAAAAGGTAGGGCGAAGAAAAACAGTAGGCTGAGAATTCTTATCGTTTGCGCCTGGTAAAGCATTGCAATACTCCAAGTGAGGCTCCAGTGTAACAAGCAACTGCTTGGCCGCAACCTGTTGTGGGCCGAAAAAAAGCTGCGCCATACTGCAGGGCAATTCGGACAGGAGTGTGACCAATGGGTCGTTACGAAATCGCCTTTTCCGGGAAGCTGGTGCCCGGGGCGCGTCTGGAACTGGTGCAGGCCAACCTGGCCAAGCTGTTCCAGGCTGACGCCCAGCGGATCGCCCTGCTGTTCTCCGGGCGGCGCATGATCCTCAAGAACAACCTGGATGAAGCTGCTGCGGAGAAGTACCGATCGACCCTTGAACGCGCCGGTGCGCTGGTCGAGGTGGTTGCCATGGAGCCGGAAATCGAGGAAGTGGAGCTGGCGCCTCCGCCGGAACCCGAGCCCGCGTTCCAACCCGCACCGGCTCCAGCGCCCACTGTGGCGCAGGTTGCCGCGCCGGGGCGGCTGAAAGTGGTGCCGCGCGATGAGTACATGGCGGCGTTCGTTGGGGTGGATGCGCCGGACTTCGGCATCGCCCCGGTCGGCGCCGATCTTCAGGATGCCAAGCCAGTCATGCCGCCGCCGCGTTACGACCTCTCGAACATGAGCCTCGCACCCGTCGGCAGCGACATGGGGCAGGCGAAGATGCCTCCGGCCGGACCGCCGCCGGATACCTCCCATCTGCGTCTGGAAGAGCGCAAATAAATAGAAGAGGCCCGCAGCATGCGGGCCTCTTCTATTTATGGCGTCAAAAGTAGCCTGAACAGCATTTCTTGAACTTCTGGCCGCTTCCGCAGGGGCAGGGATCGTTGCGTCCGGCCTTCACCGGCACCGTCGGGTCGAGGAAGTACCAGCGGCCTTCCACCTGGACGAATGCCGACTTCTCTCGGTGGCTGTGTTCCCCCGCCTGGTCATGCCAGCGCGCGGTAAAGGTGACGAAGGCATGCTCGGGTTGGCCGCCCAGCAGTTCGTGGCCTTCCACTTCCAGGCCGAGCCAGGTACTGGAGAGACTCCAGGCGCGAATCGACTCCAGGTCCAGGCCTTCGCGCTGGGCGGGCAGTGTGGTTTCCACCAGATAGTCCACCAACCCCAGCACGTAGGCGCAGTAGCGGGAGCGCATCAGGGCTTCGGCGCTGGCGGCAGGGTGACCAGCGTGATGACGGCCGCAGCACACCTCCAGGAGATTGCCGCTACCGCAGGGACAGATTGCAGTGCTCATGGCTTACCACCAGTACTTGCCGAAGTTTTCCGGGTTGGCCCAGAACTTGGCGTTCAGCCAGTCGGGGACCTGCTTGTACTCGCGCAGGTCGTAGGTGAACAGGGTCAGGGTCTGCTGGTCGCGGTGGAAGCGTTCGCTGGCCTGCAGCGCCAGAGAGAAGAAGTCGGTGTCTTGCCAGCCGCAGGCCCCGAGGTCAGCCAGCACCGCTACCCGGCTGGCGTTGAGGTTGCGGATACCACCCAGCAGTTCAAGGCCGGTGCGCTTGGGCAGGTGTTCCAGGCAGTCCGCCAGCAGCGCGAGGTCGAAGCGGCGTGCGGCTTGCTCCGCCGGCAACGGCCCGGCAGGGACTTGCACCACCTGGCTGGCAGGGTGTGCGGCGGCGAAGGCTTCCAGCGCCGGGAGCGGGCTATTGCCGACCAATAGCAGGCTTTGCGGAGCGGAGCGTTCGAGCAGGGCGGCCAGTGCCTGCTGAGGTGTGCGTGAAGAGAAGCTGTCAGTCATCGAAAATCCTCGAACAAGTGGGTCAAGACTAGCCTGAAGGCGAGACATGGCCTAGTGCTGGCGGTTTCCGGGGCTGGCGTCTTTACTCCCTAGTTGTCGGTATGGGCCGATTCTAAGAGGAGACTCGCTTATGAGCATTACACGGACAGCTTTACCCCTGCTTCTTGTGACCAGCTTGCTGACTGGCTGCGCCGGCCTGCAGAAGACCGACTGGCCCAAGTGTGCAGCTGTCGGGGGTGTGGTAGGTGCGGGATTGGGTGCGATTGAAAGCAGCACCTATGCGGGTTGGGGCGCCTTGATCGGTGCCGGTACGGCAGCAGCCTATTGCTGGGTACACGGCGATGGCGACGAGGATGGTGATGGCGTACCTGATAGCCGTGACAAGTGCCCCGGCACGCCGCCCGGCACGCCCGTGGACGCCGATGGCTGCCCGCCGAAGGAAGAGCCTGTGGCTGAAGAAGTCGTCGTGGTCGAGCACGAAACCATCGTGGTTCGCGACCTGCTGTTCGCATTCGATTCCGCCAAGCTTGATCCGGCCGACGAAGCCACGCTGGATAACGTTGCCAGCCGCCTGAAAAACGAAGCGCCGGATGCCAAGCTGACCGTCACCGGTCACACCGACAGTGTGGGTTCCGATGCCTATAACCAGAAACTTTCGGAGCGCCGCGCCAATGCAGTGGCCGACTACCTGGTTCGCAGTGGCATCCCGGCGTCCAACATCGTCAGTGTCGGTGGTGCAGGTGAAAGCCAGCCAGTCGCTGACAACTCCACCAAAGACGGCCGTGCGATGAACCGGCGGGTGGAAATCCAGATCGACCGCTAACCCCCGGCATACCTGCGGCGCGCGCCTTGTGCGCCGCGGGCCCCGGGTCTTTACTCCTGTGTTACCGGCCTGGCCGGTGACACAGGAGAGTCCATCATGAGCAACCAACTCCCTCGGGTTGCGATTTCCCTTCTTCTGGTCAGCAGTTTCCTTTCTGCTTGTGCGTCCACGTCCAGCGATGGCGGTCGCGCGAAGAATCGCCGGGTCGAGATCCACATCGATCGCTGAGTGATTCGATGGCCTCGCGTGCGAAGGCTGGCCTTGACCTCCGCGCATTTTCCGGCGACGCACTGGTGCGTCGCCGGGCTTCGGCGTATGTTCCGCAAAACTAGAAAAATGCCAGGAGGAGAGGCATGCGTTTATTCATGGGGCTGGGCAAGGTCATTGCCCTGTTGTTCTGGCTGGTGGTCATCGCCAACCTGCTCTCACCGTTCACCAGACCGTTTGAAATGCTGCTCAATGGCGCCGGAATCCTGCTGATCCTGGTGCATCTGCTGGAAATCATGCTGTTCAATTCGCTGCTGCGCGATCGTGCCAGTCCCTGGATGGATCGTCTGCAACTGCTCCTTTTCGGCGTCTTTCACCTGCTCAGCATTCCTCGCCACCGTACCCAGGGGGCCGGCCATGCGTAAGCTATTACTGCTGACTGCGTTGATCGCCCCTTTGGCTCTGGCAGAGGGGCAGGTCAAGGTGGATGCCCACAACTTTCTCAAGCTGCCGCATCGTACCGGCAGCCTCAGTCTCGACCACGTCGAAGTCGCCGATTACGCCACCCTGTTGATCCCGGCGGGTGTCACCGAATTGCGTATCGGTGAGCTGCGTATGGGGCGTGAGGCGCGCCTGGGCATTGCCCCGGCCGAGCAGCCATTCCGCCTGGAGGTGCAACGCGGCGAGATTGGTACCGGAAGCCACATTACTGCGTCGGGTTCGGCTGGCAGCATGAGCAGGCCGGCCAGCGGCGGGCGTCATCTTGATTTGCGCTTCGTGGATGTCCAGGTGAGCGAGATGACCCTGGACGTGCGCGGCGGCATCGGCGCGCCGGGGCGTCCGGGGCTGGATGGCGCCGATGGCGATGCTGCTGGATGCCTCTGGGGCCAGGCGGAGCGCGGTTGGGATGGTCAGTCGGGGAGCGATGGCCAGACTGGCGGTGCGGGCGGGCAGGTCCGTCTGGAGGTTCCTGAAACCTTCCCGGTCGAGCTGTTGCGCGTTCGTCTGGACGGTGGCGCTGGCGGTGCCGCAGGCGAGGGCGGAGCCGGCGGCCTTGGCGGTTCCGGCAAGGGCTGCCTGATTTATCGGGCCGACGGCGCGAAGGAAGGCCGCGCTGGCCAACCCGGCTTGCCTGGTGCTGCCGGTAGCGCCGGCAGCCTCAAGGTCGTGCGTTTCTGATCAGCCAGGGACGCACAGGGATGTGCGTCCGATTCAGAAGCTGGGTCGGATGGCGACGATAGTCACCAACGCCATCCCGATCAGCAGGTTGAACCCCACCACACGACGGATGCGACCCAGCACCGCGCCACCTTCTGGCCAGTTCTCCGCGTTTACCGCGGCCCGCAGTTGCGGCAGCAGCAGCGCGCTGACCCGCAGGAACAGCGCAAGCATGGCCACATAAAGGCCAATCATCATGTGCACGTAGCGCGGCGCCGCCTCCATGCTGGCGTATGACAGGTGCAGCATGCCGACCCCGGTGAAGGGCAGTACCAACACTGCCGGCCACACCCACAGGAAGAAGCGACGAAACACATCCAGCCACAGGCGCAGCCGGGCGGGTGGTTCCAGAACCTGCACAGCAGCTGGCCTCAGGATCATCCAGGCGAAGAACATGCCGCCGACCCAGATCAGGGCGGCCAGCAGGTGCAGGGCATAAAGGGCGGCGTGGGCAGTCATCCGGTCAGCTCCATTCGGCGGGTAAAAGAAGGCGCGCTATCATAGCCGTCCTGTTAAAGTACTGAAAATTTATCCAGCTATTCCCGCCGCAATCACCCATGCTCAGCACCGAACTCAAGTCCCAGATCCAGGGCGCCTACAGCCGTTTCCTCGAAGCCAAGGGGCTCAAGGCCCGTTATGGCCAGCGCCTGATGATCGCCGAGGTGGCCAAGGTCCTGGGCGCCATTCCCGTGGATGACGAAGGGCACCGCGAAGGCGAGCCTGCTGTCGTGGCGGTGGAGGCGGGCACCGGTACCGGCAAGACGGTGGCCTACAGCCTGGCGACCATTCCCGCGGCCAAGGCCGCCGGCAAGCGTCTGGTGATCGCGACCGCCACCGTGGCGCTGCAGGAGCAGATCGTTCACAAGGACCTGCCGGACCTGATGCGTAACAGCGGGCTCAACTTCAGCTTCGCCCTGGCCAAGGGCCGTGGTCGCTACCTGTGCCTGTCCAAGCTCGACATGCTTTTGCAGGAAGGCCAGGCGCAGAGCGCTACTGCCCAGTTGTTCGCCGACGAAGGCTTCAACATCACGGTCGATGAGAATGGGCAGAAACTGCTCAACCAGATGATCGAACGCCTGGCCGGCAACCGCTGGGATGGCGACCGCGACTCCTGGCCCGAAGCCATCGAGGACCAGGACTGGGCCCGTGTCACCACCGATCACAGCCAGTGCACCAAGCGCCACTGCCCTAACTTCCAGCAATGCGCTTTCTATAAAGCGCGGGAAGGCATGACCAAGGTGGACGTCATCGTCACCAACCACGACATGGTGCTGGCCGACTTGGCGCTGGGCGGCGGCGCCGTGCTGCCTGACCCGCGCGATACCCTCTACGTCTTCGACGAAGGCCACCATCTGCCGGACAAGGCCATCGGCCACTTCGCCCATTACACCCGCCTGCGCTCTACCGCTGACTGGCTGGAACAGGTGGCCAAGAACCTGACCAAACTGCTGGCGCAAAACCCCTTGCCGGGTGATTTCGGACGCCTGGTCGAGGGCGTGCCCGAGCTGGCGCGGGAAATTCGCACCCAGCAGCAGTTCATGTTCAACGCCTGCGAAGAGATCGCTGATTTCCGTGCCGGTGAAGACATGGAAGGGCGTGACCGTCCCCGCCACCGTTTCGAGGCAGGTGTGATTCCCGAGCACCTGCGGGAGCTGGGCATCGAGCTGAAGAAGGGTTTCTCCAGACTTCATGACGTTTTCACCCGTCTTACCGAACTGCTCAAGGAAGCGATGGACGGGGAGGGCAGCATTGGCATCGCCGGCCACCAGGCGGAAGAGTGGTACCCGCTGTTCGGCAGCCTGCTGACCCGTGCCCAGGGCAACTGGGAACTGTGGACTGCCTTCACCACCGAAGACCCGGAGAACAGCCCGCCTATGGCGCGCTGGCTGACCCTGGCGGAAAGCGGCGCGCTGCACGATATCGAAGTCAACGCCAGCCCGATCCTGGCCGCCGAGACCTTGCGCCGCAATTTGTGGAACGTCGCCTACGGCGCGCTGGTGACTTCCGCGACCCTGACCGCCCTCGGCAAGTTCGACCGTTTCCGCATGCGCGCCGGCCTGCCGAAGATCGCCGTTACCGCCGTGGTGCCCAGCCCCTTCCATCATGCGGACGCCGGCCTGCTGCGCGTGCCGGACCTCAAGGCCGATCCTCGCGACGCGGCTGCCCATACCGCAGCCATCGTGCGTGAGCTGCCGGGCCTGGTAGAAGGCGCGCGCGGTACCCTGGTGCTGTTCGCCTCGCGCCGGCAGATGCAGGACGTGTTCGAGGGCCTGGAGCGCGACTGGCGCAAGCGTGTGCTGATCCAGGGCAACCTGTCCAAGCAGGAAACCCTGAACAAACACAAGGCGCGGGTGGACGACGGCGAGGCGAGCGTGCTCTTCGGTCTGGCCAGTTTTGCCGAGGGCGTCGACTTGCCGGGCGCCTACTGCGAACACGTGGTGATCGCCAAGATTCCCTTTGCCGTACCGGACGACCCGGTGGAGGCCGCGCTGTCCGACTGGATTGAAGCCCGAGGCGGCAATCCCTTCATGGAAATCGCCGTGCCCGACGCCTCCCTGCGCCTGGTGCAGGCCTGCGGTCGCCTGCTGCGTACCGAAGCCGACCGCGGCACCATCACCCTGCTGGACCGACGCGTGGTGACCCAGCGTTATGGGCGCGCCATCCTCGATGCGCTCCCGCCCTTCCGTCGCGAGATCGCCTGACACAGTACTGCCCTTGACGCTGTGCGCCCCCCATCTGCGATGATGCCGGGGTTTATGCGGGTGCCCACCGCCCCCGCCTTGTCCCGCTTCGTTTTGTCGCACCTTTGGCGAGATACGAATTTTTTGCGGTCTATGCACAGCATTCTCTTGGGAACTCCGGTCCGATGCTTTCGACACCCAAACGCCCCCTCGTCCTGGCCATCCTCCTCGGGATGTCGGGAATCCCCCTGGCTGCGCAGGCAGAGACCCTGTTCAACTTCGTCCGCCCGCTGGACGCCGTGCAGGTGGTGACCCAGGACGCCAACCTGCCGAGCGTGACCGCCGAATCCACCGCCAATGGCGAAATCCTTCGCCGGCTCACCTTCAATGCCGCCGAGAAGCCCAGCCTGCGCCTGACCCCGCAGTCGGGAAGCTGGGACTGGTCCAAGGCCGAGGCCATGAGCCTGCGCATCCAGAGCGCGCAGGATTGGGCCATTACCCTGGATGTCGCCATCGAAAGCACCGACGGCAAGGTCCTGACCACGCAAGTGGCGCTGCCGGCCGGTCCGGCCCAGACAGTGCTGATTCCCCTGGCTGCAACATCGCCCAACGTCCACGGCATGCGTGCAGCGCCGCCTGTGCCCTGGACCCGTGACGGCAAGCGCTGGCTGCCGGCCACGCTGGTGAACGGCGAACTGGATCGCAGCAAGGTCGCCTCCGTGACCCTTTCGCTGAACCAGCCGAGCGCGGCCCAGAACGTGCTGCTCGGTCGCTTCGGCACTGAACAGGATGATCAGCAGGAGGCGCTTTACGACGGCCTGATGGACGCTTACGGCCAGTACGCCCGTGCTGACTGGCCGGGCAAGGTGAAGAACGACGCGCAACTGAAAAGGGGCGCCGAGGATGAGGCGAAGCAAGTCGCCGGCTGGATGGCCAAGTTGCCGCAGCAGGACACCTATGGTGGCTGGCTGGGCGGCGAGACCTTCGAGGCCAGTGGCTTCTTCCGCACCGAGAAACGCAACGGCCGCTGGTTCCTCGTGACCCCCGAGGGCCATCCATTCTTCTCTTTGGGCGTCAACGCGGTGACACCCGGCCTGAGCCAGACCTACGTCGAAGGCCGCGAGGCGATGTTCAAGGCCCTGCCCAAGGACAACGAGCCCCTGGCTACTCACTTCGGCAAGGGCGACGACCGTGCCGACACGGATGCCAACCAGGGTCGCGCATTCAACCAGGGCCGCTGGTACGACTTCTACGGCGCCAACATCGAGCGCACCTACGGTAGTAACGATCCGCAGCGCTGGGTCAGCCACAGCCTGGATCGCCTGAAAGCCTGGGGCTTCAATACCGTCGGCAACTGGAGCGATGCGGCCTTCAATTCCAGCCAGCGCATGCCCTATACCTTGCCGCTGTCCATTCATGGTGACTACGCCACCATCAAGACCGGCTTCGACTGGTGGGGCGGCATGCCCGACCCCTTCGACCCACGCTTCGCCATGGCGGCGGAAAGGGCTATCGCCATTGCTGCCCGCGACCACCGTGACGACCCCTGGCTACTCGGCTTCTTCGCCGATAACGAACTCGCCTGGGGTGGCCATGGCGAGGACCCGAAAGCCCGCTATGCGCTGGCCTACGGCACCCTGCGCCTGACCACCGATGTGCCGGCCAAGCGCGCCTTCCTCAAGCAGTTGCGCGACAAGTACCGCAACCAGCAAGGGCTCTCCAAGGCCTGGGGCATTGAGTTGCAGGCCTGGGAACTGATGGAAGACCCCGGCTTCGAACCGCCGCAGCCGAGCCCCGAATACCCGGCCATCGAGGAAGACTTCAAACGCTTCCAGCGCTTCTATGCCGACACCTATTTCAAGACCATTGCCGACTCGATGAAGTGGCATGCGCCCAACCACATGCTGCTGGGGGGGCGCTTCGCCGCCACCGTGCCAGAGGCCATTGAGTCCTGCGCGCAGTACTGCGACGTGATCAGCTTCAACCGTTATACCCGCGAGCCGCAGCATGGGCTGGACATGGACCTGCTGCGCCGCCTGGACAAGCCGTTGATGATTACCGAGTACCACTTCGGCTCTCGTGATCGCGGCCCGTTCTGGGGTGGCGTGTCGGAGGTGTACAAGGAGGAAGAGCGTGGTCCGGCCTACGCCAACTTCGTGAAAAAGGCTGCCGAGGAACCGCTGATCGTCGGCGCTCACTGGTTCCAGTACCTCGACCAGCCTGCCACTGGCCGCCTGCTCGACGGCGAGAACGGTCATCTGGGGCTGGTGGGCATCACCGACCGCCCATGGCAAGGCTTCGTCGACGCGGTGCGCAAGGCAAACCTGAGCCTGGCGGCGGACATCAACAAGCCGCAGGAGTCCGGGGCGCCGGCTAAGCCTCAGCCCAAGGAAGCCGGCAAGCCAGCGGCTCAGCCCGAGGAGGGGGAAGCCGACCAGCCTGCCGCTGTGCAGCAGGAGGAAACCGGGAAGCCCTGATGGGCGACCCGTCTTCGGCACGGTTCACAAGGGGCGGCAAGGCTGGAACAATGCCGCCTCCATTTTCATCAGGAGCACGCCGGTGCAGACCCAGGGCTATTTCGACTTGCGCTTCGAGGCGGCCAGAGACGCGTTCGCCGACCTCTTCGCCGATCCCCAGGAGCGCGGTGCCGCGCTCTGCGTACAAGTCGGCGGGGAAACCGTGCTCGACCTCTGGGCCGGCGTGTCAGACAAGGATGGCCAGGAAGCCTGGCACAGCGACACCATTCTCAACCTCTTCTCCTGCACCAAGCCCTTTGCGTCGGTGACCCTGCTGCAACTGGTGGGGGAGGGCAAGCTGGACCTCGACGCGCCCGTGGCACGTTATTGGCCGGAGTTCGCCGCCGCCGGTAAGGCGCGCATCAGCGTTCGGCAATTGCTTTGCCACCGGGCCGGCCTGCCGGCGATTCGCGCCACGCTGCCGGCGGAGGCCCTCTACGACTGGGACGCGATGACCGCCGCCCTGGCGGCTGAGGAACCCTGGTGGACGCCCGGTGAGGCGCATGGCTATGCGCCGATCACCTACGGTTGGCTGGTAGGCGAGCTCATTCGCCGGGCCGATGGCCGTGGTCCGGGCGAGGCCATCGCGGCCCGCGTCGCCAAGCCCCTCGGACTGGATTTCCATGTCGGCCTGGATGACGCCGAGTTCCACCGGGTCGCCCACATCGCCCGCGCCAAGGGCAACATGGGCGATGCTGCTGCGCAGCGTCTGCTCAAGAGCATGATGACCGAGCCGAACTCGCTCAGTACCCGTTCCTTCACCAATCCACCGTCGATCATGACCAGCACCAACAAGCCGGAATGGCGGCGCATGCAGCAACCAGCGGCCAATGGCCACGGCAATGCGCGCAGCCTGGCCGGTTTCTATGCCGGCCTGCTGGAAGGCCAGGTGCTGGATTCGGAACTGCTCGGCGAGCTGACGCGCGAACACGCCCGGGGCGAGGACCTCACCTTGCTCACGGCCACCCGCTTTGGCCTGGGCTGCATGCTTGACCAGCCGGACGTGGCCAACGCCACCTATGGCCTGGGGCGCCATGCCTTCGGCCATCCTGGCGCAGGCGGCTCCAGCGGATTCGCCGATCCCGAGCGGGAGCTGGCCTTCGGCTTCGTTACCAACACCCTCGGCCCTTACGTATTGATGGACCCTCGCGCGCAGAAACTGGCGAGAGTGGTCAAGCAATGCCTGGGCTGAGCCACTCGTCAGATGCACAGATTTTTTCTTTGCTGATTAAAGGCTTGCCGCCAGAATTTAAGCTCGATTGTGAAATTAGATCGCCATCATTCTGGTGCTGGCGCGCGGCCCTCAGCGACTACGGAACCCTGCCCATGAAGCTGTTCAAGATCTCTACCTTGATCCTCTGCATGACTGCGTCCGGCTGCAGCATGCTTGGCCACCAGAAGGCCGAGGCCCCCGCCAAACCCGTGAAAACCGCTTCCGCAAGCCACTGGTGGTGGCCCTTCGGCGGCGAAGAAAAAGCCAAGGCGGCCAAGGTTGCCAAGGTTGACGTCAAGGCCACCCAGGCCTGGCTCGACCAGTACGAGCCGCGCCTGCGCGAAGCCGCGAAGGGCAGCAAGCTGGAAGTGGAACGCCGTGAGAATGTCCTGGTGGTGATCCTGCCGGTGGACCCGTCGTTCAACCCGGATCGCCCGAGTATGTTGCTGCCCATCACCCTGGGCCCCATTACGCGGGTGGCCAAGCTGGTGGAAGGCGATACCAAGACCGCCGTGCTGGTACTGGGTCATGCCGATTCATCGGGCAAGGCTGACCTCAACCGCAAACTCAGCCAGGAACGCGCCCAGTCCGTCGCGGCCATCTTCCGCCTGAGTGGCCTGCAGCGTGATCGCCTGTCCCTCAAGGGCCTGGGTTCGGACATGCCGCGCGCGGCCAACGACAGCCAGCAGGGCCGGGCGCTCAACCGCCGTGTCGAGCTGATCCTGACCCCTCAGGACACGCTGGTGGCGCTGCTCGCCCAGTACAACAAGCCGGCCAAGCCGGAGCAGGCTGGCAAGGCCGTGCAGGTGGTTGCGGCAGATCAAACCAAGTAGGCCTGGCTTGGGTAAGCTATTGGCTTTCCGAACACAGGACCGCTAATCATGACCCAGACCCTGGCCGATATGCGCCGTGACTACACCCGTGACGGGCTCAGCGAGGACCACGCGCCTGCCGAGCCCTTCAGCCTCTTCCGGCGCTGGTTCGGCGACGCGGTGAAGACTGAGCAACTGCCGGTCGAGCCCAACGCCATGACCCTCGCCACGGTGGACTCCCAGGGCCGTCCGCATTGCCGTGTACTGCTGCTCAAGGGCCTGGACGAATGCGGCTTCACCTTCTTCAGCAACTATGACAGCGCCAAGGGCGAGCAGCTCGCCGCCAACCCCTTCGCGGCCATGACCTTCTTCTGGCCGGCGCTGGAGCGCCAGGTGCGTATCGAAGGACGGGTGGAGCGAGTGACTCCGGGCGAATCCGACGCTTATTACCAGGTCCGCCCGCTGGGCAGCCGTCTGGGGGCCTGGGCTTCACCCCAGAGCCGGGTGATCCGTGATCGCGCGGAACTGGAGAGCCTGCTGGTGCAAACCGAACAGCGCTTCCTCGACCAGGCGCCCGCTTGTCCGCCGCATTGGGGCGGTTATCGCCTGCTGCCTGAGCGCATCGAGTTCTGGCAGGGGCGCTCGAGCCGCTTGCACGATCGCCTCAACTATCGCCTGCAGGATGGCGCCTGGGTTCGCGAGCGCCTGGCGCCCTGAGCCCCGTCAGTCCTGTGTCCGATACCCCTCGGCTGCCTGGCGCAGCCAATCGGGGAGTTGGCGCCGCTTGACGCCGGCCTCCCGCGCCCGCGCCAACTGCTCCAGCATGAATGCCTGCTTCGCCTTGTTGCCGTCGGCCAGTGACAGCGCCAGGTCACGATCCATCCAGCGTTTGATGCGCACGTAAAGCCACCAGTGGAAGTACAAGCCGGCGGCGGTAGTAATGACGATGATGAAATAGTCCATGGGCTAACCTAGGAGTACAGGATGGTCGTAGGAGCTTTCCTTGATCACTGTCAGAAAGCTGAATTCTGGCTGAATGAACACTGAGTACTTCGGCCCTTCAGGTGACAGCCTCCGCTGCGCGGAGTCTAATGGACAGGTACTTAATTCTGGAGGTAATGCTATGCGTAAACCCGTCTTGCTGGTGGCCTCTTTCACGGCAGTGGCACTGGCGCTGGGTGGCTGTCAGTCGAGCCTGACCGGTGACACCTACTCCCGTGACGAGGCTCGTCAAGTACAGACCGTGCGCATGGGCACCATCGAATCCCTGCGCCCGGTGAAGATCGAAGGCACCAAGACTCCGATCGGCGCCGGTGCCGGTGCGGTGGTCGGCGGTATTGGCGGCAGCACCATCGGCGGTGGTCGCGGCAGCGCGGTCGCAGCGGTGATCGGTGCGGTAGCCGGTGGCCTGCTGGGCGCAGCAGCCGAAGAAGGCATCACCCGGACCCAGGGTGTGGAAATCACGGTGCGCGAGGACGATGGCTCGATGCGCGCCTACGTCCAGGAAGTCCAACCCAACGAAATCTTCCGCGTGGGCGAGCGTGTGCGCATCATGACGGTCAGCGGCACCAGCCGCGTCAGCCACTGAAGCTAAGCTGTCCCGATCGGGACAGCTTTCTTTTTCCGTCTGAATCCAGTCCAAGCTGGCGGTAGCGCTTCGAGCCTGCCGGGCTCTGGGCTGGACGTTCTCCGGCGCTGCTAGCGTTTTGAAATAATTCAATCTATCGCGATAAATCGATAGTAATGGATAATCGAAGGGTTTTTTCGCTTGCCATTTCCAGTACTTGGAAGGAGATGGCGCTGACCTAGGGGAGTTATGGATGATACTGGCGCTCATCGTCGCGCTGCCCTTTCTCGGGGCCTTTCTTCCACCGCTGGCCGAGCGCCTTGGCCGTTCAGTTTGCGCAGCTGTTGCCGGGCTGGTACCACTGACGGGCCTCATCCTGCTGCTGGCTCAGGCCGATAGCGTATTTGCCGGGCACACCCTGAAGCTGCTCCTGCCCTGGCTTCCGGGTTTCGGTCTCAACTTCAGCCTGCGCCTCGATGGCCTTGGCTTCCTTTTTGCCCTGCTGATTCTCGGCATCGGCCTGCTGGTCATCCTGTACGCCCGCTATTACCTGTCCAAAGACGAGCCCATGGGGCGTTTCTTTGCGTTCCTGTTGCTGTTCATGGGCGCGATGCTGGGCGTGGTGCTGTCCGAGAACCTGCTGTTGATGCTGGTGTTCTGGGAAATGACCAGCCTGTCATCCTTCCTGCTCATTGGCTTCTGGGGACATCGTTCAGATGCGCGCAAGGGTGCCCGCATGGCCCTGGTGGTTACCGGTGGCGGTGGCCTGGCACTATTCGCCGGGATACTGCTGGTGGGGCATATCGCGGGCAGCTACGAGCTGAGCCAGGTCCTCGCCGCTGGCGAGCAGATTCGCGCCCACGGTCTGTACCCGGTGGCCCTGTTGCTGGTCCTGCTGGGCGTCTTCACCAAGTCCGCGCAGTTCCCGTTCCATTTCTGGCTACCCCACGCCATGGCGGCACCGACGCCGGTGTCCGCCTACCTGCACTCGGCCACCATGGTGAAGGCCGGTGTGTTCCTGCTGGCGCGCCTGTACCCGGCGCTCGCCGGCTCCGACCTCTGGTTCTACCTGGTCAGCCTGAGCGGGCTGGCGACGCTGTTGATCGGTGCCGGCATGGCGCTGTTCCAGCATGACCTCAAGGGCTTGCTGGCCTACTCGACCATCAGCCACCTGGGCCTGATTACCCTGCTGTTCGGCCTGGATTCGCAGCTGTCCAACGTCGCGGCGGTGTTCCACATCATCAACCACGCCACGTTCAAAGCCTCGCTCTTCATGGCGGCCGGGATCATCGACCACGAGACCGGCAGCCGCGACATGCGCCTGATCAACGGGCTATGGAAGTACATGCCGCACACGGCGGTGCTGGCCATGGTGGCGTCCCTCGCCATGGCCGGGGTGCCCTTGCTGAACGGCTTCCTGAGCAAGGAAATGTTCTTCGGCGAGACCTTGCAGCAGGACCTGCTGGGCAGTTTCAGCTGGGTGGTGCCTGCGGCGGCGACCCTCGCGGCGGTGTTCTCGGTGGCCTATTCGCTGCGCTTCGTTCACGACGTGTTCTTCAACGGCGAACCGACGTCCCTGACCAAGTTCCCGCCCCACGAGCCGCCGCGCTATATGAAAGTGCCGGTCGAGATCCTGGTGTCCCTCTGCCTGTTGGTGGGCGTGCTGCCCGGCATTACCGTCGGCCCGCTGCTGGCGGCTGCGGCCTCTGCCAGCCTCGGCGGCGAACTGCCGAAATACAGCCTGGCCATCTGGCACGGTTTCAACCTGCCGCTGGCCATGAGCCTGGTCGCCCTGGTGTGCGGCGTACTGGTGTATGTCCTGCGCAAGCCACTGTTCAGCTGGTATGCCGGCCTGCCCGACACCGATGCGAAGGACGTCTTCGAGCAACAGGTGCAACGTTTCACCGCAGCAGCCCGCTGGCTCACCGGCCATCTGGAGAACGGCTCCCTGCAGCGCTATCTGGCCTTGTTGCTGGGGAGCGCCATGGTGCTGGTGGCCCTGTCACTGGCGCCATTGCCGCAGATCGCCGGAGCGCGCCCGCTGACGCCGCTCGATGGTATTACCACCCTGGGGCTCGTGGTGCTGGCGCTGTCCGGTGTGCTGACGGCGATCTTCCATCGCCAACGCCTCATCTCGCTGATGGTCCTCGGCGTCGCCGGGTTGCTGGTGGCCCTGGCCTTTGCGCGCTTCTCCGCCCCCGACCTGGCGTTGACGCAGTTGGTGGTGGAGGTGGTAACCCTGGTGCTGCTGATGCTGGCGCTGTATTACCTGCCGTCCCGCACGCCGGGTGAAAGCTCCAGCCTGCGCGGCCTGCGCGACTTCGTCCTGGCGTGTGGCGTCGGTGTGATGGTGGCCTTGCTGGCCTATGCGGTGCTGACCCGTCCTTACAGCGGCATCGCCGACTTCTTCCTCGCCAACGCCCTTTCCGGTGGCGGCGGTACCAACGTGGTGAATGTCATACTGGTTGACTTCCGAGGTTTCGATACGTTGGGCGAAATCACAGTCCTGGCCGTCGCCGCCGTCGGTATCTTCGCGATGCTGTCGGGGCTGCGCATGACCACCCCGACTTGCGATCCACAAGGGCGCAACTGGGCTCGCGCCAAGCACCCATTGATTCTCGAAACCCTGTCGCGCCTGATCCTGCCCCTGGCGCTGCTGATCTCGGTGTTCGTCTTCCTGCGTGGTCACAACCTGCCGGGCGGCGGCTTCATCGCCGGCCTCATCACGGCCGTGGCGCTGGTGCTGCAGTACATCGCCAGCGGCGTTGCCTGGGTGGAACAGCGCCTGTCGCTGAATTACCAGCGAGTGGCCGGTGCCGGGGTGCTGATCGCCGCGCTGACCGGTCTTGGCAGCTGGGTCTTCGGGCGCAATTTCCTCACCACCGCCTTCGGCCATTTCGAGCTGCCGCTGGTGGGTGAGTTCGAACTGGCCACCGCCATGCTGTTCGACCTTGGCGTGTACCTCGCCGTAGTCGGTGCCACGCTGCTGGTGCTGGTCAACCTGGGCCGTGTGAGCCTGTTCCCCGTCGCGACGAAGGAGATTCACTGATGGAGGCGCTGTTCGCCGTGACACTCGGCCTGCTCACCGCCAGCGGTGTCTACCTGCTGCTGCGCGGACGGACTTTCCCGGTGGTGCTGGGACTGACGCTGCTGTCCTATGCCGTCAACCTCTTCCTTTTCGCTATGGGGCGTCTGGCTGGCGAAGCGGCCGTGCTCGGGCGCGACGTCCAGTACGCTGACCCGGTTCCCCAGGCGCTGGTGCTGACGGCCATCGTCATCGGCTTCGCCATGACCGCCTTCGTGGTGGTACTGGCGCTGCGTGGTGTGAGCGAGTTGGGTACCGACCATGTGGACGGGCTCTCTGGCGAGGAGGGCGCTGCGTGAACCACCTGTCGATCCTGCCGATCCTGGTCCCATTGTTCACCGGCGGCCTGCTGCTGGTCCTGCCGTCCAACGAACGCCTGAAACGCACGCTCTCGGTACTGGCCACGCTGGTGCTGGTACCGCTGGCACTGCTCCTGATGCAGCAAGCCGGCGATGGCCAGCTGCGCGTCTACGCACTGGGCAGTTGGCAGCCGCCTTTCGGCATCGTGCTGATGCTCGATCGCCTCGCCGCCCTGATGCTGCTGGCCACCGCCGTGCTGGCCAGTGGCGTGGTGCTTTACGCCGTGCGTGGCGACGACCGCATCGGCTTGCGCTTCCATGCGTTGCTCCAGTTCCAGCTGCTGGGGATCAACGGCGCCTTCCTCACGGGTGACCTGTTCAACCTGTTCGTGTTCTTCGAGATCCTGCTGATTGCCTCGTACGCCTTGCTGTTGCATGGCGGCGGTGCGGATCGGGTGAAGGCCGGCCTGCACTACGTGATCCTCAACCTTGCCGGTTCGGCGCTGTTCCTGATCGCCGTGGGCACCCTCTATGGCATCACCGGCACCCTGAACATGGCCGATATGGCACGCCGGGTAGCCGCCGCCGACCCCGCCGAGGCGCCCGTGCTGGCCGCTGCCGGGCTGGTATTGCTGCTGGTGTTCGCCCTCAAGGCGGCGCTGCTGCCACTCTACTTCTGGCTGCCGCGCGCCTACGCTTCGGCCAGCGCGCCGGTCGCTGCGCTGTTCGCAATCATGACCAAGGTGGGGATCTACTCCATCCTGCGGGTCTACAGCCTGATCTTCGGACCCGAGGCGGGGGAACTGGCCAATCTGGCACAACCCTGGCTCTGGCCCCTGGCCCTGGCGACGGTGATTCTTGGTGCGCTGGGCGCACTGGCCGCGACCACGCTGCAAGGGCTGCTGGCCTACCTGGTGGTGGTCTCTGCCGGTACTCTGCTGGCCGCCATCGCCCTGGGCACCCCCGAGGCACAGGGAGCGGCGCTGTTCTACCTGCTGCACAGCACCTGGGTGGCCGGAGCGTTATTCCTGCTCGCCGACCTGATCAGCCGCCAGCGCGGCGAGAAAGCGGGCCACCTGGTGCAAGGGCCGGCGCTGCAGAACCCGCACATCCTCGGTGCGGCCTTCTTCTTCGGTGCCATCGCCGTTGCCGGCCTGCCGCCGCTCTCGGGGTTCTTCGCCAAGCTCCTGCTGCTCCAGGCGGTTCCGCCGGGCGGCGGTGCGCTGCCGTTATGGAGCGCGTTGCTGATGGGGGGCTTCGTCAGCCTGATGGCCCTGAGCCGCGCCGGCAGTACCTTGTTCTGGCGTACCGGCCATCAAGTGCTTGGCAGCGCCGAGCTGGATGCTGGCCGACTGTTCGCCACCCTGCTGCTGTTGATCGGCAGCCTGCTGCTGGTGGTCTTCGCCCAGCCACTGCAGGACTACGCCCAGGCCAGCGCGGCGCAGTTGCATGACCCGGCTCTCTATCGGGCTATCCTCGGGGAGGCCGGCGCATGATGCGACGCATCTTTCCCCATCCGGCCGAAAGCCTGCTGCTGCTCTTCGTCTGGCTGCTGCTGGTGGATTCCTTCGCCTTCGGCCACTGGTTGCTGGGCGCCTTCCTCGGCTGGTTGATTCCGTTCTGCTTCCAGCCGCTGCTGATCGAGCGACCGAAACGCTGGCACCCGCTGAAGCTGATGCGCTTCCTGCTGATGGTGGTCTGGGACGTGCTGGTGGCCAACTTCCTGGTGGCGCGGCTGACCCTGGGCCGTGTCGAGGCACTGCGACCGGCCTTCGTCGAGGTGCCGATCGACCTGGATAACGAACTGGCTATCAGCGTACTGGTGAGCGTGGTGTCCCTGACCCCGGGCTCGCTGGCCGCCGACCTCAGCGCCGACCGCCGGACCCTGCTGGTGCACGGCCTGGATGTACCGGACAAGGTGGCCATGGTGGCCGAGATCAAGGCGCGCTATGAGGCACCGCTGAAGGAGATCTTCCCATGCTCGCCTACGTGATTCCCCTCTGCCTGGCCATGCTCGGCCTGGCGCTGGTGCTGACCCTGGCCCGTCTCATCAAGGGCCCCAGCCTGCCGGACCGGGTGCTGGCGCTGGACACCCTCTACATCAATGCCATCGCCATGCTGGTGCTCTACGGCATCTGGAAGGGTAGCGACCTGTTCTTCGAAGTGGCGCTGCTGATTGCCGTGCTTGGCTTCGTCAGCACCGTTGCGGTGGCCAAGTACATGCTGCGGGGAGACATCATCGAATGACCGGCGCGCCCTTGCCCCTTTGGGCGGAAATCATCGTCTCGGCTCTGCTGATCCTCGGCAGCGCCTTCGTGCTGGTCGGCGCCATCGGCCTGTATCGGCTGCCTGATTTCTTCATGCGCCTGCACGGCCCGACCAAGGCCACGACGCTGGGGGTGGGCGGTGTGGTGATGGCGTCCCTGGTGTTCTTCTCCACCGACGCCGACGGTCTCAGCCTGCACGAGCTGCTGATCAGCCTGTTCCTGTTCATCAGTGCGCCGGTCAGTGCCTACATGCTCGCCAAGGCCGCCGTGCTGCAGCAGTTGCCGCTGGACCAGCGCACGCGCGGCAAGCCATGGAACCAGTGAACGGCACAGTTTTTCCGTCCCGCTGTGCCTGTCTGAGGCCGGGAATGTCCACCTAGACTGGCGCTCCTTTTCCTCCGGAGGTCATCCATGGCGCAGCAAGGTCGACTGGTGGCGGTGGCCTGCCTGGTGCTCGCCATGGCGCTGTGGGGCAGTTCCTTCATCGCCCTCAAGCTGGCCTTCCAGGAGGTCGCGCCGCATTGGGTGATCTTTGCCCGTATGGCCCTCGGAAGCGTGATTTTCCTGCTGGCCTGGCGCTGGCGGGGTGCCCTCGATTACCGCCCCGGCGACTGGAAGTACCTGCTCGGCCTCGCCGCCTGCGAGCCCTGCCTCTACTTCATCTTCGAAGCCCTGGCGCTGCAGCGCACCAGCGCCTCCCAGGCCGGCATGATCACCGCGCTTCTGCCACTACTGGTGGCCGTGGGTGCCTACGCTCTGCTGCACGAACGGATTACCCGCAGCACCATGGCGGGCTTCCTGCTGGCGGTCGTCGGCGCGGTCTGGTTGAGCCTGGCCGGCGAATCAGACGGCCATGCGCCGCAACCGCTGCTGGGCAACTTCTACGAATTCCTCGCCATGCTCTGCGCCACCGGCTACACCCTGCTGCTCAAGCACCTGTCTTCGCGTTATTCAGCCTTCTTCCTCACGGCCATGCAGGCCTTCATCGGCAGCCTGTTCTTCCTGCCGCTGGCCTGGGTGACCTCGCCCCTGCCGGAGTCCGTCAGCTCGCTGGGCATCGGCGCGATGATCTACCTCGGCACCGTCGTCACCGTGGGCGCCTATGGCCTCTACAACTTCGGTGTGTCGCGCCTGCCTGCCAGCCAGGCCACCGGATTCATCAACTTGATTCCGGTGTTCACCCTGGCCTTCGCCTGGGTGTTTCTCGGTGAGCGACTGAACGGCGAACAACTGCTGGCCGCCGGGCTGGTATTTGTCGGGGTGGCGCTGAGCCAGTGGCGCAGCACGGTGCCGGCGCCGGCCGGCGTCCTGGACTGAGCTGGAACCCCCGGCCGGCCGACGACGTCCGCGCGCACCTCGATGGCATTGCCGAGGGCTCAGTGGGCGCGAGGCCGGCCCTCAGGGCGCCAGCCAGGTCAGCACGACATCCAGCATGCGGTTGGCGAAGGCCCATTCGTTGTCGTACCAGGCCAGCACCTTCACCAGATCCCCCTGTACGCGCGTGTGATTGAGGTCGACCACGCAGGAAATCGGGTGACCGTTGAAGTCGCTGGACACCAGCGGCAGGGCGTTGCACTCCATCACCCCTGGCAGCAGATCGGGGGCGCCGGCCTCCAGCGCCGCGTTGATCGCCTCGCGGCTGGTCGGGCGTTCGGCAATGAACGACAGGTCCAGCAGCGAAACATTGGGTGTCGGCACCCGCACCGCCAGCCCGTCCAGGCGGCCGGCCAGTTCCGGCAGGACCAGGCCGATGGCCTTGGCCGCGCCGGTACTGGTGGGGATCATCGAGACGGCAGCCGCCCGCGCCCGGTAGAGATCGCCGTGGCTCTTGTCCAGCAGGTTCTGGTCATTGGTGTAGGCATGCACTGTGGTCACCAGGCCGCTGCGGATGCCCACCTCGCGGTGCAGCAGCATGGCCAGCGGTGCCAGGCAGTTGGTGGTGCAGGACGCGTTGGAGACGATCTGCTGGCTGCCCAGTTGCTCGTGGTTGACCCCGTAGACCACCGTCAGGTCGGCGCTGTCCAGCGGGTGGGACAGCAGTACGCGCGGCGCGCCAGCGGTGAGGTGCTGTTCCACCTGCGCGCGTTTCTTCATCTTCCCCGAGCATTCCAGCACCAGGTCCACGCCCAGTTGATCCCAGGGCAGGTTGACCGGGTCACGCTCGCGCAGCAGGTGGATGGCCTGGCCGTTCACCTGCAGGCGATCGTCGTGCAGGTGAACGTGGCCGGGGAAGCGGCCGAAGGTGGAATCGAAACGGGTGAGGTGGGCCAGCGATTCGAAATCGCCGAGGTCATTGATGGCTTCGATGCGCAGGCGCTGATCGAGACCCCGCTCGAACAACGCACGAACCAGAGCGCGACCGATGCGCCCATATCCATTCAGGGCGATACGCAGCATGGTGTTCTCCTTTCTCTGTTCCTTCACTCAGCGTAGCGATGAAGGAGAGGAAGGGCCTCTGCTGCGCAGTATTAGTCGTCGCGGGCGCCACCAAAGGAGGCGCAGCCGCGCTGGGGCTTGCCGTCCAGGCGCAATTCGGCGGTCAGGTGCTGGACGGTGCCACTCATGCTGTCGACGCAGCGCTGGGGCGCCACCCACAACTCCAGCCGCTGGTCATTGGCTTCGCTGGACAGGTTGAAGCGACCGTCAGGCAGCTGTTCTTCCATGTAGGGCAGGGCGAGGGAGGGTTGACCGGGTCGGTCGAGAATCAGGCCCTTGCCGCTGACACTGACGCTCCAGTCCGGTTCATGGCCGCCGGCGCGCAGCAGCAGGCGCTTGAAATTGAGGTCCTGGCAGCCGTGGCCCTCGCGTTGCAGGCGGTAGAGGGTATGCAGGTTCAGCTGGCCGTCGGCGCCCGGCATTTTCGTTGCGCCCATGCTCGCGCGGATGTCGGCGAACAGGGTGCCGGGGCCGTCCACCGAGAGGTTGGCCGCTTCGGGGAGCAGGCCGGTGGCGCCGCTGTCCACCAGGGTGAAACGGCGTTTTTCGCCACAAGGGCTGAACATCACCTGGCCTGCGTCTACGCTCAGCTCACCCTGCAGGCGCACCAGGTTGGCGGCAGGGGCGGGGGCTTTCTCGGCGAACATCTGGCAGGCGCCGAAGAGGGGCAAGAGGCTGAACAGCAAGGGGCGGGCGAGGCGCATCAGGGGTCTCCTTCAGGGAGCGGCCACGTTACCGGTGCAGGCAGCCCAGCTCAAGCGCGGAAGGTGCGGATGATCCAGTACAAGCGTGTCTACGAACCCACGGATGTTGACGAGGGCCATCGGGTGCTGGTGGATCGGCTATGGCCACGGGGCTGTCGCAAGGATGCCCTCGGGCGGGCGGCCTGGCTGCGTGAGGTGGCGCCGTCCGATGGCCTGCGCAAACAGTTCTGCCACGACCCAGCACTGTTCAACGAGTTCCGCCTGCTCTACCGCGCCGAGCTGGCGGCTCACCCGGAGCATTGGCAAGGGTTGCTGGAGATGGCCCGCAAGGGCAACCTGACGCTGCTCTACGCCGCCAGGGACGAGGTGCATAACAATGCCGTCGTGCTGGCGGAGTTCCTCGAAGAGGAACTGGAGCGCAACGACCCGCCCAGCTCGCCGGTGTGTTACGCCGGCGAGCTGTAGCCGCTGATTACCACACGCGATAGGTCTGCCCGGTCTGCGCGCCTTCCGCGCTCTTGGCGTAGGCCAGCGCCGCCTCGGCCGCCGGCACCGCCTTGTAGCCACGGAAGAAGGGCGCATAGCCCGGCAGCGCTTCTTCAATCACCGTCGGGCTGACGCTGTTGATACGCATGCCGCGCGGCAGTTCCAGGGCAGCGCTGCGCACGAAGGCATCGATGGCGCCGTTGACCAGGCTGGCCGAGGCGCCATAGCGGATCGGGTCGTCGCTCAGCACCCCCGAGGTCAGGGTGAAGGACGCGCCGTCGTTGGCGAACTCGCGGCCGATCAGCACCAGGTTGACCTGGCCCATCAGCTTGTCCTTGAGGCCGATGGCGAACTCGGCTTCGCCCATTTCCGCCAGCGCGCCGAAATGGACCTTGCCCACCGCGCTGATCAGCGCGTCAAAGGGGCCGGCTTCCTCGAACATGCGGCGGATCGACGCCGAATCGGTGATGTTCACCCGCAGCGTGCCGCTGCTGTGGCCGACACGAATAATTTCATGGCGCTCCTTCAGTTCGTTGTCGATGGCTCTGCCGATGGTGCCGCTGGCACCGACGAGGATGATTTTCATGGGATGGCTCCAGGGTTGTCCGATTGCTTCCCGATAAGTGTAGAGTGCCGTCTGTGGTTAATAATCCATGCAATTGGAAAACTTTGGTTTTTATTTGGAAACAATGAGACGGCATAGCCCATGAGCGAACTGGACGATCTGGCAGCCTTCGCGGTGTTGATGGAGGCTGGCAGCTTCACCGCCGCAGCGGAACGGCTGGGCTGCAGCAAGGGCCAACTCTCCAAGCGTATCCGTCTATTGGAGCAGGAACTGGGCGCTTCGCTGCTGCACCGCACGACTCGCCGCCTGGACCTGACCGCTGCTGGCGCGGCGCTGTTGCCGGAAGCCCAGGCATTGGCCGCCCAGGCCGAGCGGGCGCGGCAGTCGGTAAGGCGATTGCAGGAGGAATTGGCTGGTTGCGCGCGGTTGACGGTGCCGGTGTCCCTGGGGGAGACCTTCTTCGATGCGTTGTTGCTGGACTTCACCCGGCAGTACCCGCAGATCCGCATCGAGCTGGACCTGCACAACGGCTACCGCGACCTGGTGGCTGAAGGCTTCGACCTGGCCATTCGTTCCGGCATGGACGTGGATGAGCGCCTGGTGGCCCGGCCCCTGTTCTCCCTGCAGGAAATCACCTGCGCCACCCCGGCCTACCTCGCGGCCCACGGCGAGCCCCGGCAGCCGTCGGACCTCGCCCTGCACCAGTGCCTGCTGAACACCCACTACAGTGGCTTCGAGGAGTGGCTCTACCACCGCCAGCACCGGCTGGAGCGGGTCAAGGTGGCGGGGGCGCTGGCCAGCAACCACTACAGCCTGTTGAAAAAGGCTGCCCTGTCCGGTGCCGGCATTGCGCGGCTGCCGTCCTACATGATCTACGACGAACTGGCTGCCGGCCGCCTGGTGTGGCTGCTGCGCGACTACCAGACGCGCCAGACTCCAGTGTTCCTGGTGCACCCCTCGCAAGGGGGATTGCCCCGGCGTACCCAGGTGCTGGCGGACTATCTACTGGCCTGGTTCGAACGCAGCCGGCAGATGCTGGACAAGGCAGGGGAATAGGGCGCGAGCTTTGCTTTTCCGGTGGGGGCGAATTCATTCGCCAAGGGCAGCGCAGCTGCCCCGTAGGTTGGCGCTGAGGAACGAAGCCCAACATGACGCGCGAAGCGCTTCCCGATCGTTGGGCTTCGCCGAGCTCAGCCACAACCTACGAACTACAGGTGATGGAGGCCGCCCCCTCGCCTGGAAACCCAAGGGCAGCCCTTCGGCCTGCTTGGCGAATGAATTCGCCCCTGCAAGGGTGTTCCCCAAAAATCAGGTGCGTGGTGCGCCCAGCCTCAGGCTGAACTCCGCCACCGCCTCTTCATCCGCCGCAACCCGCTCCGGCAGGAACTCGCGGAGGAACTCCACCCAGGTGCGGATCTTCGCATCGAGGAACTGGCGCGACGGGTAGAGCGCGTAGATACCCAGTGGAAAGAGGCTGTGATTGGGCAGTACGCGCACCAGGCTGCCGTCCTTCAGGCCGCTGATGGCCGAGTAGACCGGCAGCACCCCCACGCCTATCCCGGCCTTGATGGCTTCGGTCATGGCGTCGGCGGTGTTCACCTGGAAGGGCGTCTGGTTGACGCTGACCATCTCCTGGCCGTCCGGGCCTTCGAACAGCCATTTGTCCAGGGACATCACATTGTTCACCAGGCGCAGGCAGCGGTGCTTCGAAAGCTCCGAGGGCAGGCGCGCCGCGCCGTTCTTCTCGATGTAGCCGGGGGATGCGCAGAGCACGCTGTAGGTGGTGCCCAACTGCTTGGAGATGAACCCTGAATCCGGCAGCTCCTGGGCGATCACCACCGAGATGTCGTAGCCCTCGTCGAGGATGTCGGTGGTGCGGTTGGCCAGGGTCAGGTCGAAGCTCACGTCCGGGTACTTCTCGCTGTACTGGGCGATGGCCTTGATCAGGTAGTGCTGGCCGATGCCGGTCATGGCGTGGACTTTCAGGTTGCCCACCGGGCGCGCGTGGGCTTCGCTGGCCTCGGCTTCGGCCTCCTCGATGTAGCCGAGGATCTGCTCGCAGCGCAGCAGATAGCGCTGGCCGGCTTCGGTCAGGGCAATGCGGCGGGTGGTGCGATGCAGCAGGCGGGTACGCAGGTGGGTTTCGAGCGTGGCCACCGCGCGGGAAATGTACGAGGTGGTGAGGTCCATGCGCTGGGCGGCGGCGGTGAAACTGCCGGTCTCCGCCACGCAGACGAACGCGCGCATGTTGAAGAGGATGTCCATGTAGGGTCCTGGCCCGGGAGGGGACGCAAATTTTGTCACGAACTATGTCGGTGGATTATGGCTGATTCAGTACACAATCCTTCATCTATCCGTCGTCTTATCGCATTTGAATCCCGGCCCTAGAATCGCCGCCGATCCAGGCCCCATGCCTGGCTACCCAGCATTCAGGATATGCCGCAGTGCACCGCAATCCTTGGCCCGGCGTCGCCCGGGCCAGTCTGTTCGCCGTCGTTTCGCTCCTCTCCGCCTGTATCGATAGTCAGGGCATAGCGCCCCGGGCCGAACGCCTGGATGCCACCCAACTGGACCCCGGCCCGGCCATTCGCCGCGCCGAGCGTGACGCCGCCTGGCCCGATGCCCAGTGGTGGCGTGCCTATGGCGACCCGCAGCTGGATACCTGGATGCATCAGGCGCTGGTCAACAGCCCCAGCCTGGCCATGGCCGCAGCCCGCGTACGCCAGGCGCGAGCCCTGGCCGGGGTGGTCGAGTCCGCCGAGCAGCCGCAGGTCAGCCTCGATGCCAACCTGCAGCGCAAGCGCTGGCCGGATGATTACTTCTACGGCCCCGGCGAACTCGCTCGCACCACGAGCTGGAACAACACCAGCCTGCTGGGCTTTTCCTACGACCTCGACCTCTGGGGGCGCGAGCGCAGCCGCAGCCACCAGGCCCTCGACCAGGCCCAGGTCGCCGTGACCGAAGCGCGCATGGCCGCGCTCGAGCTGCAAGGCAACCTGGTGCGCAGTTACATCCGCCTGGCGCTGCTGCATGCGGAGAAGGACATCGCCCAGTCCAGCCTTGCACAGCAGGAACAAATCCTTGCCCTGGCGCAGCAGCGCCTGCGTGATGGCATCGGGACCCGGCTGGACGTCAGCCGCGCCGAAGCCCCCTTGCCGGAAAGCCATCGACAGATCGATGCCTTGAACGAATCCATCGCCTTGAGCCGTAACCAGCTGGCGGCCCTGGCCGGCAAGGGGCCGGGGGAGGGCGAGCGGCTGCAGCGGCCAACCCTGGACCTGCAGCACCTGCCGGGATTGCCGGCGCAATTGCCGTTGGAGCTGCTTGGCCGCCGACCGGACCTGGTCGCCAGGCGCTGGCAGGTAGCGGCTCAGGCGCGCGGTATCGAAGCCGCCAAGGCCGGCTTCTACCCCAACGTCAACCTGCTGGGGGGCATTGGCTCCAACGCTACCCAGGGCGGCGTATTGGATTTCCTCCGTTACGACACGCTCACCTACGGCCTGGGTCCGGCCCTCAGCCTGCCGGTGTTCGACGGCGGCCTGCGCCGTGGCGAACTGGGCGCCGCTGCTGCCGGGTACGACGTTGCGGTGGAGCAGTACAACCAGGCGCTGATCGGCGCTTTGCAGCAGGTGGCCGATGCCCTGGTACGCATCCAGTCGCTTCGCCAGCAGCAGGACCTGGCCGCCGAAGCGGTGGCCGCCGCGCAGAAGACCTGCGACCTCGCGCTGCTGGCCCAGCAGCGCGGCCTCACCGGCTTCGATGCGGTGCTGGACACCCAACCGGCCCTGTTCCAGCGCCAACGCCAGCAACAGCAGGTGCGTGCGGCGCTGCTCGGTGCCCAGGCCGACCTGCTGCTGGCCCTGGGCGGCGGCGTGCTGCCCGTGCCTGCCGGTCCTAGCGATGCCGGCCTGGCACCGCAGGAACTGCGCCTGCGCTTTCTCCCCAAGCCCTGAGGAATCCCCATGGTGCAAACCTTCAACCGCGCGCTGGCCGAGTGGGCGCGCAGTGACGGCCTGACCTGGGCCTTCATCTTCAAGGCGCTGCTCACCGCCTTCCTCGCCCTCTGGCTGGCCTACCGCCTGGAGCTGCCGCAGCCGGGTACGGTGCTGGTGACCGTGTTCATTGTCATGCAGCCGCAAAGCGGCCAGGTCCTGGCCAAGAGCTTCTACCGCATCATCGGCACCCTGCTGGGGCTGACCGTGATGGTGGCCTTGATCGCCCTGTTCAATCAGGAACGGGTGCTGTTCATGCTCTGCCTGGCCATCTGGATCGGCCTCTGTACCGCCGGTGCTACGCGCTATCGCGACTTTCGCGGCTACGCCTGCGTGCTGGCCGGCTATACGGCGGTGATGATCGGCCTGCCGGCCACCACCCACCCGGACGACGCTTTCATGCTCGCGCTCTGGCGGGTGCTGGAGATCAGCCTGGGCATCCTCTGCACCGGTCTGGTCAACGGCCTGATCCTGCCGCAAACCACCCGCCGCGACCTGCGCAACACCCTGCACACGCGCTTCCGCGATTTCGCCGCCTTCGCCTGCGAGGGCCTGGCCGGCGGCCTGGATACCTCGCGCTTCGATGCCAGCAATGCGCGCTTCGCGGCCGCCGCAGTGAGCCTGGAAAACATGCGCAGCGCCACCGCCTTCGAAGACCCGCATATGCGCATGCGCAGCGGGCGCCTGGCGCGGTTGAACAACGAGTTCATGGTGCTTTCCACCCGCTTCCATGGCTTGCACCAGTTGCTCCGCCGCCTGGCGGTAGGAGCGAGCTCTGCTCGCGAAGGCTCGGAGCCGGAAGCGTTCGCCAGCAGAGCTGGCTCCTACGGGGGCATAGTGCTGGAGGCTTTAAAGCCGTGCCTCGCGGAAGTGTCACGACTGCTGGCGCCACTGCGCGACCGTCTCAGCAGCGAGGCGGACGCGGCACAACTGGCGTTGCGCCTGGAGGCCTGCAAGCAGGAATTGATGCAGCTGATTCGCTCTGGCCGCGCACAACTGGCCATGCAGCAGCCCAGCGAAGCGCAGACCCTGGATTACGACACCGCCGCCGAACTGCTCTATCGCTTCGCCGATGACCTGCACAACTATGCACAAACCCACGCCTCACTGCTGGACGACCACCATGCCCGCGAACAGTGGAAGGAGAGCTTCCGGCCCCGCGCGAATGCCGTTGCCGCTGCCGTGGCGGGCCTGCGCAGCAGCCTGCTGATCCTGCTGCTGAGCGTGTTCTGGATGGCCACCGCCTGGCCCAGTGGCGGCACCTTCGCCATGACCATCGGCATGGTGTCGGCCCTGGCATCCTCCTCGTCGAATCCCCGGCGGCTGTCATTGCAGCTCACGCTGGGCGCTGCCTCGGGCGCTTTGCTCGGCATGCTCATGACCTTCCGGGTATTGCCGGAACTGGACAGCTTTGCGCTGCTCTGCTGCGCCCTGGCGCCGGTGGTCGCGCTGGGTGCCTACCTATTGGCACGGCCGCAACTGGCGGGTGCCGGGCTGGGCCTGCTGGTGTGGTTCGCGATGACCTCCATGCCGGCCAACCAGACCCTGTTCGACCCGCACTGGGTGCTGAACGAATACCTCGCTTCCGTCCTCTCCATGGCGCTGGCCACTGCCGCTGCCGCCGTGCTTCTGCCCCCCAACCGCCCCTGGCTGTGGCGACGGCTGGAGCGCGACCTGCGCATGTGCGTGGTGCGCGCCGTGAGCGGCCGGATGAAGGGCCTGGTGTCCGGCTTCGAAAGCGGTACCCGCGACCTGCTGAACCAGGCCTACCTGTACTCCGCCAGGCGACCGGACGTGCAGCGCCAACTGCTGCGCTGGATGTTCCTGGTGCAGGAGATCGGCCACGCGGTGATCGAACTGCGCCTGGAGCAGGCACGCCTGCCGGCGCTGTCCTGCTATGCCGAGTCCATGCCCTGGCGCAATGCCATCCGCGCCATGGGACGAGCCCTGGTGCGGCTGTTCATCCAGCCGTCGGAAGCCAACCGCCAACGCGCGCTGGTTGCCGTGGAGCAGGCCATCGACAGCGTGCGCAACACTGCAGAGCCCTGTGCGCCGCAGTTCGAAACCTCGCCACTGCGCCGCTTGCAGAGCTACCTGCACTTCATCCGCACCTCGTTGCTGGACCCGCAGAACCCGCTGGCTGGCGATGAGGCGCCCGCCCACCTGCAAGGAGTTGCCCATGCCGCGTGAGATCGCCCTGCACGGCGTCTACATGCCGAGCCTGACCCTGCTGTTCCTGGTGGCCTTCCTGCTGGGCTGGGCGCTGGACCGTCTGTTCGCCTGGTGTGGTCTGTACCGCCACGCCTGGCACCCGGCGCTGCTGCGGGTCGGCCTGTTCACCTGCTTGTATGGCGCCCTGGCGCTGACCATTTACCGTTGAGGCTCCCATGTCCCTGAAACGAATCATCAGTGTCGGCGCGACCCTGCTTATCCTCGCGCTGGCGGTCGTGCTGGTGCGCACCCTCTGGCAGCACTACATGGACTCGCCCTGGACCCGCGATGGCCGTGTGCGCGCCGACGTGATCAACATCGCCCCGGATGTGGCGGGGCTGGTGGTGGACGTACCGGCGCGCGACAACCAGCAGGTCAAGGCCGGTGACCTGCTGCTGCGCATCGACCCGTCCCACTACGAAGTGGCGGTGAAGCAGGCTGAAGCCCTGGTGGCTGCGCGTAAGGCCGCGCTGGATATGCGCAAGGTCAACGCCGACCGCCGCGCCGACATGGACGACCTGGTGGTTTCCCGCGAGAGCCGCGAAGACGCGGGTCACCTGGCCGCGGCCGCCCTGGCCGAGTACCAGGCCGCCGTTGCCGCGCTGGATGCCGCCAAGCTCAACCTGGCCCGTACCGAAGTGCGTGCACCGGTGGCCGGACACATCACCAACCTCAACGTCTACAAGGGCGATTACGCGGAGCGCGGCGAAGCCAGCATGGCGCTGGTGGATGACCAGTCCTTCTACGTCAACGGCTACTTCGAAGAGACGCGTCTGCCGCACATCCGGGTGGGCGACCGCGCCGAGCTGCGACTGATGAGTGGCGAGCGCATCCTCGGCCATGTGGACAGCATTGCTCGCGGCATCTACGACCGCGACAACCCGGAAAGCCGCGAACTGATCGCCGATGTGAATCCCACCTTCAACTGGGTGCGGCTGGCCCAGCGGGTGCCGGTGCGTATCCACCTGGACGAGGTGCCGGAGGGCGTGCTGCTGGCCGCCGGCATGACCTGCACCGTAGTGGTCGGCGAGCAGGGCACGGAGCCGGAAACCTCGGGTTTTCTCAATGGATTGTTGTTTGCCCAGTAAATAGTCCTTGTTGCAACTGGCGCTGTTTCGAAAGTTTTCCGGCCAATAAAATTATCCCGCCTCCCACGACGAGGCGCTTGCTGCCGTAAACATCACCGAAAGGTGTTGCGCTGTACCTTCGACCAGTTCGTGGAGAGCTGGTCGAAGTTTCAACTTCAAAGCACTCGGGAACTATCCAATGAAAGCTCTTGCCTTGCTGGCGCTTGCCGGCATGTCTGCCTTCGCCCTGGCTGAAGAGCAGGCGGAACCTGCTGTCGCCGGTAAGCTCGTTATCGAGCAGTATCACTACGGAATGGAACTGGATATCGCCAGGGTTATTTCCCGCAGTGAAATACCCGATGTCTGTGGCGTGGTTCCGGCGTATATGACGTACGAAGATCACCAGGGCAACATTCATCGCCTGGAATATGTTGTTTTTGGCCAGGGTTGCAGTAACGGCTGATTGATAATTTAAGGTTGTTTCGATGGAATGCCTGGCTGTTGAAAGTCGGGCATTTTCGTTTCTGGATGATGGCGTTATCGCGGAGATGTTCAGGTGGCAAATCCCTGTGGGGGCGAATTCATTTGAACTTGGGAAACCACGTCCTGAGGACGCGGTCATGAGTCACCGGCTCTGCCTGTGACGATTCGAATGCCCGGGCTAGCAGGATGAAGCCGATCCGGTAGGGTGCGCTGTGCGCACCGGCGGTTTGACGTGGTGCCGACGCCGATCCCGGAATCGGTGCGCGTAGCGCACCCTACGGTCCAGACCTGGCGAAAGGGGGCGGCCTTGTGCACGGGGGAGAATTCGCCCCCACAGAAAAGCGAACTCCCTCACCCCTTCTGCGCCTTCAGGAACAGGCTGAACAGCTCCGACTGGGACTTGATCCCGAGCTTGCTGTACATGTGCTTGCGGTGGACTTTCACCGTCTCCGCGGAAATATCCAGCTTGCGCGCGATCTCCTTGCTGGAGCAGCCGCTCAGCATCAGGCGGCCGACTTCCAGTTCGCGGGCGGTGAGGGCGGTTTCCACCTTCTGCCCGGCTGATTCCAACTGATCCTCCCAGGCCGGCGCCGGGGGCGGCGGGCTGGCCATGAGTTCTTTTTCGAAGGTCAGGCGCTGGCGCATCAACCCGGCGACCCAGGGCTGGATCAGGCCGAGCAGGGCGAGTTGCTCCGGCGTGAACGGCTGGCGCGAACCGAGGGACAGGCAGAGGGTGCGATCCAGCGCCAGCGGTATGTTGAGCTGCACTTCGTCGGCCACCACATTGAGGCGGAAGTAGCGCTGGTAGTAGTCGGTCTGTTCGAAGCATTCGGGGGCCACGTCAGCCAGGCGGAACAGTCCGCCGGCGTTGTGCTCGCGGCTGGCGATGTAGAACGGGTCGAGCTGGTAGAGCCCGTGCAGGTAGTCCTGGAACAGCGGGTCGGGCCCACCATCAGCGCCGGGGCACTCGGCGAAGACCTGCGGGCGGCCATCGCTGAAGAGCAGGGCGACCCAGCTGTCGAAGGGCACATACTGTTCCAGCAGGCGCACCAGGGCGAGCCAGAAACCGGGGCGGTCGAGCTGTTCGACCAGCCGCCCGATGGCCTGGTGCCAGGCGATGTCCTGCAAGGTTGGATTCATGTTTCTACCCCCGATGGGTTACCACGCCCGCGTAATTACTCCAGGCCCCGGCACATTCCATACTCCGGACATGCCAGGGCGGGTGCCGAGCATTGTGACGCTTGCCCGCCCGCTGACAAGAACCAGGAGCACCCATGAAGGTCGAACTCGTCCAACTCGCCGGCCGTGACGGCGACACTGCCTACAACCTCGAACGCACCCTTCGGGCCATTGCCGCCTGTGCACCGGATACGGACCTTGTGGTTTTCCCGGAAACCCAGCTGATGGGCTTTCCCACCGAAGAGAACGTCGCCGCCGTTGCCGAGCCGCTGGACGGCCCCAGCGTGCAGGCCGTGCAGCGCGCCGCACGTGAGCGCAACGTGGCGGTGGTGGTCGGTGTAGCCGAGAACGACGCCGGCACCTTCTACAACACCACGCTGCTGATCACCCCCGAAGGCATTGCACTGCGCTACCGCAAGACCCACCTCTGGGCTTCGGATCGCGGCATTTTCACCCCCGGGGACCGCTACGCCACGGCGCTGTGGAAAGGTGTCCGCGTCGGCATCCTGATCTGCTTCGATATCGAGTTCCCCGAGAGCGCCCGAGCCCTCGGCCAACTGGGCGCCGAACTGATCCTGGTGACCAACGGCAACATGGACCCCTATGGCCCCACCCACCGCACCGCGATCATGGCCCGTGCCATGGAAAACCAGGCCTACGCGGTGATGGTGAACCGCGTGGGCGAGGGGGATGGTGGCCTCGTATTCGCTGGCGGCAGCGCGGTGGTCGACCCCTTCGGCCAACTGCTCTGCGAGGCCGGGCGCGAAGAGTGCCGGCAGATCGTCGAGCTGGACATGACCCGCCTCGACGCGGCCCGACGTGACTACCGCTACCTGGACGAGCGCCGCTTGGTGCTGCCGGGCGAGCGCATCGACCACGCCGACGGCCGTCGCGAGTTGCTGATTTCCTGATGTCTGTCCGGCCGCCCCCTACGCAGGGCGGCCGCTTCATGCCGACTTCGGCTCTGCCACAACAACCAACAATTCGGAGTAGCAGTAATGGCTCATCTTCAGCGCACCTTGTCGCTGGGGTCGGTGGTGCTTTTCGGCATCGCCTACATGACCCCGATCATTGTCCTGGGTACCTTCGGCATCCTCGCCGACACCACCGGCGGCGCGGTGCCGGCCGCCTATCTGGCTGCGTCGGTGGCCATGCTGTTCACGGCGTTGAGTTATGCGCGGATGGCCGCGGCCTTCCCGGTAGCCGGCTCGGCCTACAGCTACGTGCGCAAGGCGATCAACCCCAAGCTGGGCTTCCTCGCCGGCTGGGCGGTGTTGCTGGATTACCTGTTCCTGCCCATGGCCATCTGGCTGATCGGTTCCGCTTACCTGCACTCGGCGTTCCCGGCCGTGCCCCAGGCCCTCTGGGTGCTGGCCTTCATCGGCGTAACCACGGTCATCAACGTGGTCGGTCTGCGCCTGGCGAAAAACATCAACGGTGCGCTGATGCTGGTGCAGTTCCTGGTGCTGGTGGCCTTCGTCGTACTGTGTGTGCACTACGTGCTGGGCGATGCGAGCACGCCGCTTTGGTCCCTGGAACCCTTCCTCAAGGAAGGCATGCAGTTGCCGTTGATCATGAGCGGCGCGGCCATCGCCTGTTATTCCTTCCTCGGCTTCGATGCGGTCAGCACCCTGACCGAAGAAACCCACGACCCGCGGCGCACCATTCCGCGTGCCATCCTGCTGATCACGCTGGTCGGCGGCCTGATCTTCATTGCCACCTCCTACTTCGTGCAGCTGGCCCACCCGTCCACCGAATTCCAGAGCGCCGATTCGGCCGCCTATGAAATCGCCCGCAATATTGGCGGCGATGTGTTCGTGTCGATCTTCCTCATCGGCCTGATCGTCGGCCAGTTCACCTCGGGCCTGTCGGCACAGGCCAGCGCGTCGCGCCTGCTGTTTGCCATGGGCCGCGACGGCGTGCTGCCGCAATCGCTGTTCGGCCGCCTGAGCGAGCGTTTCGGCACACCGGTGGGCAGCATCGTCCTCTGCGGCGCGGTGGCTCTGCTGGCGCTGCATATGGACGTGACCACCTCGACCTCGTTCATCAACTTCGGCGCCTTCCTGGCCTTCACCCTGGTCAACCTCTCGGTGATCTTCCATTACTGGCTGAACGGTGAACGCCGTGGGCCGCGCGAGCTGGTGCAGTTCCTGCTGTTCCCCCTGGCGGGCATGTTGGCGACCCTCTGGCTGATGGTCAGCCTGGACCACCTGGCCATCCTCCTCGGCCTGTCCTGGCTGGCGCTTGGTGTGATCTACCTCGGCTGGATCACCGGCGGGTTCCGTCGCCAACCGCCGGAACTGAGCTTCGAAGAGGCCTGATCGGCCTCCGCCCTCTCCCGTCTTCGGGGGGAGGGCAATGTCAGCGCTCCTTGAGTTTGCGCGCGACGCCTATCACCCCCGGCTCATACAGTTCCTGCTCCACCGCCCTGATCGCCAGCCCCAGCACCTGATCGGCGATCAACTCGTGCTGCTGGTACATGGAGTTCACCGGCAACGGCAGGAAGTCCAGCAGTTGCGTATCGCCGAAGGTGCCCACGCGCATCCGCTCGGGCCAGCTGCCTTGTTCGCGCAATGCGTCCAGCACGCCGGCCAGCAACACGTAGGCGGTGGTGATCAGCACATCCGGCAGCTCCCCTTGCTGCAGCAGCTCGGCCATCAGGCGCTGGCCGCATTCGCGGCTGAAGTCTTCGCCCTGGAGTTCCAGCACGTCGCAATCGAGGCCTTTCAGGGCGTCATGAAAGCCCGCGCTGCGTTCGGCGCTGATGGGCAGGTCGGGTCGTGCGCCGAGCAGTGCAATACGCCGTGGCGTGGGCTGCAGCAGGCTGAGGGTGAGTTGCAGGCTGGCCTGGCGATCGTCGCTGACCACCGCGCAGAAGCGCTGTGGGCTACGCACCCGGTCGACGGCGATCACCGGCAGGCCTTCGTCCAGCAACTGTTCCAGGCTGTCGTCTTCCGGCGGCAGGCAGCTGGCAACGATCAGCGCATCGCAGCGCCGTGCGCGGAACAGCTTGAGCAGTTGCCGTTCGCTGTCCGGCTCGTCGTCGGAGCTGGCGATCAGCAACTGATAACCCCGCGCTCGCGCGCCCTGTTCCAGCAGCTTGGCCAGGCGGGCGTAGCTGGGGTTTTCCAGGTCCGGAAGGATGAAACCCAGGGTGCGCGTCTGCCGGCTGCGCAGGCCGGCGGCCTGGGGGTTGGGCTTGAAACCATGCTCGTCCACCACGGCCTGGACGCGTTCCACGGTCGCCGGGCTGATGCGCTTCTGCGCGGCCTTGCCGTTGATCACGTAGCTGGCGGTGGTCACCGAAACACCGGCCAGGCGGGCGATATCGCTGAGTTTCAAGTTGACGACTCCTGTTATACGGATCTGTTTCATCGGGCGGGCTTCAAGAATCGAAGATTATCGAGTAACGTGCCTGCTCAGTTTAGTGAAACGTTTCAGCAGGCGCTCTGTCTACGCTTTAGCCAATTGTTAAGACGATTGGTCGGCGCCGCTGATGGCAAGTGACAACGATAAGAAGGGCGCAAGGCCCGGAGAGGTGATGCGATGCTCGAACTGACCGCAGGGCAGATTTCCATGGGCCTGGTTGCGGCGGACAAGGCGTCCGCGTTGCGGATGCTTGCCGAGCGGCTGGAGGGCGATGGGCTGGTGGCATCGGGTTACCTGGCTGGTCTGGAGGCTCGCGAAGCCCAGGGCGCCACCTACCTTGGCCAGGGCATCGCCATTCCCCACGGCACCCCGCAGACCCGTGACCTGGTGTTCACCACCGGCGTGCGCCTGATGCAGTTCCCCGACGGCGTGGACTGGGGTGACGGGCAGCTCGTCTACCTGGCCATCGGCATTGCTGCCAAATCCGATGAACACCTGCGCCTTCTGCAGATACTCACCCGTGCCCTCGGCGAGGCGGACCTTGGCTGTGAACTGCGCCGTGCCGAAACCCCGGAAGACATCCTCAAACTGCTGCAGAGTGCGCCCCAGGAGCTGGCCCTGGACGACCAACTGATCGGCCTCGGCGTAGCCGTGGAAGACTATGACGAGCTGGTGCTGCAAGGCGCCCGCCTGCTGCGCCGTGCCGAATGCGTGGGCGGCGGTTTTGCCGCCGCCTTGTTGCAGGGCGAACCGCTGCCGCTCGGGGACGGCCTCTGGTGGCTGCACAGTGACCAGGCCGTGCAACGCCCGGGGCTGGCCTACCTCACCCCGGAAAAGCCGCTGCGCTACCTCGACCAGCCGCTCAATGGCCTGTTCTGCCTGGCCAGTCTGGGCGATACCCACCTCGCCCTGCTGGAGCGGCTCTGCGCATTGCTCATTGAAGGCCGTGGCCGCGAGCTGGCCCGTGCTACCCAGCGGCGCGCCGTGCTGGAAGCCCTGGGCGGCGAAATCCAGCCTGACTGGCCCAGCCTGCGCCTGGCGCTGGCCAACGCCCATGGCTTGCACGCGCGGCCGGCCAAGGAGCTGGCACTGCTGGCCAAAACCTTCGACGGCGACATTCGCCTGCGGATCGCCGACAGTGGCGCGGCCGCTGTTTCCGCCAAGAGCCTGAGCAAGTTGCTGAGCCTGGGCATTCGTCGTGGCCAGGTGCTGGAAATCCTCGCCGAGCCGGCCATAGCCGAAGCCGCGCTGCCGGCGCTCAAGGCGGCCATCGAGCAAGGCCTGGGCGAAGAGATCGAACCCCTGCCGGTGAGCGACGTGCAGGTGGTGGACGATGAACCGCAAGACCTGCCCCCCACCGCCCCGGCGCAGGGTAGCCAGGTCCTGGCTGTGCCCGCCGCCCCCGGCATTGCCGTTGGCCCGGCGCATATCCACCTGCACAAGGAATTCGACTATCCGCTGCGTGGCGAGTCGCCCGGTGTCGAGCGTGAGCGCCTGCAACAGGCCATCGGCCATGTGCGTGGCGAGATCGAGGCGCTGGTGCTGCGTAGCGAAGCCAAGGCCATCCGCGAGATCTTCATCACCCACCTGGAAATGCTCGCCGACCCGGAGCTGGGTGACGAGGTGGACGCCCGCCTCAAGCAGGGTGAAAGCGCCGCCGCCGCCTGGATGACGGTGGTGGAAAGCGCCGCCGCCCAGCAGGAGAGCCTGCACGATGCGTTGCTGGCCGAGCGCGCCGCCGACCTGCGCGACATCGGCCGCCGTGTGCTGGCGCAGCTCTGTGGCGCGGAAGATGCGCCCGAGCCGGACGAGCCCTACATCCTGGTCATGGACGAGATGGCGCCTTCGGACGTTGCGCGCCTCGATCGCAATCGCGTTGCCGGTATTCTCACTGCCCGTGGAGGTGCCACCTCCCACAGCGCCATCGTCGCGCGCGCCCTGGGCATTCCGGCGCTGGTGGGCGCCGGTGCCGGCGTACTGTTGCTGGAGCCGCGCACGCGGCTGCTGCTGGATGGCCAGCGTGGTCGCCTGATCGTGACCCCGGATACCGAGCAACTGGAACGTGCCCGCCAGGAGCAGGAGGGCCGCCAGCGCCGTCTGCAATTGGCCGATGCCCACAAGCTGGAGCCGGCACTGACCCGCGACGGTCTGCGGGTGGAAATCTGCGCGAACCTGGGCGATAGCACCGGTGCCGCCAAAGCCGTGGCGCAGGGTGCCGAAGGCGTCGGCCTGCTGCGTACCGAATTCATCTTCATGGCGCATCCGCAGGCGCCGGACCTGGCCACCCAGGAGGCCGAATATCGCCGCGTGTTCGACGCCCTCGAGGGGCGCCCGCTGGTGGCCCGCACCCTGGATGTCGGCGGTGACAAACCCTTGCCCTACTGGCCGGTTCCGGATGAGGAAAACCCCTTTCTCGGTGTGCGTGGCGTACGTCTGACCCTGCAACGGCCACACCTGATGGAAACCCAGTTGCGCGCCCTGATGCGCGCCAGCGAAGGCCGTCCTCTGCGCATCATGTTCCCGATGATCGGCACCGTTGAAGAGTGGCGGCAGGCGCGCGACATGGCGTTGAAGGTGGCGGCGGAGATTCCCCAGGCCGACCTGCAACTGGGGATCATGGTCGAGGTGCCTTCGGCGGCGCTGATCGCCCCGGTGCTCGCGCGTGAAGTGGACTTCTTCAGCATCGGCACCAACGACCTGACCCAATACACCCTGGCCATCGACCGTGGTCACCCGACGCTCTCTGCCCAGGCCGACGGCCTGCACCCGGCGGTGCTGCAACTGATCGACCTCACCGTGCGCGCGGCCCATGGCCAGGGCAAATGGGTGGGGGTCTGCGGCGAGCTGGCCGGTGATCCGCTGGCGGTGCCGTTGCTGGTGGGGCTGGGAGTGGACGAGTTGAGCTTGTCCGCTGGCGGCATTGCCGAGGTCAAGGCGCGGGTGCGCGAGTTCACTCTCACCGCTGCCCGTGAACTGGCCGACCAGGCGCTGGCCCTGGAAAGCGCAGCGGCCGTGCGTGAACTGGCGGAGCGCTTCTGATGGCCCGAATCCTCACCCTCACCCTGAACCCGGCGCTGGACCTCACCCTGCGCCTGGAACGCCTCGACGCCGGCCAGGTGAACCGCTGCCTGGAACAGGCCAGCCACGCTGCCGGCAAGGGGCTGAATGTCGCCCAGGTGCTTGCCGATCTCGGCCACGAACTGACGGTGTCCGGTTTTCTCGGCGCTGACAATGCCGCAGCCTTCGAGGCGCTGTTCGCCCGCCGCGGCTTCGTCGACGGCTTCGTCCGCGTGCCGGGGGAAACCCGCAGCAATATCAAGCTGGCGGAAGCCGACGGTCGGATGACCGATATCAATGGTCCCGGCCCGGCGGTAGGCGCGGTTGCCCAGGCCGAGCTGCTGTTCAGGCTGGACAGCCTCGCGCCGGGGCACGACCTGGTCGTGGTGGCCGGCAGCCTGCCCCGGGGTGTCGAACCGCACTTTCTCACCGACCTGATCACGCGGCTCAAGGGCCATGGTCTCAAGGTTGCCCTGGACACCAGCGGCGAAGCGCTGCGCGCCGGCCTGCTTGCCGCTCCCTGGCTGATCAAGCCGAATACCGACGAGCTCGCCGAAATCGGTCGACGTGCCCTGGCCAGCGTGGAGGCCCAGCACGAGGAAACCCGTCAATTGCTGGCGATCGGCATCGAGCACATCGTCATTTCGCAGGGCGCTGACGGGGTGAACTGGTTCGGCCCCGGCATCGCCCTGCATGCCCAGCCTCCGCAGGTCACCGTGGCCAGCACGGTGGGCGCGGGTGATTCCCTGCTGGCCGGCATGGTTCACGGCCTGCTCAGCGGTTGGCCGACGCTGCATACCCTGCGCCACGCCACTGCCATCGCCGCCCAGGCGGTGACTCAGGTGGGCTTCGGCATCAACGACGCCATGCAACTGCAACAGCTCGAAAGCGCCGTTTTGGTCCAGGCGCTGCCAGAACAACAAGAGGTGCCCCGATGAAACTTGCCATAGTCACCGCCTGCCCCAGTGGCATGGTCACCAGCGTGCTCTGTGCGCGCCTGCTGGATGCCGCCGCCCAACGCCTGGGCTGGAGCACCAGCGTCGAAGTCGTGGACCCGCAACATCCGGAGAGCCAGCTTTCCACCACCACCCTGGACGCCGCCGACTGGGTTCTGGTGGTGCGCAGCGGCGAGCTGGACCTGTCGCGCTTCGCCGGCAAGCGCCTGTTCATCGCCACGCCCAGCGAAGCCTTGCGCGATAGCGAAGCCTTCCTGCTGCGCGCCGCCGTAGAGGCGAAGGAACACGTGAACGAGGCGCCGGCGGCTGCACCCGCGGCTGGCGCACGTCCGCGAATCGTCGCCGTCACCGCTTGCCCGACCGGGGTGGCCCACACCTTCATGGCCGCCGAAGCGCTGAAGCAGGCGGCCCAACGCCAGGGCATCGACCTGCAGGTGGAAACCCAGGGCTCGGTGGGCGCCCGCGACCCGCTCAGCCCGGAAGCCATCGCCGCTGCCGATGCCGTGTTGCTGGCCACCGATATCGAAGTGGACACGGCCCGCTTCGCCGGCAAGAAGGTCTACCGCTGTGGCACCGGCGTTGCGCTCAAACAGTCCGAGGCAACCCTGAAGCGCGCCCTGAGCGAGGGCCAGGTACTGCAACTCAGGGCGGGCGGCGACAGCCCGGCGGGCAAGGCCAAGGCTGAACCCAAGGGCGCCTACAAGCATCTGCTGACCGGGGTTTCCTACATGCTGCCGATGGTGGTGGCGGGCGGCTTGCTGATCGCCCTGTCCTTCGTCTTCGGCATCGAGGCGTTCAAGGAGGAGGGCACCCTGGCTGCCGCGCTGATGCAGATCGGCGGCGAGGCGGCGTTCAAGCTGATGGTGCCGCTGCTGGCGGGCTACATCGCCTACTCCATCGCCGACCGTCCCGGCCTGGCGCCGGGCATGATCGGCGGCCTGCTGGCCAGCACCCTCGGGGCGGGTTTCATCGGCGGCATAGTCGCGGGTTTCCTCGCGGGTTACTCGGCGAGGGCCATCAACCGCCATCTGACGCTGCCGCCCAGCGTCGAGGCGCTCAAGCCGATCCTCATCATCCCGCTGCTCTCCAGCCTGTTCACCGGCCTGGTGATGATCTACATCGTCGGCAAGCCGGTAGCCGGCATGCTCGCCAGCCTTACCCATTTCCTCGACAACATGGGCACCTCCAACGCCATCCTCCTCGGCCTGCTGCTGGGCGGGATGATGTGCGTGGACCTCGGCGGCCCCATCAACAAGGCCGCCTATGCCTTCTCCGTGGGCCTGCTGGCGTCCCAGAGCTACGCGCCCATGGCCGCCACCATGGCCGCCGGCATGGTGCCGCCGATCGGCATGGGCATCGCCACGCTGCTGATGCGCCGCAAGTTCGCCCAGAGCGAGCGCGAAGCGGGCAAGGCCGCGCTGGTGCTGGGATTGTGCTTCATCTCCGAGGGCGCCATTCCCTTCGCCGCCAAGGACCCGCTGCGGGTGATCCCCGCCAGCATCGCGGGCGGTGCGCTGACCGGCGCGCTGTCCATGTACTTCGGCTGCAAACTGATGGCGCCCCACGGCGGCCTGTTCGTGCTGCTGATCCCCAACGCCATCAACCATGCGCTGCTCTACCTGCTGGCGATAGTCGCCGGCAGCCTGGTGACCGGCGTGCTCTACGCGCTGCTCAAGCGCGGTGCTGAGCAGGAGATGGTGCTGGAGTCGCAACGGGCCGTCTGAGGCGGCGGGCGCGGGCTTCGTAGGGTGCGCTGCGCGCACCGCGACCCGCTGCGGGGTTGCTGGTGCACACGGCGCACCCTACGTATGCTTTGAATTCCTGCATCCCGGTTGTTTGTCCCATGCTGCTGATCCCCAACAGCGTCCACCTGCCCGAAGACGAGATCGAACTGTCCGCCATCCGCGCCCAGGGTGCCGGCGGGCAGAACGTCAACAAAGTGTCCAGCGCAGTACACCTGCGCTTCGATATCAATGCCTCCTCCCTGCCGGAGTTCTACAAGGGACGCCTGCTGGAACTGCGCGACAGCCGCATCACCAGCGAAGGCGTAATCGTCATCAAGGCCCAGCAGTACCGCACCCAGGAACAGAACCGCGCCGACGCCTTGGAGCGCCTGGCGGAACTGATCCGCAGCGTGACGAAAGTACAGAAGGCGCGACGGCCGACCAAGCCCACCCTGGGTTCGAAGAAGCGGCGGCTGGAAGGCAAGGCCAAGCGCGGAGCGATCAAGGCGGGGAGGGGGAAGGTGGATTATTGAATCGGTTGTGGTCCCAAGGGTGGATCGCGCGCTTCTATCCACCTTTCGGTGCCAGACTTGGCACCGTCTGGTGGACATGAAAAGCGATGTCCACCCTTGGGAGGCCTTTCAGCACACCTTGGCAATCGCCTTGGCCAAGTCGCCGATGCGGCTGAAGTCCAGCCCGGCGATGTTGGCGCGCCCGGTGCTCACCATGTACACGCTGAATTCCGCGCGCAGTCGTGCCACCTGCTCTGGCGAGAGTCCGGTGTAGGAGAACATGCCGCGTTGTTCGCCGATGTGGGCGAAGCGCTCGGCAAGGCCATGAGGCTGCAGGGCTTCCACCAGGCCGCGACGCAGGTCGGCGACGCGTGAACGCATGCCTTCCAGTTCCGACACCCACTGGGTCTTGAGGGCGGCGTCACCGAGGATGGTGGCGACCACTGCGGCGCCATGGGCGGGCGGGGTGGACCAGAGGTTACGGGCGAGGAAGGCCAGCTGGCTGCGCACATCGGTCAGCTTCTCCGCATCGGCGGCGCAGACGATCAGGGCGCCGGTGCGTTCGCGGTAGAGGCCGAAGTTCTTCGAGCAGGAGCTGGTGACCAGCAGTTCCGGCAGGGCCTCGGCGAACAGGCGCACAGCCCAGGCATCCTGTTCCAGGCCATCACCGAAGCCCTGGTAGGCGAAGTCGATCAGTGGCAGCAGTTCGCGCGCCTTGACCACCTCCAGCACCTTGCGCCAGTCGTCCTGGGAAAGGTCGAAACCGGTGGGGTTGTGGCAGCAGGCGTGCAGCAGCACCACGTCGCCGCTGGGCACCTGTTCCAGGGCGGCAAGCATGGCGTTTACATCCAGGCGGTTGGCCGCATCCACGTAGGGATAGTGGCTGACCTCGATGCCGGCGCCAGCGAAGATGGTTTCGTGGATCGGCCAGGTCGGATCGCTCAGACACACGCCGCGGCCGGGCAGGTTGCGGGCGATAAACTCCGCCGCCAGACGCAGGGCGCCGGTGCCGCCTGGTGTCTGGGTAGCGCCAGCGCGGCCGGCCGCTGCCAGGGCATTGCCGGTGCCCAGTACCAGGTCCAGCAGCAGTTGGCCGAAGGCCGCATCACCGTGGCCGCCGACATAGGTCTTGGTGGTTTCGATGTCCACCAGGCGCTGCTCGGCCAGCTTCACCGCACGGGGAATCGGTGTCAGGCCTTTTGCGTCCTTGTACACGCCCACGCCCAAGTCGAGCTTGGCCGGGTTGGGGTCCAGGCGGTAGGCGTCCATCAACCCGAGGATGGGGTCGCCGGGCACTCGGCCCACCTTGGCGAAATGGCTCATTTACGGCCCTCGGCGGTCTCCGCCACCTGGTCGGTACGGGCGGACATGATGAAGTCGTTGCGGTGCAGGCCCTTGGCCTCGTGGCTCCACCAGGTCACGGTGACCTTGCCCCATTCGGTGAGCAGGGCAGGGTGATGGCCTTCTTCCTCGGCAATCGCGCCGACGGCATTGGTGAAGGCCAGGGCATAGCGGAAGTTCTTGAAGCGGAATTCCTTCTCCAGCTGCATCACGCCGTCGCGGACTTCGATGTTCCAGTCGGGGATCTGCTTGATCAGCACGGCCAGTTCTTCGTCGGACACCATCGGGGCATCGGCACGGCAGGCTTCGCAGTGGGCTTGGGACAGGGCGGTCATGAGGGTTCTCCAGGTAATGGGTTCTGTAGGTTGGCGCCGAGCCTGCGAGGCCCAACGAGCGGGGCCAGCAAGCCGGCAATGTTGGGCTTCGCTCCGCTCTGCACCAACCTACGAAGAAAGTCAGGCCGCCTTCGGCTTCGGCGGGAATTTCGGTGCATGCAGGCCCATGGTCATGGCCTTGTGCACCAGCGCCATGATGTCTTCGTGGGCCAGGTCGAACAGGCGCTTGAGGTCCGGCAGCACGAAGTACAGCGGCTGCAGGATGTCGATGCGGTACGGCGTACGCATGCATTCCAGCGGGTCGAAGGCCTGATGCTCGGGCTCTCCCGAGAGAGCGTAGACGGTCTCCTTCGGCGAGGAGAGGATGCCGCCGCCATAGATGCGCCGGCCCTGCGGGGTGTCCATCAGGCCGAACTCGATGGTCATCCAGTACAGGCGGGCGAGGTAGACGCGCTCTTCCTTGGTGGCCTTGAGGCCGAGCTTGCCGTAGGTGTGGGTGAACTCGGCGAACCAGGGGTTGGTCAGCAGCGGACAGTGGCCAAATATCTCGTGGAAGATGTCCGGCTCTTGCAGGTAGTCCAGCTCTTCCGGGGTGCGGATGAAGGTGGCCACCGGGAATTGCTGGCTGGCCAGCAGTTCGAAGAAGGTCTGGAAGGGGATCAGCGCCGGTACGCGGGCAACGCGCCAGCCGGTGGTGGCTTCGAGTACCTTGTTGATCTCGCCCAGTTGCGGGATGCGGTCATGGGGCAGACCGAGCTGCTCGATACCGTCGACGTATTCCTGACATGCGCGGCCCTCGATCACCTTCAGCTGACGGGTGATCAGGGTGTTCCACACCTGATGCTCGGTTTCCGGGTAGTGGATGAAACCGTTGGCATCGGGTTCACGGGCCACGTATTGCGTCGCTTTCATTCGGCCTCCTGGAGATGGGGCTTCGTTGTTGTGTTGCTTTATCGATAGCGCAGTCCGGGCTGCAACGCAGCAGGGGCGGGGCCCGTGTAGGCATCTGTACAGCACTGAAAGCGTAAGGAAAACGTTACGGATGTGGCGGGGCGGCCAGATACCGCCTTGTCGAGATTCTGATTTGTCACATATTCTTGACGGAAAAATAGGGTCGAGAACGGATTCTTTCGTCCACAACCCAAGGAAAAGCGCGACCCAGGGGTGCCTGATGCGTATCAAAGTCCATTGCCAGAACCGCGTAGGAATCCTGCGCGACATCCTCAACCTGCTCGTCGATTACGGCATCAACGTCAATCGCGGCGAAGTGGGCGGAGACCAGGGCAACGCCATTTACCTGCTCTGCCCGAACCTGATCAATTTGCAGCTGCAATCCCTGCGGCCGAAGCTGGAAGCCATTCCCGGCGTGTTCGGCGTCAAGCGCGTCGGCCTGATGCCCAGCGAGCGCCGTCATCTGGAGTTGAACGCATTGCTGGGCGCGCTCGATTTTCCGGTGCTGTCCATCGATATGGGGGGCTCCATAGTTGCTGCCAACCGCGCGGCTGCCCAACTGCTCGGCGTGCGGGTGGACGAGGTGCCGGGCATCCCGCTGGCGCGTTATGTCGAGGATTTCGACCTGCCGGAGTTGGTACGCGCCAATAAGGCGCGGATCAATGGCCTGCGCATCAAGGTCAAGGGCGACACCTTCCTCGCCGACATCGCGCCGCTGCAGTCCGAGCATGACGAGAGCGAAGCATTGGCGGGCGCCGTGCTCACGCTGCACCGCGCCGACCGCGTGGGCGAGCGTATCTATAACGTGCGCAAGCACGAGCTGCGCGGCTTCGACAGCATTTTCCAGAGTTCCCGGGTGATGGCTGCGGTGGTGCGTGAAGCCCGGCGCATGGCGCCGCTGGATGCGCCGCTACTGATCGAGGGCGAGACCGGCACCGGCAAGGAACTGCTGGCCCGCGCCTGCCACCTGGCCAGCCCGCGCGGCCAGTCACCGTTCATGGCGCTGAACTGCGCCGGCCTGCCGGAATCCATGGCTGAGACCGAGCTGTTCGGTTACGGCCCCGGCGCCTTCGAGGGCGCCCGCCCGGAAGGCAAGCTGGGCCTGCTGGAACTCACCGCCGGCGGCACCCTGTTCCTCGATGGCGTCGGCGAGATGAGTCCGCGCTTGCAGGCCAAGCTGCTGCGTTTCCTGCAGGACGGCTGTTTCCGTCGCGTGGGCAGTGATGAGGAGGTCTACCTCGACGTGCGGGTCATCTGCGCCACTCAGGTCGACCTGTCCGAACTCTGCGCCAAGGGCGAATTCCGCCAGGACCTCTACCACCGCCTCAATGTGCTGTCGCTGCACATCCCGCCACTGCGCGAGTGCCTGGACGGACTGCCGCCGCTGGTGGAGCACTTCCTCGACTCGGCCAGCCGGCAGATCGGCTGCAGCTTGCCGAAGCTGGCGCCTCCGGTGCTGGACAAGCTTGGGCATTACCACTGGCCGGGCAATGTGCGGCAGTTGGAGAACGTGCTGTTCCAGGCGGTGTCCCTGTGCGATGGCGGCACCGTTCGCCCCGAACACATCCGTCTGCCGGACTACGGTGCGCCGCAGCCATTGGGGGACTTCTCCCTGGACGGTGGGCTGGACGTGATCATCGGCCGCTTCGAAAAAGCCGTGCTGGAGCGGCTTTACGCCGAGCATCCGAGCAGTCGCCTGCTGGGCAAGCGGCTTGGGGTTTCCCATACCACCATCGCCAACAAGCTGAAGCTGCACGGGCTGGGGAAGGAGGAGAGTTAGACCATCGTTGAATGGTTCGGGGGAGGGAGGGCGCGTAAAAAGGGTCCTGTCTGAATCTTGCGTGATGCGGACACAAGCGTTTCTGACATTCCTCTCCCGGAATGATTGGGCGGGCGACCAGATGGTCGCCCATTTTTTTGCCTGCGATTTTTGAGCGGCGCGCTCTAGCGGCCGGGCTGTGGGGGCGATTTCAATCGCTATGCGGACCGTAGGTTGGGTAGAGGAACGAAACCCAACGAGCGGGGCTGCGGCCTCGTGCTCTATGCCATTAGGCCAGCTTCAACATCCCCATCCCCGCCAGCAGCAACGCCAGCCCCAGCCAGCCCTTCCAGGCCAGTCGCTGGCCGAACAGCGTCCAGCCCACCGCCACTGTGGCGAGGATGCCGAAGCCGCCCCAGATGGCGTACGCCAGAGACAGGTCGATGCCGCGCACTGCCTGCGCCAGGGCGGTGAAAGCCGCGAGGATGCAGAGGATCGAGACGGCCCCCAGCAGCCGACGGCGGAAGCCGTCGGAATACTTCAGCAGCACGTTGGCCAGCACTTCCAGCGCAATGGCCGCGCCGAGCCAGGCGAAGTGAATCCAGGTCACGTTGTTCATACCAGCACCTCCAGCTCGCGGGCCTTGGGTGCGGCACGGGTACCGGACTTGATCAGCAGGATGCCGGCGATCATCACGGTCAGGCCCAGGGCCTTGTAGAGACCGATGCTTTCGCCCAGCCAGGTGACGCTGACTGCGGTGATCAGCACGATGCCGATGCCTTCCCAAAGGGCGTAGGCAACCCCCACCGGAACCCGCTTGATCGCCAGCGAGAGGAAGAAATACGAGAGACCGATCAGGCCGTACATCAACAGGTGGCCGAGCACAGGGGCGTGTTCGGCAGCAAATTTCATCGAGGTGGTGCCGACGACTTCGAAGAGGATCGCGGCCAACAGATAGAACCAGGAACGCATGGTGCCCTCCCTTGGGCATGCAGAGTCCTTCACCCGGAGGTAAATGACGTGATTGCAGAAAATCCTGGCCGTGGAATTACGGGGCGTGCCCGATGCTTCCACGGCAATGAGGAAAAGGGAGGGGCTACAGGTCGCCGGTCCAGTGGCGCTTACGGGAGGCCAGGCGGGCGAAGTGGAAGGGGTGAAGCGATGTGTTCAACATAATGAACACAATATTAGCCGTTCGTACTACCGGAAGGCAAACAGATCGGTGTGGCAGCTTGTCGCGGGAAAGTGCGATGGCTGGCGTGTGTTCGTTATTTTGTTCGCTTTGCGATTGCCGGGCGCCGCCCTGCCATGATGGCGCCGGGACCGCTTTGCGCTCCTTTCGCGAATGAATTCGCTCCCACGAGAGGCCGGATCATGTGTACCGCTCACCCCACTTCCCGGCTCAGCCAGTCGAAGAACGCCTTTACCGGTGGATGCCGCTCCCGGCCCGGTACGCAAAGGGTGGAATAGCCCGCGCCGGTCACGCGGATCTCCGGCCGGTAGGGCACCAGCAGGCCGCTGGCGAGGCTTTCCGACACCAGGATGGAGCTGGCCAGTACCAGACCCTGGCCGGCGATGGCGGCCTGCAGGGCGTAGTGTTCCTCGTCGTACTCCCGCTGGGGTGCCTGCTCCAGTAATTGTTCCTCGCCCGCTGCCTGGCACCAGGCTTTCCAGCCCAGTTCGTACAGCACGACGTTGCGCCAGCGAACGGTGATCAGCGTCGGTATCCGCTGCCCCAGGCCGGCGACCAGTGCCGGTGCCCCGTAGACGCCGAAACATTCGTCCAGCAGGCACTGGTTGTGCAGGTTGGGATACGCGCCCATGCCATAACGGATCACGCAATCGACGCTGGCGTCCTGGTGCAAGTCGATCAGCGCATTGCGGGTGTCCAGGCGCAGGTTGATCTCCGGGTGTTCGGCATAGAAGCGACCGAGCCGTGGGATCAGCCAGAGCGCGGCGAAGGCCGGGGTGGTGGAAAGGGTCAGGTTGCCGCTGCTGCGTTGTGGGCGGAGTTGGTCGAGGGTCTGGGTTACTTCCAGCAGGGCACCGTGAAGGCTGCCGAACAGGCGCTGGCCACAGGCGGTAAGGCGCACGCTGCGGGGGAGGCGGTCGAACAGCGGAACCCCGAGCCAGCTTTCCAGGCCGCGAATCTGGTGGGATACGGCGGTGGGGGTAACCGCGAGCTCTTCGGCCGCCGCCTTGAAACTGGCCAGGCGAGCGGCGGATTCGAAGGTGCGCAGGGCGGTCAGGGGCAGGTTAGAGAACATGGGGTCACTCTATGGCTGAATTGAATTCATCCTGATGAACAAATGCTCATTTGTCCGAGGTGGAGGCTGTGACTAGCTTAGACCCTGAGTTTCAGGCGGTCAGCGTGCTTTTGGAAGCACGAACATCAAGGAGATTGAGATGAGTACGATTCTTTCTGTGCAAGGCAGCCCCCGTGGCGAGCGCTCCCACTCCCGCCGTCTGCAGGAGTCATTCCTCGAGGCCTGGCAGGCTCGCCAGGACAGGGGGCGGGTTCTGCGTCGCGAGGTCGGGCGGGTGGCCATTCCGGCGGTCACCGAGGGCTGGATCGCCGCAGCCTTCCACCCCGAGCCGGAGGCCCGCAGTGAAGTGATGAAGGCCGATCTCACGGTCAGCGACCTGCTGGTGGACGAGCTGTTTTCCGCCGACCGCCTGGTGATTTCCGCGCCCATGTACAACTTTGGCGTACCCAGCGGGGTGAAGGCGTGGGTCGACCAGATCGTGCGTATTCGCCGTACCTTTGACTTCGACCCGAACAGGCAGGGCAACCCCTACACGCCGCTGGTGCTGGGCCGCAAGGCGCTGATCATCACCACCCGTGGCGACCACGGCTACGGTCCCGGCGGTGCGAATGCCCATATGAATCACGCCGACGTTTACCTGCGCACGGTGCTGGGCTACATCGGCATCACCGACGTAACGGTGGTGGCGGTGGAGAACGATGAGTTCGGTGGCAAGGCCTTCGAGCAGTCCTACCAGCGCGCCGAGCGAACCCTGGCGGACTTGGCGGAAACCTTCTGAGGAGATGGCCATGGCCTGGGTATTCCTGCTGGTTGCGGCGTGCTTCGAGGTGCTTTTCGCCATGGGTATGAAGTACGCCGAGGGCTTCACCCGGCCCGGGCCCAGCCTGCTGGTGGTGGTGGCCGCAGTGGCCGGGATCTATTTCCTGACCCTTGCCATGCGTGTACTGCCGGTGAGCATCGCCTACCCCATCTGGACCGCCATCGGGACATTGGGCACGGTGTTGCTGGGCTTCCTCCTGCTGGGGGAGGCGTTGACGCCGGCCAAGCTGGTGTCGGTGGGGTTGATCGTCGCGGGAGTGGCGGGGCTCCGGTAGGTTGGTGCGGAGCGAAGCGAAGCCCAACGCATCGGGGTTTCGGTCGAGCGCCTATGTTGGGCCGCGCTGCGCTTGGCACCAACCTGCGTTTAGCCTTGCTGCCCGATCGCGAATGAATTCGCCCCCCCCCCCCCGGGGTGAGGGTCTACTAACGCCTGCTCACTTGCACCGCCGGCGCCAGGTCCTGGCATTGGGTGTTCAGGCCCGGTGCGAGGTAGGGCTGGAGGATGGGGGCCATGCCTTTGAGGACTTGCACGGGCAGGGCGGAGGTGAAGCTGAATTTGTCGGCCTGGCTGCCTTCGACGAAGGCGGTGAGGGTGCCGAAGTGGCGCGGGCCCAGATAGAAAACGAAGGTGGCGGTTCGGTTCATCGCCTTGGAGCTCTTCACGGCGCCGTAGCGGGTTACGGTCTGGATTCGGTTGTCGCCGGTGCCGGTCTTGCCGCCCAGCACCAGGGGCTGGCCGTCGGGCAGGGTGAAGCTGCCTTGCAGGCGCCGTGCGGTGCCGCCTTCCACGACTTTCGAGAGCGAGTCACGCAGGGTGGCGGCCACTTCCGAGGTCATTACCCGCTTGCCTTCGCTCATCGGGTGCCCCACCAGGGTCTCATAGGGCGTTTCGGCGGCGAAGTGCAGTTGGTCGATGCGCAGGGTGGATTGGCGGACGCCATCGTTGAGGATGATGCCCATGAGTTCGGCCAGGGCCGCCGGGCGATCCCCGGAGCTGCCCAGCGCGGTGGCGAGAGACGGCACCAGGTGGTCGAAGGGGTAGCCCAGGGACTTCCAGTGCTCGTGGATGTCGAGGAAGGCCTCCACCTCCAGCATGATGCGGATGCGCTTGTCGCGAGCGTATTTGCGCTTGGATTTGAACAGCCAGCCGTAGACCTCGCGTCGCTCGTCGCTGCTGGCTTCCACCGCTTCGCGGTAGCTGGCGTTGGGGTTCTGTTGCAGGTAGCCGAGCAACCAGAGTTCCAGCGGGTGAACGCGAGCCACGTAGCCCTGGTCGTTGAGGTCGAAAGCGCCCGGCCCGTAGCGGGTGTAAAGGTCTTCGATACGTTTGTCGGTGAGCGGCGGGTTGGCCTTGGGTACACGCTCGCGCATGAACGCGGCGAAGGTGGCGAGGTCGGCCTTGGGTTGCAGGTAGCGGTGGATGGCGGCCATTCGCGCGCCCCAGGGGTTGAGGCCGTCGAGGAAGGTGGACAGGCGCTGGTCCGCGTCCTTGGCCTGGTACTTGTTCCAGAAGCGGCGCAGGTAGGTCTGGCTCTCGCGTGAGACGAACAGGTCCAGGTAACCCTGGCGGCGCGGGTCCTTGTCGTCGGAAAGCAGCTGCATCTTGCCGCCGTCGGGGCGGTACATGTCGTGCCGCACCAGATCGCGCAGCAGGCGCACGAAGGGCAGGTTGATCGATTCGCGCAGGGCATCGCGCAGGGTCGGCCGGCGGCCGTTGTCTTCCTTGCGGAAGTTGTTGAAGGCGTGCAGCCCGCCGCCGGTGAAGAAGCTTTCGTAAGGGCTGGCCGAGTAGGTGCGGTCCATCGCGGCCTGGAGCATGGCCATGAGGTCGCGGTCCTTGGTCTGGATCAGGTAGTCGATCGCCCAGCGGCTGATGAAGTCCAGCGGGTCCACGGGCACCTTGCGCAGCTCCGCGACGGGCAGCCCGGCATAACGCTGGTGCAGGGTGGCGACGTTTTCCAGGTAGGTCGCCAGCACGCGCAACTTGGCGGTGGAGCCCAGTTCCAGTTTGCTGCCTTCGTTGATGTCGAAGGGCTGGTCGGTGTTGTCGGTCTGCACCCGCACGCGGTTGCCGGACGGGGTGCGCTCGAAGAGGGTGAAGCTGTAGCGCACTTCGCGGGTTTTTTCCGGCGACAGCAGGCGTTCGCCATACAGCCCGACCTGCTCGGCGAACGCCGGGTCCGCCAGGTGCCGCAGGTACTCGGTGACCGCATTCTGCAAATCGCTATGCAGGGTGCTGTTGGCGGTGAGGTCGAGACGGTCGAGGTCATAGAGCGGCATTTTCAGCATGCCGGAGAGGCGGCCGCGGGCGACGCTGATGCCCTTGTTGGATTCCACGGCCTGAAGCGCTGGCTCTTCCACCCAGTTGCGGAAGCGCAGCTTGGCGGAGAGGGCGGCATCGCGCAGCGGCGGATCGATGATTCCGGCGCTGGCCAGTACCCGGATGTGGCTGTCGGTCAGCGTATTCAGTTCTTCATGGGCACTGGACAGGTAATAGGAAGGACGGCGCTGAGCGATGAACAGTGAGAGCACCTGGCGCATGGCCAGGCCGCGTTCGGCCAGGCCACTGTTCTTGTCGGCCAGTGTGCGGTTGAGCGTGTTGAAATCGGCGCCGTACCAGACCCGCACGCCATCGGCGATGCCATGCACTTCGCCGTGCCCCGGCGCCGCCGAGAGCGGCACGCTGTTGAGGTAGTCCATGACGATGCGTTCGCGTGCGGGCAGGGTTTCCGGGCCGCCCTGGTAGGCTCGCACGCTGGCGGAAACCATCTGGCGGATCTTCTCGCTGGCCGAAGCGGTACGCCCGAACGGCGAGTGGCGGTACTTCTCCAACTGGGTCGCCAGGGTGCTGCCACCGGCGGACTGCCCATCCAGGTCGATGGCCTTGCCGACCTGGGTCAGCGCTGCCTTGGAAAAGCGCGGCCAGTCCACCGCCGGGTTGGCCAGCGGTTCGTTGCGGTCCAGCAGTTTGCGGTTCTCGATGAACAGCAGGCTGCTGACCAGCAGCGGCGGAATGCTGGCGAAGTCCGGGTAGCGCTGTTGCGGGTAGCTGAACTGGTAGAAGGGGCGGCCACGGCAGTCGCAGATGCTGATGCCGGCCTGGACCTTTTCCCGGTACGGCGGGAAGAGGCCGTGCTCGGCGTAGTTGACCAGCGCCGGGGAGAATCGGGTCTGCTGCTGGATGGCGTAGCCACGTTTTTCCAGACGGTCGAGCATCTGCGGCAGGAAGGCATAGCCAAGGCGGCGGTCGAAGGGGCCGTCGCCGGGGTAGCGGATGCTGTTGCTCGGCCCGTCGCCCAGGCGGTAGTTCAGGGTGGCGGCGTAGCGGCTGATTTCCCGCGCCTGGAGCTTGGAGGTGCGCATTTCGTGGGTGGCGGCGACACCGACAATACCGAGTGTCAGTGTCAACACGCTCCAGAACAGGAGGCGATGCTTGCGGCGGGTTTTTTTCGGGGGAACGGCGGGGTCATTGAGATGACCGTGGGGTACCTCTTTCCTGGTTTCGTCAGATTGCCAAATTGCACCCATAGTCCACCGGCCTGGCCTGTCACCGCTCTTGCTTGCAATCTTAGTAGGTCGTCGGCGGGCTGCATGGTGGAGTGGCCGCAAAACAGGAGCGATTCAATGACAGGCGACAATCGGAAGCAACTCGACCGCAGCTGGCGCGCCAACGCCCTGGGTTGGACACGCGCGGTGCGGGAAAGTCGCATCGAAAACAGGCAATTGGCCACTGACCGGGCCATTCTCGAAGCCCTACCGGCCATTGCCCAGCGCGGGTGCGTCACTGAGATCGCCGTTGCTGTGGTGACCATCGGCCCTGCGCGCGGCGGCAGGGCGTCTAGGCTGAACCCATCCGTTTCTTGATGGAGGTCATCGCCATGGCGGGTTCCAGTGTCATTTCCTGTCTGCGTTACCGCGATGCGCCTGCCGCCATCGCCTGGCTCTGCCACACCTTCGGCTTTGTCGAGCACCTGGTGGTGCCCGAGGCGGATGGCAGCATCGCCCACGCCCAACTCAACCTCGGCGGCGGCATGGTCATGCTCGGCTCGGTGCGCAACAACGACTACGGTCGCCTGCTGCGTCAGCCCGATGAAACCGGCGGCCTGGGTACCCAGGCCGTCTACCTGGTAGTGGCCGACGCGGATGCCGTGCATGCGCGTGCGGTGGCCGGCGGTGCCACCATCGTTCTGCCACTGAAGGATGAGGAGTACGGAGGTCGCGGATTTACCTGCCGCGACCCGGAAGGCCACCTGTGGAGCATCGGCACCTACGATCCCTGGGCTTGAGCCGAACGGTCCATTGCCGGAACATCGCGCCCAGCTGCCGGCAATCCCGACTGAACGGACTTTCCGAGGAACACGCCATGCAAAGCATCACCTTCCCCGACGGCACCCGCGTGCCCGCCATTGGCCAGGGCACCTGGCACATGGGCGAGAACCGCCACGAGCGAGCGCGCGAAGTCGCGGCATTGCGCCAGGGGCTGGAACTGGGACTGAAACTGATCGATACCGCCGAGATGTACGCCGAAGGCGGTGCCGAGGAGGTGGTGGGGGAAGCCATCGCCGGCCTGCGCCAGCAGGTCTTCCTGGTCAGCAAGGTTTACCCCTGGAACGCCAGCCGCAGCGGCACCGCCCTTGCTTGTGAGCGCAGCCTGAAGCGCCTGGGAACCGACCACCTTGACCTTTACCTGCTGCACTGGCGCGGTGAACACCCGTTGGAGGAAACGGTAGAGGCCCTGGAGCGTTTGCGAAGCCAGGGCAAGATCGCCCGCTGGGGCGTCTCCAATCTCGATCTGGATGACCTCCATGAACTGCCGGACGGTTGCGCCGCCAACCAGGTGCTGTACAACCCCGAGGCGCGTGGCATCGAGTTCGACCTGCTGCCGTTCCAGCAGCAACGGCGCATGCCGCTCATGGCTTACTGTCCAGTGGGGCAGGGCGGCAAGCTGTTGCGCAGCGCCACCCTCCAGGAAATCGCCCGCCACCATGACGCCAGCCCCGCCCAGGTAGCCCTGGCCTGGGCGTTGCGCCAGGAAGGGGTCATCGTCATTCCCAAAGCGGTGGGCCCACTGCACCTCAAGCAGAACGCCGAAGCCCACAAGCTCCGGCTCAGCGCCGACGACCTCGCCCTGATCGACCATAGCTTCCCGCCGCCACGGCGCAAGCGACCGCTGGAAATGGTCTGAGGCCCGAGAGTGCTCCCACGGGGTTGGTTCGTAGGTTGGCATAGAGCGAAGCGAAACCCAACGAAGGTGCTTGGCCTGTCGGGCTTTGCCGAGCCCAGCGGTGCGCTGCCCGACCCAGCCTACGGACTAATGGGCATGTCCTTCCGCATGCTCATGCCCATCGCTGCCGGCGACCCGCTGGCGATAGTCGTCTGAGCCCAGCTCCGGTAGCCGTCGGAGGAAGGCGACCATGCCCCGGATGTGCTCGTCGCCCATGCTCTTGCCCCAGGCCGCCATGCCGGTGTAAGCCACGCCGCTCATGCCGGCGGCGACCACCAGGACAGCAAGGCCCAGGGTTTTTATTGTTCTTTTCATGGTTAGGGGTTCAGAGCCAGAAGCGGATACCGGCGACGAAGCGGGCGGGCAGGGCGGAAATTGACCGGGGACCTGATAAAGGATTCCCCGGCTGCACGCGAATCCATTCAGGCTGCTGACCCCGCAGCCGGTCAGACGCCGAGCCGGAGCAGGCCACGGGGACTACCGTCGGTCCGGCTCCTTGGCTGCAGACGCGGGATCGACTCGCGCCCAAGCGGGTCGACGCAACCCTGAGTCAGCGTCCAGCCGGACGGTTCGCTACCCTGGTCTCGCTTCCGGAGGGCATGGGCGACAGGCTCATTTGCCCCACCACCTGCGTCATCCGGGTGATTTCCACTTTCAGTTGGTCCTTGCCCAGCAGGTAGTCCACGAGCCGCTGCGGGAAGGGCCAGTAGTTCAGGTCGGCGGTCAGGGTGATTGGGCCCACGGCATCCGCCGGCACCTGGAAGGAGAACTCGCGGACGTCATAGCCCATGGGCAGGATGCGGTTGTCCGAGAGGATCTGGGTGGCGTTCCACACTTCGATATCCAGCTCCTTGCCATCCTTGTCGCCCAGATGGACCTTGAAGTTGCGTGTCCCCGGTTCGGTGGCACCCTCCTTGATCGCCCCCAGGCGGTAGAGTTCGCGCCCCGTCGCGTCCACCGCGCGGAAGTCGATCCACACCTCGCGTCCCTCCGGGAACCCCGTGGGCAGTTTGTGCCCGGCGCCGATATTGGCCACCTTCACCTGCACGGCGGCCGTTTGCCCGGGCGCCACGTTTTGCGGAAGCTGCTGGAACCCGATCTGCGCCGCCCGCTGCAACGACTCCCGCGCACGTTGTGCGGCTTCGGGCTGTCCGAGGTAGTCCAGCACCGCGGCATTGGCGCCGCTAAACCAGTGGGACGCCACATCCTCGCGGTCCGGTCCCATGATCGCCGCCTTGCCGGCAAAGCCTGGCATATGGCAGCTCTGGCAGGTCTGGCCATTGAGGCTGTAGGGGCTCTCCAGCCACTCGTCGTAGGTGCGTTCCACTGCCACGGAGCTGAACGGGTGGGTCACGTTGTGGCAGGTGGCGCAAAAGTCCGAGCGGGTGTGCAGTTCGGAGTACACCGTGTCGTGGTAGGGCGACACCGCATCGCGGCGCGGGCCGAACTTGGTCGGCCTGCCATTGGTCCTGGGGCTGAGCACGTAGGAACCGTTGTCCAGCCCGGTCCGTGCGCTGATGTTGTGGCAGGTCTCGCAGTCCACCCCGGGCATCGGGTTGTGTTCGGCGGTGAACGCTACGGATGCGCGGTTCACCTCCGAGTTGATCTTCCCTGTGGTCAAGCCGATCGGCGTGTGGCAGCCGGTGCAGAAGTTGTCCACCCGCCCGTCGGTAGCCTCGCTGGCATGCCTGAGCAGTGCTCGGTAGATGGGCTCTTCCCAGGAATTGGCCATCATCGAGGTGCGCCACTGCCGATAGATCTCCGTATGGCAGGCACCACACACTTGCGCATCGTCGAAGTCGCCGGTGCGGAGCAGGGCGTTATCCGGTGTGTTGGCCCGATGGGGGAAGAACGGCAGCCCGTTCTTGTTTTCCATCAACCTGGAGCGCGCTGGCTCCAGCCACTTGTCGTTGCCGTGGGGGGCTTCCTCCGCAGCCACCTGCGTAGCCAGCAGGCAGGTGAACAGCCAGGCGATGCGCCGGGAGACCATGAAGCCGTGGATTGCGCGAACCGAAGAAACCGCTGACCTCTCTGTCGAGCCGACCATTTCTCTGCCCACTCCATCTGAGCGGTGTCATGGTGCGAATGGCCTTTGCCCACAAGCATGGGAAATCCCCTCGCACCACAGCCCGCGATTAGCCCAATCCCTGCGCAGATGCCGGCAGATCCACAGCTCACCTAATCCGATCGGCACATGTTGTGAACTTGCGTTCATGCGCCCGGCTACCTGGAGGTAATACCCAGTACTAGAGGGGCATCCTTGCTTAGTCAAAGTGTTGGCGAATCGTAAATTGGCCTGATTAGGACTTCTATTTAATTGATTAAAAAGCTTTTTTTGCTAGTGTCATTGCGTGGCTGTGCGACGAAGCCGCCAAAAGCCGGGCTAACCGGTGCACCGAGGCTGCACGCCTGCCGACTACTGCGTAACCGATGAACTGGGCGAGGCCCCACCAGCAGCGTGGGTATCGGCTGTCTCGATCTGCTGGCGGATGAACAGCATCGCGGGTTCGGGAGGTTCCACTGAGCCGCCGACCGGCGGAGCCATCTTTTGGGTTCCATCCACTAAACTGTCTGACCCGACAGCAAAGCACAACGGGGGCAAGGCGATGAGTTTGCCATGTCTCGTCTGGGCCGATCTTCGCACCAACCGGGCGGACCCCAGCCCCGTAGGTGACTTGAGCGAGCAGTTCCGCATCCAGCGTGTCGTTGAGATGACCGCCATAGCGCAGAGCATCGACCAGACCGCGCCGCTGTTGTCATGCTTCGAGTACGACTACCCCGACCTGCCTGCCCTGAAGGCAATGCGCGCCACCAAGCTGGCCTATCCCTCCCTGCCCATCCTGATGCTCACCCTCCATCACTCGGAAGCCCTGGCCGTCTGGGCGTTTCGCACCAGGGTCTGGGACTACCTGGTAAAACCGATCACGGCCGAAGAGCTCTGCGATCGGCTCAAACCGCTCCTGTCGGTGCTGCCACCGCAGCGGCAAGCGCAGCGGGAAAACGCAATGCCCGCGCCGCTCATCCCGCTGGAAAGCCGCTTCGGTGCCCACAACGCTGCCCAGCAGGCGGCCGAGGTCGCCTTGTCTTACGTGGAGCGCCACTATTCGGAGCCGCTGCGGTTGCAGGAAGTCGCAATTTTCTGCCGGATGGGTATCTACCAATTCAGCCGGGCATTCAAGCGCACCTTCGGCCTGACCTTTCGCGAATACGTCTGCCGCTATCGGCTCGAACGCTCCCTGGAGCTACTGATCAATCCTCACGTCACGGTTTCCGAAGTGGCCTGTGCCGTCGGCCTGCCAAATGTCTCGCACTTCACACGGACCTTTCGCCAGCGTGTCGGCATCACCCCCTCGCAGTATCGACGCGATCCGTGCCCGCAAAATATGCACAGCCCACTGCAAGAGGTGCACAGCAGGCCGCTTTTGCGTCCCATAGACTGATTTATTAGCCGGCCAATCGCGGGCAATGACTCCCGCCAGTGGGGGGATGGCATGAGCGCCTTGCCGCCCCATCGAGGGAGTATCGAGGGAGTATGAGAGCCGAATCCACAAGGGTGTCTTTCGGTACGCCGGGGCAAGGGCGGCGCACGATGCGCGGCGAACAGCCAGAAAAAACACCTCGCCCCTCTCCTCAAACAGGAGGCAAGCCATGTTCACTCATTGGTTAAAGGTCTACTCAGTTCCATTCGCGATCAGCATCGCGGGCGTAGGGTTTTATGCCAGTCCGGCACATGCCGGGGTCTGCGAGTTAGCGGACGCCGCCAGGGATACTGGCTGGTCGATCACCTTCGACGATGCCCAGGTCAGCAACTGCGTCTTTACCGGCAACCCCGGTGAGGGACGCAACAAAGGCACGCTCAGTCTGACGCTGAAGTTCGTCGACCGGACTCCCGTCGCCATTCAGTTCGTGGAGGAAGCCGCAGCCGCCGCAGACAGTTTTGGCTTGCGCATCACCTGGAACCTGACGCTGGACAACCAGTTTCAATTGCTGAGAGGCATCAGGGGCCGGGCATTTGATGACAGCCCGGTACTCGACGACGACGACAACGAGTTCGTCGCGGACGAACACCCGGGGTTCGCGCACTTTCACCAGGATGGGACCTTCAATCCCGGCCCGTTCGTAGGGGCGATGGATTGTGACTGCGAATCCAAGCGTGATTTCAAGGTCAGGGGCGTGGATGAAGGCTCCTTTGCCGCCGGGACGGTCGGTACGGTTTCCGGAATAGGCGTCCATCAGATCGAAGAGCTGGGACAGCAACGGAACTTCACGGTCAATGTCGAGCCCTTGCGTGCGGAGGAGCCACCAGAGGCAGGAATGTAAGGGGGCTCGCCCCACCCGCACAGCGCCGCCGACCAAACCGGGTCGGGGGCGTTGTGCGGTCAATGCAAACCTCGGCTCTGCTTGCCCGGCAGGGAAGCGAGGCCATGGGGCCTGGTAATCGGCAGGACTCAGGAGGGAAAGCCGCAGGAGCCCATGGGCAACCTGCGGCTGTCGGGTAATTCAGGTCGGGCTTCCTTGCCCGCCCACGCTTACCAGGAGGCGAGCGCGGGGTTCATTCGAGCAGGGGCCTGGGCTGTAGTCCGGCTGGAGGCAAATTTGACCAGCAGGGTCATTGCGGCGAAGCCGAGGCAGATGAGCACCGGGTAGGCGAACATGATGTCGCCCAGGGAGTATTTCCAGCTCAGCGGGCGGGCAATTCCCAGCATGGCTCCATAGAACCAGGAGACTCCGGAAACGACGCCCGAGAACACCGCGAGGGTACGGGTATTGGTCTCAAGCTTGAGCAGGTTGCCGGCCTTGTCCAGCGCAGGCATTACCACGCTGTGCAGCACGTACCCGTTGAGGGTCAGGAGTGCGACGACCAGAATCTTGGCCTGGAGTTTGGGGTTGAGGAAATACACCGCGCCCTTCACCGAGTAGTCCAGCAGCAGGATGCCGATCCCGGTCACCCAGAGCGCCGCAAGAGAAAGCAGTACGGTCTTCTTCAGAACATGAAGGTGTTCCTTGTCGGCGGCGGTCGCATCGCCGCCCTGGAACAGTTGCTTGATCATGGCGAGATCGCTGGTCAGGACCAGGCCGATGGCCACGCAGCAAGCGATAAGGTGGGCGTAGACAACACCCATGCGTGTCAACTCCATGGTTGCGTCCTGCTGGAGCAGGGAAGCAATGAGATGAAAAAACTCCATGGTTTACCTCTTTCTTAGCAATTTAAGCGGCTGTACTGATGCAACAGCGGCATTGAACAAATGGGTTTGGACGTTCGCCATTTGCCGCGAACGAAAAGGCTTGATCGGGAGATAGGGCACCTGTTTCACAGGCCTGGATTCACCGGTTGCCTTTTTTCGGAACGAGCTGTCTCCTGCACATGAACTTGTGCATGCGGAATCGTCCCGGGGTTGAAGAAAAATGAGCGCCGCGCCGACGATGCAAATGCCGTGGCGCGACCTGATTGCCGGCGCATAATAATCGCAACTTTCAGAATTTGATCAAAAAGTGATCAGTGGTCCGACGAGCGGCTGCGATGCTGGTGACCACGGAGTCCCCGCAAAACCGGAAAGACCCTATTAAACTGCGGGTTTCCGCTACCTCTTCCTCCGTCCTGGCAGTGCCGGAAAAACACCCACCTGAAGGGGCGAATTCATTCGCCAAGCAGACCGCAGGTGTTGCTGATGGGTATCGCTACGTTCGCGGAATGCCGCCCGACCCATCCAACGAACTGCCCAGTTCCATTGCCCGTTCATGGGCCGCCTCGTAGAGCGATCGCGCATCCCCCAGCAGCAAACCCACCGCAAAGGACAACCGCGCCGCCTCGCGCTGCACGAAATCCGTGTTCTCGGCCTGCTCCACAAGTTGCAACAGGTCCAGCACGGCGGACAGGCGCTGATGGGCGGTTTCGAACAGGTGGGCAGGGCTGGCTCCGGCGTTGAAGAACATCACGTCGGGGTAGGGCTGGGAGGGGGCGGTGAAGGCCTTGAAGTCAGGCATGGCGCACCTCCGGGACGGAGGTGGTAGAAAGGCCGAACGTTGAATGGCGGTGCGCGGGGGTAAAAGGTGGGTAGCGCATATCCGTTGCTCCCTCGTGTGATTAGGGATGCCGCCTACCCGTCTGTTGCTAAGCGAAAAGGGTGGCGGAGCCATGCGGGGGTAGCAAACCGGTCACACGAGGGAATCCCCACCCGGCAAGGCACAAGGCCTTCCCCGCACGGTCCGCCATAGAAGCCAAAAGCAGCAGGCAGAAAAAAGCGCCCGTGCTTTAGGCATTGGCGCTACCGCGCTCGTGTGAATCCGGGTTGCTACGCCCAGGTCACGGGATTGACCGTGACAGGGCCGGACTCTAGCCAGAGCGCTTGTAGGCGCTCAAGGTTAAAGACTCGTAGGAGTTTTCTCTGTAGGAGGGCGGGTTTGGAGTACAGAAATGGCTGTAGGAAACGGCCTTCACCGTACGTCGCCACAGCCCCGATTGCCGACATAAGGCTGCCCCAAAAACGGATTGAAACGGGTCAAAAACTATACTGGAAGTGCGGGGGTGTAAACGTGGGGGGACCATTCAGGAGGGCTCGCCATGCGTATCCTCAAGCTACTCATCTTCTTCCTGGCCTGCGCTACCGGCGGGCAAGCCCTTGCCCAGCAACCCTGGTCTACCACCAGCAGCTCCGGCGAAACCCTGCTCGCCTGGAACGGTGGCGGCCACGGCGGAGGCCGGCACAACGGCTATCGCCACGGGTATGGCTACAAGCATCACAAACACTTCTACCGCCATCGCGGTTACTACGACCGCGCTCCGCGCGTCATCTACGCCCCGCGCTATTACGGCGGCTACTACGCAGATGAGCGGCCGTACTACTACGAGCGCTACCGCAGCCCGCGGATCGTCATCCAGTACTACGACCCGAGGCTGGGGATATTTATTGGGACGGATTTAGACGGGTACTAAGCGCAACCGTCCGGCTGCCTTAGAGTTGGCGGGCACCAGTCTTTTAACGTGCTTACCAGATGACCTTCAGTAACATGACGCTGCACGGGGCCGGGGAGTGGCCGGGCTTACCAGACGAGAGAACGGCTCCCTGATCCGCTATCTGTTTAATTCGTACGCGCACATATTGACCGTCGCGGCCAGGTTCAGCGACTCGACGGTGCCACAACCGGGAATCGTAAAAGGTTGGGCGTTGAGTGCGATCAGTTGCTCGCGGGGCACGCCACGTGCTTCGTTGCCGAACAGATAACAATCGAACGTTTTAAAACTGGCGGATTGCACGCGGTCGCCATTCATATCCAGACAGGCAATGCGCTCAAAGCGCGTGCGCAAGGAGTCCAATTCCACATCCAGCTCCATGGGCGCATGAAAAATGGCGCCCATGCTGGAGCGCACGACTTTAGGATTATACGGATCAACGCTGCCGGGACTGAGCAGGCAGCGGAAATTACCGAACCACGCCAACGTGCGCAGGATGGTGCCGAGATTGCCCGGGTCCTGAATTTCATGCAGGTAAATGGCGCGCTCGTTATGAATGGGGGCAGAAACCGGCGCGGCTGTCGCTGGCATTGGCACCAGCGCAATAATTCCCTGCGGTGTTTTGGTATCGGCGATCTGCGCCATTTGGCGGTCGTTGATCACATGGGTTTCAAACGGGCTTTGCCAGTGCTCGTAGGCGCCGGTTACATACAGCTGACTGTTCTGTAGCAGCGGATTCTGCAAGGCCGCTTTTTGCAACTCCAGCAACAGATGTTCGCCCTCCACCAGAAAATAACCGAACTCGGCCCGGTATTTTTTCTGGTGGAGTTTTTTGATGTCGTCGAGTTTCATCAATGCGGTGCTCAGTTTGTCTGCACTTCGGTCTTTTTTATTTCAGACAGAAGCGACTTGGCCAACGCTTCGGCGACTTTGATGCCATCCACGCCTGCCGACAAAATGCCCCCCGCATAACCGGCGCCTTCACCGGCCGGATACAGGCCGCGCAGGTTGAGACTTTGCAATGTCTCGTTGTCGCGGGTGATACGGACCGGGGAGGAGGTGCGGGTTTCGATACCGGTGAGCACCGCGTCATCGCGATCAAAACCGCGTATCTGCTTGCCAAATGCCGGCAGCGCCTCACGGATGGCCTCGATCGCATACTCCGGCAGCGAGGGCGCAAGATCGCCCAGGCGCACGCCAGGTTTGTAGGAGGGTTCTACCTCGCCAAATTCGGTCGACGGCACTCTGCGAATAAAGTCGCCCACCAGTTGCGCGGGCGCACAGTAATCGCTGCCGCCCAACTCATAGGCGCGGGATTCCAGGCGCTCCTGCAATTCCACTCCGGCCAGCGGGCCTCCCGGGAAATCCTGCTCCGGGTTGATACCGACGACGATGCCGGCATTCGCATTGCGCTCGTTGCGGGAGTACTGGCTCATGCCGTTGGTAACGACTCGCCCTGGCTCGGAAGTGGCCGCCACCACAGTGCCGCCGGGGCACATGCAGAAGCTGTAGACGGCGCGGCCATTTTTGGCGTGATGCACCAGTTTGTAGTCGGCGGCGCCGAGCTCCGGATGGCCGGCGTACTTGCCCAGGCGCGCCTGGTCGATCATGCCCTGCGGGTGTTCGATGCGGAAACCTACGGCGAAAGGCTTGGCCTCGATGAACACGCCCTGCCGGTGCAGCATGCGGAAGGTATCGCGGGAGCTGTGGCCCAGCGCTAGCACAACATGGCGACTGCGGATTGTTTCGCCACTGGCCAGCACCACACCCTCAAGCTGGCCGTCGTCGATCAGCAGATCGGAAACTTTGCTTTCAAACCGCACCTCGCCGCCGAGGGCGATAATCTCCTCGCGCATGGCGGATACCACGCCGGTGAGTCGGAAGGTGCCGATATGCGGCTTGCTCACGTACATGATCTCGTCCGGAGCGCCGGCGCGGACGAACTCGTGCATCACCTTGCGGGCGTAGAACTTGGGGTCTTTGATCTGGCTGTAGAGTTTGCCGTCCGAGAACAGTCCCGCACCACCCTCGCCGAATTGCACGTTGGATTCCGGAGTCAGGACCTTTTTGCGCCACAGTGCCCAGGTATCCTTGGTGCGGCTGCGCACATCCTTGCCGCGCTCCAGCACAATGGGTTTAAACCCCATCTGCGCGAGCAACAGCGCCGCGAATAATCCACAGGGGCCAAAGCCCACGACCAGCGGCCGCTCGCTCAAATGGGCCGGCGCTTGTCCTACTGGATAGTACTGAGTGTCCGGGGCTGGAAGTACATTATGGTCATCTGCAAAGCGCGCCAGAATTGCCGCCTCGTCGCGTGTCTCCAGATCGATGATGTAGATGAACAGAATGACGCTGTTTTTCTTGCGGGCATCGTAGCTGCGCTTGAATACGGTGAAGTTCAGCAGATCGGCGTCGCTGATATTCAGGCGTTTGACGATGGCCTTGCGCAACTCATCGGCGGAATGATCGAGGGGCAGAGACAGTTCGTTGATGCGAATCATGGCGGTAATCCTGGCCGGTGAATCCGGCAAAGGAAGCAACAGAGGGTTGGAGTAAGGCGCGAATTGTACCCGCCGCCGCCCACCCCTGTCAGGCCGTTCTCCTGAAGGCGGAGCCTGCCCCGCGGATTTAACCTGCGCAGTACTATCGGCTTATAATCGCCGCCGCTTTACGCCCAACAGCCCCCCTGTGTCCCATGCATTGCTCCACACCTCACATTGATTTTCTGTGGTTGGCTCTATCATGAAACGATCCAAAAGCAGCCGCCGCTGGCTGGATGAACACGTCAACGATCCCTACGTCAAACAGGCTCAGAAAGACGGCTTGCGCTCCCGTTCCAGCTACAAGCTGATTGAGCTGAACGAGAAGGACAAGCTGATACGCCCCGGTATGCTGGTCATGGATCTTGGCTCCGCCCCCGGCGGCTGGTCGCAGGTAGCCGCAGGTCTTGTGGGCGAAAAGGGACGGGTTCTGGCCACCGACATTCTGCCGATGGACGGGCTGGAAAACGTCGACTTCATTCAGGGCGACTTCACCGAAGAGGCTGTGTTCCAGCAGATTCTCGACCAGCTCGACGGCAAGCAGCCCGATCTGATTGTTTCCGACATAGCCCCCAATATCAGCGGCGTCGCTGCCGCCGACCAGGCATCTTCGATGTACCTGGTCGAACTCACCCTCGATATGGTCCGGCAAGTGCTCAAGCCCAATGGAAACTATGTGGTCAAGGTCTTCCAGGGCGAAGGCTCCGACGAATTCCTGAAGGACGTTCGCACCTCGTTCGAGAAGGTGGTGATACGCAAACCAGAGGCGTCGCGGCCGCGGTCGAGGGAGGTTTATCTCGTGGGGAAGGGGTTCAAAGGATAAGACGCCCGCGGCGCTGTGCGATCGAGCTCACGTCGATAGCGACGCAGGCTTGTCCGGGTCGATTTCAGTGAAGAACGTTGGAAGCGGTATCGGACGGACGTGAAATCGCGTGCACGATTTCGCCGGCCAATCCCTGCGCCTCGTTAGCGAAATCGGCCTGGCTGGGGATGCCGCAGCAACACCCGTTCGCGTCCGTCACCAGTACGCGCCGGATTTGATTGTCTTCCATCAGTTCGCGGTACTCATCGGCGCTCGCATCCTTTGCGCTAGGCTCTGTACGAAAAGTGCCTGCGGGCTTCGCGCGTGATGCTGCGTTGAAATCGGCCTCGTGCGCGAGTCCGATCAGAATGCTCATTTACAACGCGTAAACTGCGCTTCTTCGGCCGATTGACTCGCTCGCGCTCGCCCTTCGGGACAGCCTTCTGCTGTTACTCCCGATGGTCGTTGCGCCTTGCCTGACCTTCGCTCGACGACTTTTCGTACAAACCCTAATAGCGAGCAAAGCGCTGTCGATATTGCGCTGGAGTGAAACCGGTCAGCTCCTTGAACATCCTGCGCATGTTGGAGTCGCTGCTGAAGCCCAGTTCGGCACTGATCGTACTGATAGGAGCTGAGGTCAGGGTGAGGCGTTCGCCGGCCTGGCCTAGTTTGATACGACGCGCGTAGCTACCGGCGGCGACTCCTATTTCGCTCCTGACCTTGCGTGCCAGCGTACGTTCGGACGTGCCCAGTTCGTCCGCCAGCTTTTGAAGGGTGATCTGCTCGGCGGGCAGCCTTTCCACTAGCGCGTGCATTCGCCGCAGTAGCGGACTGGGTTGTTCGATGAGGCTGATGGCCTGGAAAGCGTCATGCGACTGCGCGGGGCGCGGGAGCACCATCAGCCTGGTGAGGTCGCGGAATATTTCGGCGCTGACGTGCTGCTCGATCAGCGACTGGGCGATCGGCAGGTAGCCGTTGACCCCACTCGCGGTGGCGTTGCGTTCGTTAAATATGCTGTTTCTCTCGCTCTGCCAGCCGACCTTGGGATAGCGCTTGAGCAGGGTGTCCGCCAGCCACCAGGTCACGGTCGCCGGTTGACCATTGAGACATCCGCTGGCGGCGGCCAAGCAGACGCCCACGCAGTAGCTCCACACTTTGCAGCGCTTGCCGAGTCTTGCCAGGGCGGCCAGGAGGTCGGCATTGGCAGTCAGGGCCGCCTCGACATGCTGCGGGGATTCCGCCCAGAAGCCAGGTATCAGGATTGCGTCGAGCGCACGGTCGGCAATGGCATGCGTGGCTTGCAGGACCAGGCTGTGCGCACATTCGACCGGGCCGCTGTGCACACCAACAAAGTGCGTTTCGAAGAGGCAGAGCCCGGTTCGCCGATTGGTGGCATGCAGCATGTCGGCAAAGGCGAGCAGCCCTGCCGGCATGCAGCCGGGGAAGAGGAGAAGGCCGATCTGAAGAGGGCTGGGCATGGCGGTAAATGAATCAATTGTGTCTGATTCTGCCATTATGGTCGCTGCTGCGGATCGGCACCATGAAGCCACGCCTGAGGAGGGCTTCATGATGAAGATTCAGCAGATCCGCAACGCGACGATCATTCTCGAACTGGGTCCCCATCGCATCCTTGTTGATCCGATGCTTGCACGCAAAGGCGCGCTTCCCCCGCTACGGGTGTTTTCCGCGCGGCAGAGAAACCCACTGGTCGAGCTGCCGGATTCGGCAGCGCAAGCACTCGAGTCTGTGACCCACTGCCTGATCACGCACTGCCAGAAAGGGCACTTTGATCACCTGGACCGGGCGGCCAAGCGTTGGCTGAGGGAACGGCAGATTCCGGTCATCTGCACGCCACATGACGCGCCATATCTGGCGGCGCGGGGCCTTAACGTCCAGCCGCTGCCGGAGGATCACGAGGCGCCGAGCCCGTTCCTGGGCGGTTGGATTCGCACGGTCCGCTGTACCCACGGGGAGGGCCTGATCGGCAAGCTGATGGAGCATGGCGTCGGCTATCTGATCGAAGTATCCGGTGAGCCCAGCCTCTATTTGGCGGGCGACACGTTGCTGACGCCCACCGTTCGCGAGCTCGTGCTGCAGCATCAGCCTCGGATCAGCGTTGTTCCTGCCGGCGGGGCGCGCTTCGACGTCGGCAACGACATCATCATGGGCGTGGATGACGTGCTCGAGTTCACTCGACTGAGCCTCGGGACCGTTGTCGCGAATCACCTTGAAGCCATCAGTCATTGTCCCGTCACTCGTGAGGGGCTGGCTGATGCGGCGACCGAGGCTGATGTCGCGCACCGGTTGCTCATTCCAGCCGATGGGCAGGTACTGGACTTGAGTTAGTGCACTTTCTCAATGCGGATGCTCCATGCAGGCGCCGCCGGGCGGCGGCGCCTTGGAACCGTCAGTCCTGGCGGCTGGTGACTTCCAGCAGGTGGTAGCCGAACTGGGTCTTCACCGGGCCTTGCACCACGTTCAGCGGGGCGCTGAATACGACGGCGTCGAATTCCTTGACCATCTGGCCGCGGCCAAAGGAGCCGAGGTTGCCGCCGTCGCGGCTGGAGGGGCAGGTGGAGTGTTGCTTGGCGACTTCGGCGAAGTCGGCGCCGGCTTCGATGGCGGCTTTGAGTTCGTTGCACTTGGCTTCGGTGGAAACCAGGATGTGGCGGGCGGTGGCGCGTGCCATGGTGGGGTACTCCTTGTTCGTTGAGGGGGCAGAGACTAGCGGAATTGATGGGCGTTTCAAGGTGCTTGGTCGGCAGCAAGGCTGCTGGCCGATCCTGCGCACCGGCGCAACTCAGTGCGCATGCGCCTGGGCGGTCAGCCACTCCACCAGTTCGCGCAGTTGCGGGCTGGGACCGGGGCGCTCGGGGTAGACCAGGAAGTAGGCGCCACCCGTGGGCACCTTGAGCTCGAAGGGCGCCACCAGGCGGCCGGTCGCGAGGTCTTCGCCGATCAGCGCCCAGTCGCCCAGGGCTACACCATTGCCCTGGGCCGCGACGGACAGGGCCAGGTCGAGGGTGTCGAAGTGGTGCCCGCTACCGAGCTTGTGGAGGGTTGCACCGGCGGCCAGGAGCCAGGTTTTCCAGTCCTGGTCATCGCGGGTCGGGTGCAGCAGGGTGTGCCGGGCCAGGTCGGCGGCGCTGGTGAGCGGCACGGGGCCGTCCATCAGTTGCTGGGAACACACGGGTGTGAGCTGTTCATCGAACAGGTGGTGGGCGACCTGGGCGGTGCCGGGCTGGGTGCCGTAGATCACTGCGGCGTCGAACTCTTCACGGCGGAAATCCACGCCGTACTGCACGGTGGTGGTCAGCTCCACCGGCACGTCCGGGCGTTCGGCCTGCCATTGCATCAGGCGCGGCAGGAGCCAGCGCATCACGCAGGTGGGGGCCTTGAGTTGCAGGGCTTCGCGCTTTGCGCCGACTTGTTCGACGGCCTCATCGATCAGGGTGAAGACCTGCTGAATGCGTGGCAGCAGCTCACGCCCCTGGGCGGTGAGGCTGAGCCCTCGCGCCTGGCGCTGGAACAGCGGGTAGCCCAGGTGGCTTTCCAGCCCGGAGATCTGCCGGCTCACGGCGCCCTGGGTGAGGTGCAGCAGTTCGGCGGCGCGGGTGAAGTTGCAGCATTGGGCGGTGACCAGGAAGGTATGCAGCGCAGGCAGCGGCGGGAGGCGTTTCATCTGGGCAGCCATGACGTGAGGACATGGCAAGTATGACAAATTTTGCCTTGTCATGGCCGCCGCCCGACGGGTCCAATTGCGCAACCTACCTGCCCCAGCTCTTGCTGCCGCGCGCATCCCGTATCACGGCGCGCCATTGTCATCCGCGCCGATTGCAGGTTCGGCGGCCCAGAATCGACGGAATCATGCAATGCAGAACACGCTCCCGACCTACACCGAAACCCTCGCAGGCGTTTATATCGATGGCCAGTGGCTGACCGGCGGCGCCGAGCTTGCGGTGATCAACCCGGCCACCGAAGAACACTTGGCGACGCTTGGCACCGGTGACGCCGCCAGTGTCGAGCAGGCTGTGCAGGCCGCCGGCAACGCCTTCCCGGCCTGGGCCCGCAGCAGCGGTGCCGAGCGCGGTGCTGTGCTGCGCCGTATTGCCGAGGGTGTGCGTCAGCGCCGCGAAACCCTGATCCAGCTGCAGTCCGCCAACAACGGCAAGCCGTTGTTCGAGGCAGCCATCGATGTGGACGATGTGATCGGCACCTTCGAGTACTACGCCGGCCTGGCCGAAGGCCTCGATGCCCAGCAGGACCGCCCGATCGAGCTGCCCACCGAAGACTTCGCCGCGCGTCTGCGCCGTGAGCCCTATGGTGTCGTGGGCCTGATCGTGCCCTGGAACTTCCCCATGGTGACCACCGCCTGGAAACTCGCCCCGGCCCTGGCCGCCGGTTGCACCGTGGTGCTCAAGCCCTCTGAAGTGACGCCGCTGCCGGAACTGGAACTGGCGCGCATCATCCATGAAGCCGGCTTGCCGGCTGGTGTGCTCAACATTGTGTGCGGCACCGGCCTGGCGGTTGGCGCGCCTCTGTCGTCCCACCCGAAGGTGGCCAAGGTGTCCTTCACCGGCAGCAATGCCGTGGGTGTGCAGGTGATGCAGCGCGCGGCGGAAACCGTGAAGGGCGTCAGCCTGGAGCTGGGCGGCAAGTCGTCGCTGCTGGTGCTGCAGGACGCCGACCTGGAGCTGGCGGTTGAGCTCGCTTGTGGTGGTGCATTCTTCAATGCCGGGCAGATGTGCTCGGCCACCAGCCGCGTGCTGGTTGCCGAGCCGTTGGTGGCGGATTTCCTGGCGCGGGTGCAGGCCCGTGCTGAGGCCACCAAGGTGGGTGACCCCTTCAGTGAGGGGGTGGAGATGGGCGCCCTGGTGAACCAGGCGCAATACCAGCGGGTGCGTGGCCACATCGAGCGCGGCATTGCCTCCGGTGCGCGCCTGGTGTGCGGTGGCGAGCGTCCGGCGGAATTGGAGCGCGGCTACTTCCTGAGGCCTACCGTGTTCGCCGATGTGCCGCAGGACAGCGCCCTGTGGAACGAGGAGATCTTCGGCCCGGTGCTTTGCGTACGCAGCTTCGCCACAGAGGAAGAGGCTATCGAACTGGCGAACGACAGCGAATTCGGCCTGGTGGCCAGCGTGGTGAGCCGCAACCTCGAAGCGGCTGAGCGCGTGGCCAATGGCCTGCAGGCCGGCATGGTGTGGATCAACTCGCCGCAGGTGATCTTCCCGCAGACCGCCTGGGGTGGTTACAAGCAGAGCAGCATCGGCCGCGAGCTCGGCCCGTGGGGTCTCTCCGCCTTCCAGGAAATCAAGCACGTGGTACGGGCGGTCTGACGCCTGCCTTCGTTGTGGGAGCGATTTCAATCGCGAATGAATTCGCTCCCACAGGACCACCAGTTGAGGCCCGGCATGGCGCCGCTGGTGGATGGAAAAGCGCCATCCACCCGACATTTCGACCACCCGCTGTGTGTCCCCTTAGCGGAAACAGCATGAAACCCAACAAGGCCGCCTTCGGGCGGCCTTGTCATGTCTGCTCTCCAGCCATGCGCGGAGGACATGGCTCCGATGACGAATTTTCGATTGTTGCGCTCTCTGGTGCGTCGCAGGATGACCGCGCCGGGCACAACGCGGCCGCAGCTCCATACAAGAACAAAAGGAGTCCTCAATGGGCGAGCATGATCTGAGCAGAAGAAATTTCATCAAGACGGTAGGTGTCGCTTCGGTGGCCGCCGCCACCTTGTCGATGCCGTTTATCCGGGCCAGCGCCAGCGATACCCGCTTCCAGGGCAAGACCCTGCGACTGCTGACCTGGTCGGACGACACCGGGCTTGCGGCACTGCGCAACATCGCGGCCACCTTCGAGGCCAAGACCGGCGCCAAGGTGATCGCCGACCGCACTGGCAGCACCTCGGAAATGGTCGCCAAGCTGAAGGCCGGTGGTGATCGTCCGCAGTACGACATCATCACCCTCGCCGGGGTGGGCGCCGAAGGCCTGGCCACTGCCGGGCTGCTGGAAAAACCCGACCTCAACCGCATTCCCAACCTGAAGGACGTGCCCGCCCAGTACCAGACTGGCGCCAACGGCCACGGCATCGGCTACCTGCTGTGGTGCAACAGCCTGGTCTACAACACGCGCACCGTGAAGGACGTACCGGACAGCTATGCCGCGCTCTGGGACCCGGCCTACGAAGGCCGCCTGTTCCTGCCGCCGCCGAACTGGACCGAGGCCATGGACCTGATCATCATCGCGGCCAAACTGGCCGGTGGTGACGTGCACAACATCGAGCCGGGCTTCAAGAAGCTGGAAGAGCTGAAGGACCGCGTGATGACCCTGGGCGAGAACCCCAACCAGATCGCCGAGCTGTTCCGCACCAACTCCCTGGACATGGGCGGCCTCTACGCCCCGGCGTTCTTCCCCAAGCAAATCCGCGACCCCGCCTACAGCCTGGGCGCCACCTTCGGCATGAAGGAAGGCTTCTACACCGACCTGATGCTCTCGGTCATGCCCAAGCACCGTCCGGGCGATACGGACCTCGCCTACGCCTTCCTCGACCATTCGCTGGACCCGCTGGTGCAGGGCAAGATGGCCGAAGACATCTTCAACGGCCCGGTCAACGCCAAGGCGATCATCTCTGCCGAGGCGCGCAAGAGCCCCTTCATCCTCACGCCGGAACAGATCGCAGAGAAGGCGATCATGCACGACAACGCCTTCCTCGCCACGGTCCACGACCAGTGGATTCGCCGCTACACGGAAATCTTCTCTTCCTGATGCAGCCACGGCGTCTGCCGTGAATCGCGCCGGGCGGCTGGCCTTGGGCTGTCCGTCCGGACGCGTGGTTTCCCTGTTCTGACGAGACGAGCGATATGGAACACATTGATCTGACCGAACCGGTCGGCGCGGCACCTCTGCGCCCGACAAAGGCGGTTTCCCCTACTGTGCGGGCCTGGCTCTTCCTGACTCCTTCTATGCTGTTCCTGGCCGTGCTGGTGGCCGCCAGCCTGCTGGTGCTGCGCATGAGCATCGGCGAGAAGGGTGCGGAGTGGAGCGGGTTCAGCCTGGCCAGCTATGCCCAACTGGCCGAGCCCTACTACCTGAAATCCCTGTTGCTGACCTTGCGCCTGGCGCTCTTCAGTGCGCTGATCGCGGTGGCCCTGGCGATCCCGGTGAGCTATTGCATGTCGCGCCTGCAGTCGCCATTCCTGCGCCGGGTGTTCCTGGCCGCGGTGCTCCTGCCGTTGCTGGTGAACCTGCTGCTGCAAAGCTACGGCTGGCTGGTGATCCTCGGTCCGGCCGGCATGCTCAACCAGGCATTGATGGGGCTGGGGCTGATCGACCGACCGATAATGCTGCTCTACAACCAGACCGGCGTGTTGATGGGGCTGGTGCAGACGGCCTTCCCGCTGGCGGTGTTGCCCATCGCCAGCGCCATGCGCGGCGTGTCGCGCACCTACGAAGAGGCGGCCGCGACCCTGGGCGCCAGCCGCGTGCGGGTGTTCTGCCAGGTGGTATTGCCGATGAGCCTGCCGGGTATTTTCACCGGCGCCACCCTGGTGTTCGCCTACAACGCCAGTAGCTTCGTGGTGCCGCTGCTGCTCGGTGGGCGGCGCGTGCCGATGCTGGCGGTGATGGTGCATGACCAGATCGCGCCGCTGATGAACTGGCCCGCGGCTTCCGCCGCCGGCGTGGTGCTGATCGTTACCACCCTGGCGATCATGACCTTTTCCGAGTACGTCACTGGCCGTCGCCGCCGCATGCTGGAGGCTTCGCAATGAGCAATCCTTTCCGTACCCACGCGGCGCTACCGGGGGAAACCGGCCGCTTCGCGATGATTCTTTCCGGCGTGATCCTGTTGCTGGCGGTGCTGCCGATCCTGACCATGATCGTGATGTCCTTCAGCGGCGCGTCGAACCTCGATTTCCCGCCGTCGAACTACAGCCTGCAATGGTACGAGGCGGCCTGGCGCACCTTCGTCTCGCCTGATGCCAGCGATGTGCTGAGCCTGGGCCAGGCGCTGACCACCAGCCTGCTGGTGTCCTGCCTGACCATGGTGCTGGCCACCCTGGTCGCGGTGCCGGCGTCTTACGCGTTGACCCGCTGCGAGTTCCGTGGCAAGGCCGTGGCGCTGCAACTGATGTCGCTGCCGCTGGTGTTCCCCATGGTGGTGCTGGGGCTGGCGCTGCTGCTGGTGTTCGACAGCCTGCCGTTCCACATGGATACCTCGCGGCTGGTGATCGCCCACGTAATCCTCGCCCTGCCCTTTGTGGTGAAGAACTGCACGGCGGCCATGGTTTCCATCGGTACCGAGGTGGAGGAGGCCGCGCAGATGCTCGGCGCATCGCCGCTGCGGGCGATCCGCGATGTGGTGGTGCCGCTGATGCGCTCGGGCATCCTGGCCGGGATGCTGCTGGCCTTCATCGTGTCGTTCAACGAGTTCACCGTTACCTACTTCCTCTACAACATCGATGTGATGACCGTGCCGATCTGGATGTACAGCCGCACCGTGTCGTCTCTCGATCCCACCGTATTTTCCTTTGCCGTGCTGATCGTGCTGATCGACTTCGCCCTGATCTGGGCGCTGGAGAAGCTGGTTGGCGATGGCGGCGTGTCTTTCTGAGTCGAGGTGAAGCATGTCTGGACTGATTCTGCAAAAAGTCGAAAAACGCTACGGCTCCATCTGTGCCGTGACGGACGTCAACCTGCACCTGCCCGAGGGCAAACTGGTGTGCTTCCTCGGCCCTTCGGGCTGCGGCAAGACCACCTTGCTGCGGATGATCGCCGGCCTTGAGAGCTTGAGCTCCGGGCAGATCCTCCTGGATGGCAAGAACATCGGCTACACCCCAGCGCACGAGCGCAACTTCGGCATGGTGTTCCAGTCGCTGGCGCTGTTCCCGCACATGACGGTCGGCGAAAACATTGCCTACCCGCTGCGCCTGCGCAATGTGCCCAAGGCGGAGCAGCAGGCGCGGGTGGCCGAGCTGCTGCAGATGATCCAGTTGCAGCAGATGGTCGACCGGCCGGTGTCCCGGCTTTCTGGCGGGCAGCGCCAGCGCGTGGCCATTGCCCGCGCCATCGCCTCGCACCCCAAGCTGTTGCTGCTGGATGAGCCCTTGTCGGCGCTGGACGCCAAGCTGCGCGAGTCGATGCAGATCGAGATCCGCCAGCTGCAGCAGCGCCTGAACATCACCACCATCATGGTCACGCACGACCAGCGTGAGGCCATGACCATGGCCGACATCGTGGTCGTACTGGGCGAGCATCGGGTGCAGCAGGTGGGCACGCCGATCGAGATCTACCGCAACCCGGCCAACGAGTTCGTCGCCGACTTCATTGGCACCGGCAACATCTTCCCGGCCACTGCCCTGGGCAGCGGACGCGTGGGCCTGCCCGGCGGCGCGGCGATCCAGGCTCCGATTTGCAGCAGTATCCAGGCCGGCGCGCCGATCAAGCTGTTGGTGCGCCCGGAAGACTTGCAACTGTCGGCGCCCCAGGCCGGCGGCGCCAACAGCGTGCCGGGTACGGTGACCTTTGTACGGGACATCGGCGCCACCATCGAGACCACAGTGGAATGCTCCGGCGTTTCCCTAACCGCGCTGACCACGCCTTGCCAGGACATTGGCCTCGCCATCGGCAACCCGGTGTCGGTGACCATTCCGGAGCACGCCTGTCGGGTGCTTTCGGCATGAGTCATGACGCGTTGTTTGGCCATTGGCCTCGATCAGCGTCAGGCGCACACTGGCGGGTGAACCTGGAAATGGAGTGCTGATCATGGACCTTCAACTTGAAAACCGCAGTGCCCTGGTGTGCGGCGGCAGCTCCGGGTTGGGTTTCGGCGTGGCCGAGGCCCTGGCCAGGGAAGGGGTGCGGGTCTGCCTGCTGGCGCGCAATCTGTCGAAGCTGGACCTTGCCGTAGAGCGCATCCGCCGTAACGGCGGAGAGGCGCAGGCGGTTGCGGTGGATCTGAACGACCTGGGCGCCGTGGACATGGCCATCGAACAGGTCGTTGCGGCCATCGGCGCGCCGGACATTCTGGTTGCCAACAATGGTGGGCCGCCGCCGATCAATGCGGTGGATTTCGACCCGTCACTCTGGCATCGCCAACTGGACGCCATGTTGCTGAGTACCATGGCGCTGGTGAACGCTTTCCTCCCCGGTATGCGTCAGCGACGCTTCGGCCGCATCCTGATGATTTCGTCCACCAGTGTGGTGGAACCCATTCCCGGCCTGGTGCTGTCCAGCGCCTTGCGCGGCGCCTTGGCCAACTGGGCCAAGTCGCTGTCCGCTGAGGTGGCGGCCGATGGGGTGACGGTGAATACCCTGATGCCCGGTTCGTTCTGGACCGAGCGCACCGAAACCCTGCTGCTGCGTGCGGCTGAGCGCAGCGGCACACCGGTATCCAGCTTGATGGCCAAGGAGCAGGCGGCGATTCCGGTGGGGCGCTATGGCGCGGCGGAGGAGTTCGGCGCGATGGCGGCGTTTCTGGCCAGTCCGCGGGCCAGCTATGTGACCGGAGTGCTGATTCCGGTGGATGGCGGGGTGCTCAAGGGGTGACTCTGTTTCGCGAATGAATTCGCTCCCGCAAGAAGGTGCCGCGACCATCCTGTGGGAGCGATTTCAATCGCGATGAGGCCGCGAAGCGGCCCCACATTTCTCACCAGGCACACGACGGCTCGAAGCTGTCCGCGCGAGCCATGGCCCACATGCGTTCGTAGAAGTCTGCCTCGATCTTGTCCTTGAGCAGGTCGCCTGGATTGAGGAAGACGTGAATCTGCGAGAACAGGCGGATTTCCTTGTCTGATACGCGTCGCACCAGATGGCGGGGCTCCAGTTGGTTTGGGTGTTCGAGGCCGGCGGCGGCCAGCATCTCGGCCAGGGCCTTGAGGGTGTTGCGGTGGAACATCTGCACCCGCTGCGCCTTGTCCGGCACGACCAGGGCGCGCTGGCGCAGTTTGTCCTGGGTGGCGACGCCGGTGGGGCACTTGTTGGTGTGGCAGGACTGCGACTGGATGCAGCCAATGGCGAACATGAAACCACGTGCCGAGTTGGCCCAGTCTGCGCCGATGGCCAGCACGCTGGCGATGTCGAAGGCGCTGATGATCTTACCGCTGGCGCCGAGCTTGATCTTGTCCCGCAGGTTCAGCCCAACGAGGGTGTTGTGCACGAACAGCAGCCCTTCACGCAGGGGCACGCCGATGTGGTCGGTGAATTCCAGCGGTGCCGCGCCGGTGCCGCCTTCCTTGCCGTCGATGACGATGAAGTCGGGAAGGATGCCGGTTTCCAGCATGGCCTTGGCGATGCCCATGAACTCCCACGGATGACCGAGGCAGAGCTTGAAGCCCACTGGCTTGCCGCCGGACAGCTCCCGCAGTTTGGCGATGAACTGCATCATTTCGATGGGGGTGGAGAAGGCACTGTGGCGCGAGGGCGAGATGCAGTCTTCGCCCATGGGTACGCCACGGGTGAGGGAGATTTCTTCAGTGACCTTGTGCTTGGGCAGGATGCCGCCGTGCCCGGGCTTGGCGCCCTGGGAGAGCTTGATTTCGATCATCCGAACCTGCGGGCTGCGTGCCTGGGTGGCGAAGCGTTCCGGGTCGAACTGGCCGTCGCTGGTGCGGCAGCCGAAGTAGCCGCTGCCCAGCTCCCAGACCAGGTCGCCGCCGTTCTCGCGGTGGTAGGGGCTGATGCTGCCTTCGCCGGTGTCGTGATAGAAGTTGCCGAGCTTGGCGCCACGGTTCAGCGCTCGGATGGCGTTGGCGCTGAGGGAGCCGAAACTCATGGCCGAGATGTTGAAGACCGAGGCCGAGTAGGGCTGGCTGCACTGCGGCCCGCCTACTACGACGCGAAAGGAGGTCGGGTCGCTGAGCGGCGCCGGGCGCATGGAATGGCCGATGAATTCGTAGCCGGACTTGTACACGTCGATCAGGGTGCCGAAAGGTTTGTCACCCCCTTCGTTCTTGGCCCGTGCATAGACCAGCGAGCGCTGGGCGCGGGAGAAGGGCAGGCGGTCATCGTCGGCCTCCAGCAGGTACTGGCGGATTTCCGGGCGAATGCCTTCGACCAGGTAGCGGATGTTGCCGAGGATGGGGTAATTGCGCCGCACCGCATGGCGCGACTGCAGCAGGTCGAGCACGCCGAGCGTACTGAGTACAGCAGCGAGCAGCGTGAAGGGCCAGATCCATTCGTGGCCGGTGAAGGGCAGGCTGAAGAGGGTGAACAGCGCGCAGAAGGCGAAGAAGGCGTAACGGCTCAGTAGCGAAAGGCTCATGCGGACTCCTTGTTTGCAGGTTCCGGCACAGCGTAGTGCGAATGGGCGGGAATTGCCTTGCCGGGGCTCAAGGACAAGACCTGAATCGATGTAGGTTGGTGCTGAGCCTGCGAAGCCCAACGATTCGAGGTCCCCGGGTGTTTCCTGCGTTGGCCCTCGCTGCGCTCGGACCAACCTTGTATCTCGACTACCACCCTCTCAAGGGGTGATAGTCCCCGACTGATCATCGGGGGAGAGCCAGGAAGCCGTGTCCACCCTTAGGCCTCGAGCCCGACCCGTAGATAGTGCCCTGGCCCTCCACACTCACTCAGATAGCTCGAACGGTATCTAGAGCCCACTTCAAGTGAGAGCTCGCATTCACAAGGCCGGGCCGGGTGCAGTGATGATCACTCTGGATGGATTGAGGAGGTTGCATGTCCAGCATCGTCGGCATTGACATTGCCAAGCACAGTTTCGATATCGCCACCCTGCAGGCCAACGGCAAGTACCGCAGCAAGGCCAAGCTGATCAACGCCGCAGAGGGCTTTCAGGTGTTGCAGGAGTGGTTGAACAAGCACAGCGAACCTGGGGCCTGGATCGTGATGGAGGCGACGGGTACCTACCACGAGGCGCTGGCTGAGCACTTTTACGCGCTGGGCTACCGGATTTGCGTGATGAATCCTGCGCAGATTGCCTATTACGCGCGAAGCCAGTTGCAACGGGTCAAGACGGATCAGGTCGACGCCAAGCTGATTGCCAGCTACGGCGAGCACCATCAAGATGAGCTGCGCGCCTGGCAACCCGAGCCTGCCGCGATCCGCCGTCTGCGTGCCCTGGTGCGGCGCCTGCAGGATCTCAAGGAGATCGAGCAGATGGAGCGCAATCGTCTGGGGGTGGCCGATGCCAGCGTGCAAGAGTCGATTCACTCAGTGCTGCAGCGTGTCGAAGAGCAGATTGCCGAGACCCTGAAAACCATCCGCGACCATATCGATGATGATCCAGACCTGCGGGGTAAACGCGATCTGCTGACCAGCATCGATGGTATCGGCGAGCAGACTGCCGCCCTGCTCCTGGCGGAACTGGGTGATCCGCTGCAGTTCGAGAGCGCGCGAGCGATCACTGCCTTTGCCGGGCTGAATCCGAAGCTACAGGATTCGGGTAAGCATAAAGGGCACGTACGCATTTCCCGTGTGGGCTCAGCGCGGCTACGCGCGGGCCTGTACATGCCGGCGATCACCTCGATGACCCACAACCCCGCGATCAATGCCCTGGCACAGCGCCTGCGCGCCCGCGGTAAGGCCGGAAAGCAGATCGTCTGCGCGGCCATGCGCAAGCTGTTGCATATCGCCTATGGCGTACTGAAATCCGGCCAGCCATTCGATGCCCAACTGGCCCTTGCCCGGGGCTAAACAAGACGGTATCTACGGGGCCGCCGCGCGACCCTTGGCGAATGAATTCGCCCCTACAGAGGCCGCGCCAGAGCGAGGAGGTTTTCGTAGGTTGGCGTAGAGCGCAGCGAAACCCAACGCTTCGGCGCCTGTGCCGTGCCACGTTGGTCCGCGCCGGCTCGGACCAACCTACGAGGCCGCTGCGGCTGATTGACATGGAATCTCCCACAAGGGGCCGCCAGAAAAGAAAACGGCCCGCGAGGGGCCGTTTCTTTTACTGCGAGGGCGTCAGCCGCCGAGGTAGGCGTCGCGGACCTTGGGGTCGTTGAGCAGGTCGTCGCCGCTGCCCTGCATGACGATGCGCCCGTTCTCCAGCACATAGCCACGGTCGGCCAGCTTGAGCGCCTGGTTGGCGTTCTGTTCCACCAGGAAGATGGTTACGCCGTCCTTCCGCAGTTGCTCGATGATGTCGAAGATCTGCTGGATGATGATGGGCGCCAGACCCAGCGAAGGCTCGTCGAGCAGCAGCAGCTTGGGCTTGCTCATCAGCGCGCGGCCGATGGCGAGCATCTGCTGTTCGCCACCGGACATGGTGCCGGCGCGTTGCTCGAAACGCTCCTTCAGGCGCGGGAACAGGTGCAGCACTTTGTCCATCTGCTCCTGGAAGTCGCCCTTGGCGGTGAAGAAGCCGCCCATGGCCAGGTTTTCTTCGACGGTCAGGCGGGCGAACACGCGGCGGCCTTCCGGCACGACGGCGATGCTCTTGCGCATGATGTCGCAGGATTCCTGGCCGACCAGCTCGTCGCCTTCATAGCGAATGCTGCCGCTGGCCGCACGCGGCGAGCCGCAGAGGGTCATCAGCAGGGTCGACTTGCCGGCACCGTTGGCGCCGATGAGGGTGACGATCTCGCCCTTTTTCACATCCATGCTGACGCCGTGCAGCGCCTGGATCTTGCCGTAGAAGGTGGAAACCTTGTCGAAAGTAAGCATGGTTCAGGCCTCCCCCAGATAGGCTTTGATCACGTCGGGGTTGTTGCGGATCTGCTCCGGCGTGCCGTCGGCCAGGGGGGTGCCCTGGTTGATCACATAGATGTGGTCGGAAATGCTCATCACCAGCTTCATGTCGTGCTCGATCAGCAGCACGGTCACGTTGTGCTCGTTGCGCAGCATGGCGATCAGCGCCTTGAGGTCGTCGGTCTCACGCGGGTTGAGGCCGGCAGCCGGTTCGTCGAGCATGAGGATGCGCGGGCGCGTCATCATGCAGCGGGCGATTTCCAGGCGACGCTGCTGACCGTAGGCCAGGGTGCCGGCCGGGCGGTTGGCGACGTCGGTGAGGTTGACCTTCTCCAGCCAGAGGGCGGCGTATTCCATGGCCTCGCGCTCGCTCTTGCGAAAGCCCGGGGTCTTCAGCAGGCCGGCGAGGAAGTTGGTGTTGAGGTGGCGGTGCTGGGCGACCAGCAGGTTCTCCACCGCAGTCATTTCCTTGAACAGGCGGACGTTCTGGAAGGTCCGTACCACGCCCTTGCGGGCGATCTTGTGGCCCGGCAGGGCTTCGATCTGCTCGCCATCCAGGCGGATGCTGCCGGAAGTCGGCTGGTAGAAGCCGGTCAGGCAGTTGAACACGGTGGTCTTGCCGGCGCCGTTCGGGCCGATCATGGAGACGACTTGTTTTTCCTGTACGGTCAGACCCACCCCGTTGACGGCCAGCAGGCCGCCGAAGCGCATGGTGAGACCGCTTACTTCGAGAATCGGGCGGCTCATCGTTTCAGCTCCAGGTGGGGACGTTGCATCGGCAGCAGGCCTTGCGGGCGCCAGATCATCATCAGCACCATCAGAACGCCGAACATGAGCATCCGGTACTCGCTGAATTCACGCATGAGTTCCGGCAGCAGGATCATGACGACTGCGGCGAGGATCACGCCCAACTGGGAACCCAGGCCACCCAGCACCACGATGGCGAGGATGGTCGCCGACTCGATGAAGGTGAAGGACTCAGGGGTCACCAGGCCTTGGCGCGCGGCGAAGAAGCTGCCGGCAAAACCTGCGAAGCAGGCGCCCAGGGTGAAGGCTGAGAGCTTGATGATCGTCGGGTTGAGACCCAGCGCGCGGCAGGCGATCTCGTCTTCGCGCAGGGCTTCCCAGGCGCGACCCAGCGGCATGCGCAGCAGACGGTTGATCACGAACAGGGCAAACAGGGCCAGCAGCAGGGCGACCAGGTAGAGGAAGACCACCTTGTTCACCGAGTTGTAGGCGATGCCGAAGTACTCGTGGAAGGTCTGCAGGCCTTCTTCGGCGCGGCGCTCGAAGGTCAGGCCGAACAGGGTCGGCTTGTCGATGTTGCTGATGCCGTTCGGGCCGCCGGTCAGCCAGGTCATGTTGCGCAGCAGGAGGCGGATGATCTCGCCGAAGCCCAGGGTCACGATGGCCAGGTAGTCACCGCGCAGGCGCAGCACCGGGAAGCCGAGGATGAAGCCGAAGAACGCGGCCATCAGGCCGGCGATCGGCAGGCATACCCAGAAACCCAGGCCGTAGTAGTGCGAGAGCAGGGCATAGCTGTAGGCGCCGACGGCGTAAAAGCCGACGTAACCCAGGTCCAGCAGGCCCGCCAGGCCAACCACGATGTTCAGGCCAAGGCCCAGCAACACGTAGATCAGGATCAGCGTGGCGATGTCCACGGCACCGCGGGAGCCGAAGAACGGCCAGACCAGGGCGACCACGATCAGACCGAGGACGACCCAGCGCTGGGTGGACGGCAGGGTGAGGAAGTGGCTGGTGCTCTTCGACATACCCGGCAGTTTGGGCGCGGCGGCCCAGGCGCCCTGCACCTTGTCGCGCATCATCTGCCAGACGAACATGGCCACGGCGCACGCTGCGATGGCCAGCAGGGTCGGGGTGTCGGCGCCGGTGACCACCAGGCCCACGCCGACGACGCTGAGTTTCAGGCCGAGGACGGGGTAGGCGACGGCCAGCACCAGGAGGGCGCTGAAAAACGCCGTTTTGAGTCGAGTATTCATACCTTCTCCACCTCCGGACGGCCAAGGATGCCGGTCGGCCGGAACAACAGGACCAGAACCAGCAGGCTGAAAGCCACGACGTCCTTGTACTGGTCGCCGAAGATGTCGGCGCCGAAGGCTTCGGCCACGCCCAGCACCAGGCCACCGAGCATGGCACCCGGAATACTGCCGATGCCGCCGAGTACGGCCGCGGTGAAGGCCTTGATACCGGCGAGGAAGCCGATGTGCGGGTTGATCACGCCGTATTGCATGCCCAGCAGCACCGCGGCCACGGCGGCCAGGGTGGCGCCGATGACGAAGGTCAGGGCGATGATGTTGTTGGTGTTGATGCCCAGCAGGTTGGCCATGCGGATGTCTTCAGCGCAGGCGCGGCAGGCACGGCCCAGGCGCGAACGGGAGATGAACATCGTGAGGCCGTACATGACCAGGAAAGTGACGACGAAGATCAGGATCTGCATATAGGAGATCACCACGCCGTTCATGGTGCTCTCGCCGAACACGAAGTTGCCTGGAATCAGGTTCGGGATCGCCTTGTCCTTGGAGTCCTGGGTCAGCAGTACTTCGTTCTGCAGGAAGATCGACATGCCGATCGCGGAGATCAGCGGGATGAGCCGGTTGCTGCCGCGAAGGGGGCGATAAGCGACCCGTTCGATGCTGTAGCCGTACGCGCTTGCAACGATGATGCTCGCCGCGAAAGCCGCGACGATGACGATCGGAAGGCTTTCCAGCCCGAGCATGGTAAGCCCGGCAATCACGATGAAGGCTACGTACGAGCCAATCATGTAAACCTCGCCGTGGGCGAAGTTGATCATGCCGATGATGCCGTAGACCATGGTGTAGCCGATGGCGATCAGGGCATAGGTGCTGCCAACGGTGAGCCCGTTAACCAGCTGTTGCAGATAGTGGTAGAGATCAGGCATTCCCTAACTCCTCGGGCATCACGAAAAGCGGCGCTTGTGGCGCAGCGGAGCCCGTAAAACACGGATAAACAAAGCCCACTGCCGTAGCAGTGGGCTTTGCGTTCAGGCGGGAAGCTTATTTAGCTTCGGTTTTGGTGCCGTCCTTGTGCCACTCGTACACCACGAAGCTGAAGTCCTTCAGATCGCCCTTCTCGTCGAAGGCCAGGTTGCCGGTCGGGGTAGCGAAGGTGTTGGCGCGCAGGGCGGCAGCGACCTTGGCAGTGTCGTCTTCGCCGGCTTTCTTGATGCCTTCGGCGATGACTTGAACGGCAGCGTAGGCCGGGAACACGAACGGACCGCTCGGGTCTTCGTTCTTGGCCTTGAACGCTTCTACCAGGGCCTGGTTCTTCGGATCCTGGTCGAAGGACTTCGGCAGGGTAACCAGCAGACCTTCGGAAGCCGGGCCAGCGATGGCGGACAGCTCTTTGTTGCCCACGCCTTCCGGACCCATGAAGCGGACTTTCAGACCTTTTTCAGCCGACTGGCGCAGCAGCAGGCCGAGTTCCGGGTGGTAGCCGCCGTAGTAGACGAAGTCCACACCGGCCTGTTTCAGCTTGGAAACGATGGTGGAGAAGTCCTTGTCGCCAGCGTTGATACCTTCGAACAGGGCGACTTTCACGCCTTTGCCTTCCAGGGTCTGCTTGACGGCAGTGGCGATGCCTTCGCCGTACTGCTGCTTGTCGTGGATGACAGCGACGGTCTTCGGCTTGATGTGATCAGCGATGAAGTTGCCGGCGGTCGGGCCTTGCAGGCTGTCCAGGCCGATGGTGCGGAACACCAGCTGGTAGCCACGGGAGGTGATGTCCGGGCTGGTGGAAGCCGCGGTGATCATCAGGATGCCTTCGTCTTCATAGATGTCGGACGCAGGCTGGGTGGAGCTGGAGCAGAGGTGGCCAACCACGTAGTGAACACCGTCGTTGACGATTTTGTTGGCGACGGCAACGGCCTGTTTCGGATCGCAAGCGTCGTCGTAGACCACGCCTTCGAGCTGAGCGCCGTTCACCCCGCCGGCCTTGTTGATCTGCTCGATCGCCATCTTGGCGCCAATGAATTGCATCTCGCCGTACTGGGCGACCGCACCGGTCACCGGGCCAGCCAGGGCGATCTTGATGGTGTCAGCCGCTACGGAGTAGCTGGCGACACTGGCCAGAGCCATGGCGGCGAACAGTTTGGAAATCTGCTTGGTAGCCTTGTTCATAGTGCTCCACTCTTGTGTTTTTCGTTGTTGTTGTCCTGTTTGCCGAAGCTACGGGACAGGGAATTGCACCCCGCCAACACCCCCCGGCAACTGTACCGGAACAGTGTAGATTGCTGATTTACGGCTTGAAAAGTCGGGTTTTGATGGCGGAATGATCTGGTGTCGCTTAATTGAAACAAACGTATAGAAATACGGCGTGTCTTGGTTGTGGTTGGAGTCGTCAGGCCGGGCTCGTCTGATTGTTGGCCGAAGTGAGGGCCGGTTGAAGTTTCCCTGGCTCGCAACAAGCCCTCCACAGCCCCTATCATTGTTCCCCCCAAATCCATTCGTTACCAACCAACACAGAACACGCCATGAACGACAACGCTAGCACCCTCTATGCCAAGCTGCTCGGCGAAACCGCCGCCATCACCTGGGAAGAGCTACAGCCCTTCTTCGCCCGGGGTGCCTTGCTCTGGGTCGAAGGGGCGGAAGACCTGGTGGCCATTGCCCTGGCGGTGGCGGAAGACGACAAACCCCAGGTCGCGGCGCTGCTGGCCTCCGGCAAGCTCAGCAAGGTGGAAGAATCCCGCGCACAGGACCTGCTGGCGCGTGACCCGAGACTCTGGGCTGTCGTGGTGGCTCCCTGGGTGCTGATCCAGGAACGTGACGAGGCGCCGACCCGTCACTGACGAGGCGCTCGTGGACGCCTGGGACGGGCGTCCAGGAGGGTGCCGATTGCCTGACCCTGCACGGGCTAGGGGCAGCCGGCGAAACTGGTGGGGCGAGCTAGACTGTTTCCACCTACTACTTCTCTTCGCTATCCACAGGGAGTGCCATCATGTTCGAGCCGGGCCATGTACATCGGGCCAACATCCCCGGAATCCCGGGGCAGCAGGAGTTCTCCATCGACCTCTACTACGAGGCTCGTCCTGACGCGAAGGAAGGCACCATGCTGCACTTCCGCATGGTGGGCGAGATCGGCGGCAAGCATTTCGAGGAGGAGTTCGAGATGCACCGCGACACGGCGTTCAACTTCGCCAGCGTAGTCTCCAAGGTCGCGGTGAAGCATGGGCTCAACCCCAACAACACCCTGATCATGCGCAACCACAAGGAATACGACCTGATCTTCGAAGATATCCGCCGCGTACTGGGCGCCGAGCCGGGTGAGACCGTGAACTTCGACCATTTGGAAAAGGACGGTCTCTGATCCCTGTCCCGGTGGAGGCCGCATCGTGGTTTCCACCTTCCCGCTCGCTTCGATTCTGAGTCAATCGGTGCTGACGGGTATCGCTTCGCTCAACCGCATCCTACGACTGCGGAGTTGGCCGTAGATGGTGCGGGCGGCGTTCCGCTAGAGCGAAGCGAAACCCAACGAGTGGGGGCGGGTTGAACCGCCAATGTTGGGCCTCGCGCAGCTCGGACCAACCCACGGATGCAGGTCGGGGTCGACTCCCGCATTCACCTCAAGCGCTGACCCAGCGCTGGCGCATCCAGCCGCTCAGGGCATCCACCCCCAGTACCAGCACCAGCATGGCGATGATCACGCTGGACGCTTGCGCCTCCTGGAACAGGCTGAGGCTCATGTAAAGCATCTGCCCCAGACCGCCGGCACCGACGAATCCGAGCACGCTGGCCATGCGGATGTTGTTCTCCCAGCGATAGAGCATGTAGGCCACCAGTTGCGGCCAGACGCTGGGCAGGGTGCCGTAGCAGAACGCCGCGACACGCCCGCCACCGTTCAGGCGAATGGATTCGGCGGGTTCCGGCTGGGTGTTCTCCAGGGCTTCGGCGAACAGACGGCCCAGTACCCCAGCGGTGTGCAGGGCCAGGGCCAGCGTGCCGGCATTCGGGCCGAGGCCGGCGGCCAGCACCATCAGGGCAGCCCAGACCAGCTCCGGTACGGCGCGCAGGGCGTTCAGCACCAGGCGCGCGACACCCTGGGCCAGGCTGCCGAAACGGCCGGCAGCAGGCAGCGCGAAGAGTAATCCCAGCAGTGCTGCCAGCAAGGTGCCGAGGGCCGACATGGCCAGGGTTTCCAGCGCGCCCCAGCCAATGGCCTTGAGGTGCGTGGCGGACAGGTCAGGTTGGAGGAAGCGCGCGGCGTAACTGCCCATCTGTTGTAGGGCATCGCCGCTGACAAGGGCACCCAGATCGATGCCCAGCCCTATAAAGGAAGCGATCACCGCGCCCAGCAAGGCCAGGATCACCAGGATATTGCCCGCCTTCACGCGAACCTCCCGCGCAGGAAGCGACTGAGCTGATCCGCCAGCAGCACCAGGGCCAGGAAGGTCAGCAGCATGCTGGCCACTTCACCGCCGGCGAACATGCGCATGGACAGGTCCATCTGCTGGCCCAGGCCGCCGGCCCCCACAAAGCCCATGACCACCGAGGCACGCACTGCGCACTCCCAGCGGTAGACGGTGTAGGAAATCATCTCCGCCGCCGCGCTTGGCAATACGCCGTAGGCGAAGGCAGCCAGGCGCGGGCCGCCAGCGGCGAGCAGGGCGCGGGTGGGGCGCGGGTCGACGGACTCGAAGATTTCCGCATAGACCTTGCCGAGCATGCCGCTGTAGGTGATGGCGATGGCCAGTACTCCGGCGGTGGGGCCCAGGCCCACGGCGCGAACGAACAGCAGCGCCCAGACGATTTCCGGCACGCTGCGCAGGAAGATCAGCAGCCCGCGCACTGGCCAGCGCAGAGCCTGGGCCCACCAGGCCGGGCGGCCGCCGCGGTGCAGGGCGGACAGCGACAGGGCGCGGCTGGCCAGAAGCGAGGCGGGCAGGGCAATCAGCAGCGCCAGGCTCATGCCAGCGGTGGCGATGGCCAGTGTCTCCAGGGTGGCGCGGCCGAGCAGGTGGAGGAATTCCTCGCCGTGCTCGGGGGGCCAGAAGGCGGAGAGGAACTGCCCCATGGTGCGAGCATTGCCTTCGTCCAACAGCACGGCCGGATTCAGCTCGCTCAACCGCAGGCCCGGCCAGAGCAGGGCCAGGGCGAGGACGGTGAGCAGCAGCCGGGGCAGGGCCGCAGGATCGCGGGGGGCGGATTTCAGCATCGCGGAATATGCAGGATGGGGGCCGCCACGGGCGCTGAGGACGGCAGGTCGCCGTGCAGTTGCTCGTTGGCATACAGCGCGTTCAGGTCGGCCTGGCTCACGGCTTCTCGCGGGCGATCGAAGGCGATGCGGCCGTCGCGTACACCGACGATGCGCGGGAAGTGCTCCAGCGCCAGTTCCACCGCGTGCAGGCTGGCCAGCAGGGTGACGCCACGGCGGCTGGCATCGGCGCAGAGCACGCCAAGGGTGTGGTCGGCCAGCACCGGGTCCATGGCGGAGACGGGTTCGTCGGCGAGGATCAGTTCCGGTGCCTGGTAGAGCACGCGGGCGATGCCGACCCGCTGCAACTGGCCGCCGGAGAGCTGGTCGCAGCGCTCGAAGAGTTTGTCGGAAAGGTCCAGCCGCGCCAGGGCGGCTTGCGCACCGGCACTGTCCAGCGGATGCAGCAGGCTGAACAGCCCCTTGGCCAGGGACCATTGGCCGAGCTTGCCGGCCAGTACCGCCGTGACCACCCGCTGGCGGGGTGGCAGCGGCGGCGCCTGGTGGATCAGGCCGATGCGTGCGCGCAGGCGCTGGCGGGCACCGGCAGACAGAGACCAGGGCGCCGCGCCGAGCAGCTGGAGCTGCCCGGCGGCGGGTTTCAGGCTGGTGGCGAGCAGCCGCAGCAGACTGGTCTTGCCGGCACCGGAGGGGCCGATGATGGCCACCCGTTCGCCGTTGCCAACGAGCAGGTCGATGCCGTTGAGCGCAGGCTGGCCGTTGGCGTGGACCAGGTCCACGCCGTGCAGCGCGAGGCTCACTTCAACAGGCCGGCCGAGCGTGCGGCTTCCTCGATGCCCTCATAGTTCTCGGGTTTGGTCGGAATGAAACGGGAAGCGGCCTGCAGGTCGAGGATCGCCTTGTGCTCCGGGTTGGCCGGGTCGAGGGCGAGGAAGGCCTGCTTGATCTTCTCGGCCAGGGCCGGGTCCAGGGTGCCGCGCACGGTCCAGTTGTAGTCGTAGTAGGTCGGGGTGGTCGCGAAGACCTTCACCTTGCTAGTGTCGACCTTGCCGGCATCCACCAGCTTCTGCCAGACGCTGGCGTTGAGCACGCCGCCGTCGACCTTGCCGGCCTGAACCCAGGCGACGGTGGCGTCGTGGGCACCGGAGTAGGCAACGCGGGAGAAGAACTGCTCGGGAACGATACCGTCCTTCTGCATGAAGTAGCGCGGCATCAGGCTGCCGGAGGTGGAAGACACCGAGCCGAAGGCGAAGGTCTTGCCCTTGAGATCCTGCAGGGAGTTCACCGCCGGGTCGGCGGTGATGAACTTGCTGGTGAACTTCTCGTCCTGCTCACGCTGCACCAGGGGGATGGCGTTGCCGGTCTTCAGGCGCGTCTGGACGAAGGTGAAGCCGCCGAGCCAGGCCATGTCCAGGCGGTCGGCCGCCAGGGATTCGACCACGGCGGCGTAGTCGGCCACGGGCACGAACTCGACCTTCATGCCTAATTGCTGCTCAAGGTAAGCACCGAGAGGCTTGAACTTGCGCAGCAGTTCAGTGGGGGCTTCGTCGGGAATGGCCGAAACCTTGAGGGTGTCGGCGGCCTGGGAAATGACAGCGGACAGGGACAGAGCGATACCGGCCGCGAGGGCCAAAGTGCGTTTGAACATGGGATTCTCCGGTTCAATAGCGGAAAAGGCAGGCGGATTATAGTGGCCACCCGTTAGCTTGGAAGCTTCACGTTGCTGGCCAGGCGTTTAAGATGTGCAATTCGCCAACTGCCTGGAGTCTTGGCATGACCGCTTCCCTGCCTTCCATCGCCTTCGCCGGCATCGGCCTGATGGGCCTGCCCATGACCCGCCGCCTGCTGGCCGCCGGCTTTCCGCTGACCGTGTGGAATCGCTCCCCTGATAAGTGCGCCCCTTTGCTGGAGCAGGGCGCCCGTCGTGTGAAGACGCCGGCCGAGCTGTGCGCCGAGGCGGATATCGTGATGCTTTGCCTGGCCGACACCCGCGTGGTGCGCAAGGTGGTCTTCGGTGAGGGCGGCATTGTCGAAGGCGCCAAGCCCGGTCAGTTGTTGGTGGATTTCTCCAGCCTGGAGCCGGCTGCCACCCGCGAAATGGCCGCCGAGCTGGAATCGCGCAGCGGGATGCGCTGGATGGATGCGCCGGTCTCCGGTGGCACCTCCGGTGCCGAAGCCGGCACCCTGGCGATCATGGCCGGCGGTCATCAGGACGATGTGGAACGGGTGCGCCCGATCCTGGCTCACCTGGGCCAGCGGCTGACCCGCATGGGCGGGATCGGCGCCGGCCAGGTGACCAAGGTGTGCAACCAGATGATCGTGGCCTGCAATGCCCTGGTGATTGCCGAAGTGGTCGCCCTGGCGGAAAAAGCCGGCGTGGACGCCAGCCTGATCGCCCCGGCCCTTGCCGGTGGTTTCGCCGACTCCAAACCGCTGCAGATCCTGGCGCCGCAGATGGCCGAGAGCCATTTCGAACCCATCAAGTGGCACGTGCGCACGCTGCTGAAAGACCTGGACACCGCGGTGCGTCTGTCCCGCGAGCATGATTCGGCCACGCCGCTCAGCGCTCTGGCTGCCCAACTGATGCGTCTGCACGGTAGCCAGGGCAACCTGGAGCGCGATCCGGCTACGCTGGTGGAAATGTATCGGGAGAACCTGTGATGAAGATTGCCGCCAACCTGTCCCTGCTGTTCACCGACCGACCGCTGATCGAGCGCGTCATCGCTGCCCGCGTTGCTGGATTCGACGGTGTCGAGGTGCAGTTTCCCTATGAGTTGCCGGCGATCCGCATGAAGGAAGTGCTGGAGGCGGCCGGCCTGCCGTTGATTCTGTTCAACCTGCCGGCCGGCGACCTGATGGAAGGTGGCCCTGGCCTTGCCGCCGTGCCGGAGCGGCAGGAACAATTCGACGACGCACTGGAGCAGGCCCTGAGCTACGCCGCGATGACGCGCCCGCGCTTCGTCAATGTGCTGGCCGGGCGCAAGGCTGACGGGGTGAGTCGAGAGCGGGCCCTGGCCTGTCTGGCCGCCAACCTGCGCAAGACTGCCGAAGCCTTTGCCGTGCTGCGCATTGGCGTGGTCTGCGAGGCGATCAATTCGCTGGATATGCCGGGTTTCCTGATCAACACGCCGGAGCAGCTGGATGAGCTGTTGCGCGACGTGGACCATCCCAACCTCAGCGCCCAGTACGACCTCTACCATATGGCTCGCCAGGGCGTGGACGCGGCGGCGGGTATTCGCCTGCTGGCCGGCCGCATCGGCCATGTGCAGTTCGCCGACTGCCCCGGTCGCGGTGAGCCGGGCACGGGTAAAACCGACTTCGGCCCGGCCCTGCGCGCCCTGCAGGAAGATGATTACCCCGGCTGGATGGGCGCCGAATACAAGCCCACCGGCGTAACTGCCGATACCCTCGGCTGGTTGCCGGAGTGGAAGGCCAGGCTGGCTTGAGCTGGCAAGTGCGCATTTTGTAGGGGCGAATTCATTCGCCAAGGGACGCATAGCGGCCCCGGTGGAACTCCCAGGGCAGGCCGTTAGCCTGCTTGGCGAATGAATTCGCCCCTACAGGAAATTGATTTCGCTTTTGTAGAGAGACCCAGATGACCGAACCCATCCGCCTCACCCAGTACAGCCACGGCGCGGGCTGCGGCTGCAAGATTTCCCCCAAGGTGCTGGAAGTGATCCTCGCCGGCAGCGGCGCGCAGAACCTCGATCCTAAGCTCTGGGTGGGCAACGCCTCCAAGGACGACGCGGCGGTCTACGCCCTGGACGAGGAGCGCGGTGTGGTATCCACCACCGATTTCTTCATGCCGATTGTCGATGATCCCTACGATTTCGGCCGTATTGCCGCGACCAATGCGATCAGCGACATCTACGCGATGGGGGGCGACCCGCTGATGGCCATTGCCATCCTCGGTTGGCCGGTGAACCTGCTGCCGCCGGAAGTGGCACGCGAAGTGATTCGCGGTGGCCGTTCGGTGTGTGACGAGGCCGGCATTCCCCTGGCCGGCGGGCATTCCATCGACGCGCCCGAACCGATCTTCGGCCTGGCCGTCACCGGTGTGGTGGATAAACGCAACATGAAGCGCAACGACACCGCCACCGCAGGCTGCAAGCTCTACCTGACCAAGCCGCTGGGAATCGGCATCCTCACCACCGCCGAGAAGAAGGGCAAGTTGCGCGAATCCGACGTGAGCCTGGCCCGCGACTGGATGTGCACCCTGAACAAGCCGGGCAGCCGTTTCGGCAAGCTGGCGGGCGTCACGGCCATGACCGACGTGACCGGGTTCGGCCTGCTAGGCCACCTGGTTGAAATGGCCGATGGCAGCGGCCTCACTGCACGCATCGACTACGCCAAGGTGCCCAGCCTGCCAGGCGTGGAGTACTACCTGGAGCAAGGCTGCGTGCCCGGCGGCACCCTGCGTAACTTCGACAGCTACGGCCATCGCCTGGCGCCGCTGGCCGAGGTGCAGAAACTGCTGCTCTGCGACCCGCAGACCAGCGGCGGGCTGCTGGTGGCGGTGACTCCGGAAGGGGAGGCGGAGTTTCTCTCCGTGGCCGAGGAACTGGGCCTGCAGCTTGCGCCCATCGGCCAGCTGCACGAGCGACAGAGTCTTGCGGTCGAGGTGTTCTGATGCGCCCGGATACCGCCGATTACCGCGAAATCTTCCTCAACGACCTGCCGATGATGGATGCCCGCGCCCCCGTGGAGTTCGGCAAGGGCGCTTTCCCTCACACCGTTAACCTGCCGCTGATGACCGACGTCGAGCGGCAGAAGGTGGGCACCTGCTACAAGCAGTATGGCCAGGACGCGGCCATCGCTCTCGGCCACCAATTGGTCAGCGGCGCGATCAAGGCTGAGCGTATCGAGGCCTGGGCGGCCTTTGCCCGAGCCAATCCCCATGGCTACCTCTACTGCTTCCGTGGCGGACTCCGTTCGCAGCTGGTCCAGCAGTGGCTGAAGACCGACGCGGGCATCGAGTACCCGCGGGTGAAGGGGGGCTACAAGGCGATGCGGACTTTCCTCTTGGAAACCACCCAGGATGCCGTGGCCCAATGCGATTTCGTGCTGGTGGGCGGACTGACGGGCACCGGCAAGACCGATGTGATCGCCCAGCTGCCCAACAGCCTGGACCTGGAAGGCCACGCCAATCACCGGGGCTCCAGTTTTGGCAAGCGCGCCACCCCGCAGCCGGTGCAGATCGATTTCGAGAACTACCTGTCCATCGACATCCTGAAGAAGCGCGCTGCGGGTCATCAGCAGTTCGTGCTGGAGGACGAAGGCCGCATCGTCGGCAGCTGCTCGGTGCCGCTGGAGCTGTACCAGGGCATGCAGGACTATCCGCTGGTCTGGCTGGACGACAGCTTCGAGGACCGTGTGGAGCGCATACTGCGTGATTACGTGGTCAACCTCTGTAGCGAGTTCATCGCCACCCATGGTGCCGAACACGGCTTCCCGCGCTTCGCCGAGCGGTTGCGCCAGAGCCTGGACAACATCGTCCGGCGCCTGGGCGGCGAACGCCACCAACGCATGGCAGCCCTGATGGATCAGGCATTGGTCGAGCAGGAAGCGTCCGGCAAGGTCGACTTGCACCGCGGCTGGATCGAAGGCCTGCTGCGCGAGTATTACGACCCCATGTACGCCTACCAGCGCGAGAGCAAGGCGTCGCGTATCGAGTTCGCCGGCGAACAGGCGGCGGTTCTGGAGTATCTGCGCCAGCGCTAGGGTTCGTGCGAAAAGTCGTCGAGCGAAGGTCAGGCAAGGTGCAATGACCATCGGGAGTAACAGCCGAAGGCTGGCCCGAAGGGTGAGCGCGAGCGAGTCAATCGGCCGAAGAAGCGCAGTTTACGCGTTGTAAATGAGCATTCTGATCGGACTCGCGCACGAGGCCGATTTCAACGCAGCATCACGCGCGAAGCCCCCAGGCACTTTTCGTACAGAGCCTAGGGCCCGTTCCGGGTTGGACGGTTTGCCTTCCCCCCGGCCCGGCGCACCTTACGCCGGACTCGAGTCCACGGGTCTCAGCGGCAGCACATTGCTGGTACCCAGCCCGTTGGGGTGATTCAGGACGTCTTCGATTGCCGCCAGCGGCTGGGGGCGGCTGAGCAGGTAGCCCTGGATGTAGTCGCAGCCATGGGCGCGAAGGAAGTCCAGTTGCTCGCGGGTCTCCACCCCTTCGGCCACCACCTGGAGATGCAGCGTATGGGCCATGCCGATGATGGCCTGGACGATTTCCATGTCGGCGTGGCTGCCGGGTATGTCCATGACGAAGGATCGGTCGATCTTCAGGGTGTCCAGGGGCAGGCGCTTCAGGTAGGCCAGGGATGAGTAGCCGGTGCCGAAGTCGTCGATGGAGATGGTCACACCCAGGTTGCGAATGCGTTCCAGCAGGTGCAGGGCCTGATTGACGTTACTCATGAGGGCGTTTTCAGTGACTTCCAGCTCCAGTCGCTGTGGGCGAATGCCGGTTTCCTTCAGGGCGCGCTGCACTTCATCCACCAATTCGTCGCGGCTGAGGTTCAGCGCCGAGCAGTTAACCGCCACGCGCAGTTCGTGGAAGCCCTGTGCGGCCAGGCTGGCAAGGTCGCGACAGGCACGGTGCAAGACCCAGGCATCCAGTTTGGCGATGAAGCCATTGGCCTCGGCGACGCCGATGAACCGGTCCGGAGGGAGCATGCCCAGTTGCGGGTGCTGCCAGCGCACCAGGGCTTCCAGCTTGGTGACCACGCCGCTGTGCAGGTCGAGGATGGGCTGGTAATGGAGGAGCAGACCCTCGTCCTTGGCCAGGGCCAGGTGCAGCTCCTCTTCCAGCTGCAGCTCGAAGGTGGCCTTGTTTTTCAGATGGCGGCTGAAGAAGTGCAGATTGTTGCGCCCGCTGCTCTTGGCCTGGTAGAGCGCGAGGTCCGCATGTTTAAGCAGCTCCTCGCAGGTTTCGCCATCGTCCGGGAAGAGGCTGATACCGATACTGGTGGTCATGGTGACGTTGCGGCCGGCGAGGGTGATCGGTTCCTTCATGCGCTGCATGATGCGCTGCGAAAGCGCTTTGGCCTCCACCAGGTTGCTCAGACCGGCCAGCACGCAGAATTCATCGCCTCCCAGCCGGGCGATGACATCGTCGCGGCGCAGTACGCTGCGCACCCGTTCGGCTACCACCTTGAGCAGCTCATCGCCAGCGTCGTGGCCGAGACTGTCGTTGACGCGCTTGAAGTGGTCCACGTCCAGGAACATCACCGCCAACGACTGCTTGAACTGTGCATGGGCGTGCAGCTTTTCAGCGAAGAATTCGTTGAACGCGCGGCGGTTGGGCAGGTTGGTCAGTGCGTCGAAGTGGGCGGCGTTCTGCAGCTTGGCCTTCACCTGCTCCAGTTCGTGAAGCAGGTTGCTGACATGCTGCAGGTCCAGTTCCTTGCGTTGCAGCTTCTTGTCGGCCCAGGCTACGCCCAGCGCACAGAGCAGCACCATGCCCGCAATCACCGAGAGGCTGAGCCCCAGTTGCAGGGCGTTGTCGGCGCGTTCGAGGTGCAGCTCGACGCCCGCCGGAACGGCCATCTGCAGGGCAAGCATGCCCGTGAAGTGCATGCTACAGATGGCCGCGCCCATGGCCAGGCTGGCGGGGACCTTCAGCAGTTGGTGGCCCTCTGTGCGCTCGCGGAAGAAGGCGGACATGAGGATGGCCGCCAGGCTGGCGGCGACGGCGACACCGATGGAGATCGCCACCATGCCGGGGTGGTAGTACTGGGTCGCGACCGAGCGGATGGCGGCCATGCCGCAATAATGCATCGCCGCGATGCCCAGGCCGACGGCCAGAGCGGCTGCGAATGCTTGACGAGGCTCTACCTTGGGGCGGCCGAGGGTGTACATGCCGACCAGGGAAGCAGCGACCACGATCAACAGGGAAAGGGCGGTGGTGGGGATGTCGTAATCGATGGTGACTGGTGCTTCGAACGCCAGCATTGCGATGAAATGCATCGCCCAGATGCCGCCTCCCAGGCAGCAGGCGCCCAACCAGCACCAGCGTCGTCGGGTTTCCGGCTGCTGGGCGTGGGCCACCCGCTCGGCCATGTCGAAGGCACAGTAGCCGGCGGCTGAAGCTACGAGGAACGCCAGCAGCACCAGCCAGCTGTTATGGGTGCAGGCCAACAGGATTTGACCGTCCGCAGGAAGCTCACTACTGAAACGCAGGCCCAGCCAATCCATAGACGGAATTCCCATGCAGGCGGTTCAAGAGCGGGGGAGGGAGTTGCTGGCACAATGCTGTCAGTGTAGCCAGTGTGGACGGCTGACCTTGCACGTGCGTACTCGGGCGCCAAACGGTCGTCAGGAGGGGATAGCTGGTATGGCGCAGGTCGTATGTCGAGCGCCCGCACCCTGGCAGCATTGGGTTACATAAATGCCACGAATTGTCGCAGACAGTGGCCAGCAGGACGCTCTAGATTGCAGCATTGAGCCCGGCTTGCGGTTATCCGGGCGCCTGACAACAACAACGAGACCGACTCATGCAACAATCTCCTCAAGCGGGCAATGCCTGGCGCGTGCTCTTCCTGCTGTTCCTGGCTAACCTGTTCAATTTCTTCGACCGGACCATCCCGGCCATCATCATCGAGCCGGTGCGCCATGAGTGGAGCCTGAGTGACTTCCAGCTGGGCCTGATCGGTACCGCCTTCACCCTGGTCTACGCCGTGGCCGGCGTGCCGCTGGGGCGCATGGCGGACACCGGCGCACGCAGGAAGATCATGGGCTGGGGCCTGGCGGTGTGGAGTGGGCTGACGGCTGTGAATGGTCTGGCCTGGAACTTCTGGAGCTTCCTGCTGGTGCGCATGGGCGTCGGTATCGGTGAGGCCAGTTATGCGCCTGCGGCCAACTCGCTGATTGGTGACCTGTTCCCGGCCCACAAACGCGCCCGCGCCATGGGCATCTTCATGCTGGGCCTGCCGCTGGGCCTCGTGCTGGCTTTCTTCACGATCGGCGCGATGGTCAAGGCGTTCGACAGCTGGCGCGCACCCTTCTTCATTGCTGCCGTGCCGGGGCTGCTCCTGGCGATCTTCATGTTCTTCATCAAGGAACCAGCCCGCGGTGCCGCGGAGTCGGTGCAGGTCGCCGTTACACCGCTGGACAAGCCGCTGCGTCGGGTCCTGGCGATTCGTACGTTCTGGTGGCTGACCCTGGCGGGACTGACCTACAACTTCGCCACCTACGCGACCAACTCCTTCATGGTGCCGATGCTGCAGCGCTACTTCCTGATGCCGCTGGAACAGGCGGCCATCGCGACCGGCATCATCACTGGCCTGACCGGGCTGGTGGGCTTGACCCTCGGTGGCTGGGTGGCAGACAAGGTTCACCAGAAATCCGAGCGTGGACGCCTGCTGCTGGCCGCCTTCAGCATGCTGGTGGCGGCGGTTTGCACCGGTTATGCGCTACTGGCCGGCCGGATCGAGATCGGGCTGTTCGTGGGCGTATTCAGCGTTGGCTGGCTGTTCGCCTACAACTTTTATACCTGCGTCTACACCGCCATCCAGGACGTGGTCGAACCGCGTCTGCGGGCGACGGCCATGGCGCTGTTCTTTGCCGGCCTCTACCTGCTGGGCGGCGGTCTCGGCCCAGTCGTGGTGGGCCTGCTGTCGGACCATTATTCCCAGGCCGCGATGCTGGTGGCGGGTGCCAGCGAGATGAACGAGACGTTCAAGGCCGTGGGGCTGCACAACGCGCTGTTCCTGGTGCCAGTCGCGCTCACCCTGACCATGCTGGCATTGTTCCAGGCCGCGCGTTGCTTCGTGCGGGATGCGGCGAGCATGCGCCAGGGGCTGGTGGCAGCTGCGGCCTGATAGTCGTCGACATCCGAATGTAAAACGGCCCGCGATTGCGGGCCGTTTCATTGAGCGTGTTGATTGCCAGGCAGCCCACGAACCGTCCGTCAGCCGGCCACCAGAACCCGGATCGACTCCAGGCGCAGGGCGGCCTTGTCCAGCAGTACGAGGCCTTCGTCGCGCTGGTGGCGCACGGCTTCAAGTTCACTGTCGCGCACGCTGGGGTTGACCGCCTGGAGCGCGGTGAGGCGCGCCAGTTCTTCATCCAGCTCGGCTTTCAGGCGACGCTGGGCCTCGGTCACGCGCTCGACGTGACGCGGGGCGACTTTGGCTTCAGCGGCGTTGATCTGGGCGGCGAGGACATCGCGCTGGGCCTGGACGAACTTGTTGGCGCTGCCGCGTGGCACGCTTTCCAGTTGATCGTTCAGGGTTTCGAAGCCGACCTTGGGCGCCAGGTCGTTGCCGTTGGCGTCCAGCAGGCAACGCAGGGCCTTGGGCGGCAGGAAGCGGCCCAGCTGCAAGCTGCGCGGGGCAACCACTTCGCTGACATAGAGCAGTTCCAGCAGCACGGTGCCAGGCTTGAGCGCCTTGTTCTTGATCAGGGCTACGGCGGTGTTGCCCATGGAGCCGGAGAGCACCAGGTCCATGCCGCCCTGCACCATGGGGTGTTCCCAGGTGAGGAACTGCATGTCTTCGCGGGACAGGGCCTGGTTGCGGTCGTAGGTGACTGTCACGCCCTCGTCATCGCCCAGGGGGAAGCCGGCGTCGAGCATCTTCTCCCCCGGCTTGAGCACCAGGGCGTTCTCGGAGTGGTCTTCGCTGTCGATACCGAAGGCTTCGAACAGGCTTTCCATATAAATAGGCAGGGCGAACTGGTCGTCCTGTTCGAGGATCTCCTCGACCAGGCGCTCGCCTTCGCCGGCACCGCCGGAATTGAGCTCCAGCAGACGGTCGCGGCCATTGTGCAGTTCGCCTTCCAGGCGCTTGCGCTCGGCTTCGGCTTCGTCGACCAGGGCTTGCCATTGGCTGTCGTCGCCACCGTCCAGCAGGGGCAGCAGGCGTGGGCCGAACTGGTGCTGCAGGGCGCTGCCAGTGGGGCAGGTGGCGAGGAAGGCGTTCAGTGCCTGGTGGTACCACTGGAACAGGCGTTCCTGCGGGCTGGTTTCCAGGTAAGGCACGTGCAGCTGGATGGTGTGCTTCTGGCCGATCCGGTCGAGACGGCCGATACGCTGCTCCAGCAGGTCCGGGTGGGCCGGCAGGTCGAACAGCACCAGGTGGTGGGCGAACTGGAAGTTGCGGCCTTCGGAGCCGATTTCAGAGCAGATCAGCACCTGGGCACCGAACTCCTCGTCCGCGAAGTAAGCGGCGGCGCGGTCGCGCTCGAGGATGCTCATTCCCTCGTGGAACACGGTGGCGGGGATGCCGGAGCGCACGCGCAGGGCATCTTCCAGGTCCAGGGCGGTCTCGGCGTGGGCGCAGATCACCAGGACCTTGAACCTCTTGAGCATCTTCAGGGTGTCGATCAACCATTCCACGCGCGGGTCGAAGCGCCACCAGCGCTCGGAGTCGTCGCTGCTGTCCTGCTGGGACTGGAAACTGACCTCCGGGTACAGGTCAGGGTGCTCGCCGATGGGCAGCTCCATGTACTCGGACGGGTTGGGCAGCGGGTAGGGGTGCAGCTGGCGCTCGGGGAAGCCCTGTACGGCGGCGCGGGTGTTGCGGAACAGCACGCGGCCGGTGCCATGGCGGTCCAGCAGTTCGCGTACCAGTCGCGGCGCGGCTTCGGTGTCGCCAGCGGCCAGGGCCTGGAGCAGGCCTTCGCCTTCTTCGCCCAGGAAGCCCTTGATGGTGGCTTCAGCCTTGTCGCTCAGGCGACCCTGGTCCAGCAGTTCCTGGACGGCTTCGGCCACCGGACGGTAGTTGGCGCTTTCGGCGCGGAAGGCGTCCAGATCGTGGAAGCGGCTCGGGTCCAGCAGGCGCAGGCGCGCGAAGTGGCTTTCCAGGCCCAGTTGTTCCGGGGTCGCGGTCAGCAGCAGCACCCCGGGGATGATCTCGGCCAGTTGCTCCACTAGGCGGTATTCGGGGCTCGCCTGCTCCGGGTGCCAGACCAGGTGGTGGGCTTCGTCGACCACGAGCAGGTCCCAGCCAGCGGCAAAGGCCGCGTCCTGGGCACGCTCGCTTTCTTTCAGCCACTCCAGCGAAACCAGGGCCAACTGGGTGTCTTCGAAGGGGTTGCTGGCATCGCTTTCGGCAAAGCGCTCGGCGTCGAACAGGGCCACTTGCAGGTTGAAGCGGCGGCGCATTTCCACCAGCCACTGGTGCTGGAGGTTTTCCGGGACCAGGATCAGCACCCGGCTGGCGCGGCCGGAAATCAGCTGGCGATGGATCACAAGGCCCGCTTCGATGGTCTTGCCCAGCCCCACTTCGTCGGCCAGCAGTACGCGCGGCGCAACGCGATCGGCCACTTCACGGGCAATGTGCAATTGGTGGGCGATGGGCTGGGCGCGAGCGCCGGAGAGGCCCCAGAGCGGGGACTGCAGCTGGCGGGAGTTGTGCTCCAGGCTGTGATAGCGCAGGGCGAACCAGTTCAGCGGGTCGATCTGGCCGGCGAACAGGCGGTCGCTGGCCAGGCGGAACTGGATGAAGTTGTTCAGCTGGGTTTCCGGCAGGGTCCGGGGCTCGTTCTGAGCGGTGATGCCGTGGTAGACCAGCAGGCCGTCGATGTCTTCGACTTCCTGGACGTTGAGCTTCCAGCCATCGAAGTGAGTGATTTCGTCGCCAGGGGCGAATCGCACACGGGTCAGGGGCGCGTTGCGCAGCGCATACTGGCGGGTTTCGCCAGTCGCCGGGTAGAGCACTGTAAGCAGGCGTCCATCCGTTGCCAGGATGGTTCCGAGCCCCAGTTCCGCTTCGCTGTCACTGATCCAGCGTTGCCCCGGTTCATACTGCTGCGCCATGCGTGTCTCCCTGTTGTGAAAAAAGCCGGCTATGGTAACGGAACGCAATGCGCAGGGCGACGCCAGATGCGGGCCGTATGTCCGCAAAAGTGTAGCGAGCGGCGGTAAAGAAGCGCCCAATGCGGCCGACAGACTGACCAAAGGAGGGCTTCATCATGTTGCCACCCATTCCCCAGGGTCTGGTCCCTGTCACTGCCCAGCAGGACGTGGTCAAGCCACGCCCGGACATCCCGCCGGTCACGCCGATGCAGGAGAGCGCCCAGGAAAGCTCCGTCGGCCTGGACAAGCGCCATCCCCAGGAAACCGAGGAGTTGCTGCGCGAAGAGCAGCGCCGTCGCCAGCGGCGTGGCTATACACCACAGGAACTGGCTGCGGGGGATGTGGCAGAGGAAGACCAGGCCGTTCTGGAGGAGCTGCCGAGGCAGGGACTGTGGGTGGATGTGGAGGTCTGAGGCAGAATGAGCCATCTCCCTTGCTGAAGCCGACGCCGGTGGACCTGTTCGACGATATCCCCCTCCAGCTGCCCGACGCCGAACTGCGCTACGAGCCGCACTTCCTCTCCCCGAGCGAAGCCCGCGACTGGCTGGAACGGCTGGTGGCCGAGACGCCCTGGGACCAGCCCCAGGTCTACCTCCATGGCCGCTATTATCCGGTTCCGCGCCTTGTGGCCTGGTACGGCGACCCGGAGGCGAGCTACCGCTATTCCGGCCTGACTCACCAACCTTTGCCCTGGACGCCGCTGCTGGCGGAAATTCGTGCGCGCGTCGAGCAAGCCGCAGGGCAGACGCTCAATGGGGTGTTGCTCAACTACTACCGCGACGGCCAGGACTCAATGGGCTGGCACAGCGACGACGAGCCGGAGTTGGGGCGCAATCCGTTGATCGCGTCCCTCAACCTGGGCGGCACCCGCCGTTTCGACTTGCGCCGCAAGGGCGCGAGCCGCGTCGAACACTCCCTGGAACTGGGCAATGGTGCGCTACTGGTCATGAGCGGGCCGACGCAGCATTATTGGCAACATCAGGTGGCGAAGACCCGTACCCCTTGCGCCCCCCGACTCAATCTCACTTTCCGCTGGATCCGCTGATGAGCAACGACGACAACCTGATCGACTTCGGCGCCGAGCGCGACAAGCGCATCCACGACCTCAACGACAAGCGCCTCAACGACATGCGCAAGGCATTCGAGCAGGCGATGCCCCTTTCGCTGCCCAAGGGCAAGAAGGGCGGCAAGAAGACGAAGAAGCGCTGAGGCTGCCCGGCCTTCCCCCGGCGACCCTCCGAGATCCTGTCCACCTCTTTGTGGGAGCGAATTCATTCGCGAATGAATTCGCTCCCACAAGACAGCTTTCCCCCCTTCCCCTTGTCTCACACCTTCCGAAAATTGACCTGGATCAGTATCCCGCCAGCCTTCTTGCAGGCCCATGGAGGCGATTGATCCAGATCAATTTTCCGCCCCTGCCGTGCGAGTAACTTGAACCCATCGAAGCAACAACGCCAAACGCAGGAGGCACATGATGTTCGTCGATGTAGTGGTTCTCGCCGGTATCGGCACCGTCGGTCTCATGGTCGCCTTCTTCGCCGGTGTTGGTTACTTCATCTGGAAGGACTCGCACAAACGCAAGCCGCGTTGAGTTCTCTGGGTTTACAGGCACGCAAGGCACCTCGGGCGACTTCGGTCGCCCATTTTTTTGTCCCCGCTTTTCTTCCATCGCGGCCCGCGCCAGACTGGCGCCATGCCGATCCAGACTCTTTTCCGCCTCGACGAACTCGACCCGCAGCACTGGGATGCCCTGCTGCCGGACGACCAGCCCTTTTTACGCCATGCCTTTCTTTCGACCCTGGAGGAAAGTGGCAGTGTGGGCGGCCGCAGCGGCTGGCACCCGGCGCACCATCTTTTGCGTGGCGCGTCGGGTGAATTGAGGGCCGCACTGCCGGCTTACCTCAAGAGTCATTCCTACGGCGAATACGTGTTCGACTGGAGCTGGGCCGATGCCTGCCAGCGCGCCGGCATCCGTTATTACCCGAAGTTGCTGGCCGCAGTGCCTTTCACCCCGGTCGGCGGGGCGCGGCTATTGGCGGTGGATGATTCGGCGGCGAGGGAACTGCTGGATGCCGTCGTCGCCGATGTGAGCGCCGATGGGTTGTCCGGGCTGCACATCAATTTCACCGACGCCTTTGCCGATCGCCATCTGCATGGCCGCGAAGGTTGGCTGGAGCGCCTGGGTTGCCAGTTCCATTGGCGCAACCATGGTTATCGGGATTTCCAGGACTTTCTCGACGCGCTGAGCTCGCGTAAGCGCAAGCAGATCCGCAAGGAGCGAGAGCAGGTGGCGGGGCTGGGGATCGAGTTCCAGTGGCTGCAGGGGGATGCGCTGAGCGAGGCGGACTGGGATTTCGTCTACGCCTGCTATGCCAACACCTACCGGGTGCGTGGCCAGGCGCCTTATCTGACACGCACCTTCTTCAGCCTGCTGGCGGAGCGCATGCCGCAAGCCATTCGCGTTGTCCTGGCGCTGCAAAGCGGCCGGCCGGTGGCCATGGCGTTCTCGCTACGAGGCGGCGATACCCTGTACGGGCGCTACTGGGGGTGTCTGGCGGAGTTCGATCGGCTGCACTTCGAGACGTGCTTCTACCAGGGCATCGACCAGGCCATTGTCACGGGGCTCCAGCGCTTCGATGCCGGGGCCCAGGGTGAGCACAAGTTGATTCGGGGATTCGAGCCGGTGATCACCCGCTCCTGGCACTGGCTGGCCCATCCTGGCTTACGTGCCGCGGTGGACGATTTCCTGGTGCAGGAGCGGGGAGGGGTGCTGGCCTACGCCGAGGAGGCGCGAGACCTGCTGCCCTATCGGCGGGACTGATCAGCCGATCTGAGTGGGTTCGGGGGTGGCGGTGTTGCCGCCCCACTCGAGGAAGCGGATTTTGTGGACTTCACCTTCGCTGTCTTCGTAGACGAGGGTGACGGGCACTACGCCTGTTTTCCCGGACGTGTCGGTGCGGTGCAGCACCTTCTGAATATCGACGTCCATCCCGTAGTGGTAATCCACCGGCGCGAGGCCGGAGCCTTGATTCTGAATGCCTTCCTGGGCGAATACGCTGGGTGCGAGGCTAGTGAGCAGGGCGCTTACAACCGAGGCCATTTTCATAGGGCTTGTATTCCTCTGTTGGGTTTCGCTGACAAGGGACTTTATCTGACCGACTGAGAACGGTTAGTTCAGCGCTGCGTTCCGATGACCCCGCTTTGATCGTTTTTTGATCGCCCTGAATCGCCCGTGTTTGAGGTGCTGCGACCGTTTGTCGCAGATGCGGAAATTTTCTCCTTTCTGGTCTAGCGAAGCGCTCTCTCCATGCCGGCAGCACCACTGGTCGTGGTGCACGAGTGCGGGATTCGAAGGGGCACGGGCTAGGAGGGGTGACGCCGGGAAAACCGGGAGCGGGTGCGCATGGCGCACCCGGCTGGGCAGCAGGTCCACGCTCCAGGAACATGGATGTTCACTCCACGCCGACGAAACCACCCGTCTGGTGCTGCCAGAGGCGTGCGTACAGGCCTCCGTGCTCCAGCAGCTGCGCGTGGGTGCCGCTTTCCACTACCCGCCCCTTGTCCAGCACCACCAGGCGGTCCATGCGGGCGATGGTGGAAAGCCGGTGTGCGATCGCGATCACCGTTTTTCCGCGCATCAGGGTTTCCAGGCTTTCCTGGATGGCTGCTTCCACTTCCGAGTCCAGTGCCGATGTCGCTTCGTCGAGGATCAGGAGGGGCGCGTCCTTGAGCAGGACGCGGGCGATGGCGATGCGCTGGCGCTGGCCGCCCGAGAGTTTGACGCCGCGTTCGCCAACGTGGGCGTCGAAGCCGCGCCGGCCGCTGGCATCCGAGAGCAGCGGGACGAACTCATCGGCGCGGGCTTTGCGCACGGCATCCATCAACTCGGCGTCGCTGGCGCCGGGGCGGCCGTAGCGCAGGTTGTCACGGATGGAGCGGTGCAGCAGCGAGGTGTCCTGAGTGACCATGCCAATCTGCGCCCGCAAGCTTTCCTGGGTCACCTGGGCGATGTCCTGGCCGTCGATGAGAATGTGCCCACCTTCCAGGTCGTAGAGCCGCAGCAGCAGGTTGACCAGGGTGGACTTGCCGGCGCCGGAGGGGCCCACCAGGCCAATCTTCTCGCCTGGCCGCACGCGCAGGTCGAGCCCCTCGATCACGCCGCTGCCCTTGCCGTAGTGGAAGCTGACGCGTTCGAAGCGCACTTCGCCCTGCTGGACCTGGAGCGGTTTGGCGTTCGTGTGGTCGGTCACCTGGCGCGGCACCGCGATGGTCTGCATGCCATCCTGGACCTGGCCGACATTGTCGAAGATGCCGGTGACCACCCACATGATCCAACCGGACATGTTGATGATGCGGATAACCAGGCCAGTGGCCAGGGCGATGGCGCCGACGCTGATCAGCTCCTGGTTCCACAGCCAGAGTGCCAGACCGCAGGTGCTGACGATCAGCAGGCCGCCCATGATGGTGATGGTGGCGTCCATCGTGGTGATCACCCGCGCCATCGCCTGGGTCTTGCGGGTCTGATCGCCGATGGCTTCGCGGGCATAGTCCTCCTCCTCGCGGGTGTGGGCGAAGAGCTTGAGGGTGGTGATGTTGGTATAACCGTCGACGATGCGCCCCATCAGTTTCGAGCGGGCGTCGGAAGACTCCACCGAGCGTTGCTTGACCCTGGGCACGAAGTAGGCGATCGCCGCGATGTAGCCGATGATCCAGGCCGCCAGCGGCAGCATCAGGCGCCAGTCGGCCTCGGCGAACAGGACCAGTGAACTGACCGCGTAGACCAGTACGTGCCAGAGGGCATCCACCGCCTGCACCGCCGAATCGCGCAGGGAGTTGCCCGTCTGCATGATGCGCTGGGCGATGCGCCCGGCGAAGTCATTCTGGAAGAAGCCGAGGCTCTGTTTGAGCACGTAGCGGTGGTTTTGCCAGCGGATCAGGTTGGTCAGGCTGGGGTTGATGGTCTGGTGCACCAGCAGGTCATGCAGGCTGTTGAACAGCGGCCGCAATATCAGGGCTACAACGGCCATCCACAGCAGTTCTGTGCCGTGCCGCTGGAAGAGTTCGCCCGCGGGTGTGGCTTGCGCCAGGTCGACGATGCGGCCGAGGAAGCTGAACAGCGCCACTTCGATCAGGGCCACAATCAGCCCGACCAGCAGCAGGGCGCTGAAGATCGGCCAGACCTGGCGCAGGTAGTGGACGTAGAAGCGCAGCACGCTGCGCGGGGGCATTTCGTCTGGCGCCTGGCGGAATACGTCGATCAGGCGCTCGAAGCGTTGGAACAACATGGGGACCATCCTGGTAAAGGCCAGGGGGCCGGGCTTCCTGCCCGGCCCGCGGGGCTCAGAGGCGTTTTGCCGAGAGGATCACCACCGGCTTCAGCGGAACGTTCTGGTACATGCCGCGATTGCCGGTGGGCACGTTGGCGATCTGGTCGACGACGTCCATGCCGCGCACGACCTTGCCGAATACGGCGTAGCCGAAGTCGCGGCCGCCGTGGTCGAGGAAGGCGTTGTCCTTGTGGTTGATGAAGAACTGGCTGGTGGCCGAATCCACGACCTGGGTGCGGGCCATGGCCAGGGTACCGCGCAGGTTTTGCAAGCCATTGTCCGCTTCGTTCTTGATCGGCTCGCGGGTGTCTTTCTCGTTGAAGTCACCATCGAAGCCGCCGCCCTGGATCATGAATCCGGGAATGACGCGGTGGAACACGGTGCCGTTGTAGAAGCCGGCGTCCACGTAGTCGAGGAAGTTCTTCACGCTCGCCGGGGCCTTGTCGGCATCCAGTTCCACTTCGATCTCCCCGGCACTGGTGGTCAGCAGTACGTGGGGCTTGTCGGCGGCCAGCAGATTGAAAGAGACGAGCAGGGCGCAGGCGCCCAGGACGAGTTTTTTCAGCATGGTTTCGGGTCCTTGTTACGCTCCACTTCGGCCAGGAAGTCGAGCAGGGTGGCGTTGAATCGTTCGGGTTGGTCCAGCGGTGTGGCGTGGCGTGAGTTTTCGATGACGACCAGGCGCGCGTTCGGCAGTTCTTTCACATAGGTTTCCTTCTGCGCAACCGGGGTGTAGTCGCGATCGGCTGTGATCACCAGCGTCGGACAGAGGATACGCCCGAGGCGTTCGCGCACGCCCCAGCCGATGATGGCGTCGAGGGCACAGAGGTAGGCGCGCTTGTCGTTCTGCGGCCAGCGCTCCTCGATCTTGCGGCGCAGATCGGCCTGTTCGGGCAGCGGGAACAGCAGGCCGCCAAGGGCCTTGGCGATGCTGTCGAGGCTGAGCAGGCGCGAGAGTGTCCAGCGCTTGGCGATTTCCAGGAAATCCTTCGGTGAGCGGGGTTTGACCTCGGGGCCGCTGTTGACGATGGTCAGGCTTCTCAGCAGCTCCGGGTGATCGACGCCAAGCTGGAAGCCGATCATGCCGCCCATGCTGATGCCCACTAGATGCACGTCGACCAGTCCCAGATGCTCGATCAGGGCCGCCAGGTCATCGGCGAACATGGCGATGCTGTAGCGTTCGCGGGGCTTGTCGGAGCGGCCGTGGCCGCGCACATCGATGACGACGACCCGGTAATGCGCGGCAAGCGCAGGGACCTGATATTCCCAGTCACGGGTACTGGAGCCTAACCCGTGAACCAGCACCACCGGCATGCCATGACCGTAATCTTCGTAATGCAGCTGGCACCCGTCATTCTCGAAATAGGACATTGGCTGACCTCCTGTCAGGCGCTGGGGAGCGGGGCGGCGAAGGGGGCGTCCAGCGGGGCGGAATCGAAGGTCTTGATCAGCTCGACCAGAATCTGCGACGCCGGCCCGAGTGCCTTGTCCTTGTTGGCATAGAGATAGAACGAGGGATGGCGGCTGCCACCCTGTTCCATGGGCAGTGGCTTGAGCTGGCCTTCCTTGAGTTCCCGCTCGATCAGGTGGCACGGCAGCCAGGCAAATCCGAGGCCGCTGCTGACGAAGTTGGTGGCTGTGGACAGGCTGCCCACGGTCCAGCGCTGTTCCGCGCCCAGCCAGCCGACGTTGCGCGGCTGGGTACGGCCGGTGTCGCGAATCACGACTTGCAGCTGGCTTTCCAGATCCTGGAAGTTGATCTGCCGCTGTAGCCGGTGCAAAGGATGGTCCGGGTGGGCGACCGCGATGAACTCCACCGAACAGAGCCCCGCCCCCAGGTAGCCCTGGATGTCCAGGGTAGTAATGGCCAGGTCGGCCGAGCCCTCCAGCAGCACTTCCTCGACGCCGGACAGGACTTCCTCGCGCAGGCGCACACGGCAGCCACGGCTCTGCGGCATGAAAGCGGAGAGGGCGCGCACCAGGCGGGCATTGGGGTACGCCGCGTCGACGACCAGGCGCACCTCGGCTTCCCAGCCCTGTTCCATATGATGGGCCAGCTCTTCCAGCTGGCTCGCCTGCTTGACCAGCTGACGCGAGCGCCGCAGCAGCACTTCGCCCGCTTCGGTCAACACGGCCTTGCGGCCTTCGATGCGCAACAGCGGCACGCCCAGTTGTTCCTGCATGCGCGCAACCGTGTAGCTGACCGACGATTGCGAGCGGTGCGTGGCTTCGGCCGCCTGGGCGAAACCGCCGTGGTCGACCACCGCCTGCAGGGTTCGCCACTGGTCCAGGGTTACGCGCGGGGCTTTCATGCTGTGCTGCTCCTCTTGTTGCTTATGCCGGCAGATTGCGCGCGCCCATGGCGCTGATTCCGCTTACGGCCCTCTGTTAAGCTGGCGCCCTCTACTCTGGAGAACGCCCATGAAAAAGCTGTGTTGTGTCGTGCTTGCCTTGCTGCCGACCCTGACCTTCGCCTACCCCATCGAGGTGGAGAAACAGTACAACGGCGCCGAGATCGTCTACGACACCACCGATATCGATAACAACCTGGCGGCCATCAACATCCAGAACGTCGGCGGCACCACGGCCGAATGCAAGGCGGTATTCGTCAACGGCCCGGAAACCCCCAAGGTGCGCAAGGCCATTATCGAGAGCGGCAAGAGCGCTTACCTGACCGCCAATTTCAGCCGCGTGGTGCTCAAGCTGCGCATCAAGCTGACCTGTAATCCCAAGTAATCGGGACAAGGTTCGGGCACAGGAATCAGCCTAGTGCCCCGCTCTGGACAAATCAACTTTCTTGATGCTTTGCAGCGGATATTTACGCTTTTTAATCGATTTATGACGAACTAATCTGCGCCCCATCGACCTGTTCAACCCCCGATGGAGGTAGCCCCAATGTCCCGCGTACTCGTCATCGAAAGCAGCGCCCGCCAACAAGGTTCCGTTTCTCGCCAGCTCACCCAGGATTTCTTCGCCAAGTGGCAAGTCGCCCACCCGGCCGATGAAATCAAGGTTCGCGATCTCGCTGTTGACCAGGTGCCGCACCTCGATGCCGATCTGCTGGGTGGCTGGATGAAGCCGGCCGACCAACAGAGCGAAAGCGAGAAGGTTGCCCTGGAGCGTTCGAACCTGCTGACGGAAGAGCTGCTGGCTGCCGATGTCCTGGTCATGGCGGCGCCCATGTACAACTTCGCCATTCCCAGCACCCTGAAATCCTGGCTCGACCACGTGCTGCGCGCTGGCGTCACCTTCAAGTACACCGAAACCGGCCCCAAGGGCCTGCTGACCGGCAAGCGCGCCATCGTCCTGACCGCTCGTGGCGGCATCTACTCCGGCAGCCCGATGGATCACCAGGAGCCCTACCTGCGCCAGGCCATGAGCTTCATCGGCATCCATGACGTGACCTTCATCCACGCCGAAGGCCTGAACATGGGGGGTGAGTTCCAGGAAAAAGGGCTGGCCTTTGCCAAGGCCCAGTTGGCCCAGGTGGCCTGATTCACTGCTCCGCTCCCCGCTCCTCCTGGTGCGCCTTGGCTCCTTGAGCGCACCCTGTCTGCCCGGCCTGGTTCAGGTCGGGCTTTTTTCATTGGGAAATGGGCGACAGATCTGGCTCATACCTCGGCATGACTTCGCGACATGCCCCATCGTGGCCAAACACCTGTGGGAGCGAATTCATTCGCGAATGAATTCGCTCCCACAGGCAGCCTCCATCCTCCCTGCGCGCCGTCCATGCCGTTTTCAACAACGCTGAGGACGGCCCTGCCCGGATGGTCAGCTTTGCGCCTTGTTAAGCTTTCGCTCGCGGCAAGGAAGGCGTATGTTCGCCGGCTGCTTTGCGAGGCCCCTGATGATTTCGCTCCATTCCCAGTCCTGCGCGCCGAGGTGGCCATGAAACTGTCTGGCCGCGGCGTTGCGCTGTCGCTGATAGCTTCCGTCCTGTTTGCCCTGATGCCCGGCTACGTGCGCGAACTTGCGCCGCTGGACGGCGTGCAGGTGTTTGCCCAGCGTGTGCTCTGGTCGATTCCGGTTGTGTTGTTGTTGCTGGTGCTGACCCGCCAGTGGCCAGCTTTCATCGCGGTACTCGGGCGTTTGCGGCGTGAGCCGTTGCTGCTGGCCGCCCTGCCGTTGGCGGCGGTGCTCATCGGCCTGCAATGGGGGCTGTTCCTCTGGGCGCCCTTGCAGGGACGGATGCTGGAGGTGTCCCTCGGCTACTTCCTGCTGCCGCTGGCGATGGTGGTAGCCGGGCGGGTCTTCTACGCCGAGCGGCTGCGGCCGCTGCAACTGCTGGCCGTCGCGTGCGCGGTGATGGGCGTACTCCACGAACTCTGGCTGACGCGAGCCTTCTCCTGGCTGACCCTGATTACCGCCCTGGGTTACCCGCCTTACTTCATGCTGCGTCGCTGGATGAGGCTGGATGCGCTGTCCGGCTTCATCCTGGAAATGGCCGTGCTGGCCCCACTGGCCATCTGGCTGATCGTCAGCTTCTCGCCACCCGGAGCGTTCAGCCAGTCGCCACAGCTCTGGTGGCTGATACCGGGCCTCGGCCTGCTGGGCACCCTGGCCTTTGCCGCCATGATGGCGTCCAGCCGCTTGCTGCCCCTGGGGCTCTTCGGAATTCTCGGTTATGTGGAGCCGGTGCTGCTGTTTGCGGTGGCGGTCGCGTTCCTGGGCGAAGCCTTCAACCCCGCCCAGCTCTGGACCTACCTGCCGATCTGGATGGCGGTGCTGCTGATCGGCTGGGACAGTGCCAATCTATTGCGCAAGCAGGCTCGCCAAACTCACTAGCACATGGTCCCGCTCATGGGGCGGACTTCGGATTGGGGCTTCCGTCGCTCTGTCGCTCGGAACTCGGGCGTTTGGTCGCGACTCCGGTTAACCTATGCAGCTGTTTACGCTTTCGACCGAGGTAGCCCTGTGTTTTCCCAATTCGCCCTGCACGAACGTCTGCTCAAGGCCGTTGCCGAACTCAAATTCGTCGAGCCGACCCCGGTGCAGGTGGCGGCCATCCCGCCGGCCCTTGAAGGGCGCGACCTGCGGGTGACCGCCCAGACCGGCAGCGGCAAGACCGCCGCCTTCGTCCTGCCGCTCCTGAACCACCTGATTGGTGAGGCCAAGCCGCGCGAGCGCATCCGTTCGCTGATCCTGCTGCCGACCCGCGAACTGGCCCAGCAGACGCTGAAGGAAGTCGAGCGCTTCTCCCAGTTCACTTTCATCAAGTCCTGCATCGTCACCGGCGGGGAAGACTTCAAGGTGCAGGCAGCGATGTTGCGCAAGCTGCCCGACGTGCTGATTGCCACTCCCGGCCGCCTGATCGAGCACCTCAACTCTGGAACTGTGGACCTGCGCGAGGTGGAGGTGCTGGTACTGGACGAGGCCGACCGCATGCTCGACATGGGTTTCGCCGAAGACATGCAGCGCATCACCGAACTTTGCGCCAACCGCAAGCAGACCCTGCTGTTCTCCGCCACCACCGGTGGCAACGCCCTGCGCGAGGTGGCCAACAATGTGCTACGCGACCCGCTGCACCTGCGCCTGAACAGCATCGACCAGCTCAACGAGAGCACCCGCCAGCAGATCATCACGGCCGACCACCCCGAGCACAAAGAGCAACTGGCGCGCTGGCTGCTGGCCAACGAGACCTACCAGAAGGCGATCATCTTCACCAACACCCGCGTCCAGGCCGATCGCCTGTACGGGCACCTGGTGGCGGGCGGCTACAAGGCGTTCGTGCTCCACGGCGACAAGGACCAGAAAGACCGCAAACTGGCCATCGACCGCGTGAAGCAGGGCGGTACCAAGGTATTGGTGGCCACCGATGTGGCCGCTCGCGGACTGGATATCGAAGGCCTGGACCTGGTGATCAACTTCGACATGCCGCGCTCTGGCGACGAGTACGTGCACCGCGTCGGTCGCACCGGTCGTGCCGGTGGCGAGGGCCTGGCCATCTCGCTGATCTGCCACAACGACTGGAACCTGATGTCGAGCATCGAGCGCTACCTCAAGCAGAGCTTCGAGCGCCGCGTCATCAAGGAGCTCAAGGGTACCTACAGCGGCCCGAAGAAGGTCAAGGCATCTGGCAAGGCCGTTGGCGTCAAGAAGAAAAAGACCGACAAGAAGGGCGACAAGAAGACCACCACCAAGGCCGCCGCACCCAAGCGCAAGCCCAGCAAGCCGCGCGACGAATCCCGTGTGGTGAGCGGTGATGGGCTGGCGCCGCTCAAGCGCAAGAAGCCTGCGGCGGAGTAAATCGTGTCAATCGAGCTCGTCTGGCCCGTCCAGGCGCTGCTGGTCAGCTACTCGGCAATGAGCCTGGTGTGCTTCGTCGCCTATTGGCGGGACAAACGCTTGGCGGTTGCCGGCGAACGGCGAATTCCCGAAGCGCGCTTGCACCTGCTGGAACTATTGGGCGGCTGGCCGGGTGGATTGCTGGCCCAGCGGCTGATCCGCCACAAGAACCGCAAGGTCGCCTATCAGGTAAAGTTCTGGCTGATCGTGGCCGCGCACCTGGGCGTGCTGGGGTACTGGGTGATGCGCTGATGGGGCAGGGCGGATCTGCGGTCCGCTTTCGCGAATGAGTTCGCTCCCACAGATGCAGAGTCGCTCGGTGTGACGCCCCTCTCCCTTCGGGAGAGGGGCTGGGGGTGAGGGGTCAAGGCACCAGCACGATCTTCCCATCCCGCTCGCCGCCGGCTGCGGCGGCCACGGCTTCCTTGATCTGGCTGATGTCGTAGGTCGCGGCGATGCGGGCCTTGAGCTTGCCGTTGGCAATCAGTTGGATCAGTTCGCCGAACAGCTGCATCTGTTGCTGCGGGGTGGCCTGGCGGAACCAGCGGGCCAGCCAGAAGCCTTTCAGGGTCACGTCGCGGAACACGAAGGAGCCGGGGTTGACCTGGCAAGGCTCGCCACTCATGCGCCCGTAGTTGACCAGCACGCCGCCCTCGGCAAGGCTCGCTGCCAGGTGGTCGGTGGAGGCACCGCCCACGGCGTCGATGCCCAGCTTCACCGGCGCGCCCCCGGTCGCTTCGCGCACGCGTTTGGGCAGGTCGGGGCCGTCCACCAGCACCACATCACCGCCTTCGGCCTTCACGGCCGCCACCGCCGAATCGCGGCGCACGACGTTCAGCGTTTTCAGCCCGCGGATCCTGGCCAACTGGATCAGGTAGCTGCCCACGCCCGAGTTAGCGGCGTTCTGAATGACCCAGTCGCCAGGTTGCAGGTCGACGAAGTCGCGCAGCATCAGGTAGGCGGTGGGCGGGTTGACGGTGAGCATCGCCAGCTGCTGCGGGTCGGCGCTGGGCAGCGGGATCAGCTGTTTGGCGTCGGCGATCAGGTGCGTACGCCAAGTGCCGCACCCCACAGGCAGCAGCACAGTCTGGCCTGGCTTGAGGTTGGCAACATCCGCGGCGACTTCCAGCACTTCACCCACACCCTCGTTGCCGCCGATGGCCGGCAGCGGCGGCAGCATGCCGTATTCGCCAGTCAGGGTGAGTACGTCGGAGGGGTTGATCGGCGCGGCCAGCACCTTTACCAGGGCCTGGCCGGCGCCCACCGGCGGCAGCTCGAACTCCACGGCTTCGATCACGTCCTGGGGCGCGGGGCCACGGGTCTTGTATTCGGCTTTGAGCATGACGCTTCTCCTGGCGGCTCTGAGGGGCCTTGAGTCTAGCCGCTGATGGGCGAGAGGCGCTGAATCCCTTGGCATTTGCATGGGTGATGCAGTGGCGCGATGAGGATGCTGGAGGTCGTTCTGGAGCGGGGGCCGGGCGAGGCCTTTGCTAGGTTCGGCTGCGAAGCAGGAGTAGCGCTTCCTCACGCCATCCATCGAAGGAATAAGAAGAAGATGAAGATCGCCAAGACCCTAATGTCCATCGCGCTGTGCCTGGGGTTGGCCGGCGGCGCCCAGGCCGCTACCGAGTTGAAGCACTGGCCGGAACCCGCTGCCAGGCAGCTGGACGCGCTGATCGCCAAGCATGCCAACCAGGGCAACTTCGCCGTGTTCGACATGGATAACACCAGCTATCGCTACGACCTGGAGGAATCGCTTCTGCCTTTCCTGGAGATGAAGGGCGTGCTCACCCGCGAGAAGCTCGACCCATCCCTCAAGCTGATTCCCTTCAAGGATGTGAAGGGGCATAAGGAAAGCCTCAACAGCTACTACTACCGCCTGTGCGAGGTGGACGACCTGGTCTGCTATCCCTGGGTCGCCCAGGTGTTCTCCGGCTTTACCCTGCGTGAGTTGAAGGGGTACGTCGACGAGCTGATGGCCTACGGCAAGCCGATCCCCGCCACCTATTACGAAGGTGACGAGGTGAAGACCATCGAGATCAATCCGCCGAAGATCTTCAGCGGCCAGAAGGAGCTGATGAACAGACTCAGCGAGAACGGTATCGAGGTCTACATCATGACCGCCGCCCTCGAAGAGCTGGTGCGCATGGTCGCTTCGGACCCGAAGTACGGCTACAACGTCAAGCCGGAGAACGTCATCGGCGTCACCACCCTGCTGAAGGACCGCAAGAGCGGTGCCGTGACCACCAGCCGCAAGCAGATCACCGATGGCAAATATGACGAGAAAGCCAACCTCGACCTGGAACTGACCCCTTATCTCTGGACCCCGGCTACCTGGATGTCCGGCAAGTACGCGGCCATCCTCAGCTACATCGACGAGTGGAAGAAGCCCATCCTGGTCGCTGGCGACACACCGATCAGCGACGGCTACATGATGTTCCACGGCACGGATGTGGCCAAAGGCGGTATCAACCTGTGGATCAACCGCAAGGCCAAGTACATGGACCAGATCACCGCCATGCAGAAGGCCAACGCCGAGGCCCAGGCCAAACAGGGCCTGCCGGTGACGGCGGACAAGAACTGGGTGGTGGTGACGCCCGAGCAGATTCAGTGAGGCTTCACTGACAGCAGCGGCCGCCCTCGGGCGGCCGTTTCGTTTCATGCACTAGAGTCAAGGCTGTCGGCTTGATTGGTGAGTCCGGCTGTCCTGGCTGGACAGTGAAGCCGCGCACGGCGGCTGCTACCCTGCCGCCGTGCTCGAACCTGTCATGGAGTGATCGATGAAGTACCTGGCGCTCGCCCTCAGCCTGAGCCTTGCTGGCTTGCCATCCGCGGCCCTGGCCTGGTCCAGCCACGCTCTGGGGACCGCCCTGGCGCTGGCCGGGCTGCCGCAGATCAAGGATGCGCCGCCAGTCGAGGTGGAAAACCTGGAGTTCTTCCTCGAGGAAGAGGGCGTGGCCCTGGAGCAACTGCTGGACGAGCAGGAAGAGTTCTTCCGCGAGAACCTGTCGGCTTATCCCGCACGACCTGATGACCTGCGCTGGATTCCCACCCATGGCGGCGATCGCCGCAAGGCCTTCCTGATGGCGCTGCGGGTGAACCCCGAAATCAAGCTGGCCTACTTCGTCCAGGGCCTGCCGGGGATGGACTGGAGCGGACGCACGCCTCTCGACGCGGCCGATGTGCTGGTGTTCCGCAAGCTCAGCCTGTGGCGTGAGTGGCGCTTCTACCAAGTGCAGCCCGGCGACAAGCTGCCCGCCCTGGCCGTGGTGGCCAGTGCCGCCGACGAGCCGGACTACGGTCACGACATCAACTTGTTCAGCGACAACCCCGGCGAAGTCGGTGCGCGCTACAACTTCGGCAAGCAGCCCTTCGGCGACGCCCGGTTCGAGTACTCCTCCCAGGCGCCGTTCCATATCGGCTACTACCACGAAGACAAGATCATCTACCGCGCTGCACCCTACCTGGCGCGTACCTATCCGGAGGTGCGTGTCTACCAGTACCTCGGCCTGGCGCGTTTCGCCTTCGAGAGCGGTCACCCGTACTGGGGTTATCGCTTCCTCGGCTGGGGCCTGCATTACATCCAGGATCTGACCCAGCCGTACCACGCCAAGGCCCTGCCGGGTCATGGTACGCCCCGGCTGATCTGGATCGCGCTGAAAGCCGCGGTGGGCCTGGACAGCGACAAGCTGGCGGCTATCGAACAAGCGGCCAACCGGCACACTGAGGTCGAGCAGTACCAGGCCGACTGGTTGCGCAAGCTGCTGCGAGAGGGGCGCAACGACAGCCCGCTACTGCGCGCCTACGCCGATGACCGTGCGGATGGTGAGTACCCGCCCTTCGACGGCGAGTTCCTGCGCCTGGTGGTGTCCAAGGAGTCCTACGACGCCGCCGATGACTTCGATGCGCGCATCGGCCAATGGCGCGTGGGTGGCCAGGCACCGGCGGGCTTCAGCCGGGACAACCAATTGGCGCCGTTGCCCGATGATGTGCAACTCAACCAGGCGCTGGTGCGGCTGATCCGCCATTTCGGCGCCCATAGCCGAAATGCCACGCGGGCGACTCTGCCTTAGGTCGGGCAACGCGGGGAATATCCTGTGGGAGCGATTTCAATCGCGAATGAATTCGCTCCCACAAGGCGACGCCTGTAGCCGGGTAGCCCGGATGCAATCCGGGAAATGGCGGCGCCGTTCCCGGACCTTCATCCGGGTGACGGGGCAGGGCGGGAGGGGAGGCGGTGCTCAGTGATACTGCTGCAGGCGCAGTTCGGTGCTGTCCGGCAGCACCGCACGTTCGTCGCCCGGGTTTTCCCCTTCGCTCTCCAGCGCATCCTGCTGGCGGGCCAGGAGGCCGAACAGCGTGGTGATTGGATGCAGCGGGCGCTTCTGCGCGACCTGTCCGCCGTTGTCGGCGGCAACCGCCGAGGTTGGCAGGGGTTCGGTGGTCACCTTGAAGTCGCTGATCTCGATCACGCCACGACCTTCGGCCAGCAGGTGGAAGGAGAAGGCCTTGCGTGCTTCGGGGTTGTCGAAGGCAAAGTCGACCTTCAGCGGCTTGCCCTGTTTCAGCAGCGGCATTTCGGGAATCGGCAGGGCCACGTCGCGCTCGAACTCCTTGGCTTTCAGGCGCAACTGAGCACCTTGCTTGTCCATGCGCAGCACCTTGATGGTCATCTGCACGCTGGTGCGGCTGTTCTTCGGCAATTCCATGTACTGCGCGCCGATCAGGTTGTCAGCCCAGTCATCCCTGGCTTTTTCTTTCAGGCGGATGCGGTCGCGCGTGGCGAACTGGTACTCCTGGCCCAGGGTGCCGCCTTGCAGCGATTGGTCAAGCAGCGCCGCACGCTGGGAAACCAGGCGTGCTTTCTTGCCGCTGTAGCTACCGAGATAACGGGCCTCGTCGGCAATGAAACCCTCACTCTGGTAGCGCCGGCAGACCTGACGGAAGTCGCATTCGGTAAAGGTGTCGTTGCCGTCGTGGTAGCGTAGTTTGCCGTTGGTATAGGACATCATCTCGCGGCCGATGGCGTAATCGCGGAACAGCGAGCGGCCGGAGAGGTTCTGCGGTACCCGGTAGCCGAAGTAGTCGAGGATCGAGGTGGTCAGGTCGACGTGGCCGTAGACGCCGCTCTTGATCGGTGGCAGCGACGCCTGCTCGGGGGCCAGCACCAGGTTGAAGCCCCAGGCCGAAGCGAGGCGGACATTTTCGATGCCGTGGGATTCGTCCGAGGTGACGATGACCAGGGTGTCCTTCAGCACGCCCTGTTTCTCCAGGCCGGTGAGGAAGGCGTCGACCGCATCATCCAGGTAAGCGATGGCGGCCTTCTTGGAGTCCGGGTAGCGCATCAGGTAGTCGGCGGGGGCGGAGTAGGGCTGGTGGGTGCCGACGGTGAGCAGGGTGAGCATCCACGGCTTCTTCTGCTGGCGCAGCTGCTTCACGTAGGTCTGCGCACCTTCGAAGAAGGCCTTGTCGTCCATGCCCCAGGGGAATTCCAGGTAGGCCTTGTTGCGGAACCAGTCACGCCCCAGGGTCTTGTCGAAGCCCATCTGCGGCATGATCTTGTCCTTGGCCATGAAGCGCAGCCCGGCGCCCTGCAGGAAGTGGGTGCTGAAACCATGCTGGTGCATCTGCGAGGGCAGGCAGGCCTTGGCGCGGGCCGGGTTGTTCAGCAGTTCCAGGCCTTTGGGCGTACCCGAATCCAGCTTGCTGTAGTCGCCACAGAGCATGGCGTACAAGCCGCGGATGGTCTGGTGGCTGTGCAGCACGTAGTCGGGCGTGGTCATGGCTCGCTCGGCCCAGGCGCTGAGCTTGGGCATCAGCGACTCCTGGTAGCTGCTGTTGATTGCTGCACGGTTGGCGGCAATGTACGCGCCGGGAACGCCTTCGAGGGTGATCACCAGCACGTTGCGCGCACGGCCGGGGCCCGGAAGCAGGGGCGTGCCATCGAGGTCGAGGCGCGCCAGGCCGGCGATGTCCGGCGGTGTGTCGGGCTTGTCGCCATCAAGCCAGTCTTCGACTGCCAGTTGGCCGCTGTTCACGGCGCTGGCCATCAGTTTGTGGGGCAGGTTGAACTGCCGCCACTGGTCGGCGTCGCTGGGTTGCACGGATTGCAGGGTGATGTGCCCCATCAGCAGGGCGGCCGGCGTGGCGAACCATTTCCAGTTCAGCGGGCGATGCCGGTGCCGCCAGAACAGCAGGCACGCCAGCAGGCTGGCGCCCAATGCCGCGCCCAGGTGCGGGTGGGTGATGCCGCCGCCCTGGGTGGAATGGCTGACGAATTGCGGGTCGAGCAGGTATTTCAGGTCGCCCGGTTCCGGCATCCGGCCGACGGCGCCGACCAGTTCGGCATTGCCGAGGACCATCAGGCACCAGAGCAGCATCAGCGGCAGGGCCAGCAGCAGCGAACGGCCGTACAGGAGCACGATCAGGAAGGTGCCGAAGGCGAGGTCGGAGAGATAGCCGAAGGGGTTGGACCAGCCCAGCCAATAGCGGCTGGCGAGGGGGATCGCCAGGAACAGCACGCCAAGTGTTGCGAGCGATGCGGATTGCGACAGCCAACGGCTGAATGGGCGCACAGGAACTCCTGAGATGGGACAGTGAGAATCCGTCGAGTGATGCCGGAATGCACGGAGGTCGTGGTTTCGGCGACATGATTCTGAAACATCGTTGTGCTAGCGACCAGTAGACAGTTTTGCAGAATGAAAATTCAGGCAGGTTCTTGCGACCTGTCTGGCGATGAAAGGACAGAATCTCAGGACGGGAAACGTGCCAGGCGCTGTCGGTGGCTCTCGAAGCCCGACAGGCGAATACGCCGGGGTTGAGCTTGGCTGCCGTGCTGCCAGTCCACTCGATTCACCCAGCGTCCCGGTCAGCGAGTAGAATGCCGCCTCGACATTCAGAGGTAGCGAAGATGGCACTAATCGGGCGTTTCAATTCACTTCAGGTGGCCAAGCACACGGACTTCGGCCTGTACCTGGACGGCGGCCCGGACGGCGAGATCCTCTTGCCCAAGCGTTACGTGCCCAAGGACGAACCGACCGACGTGGGCGATTGGCTGAATGTCTTCCTCTATCTCGACAGCGAAGATCGTCCGGTAGCTACCATGCTGAAGCCCAAGGTGCAGGTCGGCGGCTTTGCCAGCCTCAAGGTCGTGGAGATCAACCGGGTCGGCCTGTTCCTCGACTGGGGGCTGCCCAAGGACCTCCTGTTGCCGCATTCGGAAGAGAAGCGTCCGCTGCAGGTGGGTGACTATTGCGTGGTGTACGTCTACCTCGACAAGCGCACTCGCCGCATCACCGCCACCGCGCGCCTGGATCGCTACCTGGACGCCACTCCACCGCGCTACAAGACTGGCCAGGCGGTCGATCTGCTGGTGGCGGATCAGACCGACCTTGGTTTCAAGGCCATCATCGACGGGCAGCACTGGGGCCTTATCCACAAGAACGAGATGTTCAAGTTCCTGCGTAGCGGTATGCGTGAGCAGGGCTACATCAAGGAAATCCGTCCGGACGGCAAGATCAGCCTGAGCCTGCAGCCGGTGGGTGTGGAGGCGGTCAGTGGCCTTGGCGAGCAGATCATCGCCGCGCTGCGCGCGGAGGGCGGCATGCTGAAGTTGTCGGACAAGAGTCCGCCGGAACTCATCAGCCAGCGCTTTGGTGTCAGCAAGGGCACCTTCAAGAAGGCGATCGGCGGCCTCTACAAGCAGGGCCTGATCCGCATCGACGACGACCGCATAGAGCTGGTCTGATCCGCCCTTAGGTCGCGCCCTGCGCGACCTTGAATACAAAGCCCCCGGTCCGGAGCCTGCTCCTGCCGGGGGCTTTGCATTTCATCGGTCTTGCAAATTGCACGCTGCAAATGCCTCAAATCGTGCGCAATGCATGGCAAAAGTTGTTTAAAAATTTTGCAAACGACTGATTTATTTGGCGTTTCCGTTGTCATAGGGGTGGCATGCACGCTGCAGATGGGGTGCAGGAGCAATCAATTTTCTGGGAGAGAAGACATGGATCTGGATTTTGACAAACTGATCAGCGCCTTTCCGGAATACGAGTTGAGCACCAAGGCTCGGCCGGACGGTGGCTTTGTGCTGACACTGGAGCGCGAGGGGAAATTTTTCCAGCGCGTGGTGGCGGCTTCGGTACAGCTGGATTGGCTGATCAGCACGCTCAGGCGCGACCTGGCGCTGGAGCATGGGGAGGTTCCGCCGGTGGATTCGCTCAAGGTGCTTCACCGCAGGCCCTTGCCGCGCTATCTGCGGGCCTGACGGCTTCCAGGCCCCGATACGCAGTGGATAGTGGCCGCGACAGGACAGGACAGCTGCGGCCAGCTGTTTAAAGACTCAGGTCTCAATCCCGGAGGGTGGCAGCATGGCGTCCTCTTTCTTGCCCTTATCCTTGTTCGAAGGCGCGCGCGGCGGCTCCTCGCGGGCTTCTTCCTCTTTCTGCTCTCCGAGCAGTTCCTTGGCCGAAGCCTGGACTTCGTCCACTTGTTTGTTCAGTTCATTGACCGCTTCGCCAATGGCTTCCCGGACGATTTCCTGAGCGGCCGCCTCGGCTTTCTCCGCCAGTTTGTTGGCCGACTCCTCGGCCAGGTCGCAGCCAGCAAGGCTGGCCATCAGGCCGGCACCGAGCAGCAGGGCGGTGAGGCGGGGGACAGGTTTCATTCAGTAATTCTCCGGTTGCAACACGCGGCCGCCATCATTGCCTACGGCAGGCTCTGAGGAAACACGTCAGATTGGTGATTCTGTATACGGACGTTTCCGACATCCCGCGCACAGGAAAGCCCCGGGGTCCACAGCGGCGACTGAACAGAGCCCGGGGCTTGGGGCCGGCACTCGCCGGCCTCGAATAGACTGACCGACGGATCGGGGCGGGGTTCCGCGAATCTGCGCTTTACTGGCCCCTTCACTAGTCTTAGCCGGACAAGCCTGGCGGAAGGCAGACGTGAAATGGGCGAGCGGCTGGCGCGGATCATCCTCTGTTCGTGGTTCCTGGCGCAGGGGCCTGCGTTGGCCCAGACGGTGAGCTACGACGACATCCAGCCCATCCTCCAGGTGCGCTGCGTGATGTGCCACGCGGGTGAGGCGGCGCCGCTGGGCCTCAGGTTGACGAGTCTGGATGAACTGCTCAAGGGCAGTGTGAGCCGCCCCGTGGTCAACAGTGGCGACCCGGCGGGCAGCGAGCTGATCCGGCGCCTGAAGGGGCAGAGCCAGCCACGCATGCCCATGACCGGGCCGCCTTTTCTCAGCGATGCCGAGATCGGCGTGTTCGAACAATGGATCGCCGGTGGGTTGCAGCCGGGTAGCCGGCCGCCCTCGGTCATGGTTGAGTCCGCGCCGCTGCAGCGCCCTCCGGCAGGCCAGCCGCTCACTTACAACCATGTGGCACCGATATTTGCCAGTCGCTGCGTCAAATGCCATTCCACCAACGGCCTGATGGGGTCGGCTCCGGAAGGCCTCTTGCTCAGCTCGTACGCGGCTATTCTCGATCGCCACGAACGGGTGCGCGTGGTGCCCGGCGCTTCCGCTGCCAGCGAGTTGGTGCGACGTATTCGCGGCCAGTCGCTGCCACAGATGCCCTACGACGGCCCGCCTTTTCTCAGCGACGAGGAAATCCAGTTGATCATCGACTGGATCGACCAGGGCGCCCGCGACGCCAATGGTCAGCCCGCACCCAGCCCAGTGGGTTCGCGGGTGCGCCTGCAGGGCAGATTGGGAGAGGGCTGGACTCTGGATTCAGTGCCGCTGGTGCTCGGGCCGGGCAGCCGCATCGACAAGTCGCCAGGGGTGGGCGACTTCGTGGAAGTGCGTGGACGCTGGAGTCAGGACGGGCGGGTGCTGGTGGAGCGCATCCGCCGTCGCTGATGGGGAGTCAGACTTGCGATGGCGCCAGGACCTTGCGTTGCTGGCGCCCGCGCAACAGCTCTGCGCCACTGACCAGCACGATGCCACCGAGTACCAGGGCGGCGCCGACGGTGAACGACAGGTCGATCTGTTCGCCCAGTACCAGCACGCCGAAGGACACGCCAAACAGCGGGGTCATGAAGGACAGCACGGACAGGCGCGAGGCCAGGTAGCGGCGTAGCAGCCAGAACCACGCCAGATAGCTCATCAGTGCAATCACGACCACCTGGAAGCTGAGGCTGATGAGGGCGCGCTGGGTCAACTGCATATCGGTCTTGCCCGTGCTCAGTGCCACCCCTGTTAGCACAAGCGCTGCACCGAACAGTTGGTAGAACAGCGTCTTCACCGGATTGGCTTCGGACAGCGACGAACCACGGATCACCAATGTCGTGGCGCCCCAGGCCACGGCGCCTAGCAGCGCGTAGGTATCGCCCAGCAGGACGTTGCCGGACGCACCGGAAGGCTGGCCGAGGAACGCCGTGGCGATGCCGCCGAAGGCCACCAGCACGCCTAGCCATTGCACGGGCGACAGGCGTTCTTCGGGCAGCATCAGGTGCAGGCCGAGGGCCGCGAACATGGGCGCGGTGTAAAGGAACACCGACAGGTGCGAGGCGCTGGTGTGGTTCAGCCCCTCGCCGATGAACAGGAACTCCAGCGCAAAGAGCACGCCGACGGCGATCCCGGGCAACAGGGTTCCGTCGGTGAAGGCGCTGCGGCCCTCCTTCCACAGGACCAGGGCGCCGAGTACAAGCGCTGCGCCTCCGGAGCGGATGGCCAGCTGCAGGATGGAGGGGACGTCGTCCAGCGTCAGCTTGATCGCCACCTGCTGGAAGCCCCAGCAGATACAGAGGACGAACATCAGGCCGCAGGCGAACCAGTCCAGGGGGAGGCGGGAGGGTTTCATCGTTCAACTCGCAAGGCAGGGGGCGGTAGAGGCCGCCAATGGCAGGCAGGATCGGTCTTCTGGCGTCTTGCATTCAAACGATGATTTGTCATGATGCTTTGACTTGAACTCAAAGCGAAGCTGTCATGCGCCTCCCTTCACTCATCGCCTTGCGGACCTTCGAGGTTGCCGCCCGCAGTCGCAACTTCACCGAAGCCGCCCAGGAGCTCTCGGTGACGCCTGGCGCGGTAAGCCGGCAGATTCGCCTGCTCGAAGGGGAGTTGGGGGTCAGCCTGTTCGACCGTACCCGCAATACCGTCAGTCTCAACGAGAATGGTCGACGCCTGGCGGCTACAGTGGCCCAGGCCTTCGAGTTGCTGACCCGTGGCGCCGACGAGTTGCGTGGCCAGGACGAGGGGCCCATCCACATTACCTGCGCGCCCTCCATTGCCAGCCACTGGCTGATGCGCCGCCTCAACCTGTTCGCCGCTTCCAACCCCGACATCACCCTGAGCCTGGAGGCCACCGAACAGCTCGTCGACCTGGAGCGCGGCGAGGCGACCCTGGCCATTCGTTTCACCACCACCGATGCGCCCCTGCCTGCCAGCGAGCTGCTATTCCTCGAAGAATTTTTCCCGGTCTGCAGCCCGGCGTACCTGGATCAGTTCGGCCCTGTGCGCGACCCGCGGGACATGCTTGGCGCACGGTTGATCCACACCCACTGGAAGAACACCGCCAACCTGCACCTGCCGAGCTGGGAGGACTGGTTCGCTACCTACGTGGGGAAGCCGGGCCCGGTGAAGGGCGGCATGCGCTTTGGCCTGATCGGCCACGCCATCCAGGGCGCCGTGAGTGGCCAGGGGTTTGCTCTCGGTTCTACCGCCCTGGCATGTGACGACATTGCCAACGGCCGGCTGGTTCTGCCCTTTGGTGAGCGTTGTCGCCTGCCCACGCCCTGGGCTTATCGTCTGGCCTGGAGTCGTCGTTCGCCACCGGCGGAGAAGGTGCGCCGGCTGATTGACTGGTTGCTGGCCGAAGCGCGCGCCAGTGCTGCGCCGGAGAACTGTCCGGCCGGCGAGCACTGAAGCGACGGATATCGCACCCGCCGCCCCGCAGGGGAATTACATCATTTTGCGCAGTTGATGCAGGCGGTGTTGCAGGCCTTCCGCCCAGGCCGGTGCAGCCTGTCCGGTGCCGGCCATCCGGAGCATCGGGTGGTGGCTGACCACGCGGGCGAGTATGGCTTCCTGGGCCGGTTTCACGTCGACGAAGAACACGTGCTTGCCGGCGTCCAGGGTGGGCTGGAAGCGTTTGACCACCGCACTGGGTGTCTGTATGCCGAACAGGCTGCCTTCCCAGACGCTGAATCCGAACAGCGCGATGGCGAGGAATATGAAGGGAATCCACCCGGCTGCCGTGCCGGTCCAGCCGCTGAACCAGGCCACCAGCATCACCAGGGCAGCCAGGGTCAGGCCGATGCCTACGCCGATCAGGCCGGAGTGCACCATGTCGCGCTTCATGACGGAGGACACATCGTGCAGGTGGTGATGCTCGACGTCGGCGTCGCGTTCACTGAGCACGTGGATCTGCTCGTGGTCGATGCCTTGGGCTTCGAGCTCGCTTTCGACCCGTTCCAGGTCGTTGAGGTTGTCGCTGATGTAGTAGTGCCGCTGCATGGGACACCTCCCATCTGGCTGCCACCGGACCCCCGCCCGGCATTTACCCCCGTTTCCGGCCGCTGCGGGCCTGCGTGGAAGTTTAGCGCGATGAGATTAGGCGCAAACGGCAGCCGCCCACCGGCAGGGCAGGGCGGCGGCGCCCGGCGGCGGGACGTTTTCCCGCCGGCCCACAGGCGCCTGGAGGCCTTACTTGTTGCCGATGCGGATATGGCGGCTCGGTGCCACCTGGGCGCTGACGCCCTTGGCGATCTCCTGGATCTCGCCACCCTGCTTCAGGAAGGCGGCGATCTGGGCTTCCAGAGCTTCGCTGTTGGTGGT